>NZ_JAFIQV010000018.1:0-39336 GCF_017356015.1 Azospirillum sp. SYSU D00513
TACTTTTCCCGCTGCGCGTCTGTCCACATCGTCCACTCCTCCTGCCGTCACCAACAGGCAGAAGCAGGTTTCAGTCAAACAGGCTCTCAGTTGGCTAGCCCTGCGCAGACAGACTGCGCAGGGCCAGGCTCTTCGTTACATCACGCGCTTGAAGCTCGAGTAATCGCCGCTGGCGCGCAGTTTGATGGTGACCGGCTGGCTGCCGCGGTTGCGCCAGAACCAGCCATGATTGCCATCGAAGGCCGCGGTGATTTCGCCCTCGTCCTTGGCGGCGCCGCGGCCCTTGTTGTAGCTGTGCGTCTTGTTCGGCGCGTCGCTCGGCTCCCCATGGGTGTCGAAGTTCACGACCCCGCCTTCGGCCGTCCAGGCGAAGCTGGTCTTCGCACCCTTCTTCATCGCAACCTTGACCTCGGCCCCCTGACCGGGAGACAGCGTGAGCGACATTTCGTCCGACTTCGCTGCCTCGGCGACGGTCGTCACCGCGGCTGTAACTTCAGGGGACGCAGGCACCACCATCGCCGCATGCGCGGACGGCACCACCAAGCCGGCCAAGCGGGACAGGAAGGCGTCTGTAGCTTCCGAGCGCTGGTCCGGCGCGGCGGTCGCCGGCGCCGGCGTCGGGGGCGCAGCGCCTTCCTTGGCTGCGCGTTCGTCCGCCTCCGCCTCCTCGGCGAGCGTGGCCTTGATCTCCCCCATCTCGGTCAGGCCAAGCACGCGGCCCACTCCGGTGGGGTCGATGCCGTATTCGGCCGGAAGCACGGTCGTGACCAACAGCACCGCAGCGGTCACGGCCGCTATCACCGTTGAGCGCAGCAGTTGCCCGGAGGTCGGGAGATCCGCCTGGGCGGGGATTTTCGTGTTGTACATGGATGTCATCCTTGTCAGGAGGCGACGGCCCAACCGGTCAGCTGATATCCGATCAGCATGAACCCGGCGGTCATCATCGCTACGTTGGCGGTATAGGCGTGGCGCCGGAACCCGGCGCTGCGGCGCCAGTAGCTCATGGCGATGAGGATGGCCGACAGCGCGAGCAGTTGGCCGATCTCGACACCGACGTTGAAGGCGAGAAGGTTCGGCAGGAGGCCGTCCGGGGCGATATCGAATTCCTGGATCTTGGTCGCGAGCCCGAACCCGTGGAACAGACCGAAGACCAAGGTCGCCACCTTCGTGTTCGGCTGGACGCCGAACCAGCGCTGGTAAGCGCCGAGGTTGTCGAGCGCCTTGTAGACGACCGAGAAGCCGATGATGGCGTCGATCAGGTAGGCGCTGACGTGCATGTCGAGGAACACGCCCAGGAGCATCGTGGTCGAATGCCCCAAGGCGAACAGGCTGACGTAGAGCCCAATGTCCTTGAGGCGGTAAAGGAAGAAGATGACCCCAAACAGGAAGAGGAGGTGATCGTACCCCGTCACCATGTGCTTGGCGCCGAGGTATGCGAAGGGAATGAGGTGGGTGCCCGTGATCTCCTGGATGTAGCCCTTGTCCCCCTGCGTCACGCTGTGCGCGAGCGCGTCAGGGTTGGTAAAGGCAAGCAGCAGGAAAGTGGCCACGAGGGCAAGGAGCGCGGTTCGCGAGCGCATGAGCAGCGCGCGTGACCGGACTCCGTGCAGAGGTCCGTTCATCGTCAGGATTCCGGTGTTCGTGCTTGGAACGGCCGCGCCTAAGGCAACGGCATGGTCACGTAGCGGCGCCGGACCGTGGAGGACGGTCGAGGAAATAGAGGGGCTCGCCGTGTTCCGCCCAGGACGCCCCACCTTGCCAGGCGGCCCGCGCGGCGACGGTGAACATAGCCGGTGCTGCGACAAAGCTCATGGCCACATGGGAGTGATCCGCGGGATTGTGGCCATGGACAGGATCGGAATGCGGCTCCTCGCCCGGATCCTCGTCATGGACGTGACCCTCATGGACGTGATCCTCGTCCAAGCCCACGGCAGCACCATGATCCGCGTCCGCGGCAGCCAAGACCATGCCGGGCCCGTGGGAGGAGATGCTGTGGTTCCCCCACGACAGCATGCCCAGCATGACCGCCAAGGCGGTCATCAGGCGCAGGCCAGTCATGAGCAATGTTTTCGACATGAGGGTCGGGATCGTGGGGACCTGTTCGCATTCACCGGGCACCCGAAGGCACCGGCACGGTATCCCCTCCGGGGGGAAGCTGTAAACTGCCAGCTGCATCCCCACGGCTGCCGAACTCAGACGGATAGCAGCGCCACATATGATTGGAGGGGAGAGCTTGCCCTATGCCCTCCCGGGGGATAGGTTCGCTCACATGACCAAGCATTCTTCCCATCCCGAGATCATCAAGCGCCTCAAGCGCGCGGAAGGCCACCTGCGTGGCATCGTCGAGATGATCGAGGGGGAGCGCTCCTGCCTCGACATCGCTCAGCAGCTTCATGCGGTCGAGAGCGCCGTGCGCGCCGCGAAAAAAACGCTCATCCACGACCACCTCGACCATTGCCTCGACCACGCCATGGGCGAACCCGGGCAGGACGGCAAAGCGGCTGCCCGGGAGTTCAAGGAGATCACCAAATATCTCTGACCTAGCTGGGTTAGGCACCTCACAGACACCCCGAGAGGTTGCCCATGTTCTCCCCATTGGCCAACCGGACCTACCGTCACCTGTTCCTGGCGCAGGTCATCGCCCTTATCGGCACGGGCCTCCTGACGGTCGCGCTGGGCCTGCTCGCCTATGACTTGGGCGGTGCTCAGGCGGGAGCGATCCTGGGCACGGCCTTGGCGATCAAAATGGTGGCCTACGTCGGCATCGCGCCGGTGGTGGGCGCTTTCGCCGACCGACTGCCCCGGCGTGCCTTTCTGGTCGCCATGGACCTGGTCCGCGCGGTCATCGCGCTGAGCCTGCCCTTCGTCACCGAGGTCTGGCAGGTCTACGTCCTCATCTTCGTGCTCCAGTCGGCGTCCGCAGCGTTCACGCCGACGTTCCAGGCCACCATCCCGGACGTGCTGCCCGATGAGGCCGAGTACACCAAGGCGCTTTCCCTGGCCCGCCTCGCCTACGACCTCGAAAGCCTCGCCAGTCCGACACTCGCCGCTGCCCTGCTGACCGTGGTCAGCTACCACGACCTGTTCGCCGGGACGGTGGCCGGCTTTCTGGGATCGGCTTTGCTGGTCCGCGCCGCCCTCCTCCCCAAGGCTGCGCCCGCGGAGCGACGGGGCGGTGTCTACGAGCGGACCACACGCGGTATCCGAATTTACGTGAAGACGCCGCGACTGCGTGGCCTGTTGGCGCTCAACGGCGCCGTTGCCGCCGCCGGTGCCATGGTCATCGTGAACACCGTGGTCCTCGTCCGCGGCGCTCTAGGCGGTACCGAGAGCGATGTTGCCGTCGTCCTGGCCGCCTACGGCACCGGTTCGATGGCAGTAGCCTTCCTGCTCCCACGCCTGCTCAAGCGCCTGTCCGACCGTTCCGTCATGCTCTTGGGAGCTTGGCTGCTCGCAGCAGGAACTCTGGTAATGGCGGCTCTCATTGGGGGAGGCGCTCTGTCAGGGCATTTGGCCGCAGCCTTGCCTCTGCTGCTGCCGGTGTGGTTCGTGCTCGGGGCCGCGAACGCAGCCGTATCGACACCCTCGGGAAGGCTGCTGCGACGCTCCGCTCAGGCTGAGGATCGCCCCGCGCTGTTTGCGGCCCAATTCGCGCTCAGCCATGCCTGTTGGCTGGTTGCGTATCCCCTCGCGGGCTGGCTTGGCTCGGAAGCCGGTCTTGAGGTTGCCTTCGCCGTGCTGGGCACCCTGGCGGCGGTCTCAACGGCTCTGGCGGCGCGCCTGTGGCCGTCAGGCAACCTGGTCGAAGTCGAGCATTGCCATGAGGCTCACAGCCACGACCACATGCACGTTCATGACGAGCACCACCAGCATGATCATGAGGGGTGGGAAGGGCCGGAGCCGCACGCCCATCCGCACCGGCACGGAGTTCTCCGTCACCGGCATGCGCTCGTTATCGATCAACATCATTCCCATTAGCCCCGGCGAGGCTGAAGCGCCGTGGTCCATCCTGACGAACGAGGAGAAACATCTCTGCTGCCGTCCGGCGGACGAACGTGCCTTCATTGAATGACCGGCTTGCGGTGCGCCAACAAAGCATGCCGGCGAAGCCGCCCTTATCCTCCACCGCGTGCACCACCCCGAGGTGCCGCTGAACCTGGCCGACGCCGAGGTCACGCGCTGGACGATCGGACGCACGGCTCATTGACCGAGGCTGGAAACGGCTGAGCATGCACACCATGGACCGTTGGCGGCACGACCGCATCTTCGGCCAGGATCGACCTGCCGCAGGTGAACGCCGGACCCTGGTTGTCGTCGCAATCACCGCAATCACCGCAATCACATTGGTGAACGCAGCGAGCGTCTTCATCCTCGCTGCCCGAGGTCATGGCCATGGTCACGCGCATCATGACCATCACGAGCATGGGCACGTTCATGAGGACCACAATCTCCGGTCCACCTATCGGCACGTCATGGCGGACGCGCGGACCCCGGTTCTGGCCTTCGCGGCGCTCCTCGTTTCCAGGTGCCTGGGGGCAACTTGGCTCGACCCCGTGATAGGGGCGTAGGCGCTTTGCTTGTGGCCAACTGGTCCCGCGGGCTTCTCGGCAGCACCAAGAACACGAATTTGATGCTGCTGCGAAGTCGGAGCCGTCATCTTTGGACTGTATTCTTCCAGCCGGGAACGGCCGCCGCGCCGTCCGGTCCGGAGATGTCAGCGCGGCTTCAGCACCTCGACCACCTGGACATGGCCCTGGAGAGCGCCGAGGGTGAGGGCGGAGTTGCCGTCATTGTCCATGCGGTAGGGGTTGGCGCCGCGCTCCACCAGCATGCGCACGATGCGCTCATGGCCGTTGTTGGCGGCGTACATCAGGGAGGTCCAGCCATGGCCGGTCGCCCGGTCCACGGTGACGCCCCGGTCGAGCAGCGCCTTGACCACCCCGGCATGGCCGCGGGCCGCCGCCGCCATCAGCGCGGTCTTGCCGTCGGCGTTGGTGGCGTCCAGGTCGGCCCCGGCGTCGGCCAGCGCGCGGACGACGTCCTCATGGCCGCCCCAGGCGGCGTACATGACCGCCGTCGCACCGTCGCCGGTGCGCAGGTCGGTGCGGGCACGTTTCTGCAGCAGGGTCCGCACGGCCTCGGTCATGCCCTGTTCGGACGCCAGCATCAGCAGGCTCTTGCCGTCGCCCACCCGCGCGTTGGGGTTGGCGTTGCTCCCGTTCAGCAGGTCGCGCAGCGCCGCCGGCTGGCGCAGCAAGGCGATGGCGGCTTCGCGGGACTCCAGTCCCGGCTTCACGGACGTGCCGCTCTGCGCCTCGGCCTCGCGCTTGTCGGAGGTCTCGATGCGCTCGCGCAGCTCGTCCTTGCTCGGCGCCACGATCAGGGCGCGCTCGTAGAAGTGGCGGGCATTGCCGAAGTCGCCGCGCTGCTCGGCGAACGAGGCCCAGCGCCGGTAGGTGGACTCCATGGAGGCCAGAAGCTCCTGGATCTCCGGCGCGTTCGGCGACAGGGCGCGCAGGCGCCGCACCGTCTCGTAGGCGTTGTCGCCGGCCGGGGTGGTCAGGTGCTTCGCGGCGATCTGGCGGCGCGCCTCCTCGACCAGCGCGCGGACCCGCTCGGCCTCCGCCGGGTCACCGGCATCGCCGGAGCCCTGCGGCTCGGCCGGGGGCAGCCCGCCGGCGTTGGGCGGGTCCTCCAGCGGCGGCAGCACGGCGGTGCTGGTCTCGGGCGAGTTGGTGTCGAGCTCCGCCGGGCCTTCCGCTCCGTTGCCGGAACCGGCCATGCCGCCCGCCGTGCTGCCTGCCAATCCACCGGCGGCACCGCGATCCGGCTGCGTGGCGGGCGGGGGGGGCGGCAGGGCGGCGACCGTGGCGGGCGGCTCGGCACGCGGCGGCGTGTAGCCGTTCGGGGCGGACCCGTTCGTGCCGGCCGCGTTCATGCCGGTTCCGTTCGAAGCCTCGCCCGGCAGGCCGGTCCCGCCGGGCCGGTTCGGCAGCACGGCGACGGGGCTGCGCAAGGGGTCGAAGCCCGGCACGCGCCCGTTCGCCGCCCCGGCGTTGGCGGACGGGTTGGCTTCAGGGGTGGCGAAGGGGTTGCCGATGTTCTGGTCGGCGAAGGCGCGCACGCCGTTCCAGCCGTCCCGCAGCGCGGCGGCTGGCCGCTCCACCAGGGGCGAGTCCGGCATGGTCAGGGCGACGCCGGTCCCCGCCAGCACCAGCGTGGTCAGGGCGACGCCGGCCAGCAGGGCGGGGCTCAGGCGGCGGCGCGGCGGTGGTGCTGCCCAGCCGCTGTTGTCCGGCGGCGGCCAGCCCGCGTCGATCCGCGCGAAGTCGGGATCGGCACCCGCTGCCGCGCCCGCCATCGCGCCGGGGGGCACGCCGTCGTTGGCCGGGCGGCGGAACTCCTGCTGGAAGCGGGGCATCTCCGGCTCGCCCGGTTCCGGGATCGGCTCGCCGCGCTGCCGGACCGGCTCCAGCCGGTGCGGGTCCCGGCGTCCGGGCTCCGCGCGGTCGAAATCCGGCGGTCCGGCCTCGTTCCGGTCATGCTCCCGCGCGGGACCGCGGTTCATCGGGCGGACGACGGTGGGCGTGTCCTTCGCGCTCAGAACAGGGTTGGCCGACAGGCCGATGGCCGGGCTGACCGACGGGGTCGCACCGGGCGCCAGCCGGTAGATGACGCCGCTTTCGCGCACCGCCGGGGCCAGTTCCGGGGCCGCGAGCATGCGCTCCAGCTCCGGCGTGCCGCAGAGCAGGACCTGGAGGGAGCGGCCGGCCGGCGTCTCGGACTGGCTGAGATCGACGAGGTCGCTCAGCGTGGCGACCGCCAGGAGCTGCGCCTGCTCGACCGCCAGCAGGCCATAGCCGGCAAGGTCGAGCCGTTCCTCCAGCTCGCCGATCAGCGTCTCGAAATCGCGCTCCTCCTCCGACGGCAGGACACCGTCGCCGGCCTCGGCGATCAGCTCCTCCACCTGCGCTCCGGTCCGTGCGGCCACCGGCAGGACCAGCGCGCCGTCCGAGGCGACATGCTCCAGGAGATGCCCGAACACGCCGGCACGGCCCGTGCCGGCATCGCCGACGAGCACCAGAAGGCGCTTGCGCGCGAGCAGCGCCAGCAGGAGGCCGTCATAGACCTCCCTCTGGTCCGGGCGCAGCGAGGCCGTCGGGGTGCGCGGCGTGGACGAGGCGGGCTTCGGTGCGTTGCGATCCATGGGCATTCGTTGCACAAGCCGTTGAGGTGATGGGTGGGGCCATGCGCCCGGTCCAGCCCGCCCCCGCCGGCGGATGGATCCGGCGGCGGCGGGATGTTCCGGGCACACGGTGCTCCCTATTCTTGAGTCTAGTGATCGACCGCCGGCATGCGACGGTGCAAAGGGGAGGCTGATCGCGCTCTTATGGAGAGGTGCGCCTTTCGGATCCGCTGGTCGGGGTGCGCGGCTGCGGGTATAGGGTAATCCGACTTGGCCCGGCGGGGTCGTTCCGTGTGCGGAACGGCCGTGGCCGGGCAGGATTTCCAGCAAGGCAGGACGCGCATGCGCATCGGCATCGACCTGGGCGGCACCAAGATCGCCGCCGTCGCCCTCGGCCCCGATGGCGGGGAGCGCGCCCGCCACCGCGCCGCCACGCCCCATGCCTATGACGGGACGCTCGACGCGCTGGCGGACGCCGTGCGGGCACTGGAATCGGATGCCGGCGCCTGCGCTGCGACCGTCGGCCTCAGCCTGCCGGGCATCGTCGATTCCGAGGCAGGAACGGTGTGGGCGGTGAACCTGCCCTGGCTGCACGGCAAGCCCCTGGCGGACGACCTCGCCCGGCGCCTCGACCGCCCGGTCCGGCTCGCCAACGACGCCAACTGCTTCGTCCTGTCGGAGGCGGTGGACGGGGCCGCCGCCGGCGCAGCGGTCGTGTTCGGCATCATCCTCGGAACCGGGGTCGGCGGCGGCATCGTCGTGGACCGCCGGATCCTGCCGGGCGCCAACGGCCTCGCCGGCGAATGGGGCCACACCCCGCTGCCCTGGCGCGAGGCGGAGGACGGGCCGGAGGAGCCCTGCGGCTGCGGCCGGTCCGGCTGCATCGAGCCGCTTCTCTGCGGCGCCGGCCTGACCCGGCTGCATGCCCGCCTGACCGGCGAGACCGCCACCCCGCCGGAACTGGCCGCCCGCGCCACGGCCGGCGATGCGGCCGCGCTGCGCACCCTCGACCGCCACGCCGACGCGCTCGCCCGCGCGCTCGCCGCCGTGATCAACCTGCTCGACCCGCATACGGTGGTGGTCGGCGGCGGCCTGTCGGGGCTTCCCGGCCTCTACGACACCGTCCCCGCCCGCTGGGGCCGCTGGGCACTGGCAACCCCCCCCCGCACCCGCTTCCTGCGCGCCAGCCACGGCGCCGAAAGCGGCATGCGCGGGGCGGCCTGGCTGTTCGGGTGACTATCTGACGGAACGGTCGTTCTGTTTGCTGGGACGGCGCGTGCTGTTCAACGGCGACGGCGCCTTGACGAAGTGTTCGCTAACAGCGATCATCTTGTTATGAAGCTTGTCATCGAATCCGCCGCGGCGAAGGCATTTCTTCAGATGCCAAAGGCCGATGCCGCTGCTTTGCGGAAAAAGATGAACATCTTCGCAGCCGATCCCTACGCTCAGCATTCCTGGGCAAAGGCGTTCGGCGGTGGAACTGGCCGCATTCGACACGGTGAATGGCGAGCCCTATACCGGATCGACGGGACCGCCCTTGTTGTTACCGTCGTAAAGGTCGGAAACCGTAGGGAGGTCTGTCGATGAAGGTTTTGCCGATCAAGCCCATTGCGGAAACGCCTGACAGCGTGACTTTGACGAGGGCCGACTTCGAGGCGCTTACGGAACTTCTGACCGATGCGCAGGATCTCGCCGACATCGAAGCCATTTCGGCCCGTCTTGAGGCCGGAGAAACCGAGGCGTACCCATTCGAAGTCGTTGAACGCATCCTTGACGGAGGGCATCCGATCACAGCCTTCCGGGAACACCGGCGCTTCACCCTACGGGGTCTCGCGGAAGCTGCGGGCATCGCCCCATCCTATCTGTCGGAAATCGAGAGCGGAAAGAAGCCCGGCAGCTTTGACGCAATGACGCGGATCGCGTCAGCGCTCCGGGTGCCTCTGGACCTTTTGGCAAAGCCGCACGAAAGCACTTGAATGCAAGTGTCGCCGATCAAGACCGACGCGGACCTCGCCTCCGCGCTTTCCGAGATCGAACGGTTTTGGGACGCGGAGCCCGACACCGATGAGGGCGACCGTTTGGATGTGCTGGTGACGCTGGTGGAGGCTTATGAGCGGTGGCATCACCCCATACCGCCGGCCGACCCCATCGCGGCGGTCGAGTTCATGATGGAGCAGCGGGGCCTGACGCGGGCCGACCTGGAGCCGATCATCGGCTCCGGCGGCCGGGTATCGGAGGTGCTGAACCGCCGCGGCGCGCTCACGCTTCCGATGATCCGCCGCCTCTCCGAAGAACTGCGGATTCCCGCCGAGATCCTGATCCAGCCTTACGATCTGCAACGGGCCGCCTAACCGTCCGGCCCCCACAAACGCAACGGGGCGGCCCCATTGAAGGAGCCGCCCCGTTTTGCTGGCCTGTCGGCGACCGGTCAGTCGGAGATGGTCTGCCAGAGGAAGAACAGCAGGGCCGCAGCCATCAGGGCGATGTCCATGGGAAACTCCTGGGATCGGGTTGGGGTCTTGTCGGCGTTCGGTCTTTCGGGCGCTTCTATACGACAGAATGGGGCAACGGGGCAGGGGTTCCGTTCAGCAGAGCGCCATTTTTCCACCGACCCAGGTGGCGCGCGGCATCAGCCGCTCGTCGAGATGGACGAGGTCGGCGGCCATGCCCGTGCGGATGCGGCCGCGCTCTTGGGCGATGCCCAGCGCGTCGGCGGGGTAGGCGGCGGCCATGCGCAGGGCTTCGTCCAGCGGGATGCCGATCCGCTCCACGCAGTTGCGCACCGCCGACGCCATGTCCAGCGCCGATCCGGCCAGCGTGCCGTCGGCGGTGACGCAGCGCCCGTCCTCGACCCGGACGGGCTCGCCATACAGGGTGAAGCCCGCCTTGTCCCCTCCCTCCGCCCCGACCGGGGGCATGGCATCGGTGACGAGGAACAGCTTGCCGTGCGGCTTGGCCCGCCAGGCGAGCCGGACGGAGGCGTCGTGCACATGGTGGCCGTCCACGATGATGCCGCACCAGACGGCGTCGTCGTCCAGCGCCGCGCCGACGAGGCCCGGCTCGCGGGAGCCGAGCTGGCTCATGGCGTTGAAGAGATGCGTGACGATCCGGATGCCCGCGGCGAATCCGGCCCGCGCCTCCTCCAGGCGGGCGGCGCTGTGCCCGGCGGACAGGACCAGCCCGGCGGCGGCCATGGCGCGGACGGTGTCCGGGGGCACCGTCTCCGGCGCCAGGGTGAGGAGCGTCGGAAAGCCGTTCGCCCCGGCCAGCAGGGCGAGGTCGTCGGGCTCCGGCGGGGCGATGTGGCGCGGGTGGTGGACGCCGCGCCGGGCCGCCGCGATGTGCGGGCCTTCGAGATGGAGGCCCAGAACGCCCGGCACCCGCCTGGCGATGGCTTGGCGGACGGCGGCGATGGCCGTGGCGCGGATGGAACGGCTGTCGGTGATCAGCGTCGGCAGCAGGCCGGTCGTGCCGAAGCGCCGGTGCGCCTCGACAATGCGCCGCGCCGTGCCGAGCGTCGGCCGGTCGTTGAAGAGCAGCCCTCCTCCGCCATTGACCTGGAGGTCGATGAACCCCGGCGCCAGGATGCCGCCGCCCAGGTCGTGCTGCGGCACGCGGGGCGGCACGGCGGAGCGCTGGACCACGCCGGCGATCCTGTCGCCGTCGATCAGGACGGCTGCGTCCCCCGCCACGGCTCCCGCCTCGTCGAAGCCCGTGTGGACCGTCGCGTTGACCAGTGCCTGCAAATGCCTGCTCCTCCCCTTGGCCGAATCCTGACCGGAAAGGGCAAAGCTAAACGCCGACCCTGCTTCGGGCGCAAGCGTGCCGGGGAGGCAGTTTCATGCCGAAAGGACTAAACTGGAAACACCGGAGTTATATCGAGGGTCAGGATTGCCAGGGGTCTCGAAACTTTGGCACAAGAAGCCCTGCCCGGCGGGCGTGGCCAAGGTCGCGGGCCTGAACGCCGGCCAAAAAAAAGGCCGCAGCTCGTAAAAGCGCGGCCTTCAAGTCTAGGGAGGAAACGCCCAAGAAGGGCGACGCAGCAATCGCTTGCTGCAACGCAGAAGGTAATCCACCCTGCGGGCGATTCAATACCCATGCGGCGGCCTTCCGGGCCTGCGCGGCCTTTTCCGGGGGCGGTGTGGCCGGATGGTCACAAAGAGGCGGTCCTGTTTCCCCGCCGGCCCTGCACTGGATAGAGGACGCCGGATGGAAGGCGCCGGACAGAGGGCGCCGGACACCGGGCCACCACACGCGACAGCGGGAGAAAGACCCTTGGCACAGCCGCTAGCGGATTCGACGGCAGACACCCCATCCGCCCTCGCGCGCTTCGACGACTTCATGGCCGGGCTGGAAGGCCGCCGGCCCGCCGTGTTCCTCGACTATGACGGCACCCTGACCCCCATCGTCGAGCGGCCGGACCTGGCATTGCTGGACGAGGGCGTGCGCGCGACGATCCGCCGGCTTGCGGCCCTCTGCCCGGTGGCGATGGTGAGCGGGCGCGACCTCGACGACGTGGCGCGCCATGTCGGGCTGGAGGAGCTGGTCTATGCCGGCAGCCACGGCTTCGACATCCGCGGCCCTAACCTGCGCACCCAGATCGGTGTCGAGTTCATGCCGGAGATCGACGCCGCCGAGGCGGAGCTGAAGACCGCGATGGCCGGCGTCACCGGTGCGCTGGTCGAGCGCAAGCGCTTCGCCGTCGCGGTCCACACGCGCCAGGTCGATCCCGCCGCCAAGAGCTGGGTCGCCGACGCCGTCGCCGGCATCGCCGGGCGCAACACGCGCCTGCGCCTGACCGGCGGCAAGGAGATCTTCGAGCTTCGCCCCGCCATCCCTTGGGACAAGGGGCGGGCGGTGCTGGCCCTGCTCGACACGCTCGGGCTGGCCGGCGGGGACACCGTGCCGCTCTACATCGGGGACGACGAAACCGACGAGGACGCCTTCCGCGCGCTCGCCGAGCGCGGAGCAGGGCAGGGGTTCGGCATCCGCGTCATGGACCCGCCGTCGCCCACCCTGGCCGGCTGGTCCTTGCACGACACGGCCGAGGCCGGCGCCTTCCTGGCGCGGCTGGCCGACCGTCTGACGGCGGCTTGAGCGCCGCCGTTTTTACAAATGGTTAAGGGTGCGGGCGTAGCGTCTTTCCAGCATCGGTGAGAAGGACCGTTCCATGGAGATCGGCGCGCCCGCGACGCCCACCCTCTTCGCCCCGCAATCGACGGCGCTCTCCGGCATGGCGGACGCCCAGGCGCGCGTGCAGGCGGCCGGCGAACAGCTCGCCGTCGGCAACCTCGACCCCGCCGTCGTCCTCGAAATCTCCTCGGCCGAGTTCGACTTCGCCGCCAACGCCAAGGTCATGGCGACAGCGCAGGATAATACCAAGCGCCTGCTCGACATGCTGGCGTAAAAACTTTTCCCGATCAGAAAACAACTCAGGCAATCAGAAGTTAACCGTCATCCCCGCGGACGAGCATAGGTGCTAACTTTGAGGGTTGATCGACCAAAGCAAGGTTCCGACCACCTTCCACCGTCATCCCCGCGGACGCGGGGATCCAGAGTTTCCAAAGGGTTCGCTACGGGAAGGACTGGATTCCCGCTTTCGCGGGAATGACGAGGAGGGAGGTTGCAGGCTTCGGCAAAACGGGCCGATGTACAAACGTCAGCGCCCATGCGCGAAAGCGGGGATCCAGAACTCCTGGTGGCGTGGCTCGGATGCGAAGCCTGGATCCCCGCTTTTGCGGGGATGACGACTAAGTGGTCGCTCCTCGATTGCTTGTCGTCCCCGAAAACACTAGCTGAATGTGTCGTCCGCCCCGCGCCTCACACGGCCAGATAGGCCCGCCGGATCGACTCCTCCTTCATCAGCGCCTGCATCGGACCGTCGAAGCGGATGACACCCTTTTCGATGACGCTCGCGCGGTCGGCGACGGCGCCGGCGAAGGCGAGGTTCTGTTCGGACAGCAGGATTGACAACCCCTCGGCCTTCAGGGCGCGCAAGGCCTCGGCCATCTGCTGGACGATGCGCGGGGCGAGCCCCTCCGACGGTTCGTCGAGCAGCAGCAGGGACGGGTTGCCCATCAGCGTACGGGCGAGCGTCAGCATCTGCTGTTCGCCGCCGCTCATCCGGCCGCCGCGCCGCCCACGCATCTCCGCCAGGTTGGGGAAGAGGGCGTAGAGCTTCTCCGGCGTCCAGTGCGGCGCGCCGGGGCGGGGCGGCTGGCGGCCGACCTCCAGGTTCTCCTCCACCGTCAGTTCGGTGAAGACGCGCCGGTCCTCCGGGACATAGCCGATGCCGAGCCGCGCGATGCGGTGCGGCGGCAGGGCCGAGACGTCGCGCCCCTCGAAGGTTACCGAGCCGGCGCGCGCGTCGAGCAGCCCCATGACGGCCTTCATCGTGGTGGACTTGCCGGCCCCGTTGCGCCCGACCAGCGCCAGCACCTCGCCCCGGCCGACGGCCAGATCCACCCCCGCCAGTATGTGCGCCCGCCCGTACCAGGCCTGAAGCCCCTGGACGCGCAGCAGCGGCTCCCCGGTCATGCCGCACTCCCCAGATAGACGGCCTGCACGCGCGGGTCGGCGCGCACCGCGTCCGGCGGCCCCTCCGCGATCACCTGCCCGCGGTCGAGCACGAGGATGCGCGTGGCATGGCCGAACACCACGTCCATGTCATGTTCGGTGAACAGCACCGCCAGCCCGCGCTCGCGCACCAGCGAGGCGGTCAGCGCCATCAGTTCCAGCCGTTCGTTCGGGGCCATGCCGGCCGTCGGCTCGTCCATCAGCAGCAGCTTCGGGTCGCTCGCCAGCGCCATGGCCAGTTCCACCCGCTTCAGGTCGCCATAGGCCAGCACGCCGCAGGGCCGGTCCGCCTGCGCGCCCATGCCGACGCGGTCGAGCAGCGCCACCGCCTCCTCCCGGAAGAAGGAGGCGGCCGGACGCCACAGGCCGGACAGGCGCCGCCGGCAGGACAGCAAAACCGTCTGCACATTCTCCGCCACCGTCATGGTCGGGAAGGTCGCGGTGATCTGGAAGGTCCGTCCGACGCCCAGCCGCCAGACGCGGCGCGGCGGCAGCCCGACCAGCTCCGTCCCGTCCAGCCGCACGCTGCCGGCGTCGGCGCGGAGCTGCCCGTTCAGCAGGTTGAAGCAGGTCGTCTTGCCGGCCCCGTTCGGCCCGATCAGGGCCAGAAGCTCGCCCGCATCCAGCCCGAAGGAGACGCCGCGCACGGCCTTCACCCCGCCGAAGCTGCGTTCCAGCCCGCTCACCTCCAGCCGCTTCATGCCGCCCTCCCGCGCTGGACAAGGTCGCGGGCGAAGCCGACGACCCCCTTGGGGAAGGCCAGCACCAGCCCGATGATGACCAGTCCCAGAATCAGCCGCCACAGGTCGGTCAGGCTCATGATCTCGGTGCGCAGCAGGTGGAACAGGGCGGCGCCCACGACCGGCCCGGCCAGCGTCTGGACGCCGCCCATCAGCACCATCACCAGCGCATCGACCGAGGTCGGGACCGACATCAGCGTGGGAAAGACGCTGCCCTTGGAAAAGGCGTAGAGACCTCCGGCCAGCCCGGCGGCGCTCCCGGCCAGGGTGAAGGCGAACCATTGCGTCCGCCGCACGTCGATGCCCACCGCCTCCGCCCGCAGGGGCGAATCGCGCCCGGCGCGCAGGGCATAGCCGAAGGGGGCGAATGCCACCCGCCGCAGCAGGAACAGCGCCCCCCCGCACAAGCCCAGCGTCAGCAGGTAGAAGGCCGTCTTGCCCGATGCCCAGGGATCGGGCCAGACGCCGAGGATGCCGTTGTCGCCGCCGGTCACCCCATACCACTGGAAGGTCACCGACCAGGCGATCTGCGCGAAGGCCAGCGTCAACATGGCGAAGTAGAGGCCGGAGCGGCGAACGCAGAACCAGCCGGCGATCAGCGCGCCGAGCCCGCCCAGCAATGGCGCGCCGGCCAGCGCCAACGGCATGGGTGCCGCCCAGCTCGTCGCCAGCAGCGCCGCCCCATAGGCGCCGAGCCCGAAATAGGCGGCGTGCCCGAAGGACACCAGCCCGCCCAGCCCGATCAGCAGATGCAGGCTGGCGGCGAAAAGCGCGAGGATGACCAGCTCGGTCAGCACGATCAGCGCATACTCGCCCGCAAAGAGCGGCACCAGCGCCAGCAGGGCGAGCAGCAGCAGTGGCGCCCAGGCCGCGATGCCCGTGGACGCGGACAGCGGCGGGCCGGGGGAGGCAGCGGTGGGCGGCGCCTCCTCGGCGCGGCCGAGCAGCCCGTAGGGGCGCAGCACCAGCACCACCGCCATGAACAGGAAGACCAGCACCAGCGTGATCTCGGGGAAGACCAGGATGCCGAAGGCCTGGAGCTGCCCGATCAGCAGCGAGGCGACGAAGGCCCCCATCAGGCTGCCCATGCCGCCGACCACGACGACGACGAAGGCCTCCACCACGATGCCCATGTCCATGCCGAGGTTGATCGCCTCGCGCGGCACCTGCAGGGCGCCGCCCAGCCCCGCCAGCGCCGAGCCCAGGAACAGCACGCCGGTGAACAGGCGCCCCGGCTCCACCCCCAGTGCTGCGGTCATCTCGCGGTCCTGCGTCGCGGCACGGATCAGCGTGCCCCAGCGCGTGCGGTGGAACATCAGCCACAGCCCCGCCAGCACCAGCGGCCCCAGCGCGATCAAGACCAGATCATAGAGCGGGAACACCTGGTCCAGGATCTCCACCGACCCGCGCAGCCCCGGCGCGCGGCGCCCCAGCAGATCCTCCGGCCCCCAGATCCAGGAGGCCACGTCCTGCACCACCAGCACCACGCCGAAGGTCGCGAGCAGCTGGAACAGCTCCGGCGAGCGGTAGAGCCGCCGCAGCAGCAGCACCTCCATCACCGCGCCCAGCACCCCGGCCGCCAGCGCCGCTGCCAGCACCCCGCCCCAGAAGCCCAGCGGCGTCGACCCGATCCGCTCGGCCAGCGACCAGCCGATGTAGGCGCCCAGCATGTAGAAGGACCCGTGCGCGAAATTCACGATCCGCGTCACGCCGAACACGATGGTCAGCCCCGACGACACCAGGAACAGCGTCGCCGCCGTGGCGAGCCCGCTCAGGAACTGGACGAGATAGAAGGACATGTCACTCCTTCATCCGGCGGCGGCGCCCGTGCCTCACGGCGCCGGCCGCATCTTCGCGGCGGCCTCGTCGGAGGGCAGGTAGTTCGCCCCGTCGGCGTAGCGCCAGCCGGTCATGGTGCCGGTGCCGTCCTTGACGGTGGTCCTGCCGACGAAGGCGCCCATGGTCGCCTGGTGGTCGCTGGCGCGGAAGGTGATCGGGCCGAAGGGGCTGGAGAGCTGGAGGCCCTTCAGCGCCGCCGTGACGGCCTGTGGCTCGGTGGAGCCTGCCTTCTCGATGGCCGCGGCGATCGCCTTGAAGGTGCTGTAGCCGACGACCGAGCCCAGCCGGGGGAAATCCTTGAACTTCGCCCGGTAGGCGTCGAGGAAGGCCTTGTGCTCGGGCGTGTCGATCTGGTCCCAGGGGTAGCCGGTCACGATCCAGCCCTCCGGCGCCTCGTCGCGCAGGGGCTCAAGATACTCCGGCTCGCCGGTCAGGACGCTGACCACGGGGCGGTTGCGGAACAGGCCGCGCTGCTCGCCCTCGCGCACGAACTTCGACAGGTCGGCGCCGAAGGTCACGTTGAAGATGGCCTCGGGCTTGGCGGCGGCCAGCGCCTGCACGGTGGGGCCGGCCTCCAGCTTGCCGAGTGCCGGCCACTGCTCGCCGACGAACTCCACATCCGGGCGCTTCTCCTTCAGCATTTGCTTGAACCAGGCGACCGCCGACTGGCCGTACTCGTAGTTCGGCGCCACGGTGGCCCAGCGCTTGGCAGGCAGCTTCGCCGCCTCCTCCACCAGCATGGCCGATTGCATGTAGGTGCTGGGGCGCAGGCGGAAGGTATAAGCGTTGCCCTTGGTCCAGGTCAGCGCGTCGCTCAGCGGTTCGGCGGCCAGGAAAGGCACCTTGTTGCGCGCCGCGAAGTCGGCGACCGCCAGCCCGACGTGGGAGTAATAGGTGCCCGCCAGCAGCACGACCCGCTCGTTGCTGACCAGCTCCTGCGCGATGCGCACCGCGTCGTCGGGCCGGCCGGCGTCGTCGCGCGAGATCACCTCGATCTTGCGCCCGCCCAGCAGCCCGCCGGCCGCGTTCACCTCCTCGACCGCGAGCTGCCAGCCCTGGCGGTAGGGAACGGTGAAGGCGGGCAGGCCGGTGTAGCTGTTGATCTCCCCGATGCGGATCGGTCCATCCTGCGCGCGCGCGGCGCCGAGGGGGAGGGCGAGGAGGCCCAGGGCGCCGGCGGCGGCGAGGAGCGTGGCGCGGCGGTTCGGCCGAAGGGGCGTGCGGCGTTGCATGGGCGGCGTGCTCGGGCGGTTGACGGGGCGGAGCTGTACATATCAAACCCGCGTCAAAAGTCACCGTTCCGATCCGTCCTATGCGGTCGGCCCCTTTTTCCAGCCCGCGCCGGTTCGCCCCTTCACATCAGCCGCGCCAGCAGCGCCAGGAAGGTCGCCTGCTCCGCCGGCGTCAGCGGAGCCAGCGTCTGGCGGTGGGCCTCGAACGCCCTGGGTGCCAGGCCGCGCACCGTTTCGATCCCCGATTTGGTCAGCTTCACGCTGGTCCGGCGCCGGTCCTGCGGGTCGGGGCTGCGCTCCACCAGGGTACGCTCCTCCAGGCGCAGGATGACGCCCTGGATGGTGGCCGGATCCATGAAGGTCTGCCGCCCCAGCAGGTTCTGCGACACGGCACCCTGGGCGCACAGGGTGGACATGGCCGCCCACTGCGCGAGCGTCACGGCGGGCTCTCCCGGTGCTTCCGCCATCGACTCGGAAAAGATGCTCGATGCCCGCTGATAGGCGCGGCGCAGGCGGTGTTGGACCTGGTCGGACAGCAAGAGTGTGTCGGGCCGGTGCTGGCCGTTGTCTTCCATGGCATCCAGGCTGTTGCGGATGGGCCTCGCGGTGGCGGGCCATGCGGGACGGAACGCGGCCCCTGCGGCGCGCGGCAATCCGGAGTTGTGCAGCCGGCGGTCCGGCCCACGCCGCGCCCTGCGGCGCGCCCCTGGATCTGCACGGCACACAAAAGCGCGGCATTCCATCCCGCAGACTAGGGATGCACGTGGAGATAGGCAAGTCCGAATGTGCTTCCGTAGTTTGCGGTTGTGATGCTCCTCAATCGTCGCCGATCCAAATCAATGCTCAAACTGTACCCCGGTATGTTGCCGGCGACTTCATTTGTTTGTGTACGGGTGATTTTCCAACCTCTTCCGGAGCCTGTCCGGGCTCAAGCCCGGACTGCCCCATCCCTCGATTCCCTTAGGGCGTCTGTTTCGGCGGATAGCTGTCCGGCGGCGGCGTCCTTTCCTCGGTCGAATGCGGGACCTCGCCCTCGGGGGGCGGAACGCTGCCCGGCGCGTAGGGCGGCATCAGGTCGTCGTCCGGGTGCTTGGGCGATTTCGGCGGCGGGGGGGTGTCCAGATGCTTTGCCATGCGGCGGCTCCCGTGTCGGTGCAATGCGGGCCGGACCGCCCGGCCCCTCGAGGAGAACGGGGCGTCCGCCGGGCCGGTTCCGGATGGCGGTGCCCCAGGCCTTGGCGAGGCGAGTCACCGGGCGGTGGGGCCGCAACAGAGCCCGGCCGTCCGGCGACGCGCGCCGCCTGATCGGTTCCGCCTCCACAAAGGTTCTATGACTATCACCATGCAGCCGATAGGCTTCGGCCTGACTCCTGTGGCTCAGCCCAAGATTTGTTGCGCCGACAACACAGGGTGGGCCGAAATCCTCACCGCCGAAGACTTCGCTGTTGCGCGGGCGGTGCGGCATGGGGTGTCTTTGCTGGGACCGGCCGTTACGCCTTCCGATCGGCGAGTGCATGGCGGCCCCACGGTTTGATTGGGTTCGTTCCCGATTGTCCTTCTATTCCTGCACGGTGACTCAATGAAGCCCAGCTCCTTGTCCGTCCTCGCCATCGCGCTCGCGTCCACGGTGCTGACCGCGTTGCCGGCCTCCGCCCAGGAGCTGCAGCGTGGCGAAACCGTGCTCGAACGCCCCCGTCCGGAGGTTGAGCAGCTCGGCGTCAGGGCCGGCTCCTTCCTGCTTCTGCCGCGCATCGAGACGGGGCTGACCTACGACAGCAACGTCTTCGCGACCGACCGCAACACCCGCGACGACTTCATCGCGGTGGTCCGCCCGCAGCTGAACGTCCGCTCGGACTTCAACAATCACGCGGTTAACCTTCGGCTCAGCGGCGAGGGCGGCTACCACTTCGAATATTCGGACGAGAACTACACCGACTACGACGCCGTGCTGGACGGCCGCTTCGACTACGCCCGCGAAGGCTCGGTCGGCGGCCTGGTCTTCCACCGTCGGGAGCATGAGGGCCGCGGCGACCCCGATTACGATCCCAACTTCACCACCGGCATCGGCTCGCGCGCCGAACCCGTGACCTACAACGTCTCCGGCGGCGAAGTGAACGTCACGCAGGGCTTCAACCGCTTCCGCGCCCGGCTGTCGGCGCTGGCCAACTACACCGACTACTCCTCGGTCGAGGTGAACGGCGTCGGCGACGTCAGCCAGGACTTCCGGAACCGCTGGGACTACGGCACCAGCCTGCGGCTGGGCTATCAGGTCATGCAGGGGCTTGAGGGCTTCGTGCGCGGCAGCTACACCTGGAGCCGCTACGACTCGTCCAGCTACAACCGCGATTCCGACGGCTACGAGGTCGTCGGCGGCGTGTCGAGCGACCTGGGCGGCCTGATCACCGGCGAAGTCTACGCCGGATATCTCGCCAAGAACTACGACGCCGCCACGCTGGAGGACTTCAGCGGCCTGGCGCTCGGCGGCCGGGTGGTCTGGAACGTCACGCAGCTCACCACGGTCACCGGCTCGCTCGACCGTCAGGTGCGCGAATCGACCTTCACGCGGGGCGGCCAGGTGGCGTCCAGCTACAACCGCACGATCTTCGCGATCGGCGCCGACCACGAGCTGCTGCGCACGCTCATCCTCAACGCCCGTCTTCAGTACCGCGAGGATGATTTCAACGGCGTGGACCGTACCGACGACGTCTACACCGCCTCGGCCGGCGCCAGCTATCAGGTCAGCCGCTATCTCTACCTGACCGGCGGCTATACCTATGAGACCCGTAACTCGAACCTCAGCGGTTTCGACTACGACGATCATCAGATCTTCCTGCGCATCGGCGCGCAGATGTAATCGGTCCGGCTCCGGCCGAACCGTATAGAGGCCTAGACAAAGGGACGTCTGCCGAGAGGTGGGCGTCCTTTTTCTTTCCAGACTCCTCCAACTGCACGGGCTGGATCCTCCTCAAAGGCATTACTTCATCTCCACTTTTTCCCAACGCGCCGCCGCTTGCTAGTCTCCTGATCGAGACCACCGAGGGCGGGTTGCATTGCGGGCTCCTCCGCACCGCCGAAAAGAGCCAGGGAAGGGTTTGGGATGAATCGACGTCATGTGTTCCGTGTTCTCGGACTGACCGCCGTTGCCGCCGGCCTCGTCGGCTGCGCCGGCGTGGATGCCCCGATGGAAGAGGCGGGGTCGGTTCAGCAGGTCAGCGAATACCGCCTGGGTTCGGGCGACGCCCTGCGCGTCATCGTCTTCGGCGAGGAGCAGCTCTCCGGCGAATTCCGGGTGGACGGTGCCGGCCGGGTCGCCATGCCGCTGATCGGCGAGGTGCCCGCCAAGGACCGCACCGCCCGCGAACTCGAAACGGAGATATCGAATCGCCTGTCGCAGGGCTATGTCCGCGACGCACGGGTCAGCGTGGAGGTGATGAACCATCGTCCCTTCTTCATCCTGGGCGAGGTCCGGAACCCCGGCCAGTACCAATACGTCAACGGCATGACCGCCCTGTCCGCGGTCGCCATGGCCGGCGGTTTCACCTACCGCGCCAAGGAGGATTTCGTGCTGGTCACGCGCGGCAGCGATCCCAAGAAGGAGGTCCGCCGCGCGCCGGTGACCACCCCGATCATGCCCGATGATGTGGTGCGGGTGCCGGAGCGCTATTTCTGATCGGCGCCCCCACCGCGTGAGTACCGGCGCCGGCCCCTTTCCAGGGGCCGGCGCCTTTTCGTGAGCACCGCGTGAGTCCGTCCGCGCCTGCCGCTCCGATAACCCGCCCGCATGATTTTCCCCCACAACTGTACCGAAAGGCCCGCTCATGGACGTGCGTGATACCGCGATTCCCGCGGTCAAGCTCCTGATTCCCCGCCGCTTCCCGGACCAGCGCGGATGGTTCACCGAAAGCTACAACCGCCGTGCCCTGCGCGCGGCGGGCATCGAGATCGACTTCGTCCAGGACAACCAATCCTATTCGGCCCAGAAGGGCACGATCCGCGGCCTGCATTTCCAGAGACCCCCGGCGGCCCAGGACAAGCTCGTGCGGGTGCTTCGCGGGGCGATCCTCGACGTCGCGGTGGATCTGCGCTCCGGCTCGCCGACCTATGGGCGCCATGTGTCGGTCCGTCTGGACGCCGAATCGGGACACCAGCTGCTCGTTCCCATCGGCTTCGCCCACGGCTTCTGCACGCTGGAGCCCGACACCGAGGTAGCCTACAAGGTGTCCGACCATTATGCGCCCGATCAGGACGGCGGTCTTATTTGGAACGACCCCGACCTCGGAATCGCCTGGCCGGTAACCCCAGAAGAAGCCTTGCTATCCGAAAAGGACAAAATACTCCCCCGTTTGGCAGAGCTTTCCAGCCCGTTTTGACTTTCCGACCCGGGAACATCACTCTCGCGCCGCCGTTCTTCCAGCGCTTGATTACTAGCCAGAACGCTTAGATATCCTGGACATACGCCATGCGTCCCTCCGATGAAAACACGGAGGGACGCTCTCCATCGGGGAGGCGTCGTTCGGGGGGCGTTCCGGTCACCGGACGGAAGGGAACCTGTCGATGCGGGTATTGGTAACTGGGGCGGGCGGGTATATCGGCACCACGCTGGTGCCGATGCTTTTGGCGCAGGGCCACACGGTCCGCGCCGTGGATCGTTATTTTTTCGGCCAGCATCTTCTGCCCGACCACCCGCGCCTGGAAATGCTGCGGGAGGATGTCCGCCGTCTTGCTCCAATCCATTTCAAGGGCATCGACGCGGTGATCGACCTCGCGGCGATCTCCAACGACCCTTCCGGCGAGCAGTTCCAATCCGTCACCTGGGCCGTCAACCACCGCGCCCGCGTGCGTTGCGCGGAGCTGGCGAAGGCGGCGGGGGTGAAGCGCTATGTCCTGCCATCCTCCTGCTCGATCTACGGCTTCCTGCCGAACGACGTGATCGCGAGCGAGGATACGGCGACCAACCCGCTGACCACCTACGCCCGGGCGAACGAGAAGGCGGAGCACGGCGTGCTGCCGCTCGCCGACGACGACTTCTGCGTCGTGGTCCTGCGCCAGTCCACCGTCTACGGCTACAGCCCGCGCATGCGCCTCGATCTGGCCGTCAACGGCATGACCTATGGCGCCTGGAAGACCGGCAAGTTGCCGCTCATGCGCGACGGCAGCCAGTGGCGCCCGATGATCCATGTCCGCGACACGGCAGCCGCGCAGATCTTCATGCTGACCGCCCCTGCGGAGAAGGTGAACGGACGGATTTTCAACGTCGGCAGCGACAGCGAGACCTACCGCATCAAGGACCTCGCCGACGCGGTCGTCTCGGCGCTCGGCCGGCCGGTGGAGATCGAGTGGTACGGCGACGCCGACCACCGGTCCTACCGGGTCAGCTTCGACCGGATCGAGGCGCTCGGCTGGCGGACGGAGCACAACGTCGCCCATGGCGTGCGCGGCATCGTCGCGGCGCTGGAGAACGGCACGCTCGACAAGACGCCGCAGACCATCACGCTGGAATGGTACCGCACCCTGACGAGCTGGCACGAGCGCATCAAGGAGCTGGAGATGTATGGCGGCATCCTGGACGTGCCGGCGGCGGCCTTCGCGGCGCTCAATCGCGAGGGCTTTCGCGGCAACGAGGACGCCGATCACAGAGAGACGGAAATGGTGAGGGAGCCAGGTGAATGACGTTGGAGACGAAGGGCATGGACCAGAGCATCATCCGCATCGGTGTCGTCGGCACCGGATTCGTCTCCAAGCATTTCGTGATGAGCCTCGACCGCCACGCGGACGCCGCCGCCGTGAAGGTGCTGACGCGGCGCCCGACGCAGGACTGCACCGACTACCCCCGGCCGGAGCTGCTGACCAACTCCCTGGATGAGGTGCTCGAGGCCTGCGACGTCCTGCTCGAATGCACGGGCGACCCCATCTACGCGACCGACGTGATCGACCGCGCCGTGCGCGCCGGCCGTCCGGTCGTGACCATGAACACCGAGTTCCACATCACCGCCGGCAGCTGGTTCGCCGGGCGCGGCCTGATCTCCGAGGCGGCCGGCGACCAGCCGGGCGTCCAGGCCGAGATGGCCGAGGAACTGCGGGCCATGGGCTTCGAGCCGGTCGTCTACGGTAACCTGAAGGGCTTCCTGAACAAGGACCCGTCGCGCGCCGACATGGAGTTCTGGGGCGCCAAGCAGGGCATCAGCCTTCCGATGGTGACCTCCTTCACCGACGGCACCAAGGTCAGCATGGAGCAGGCCCTGGTCGCCAACGGGCTGGGCGGCACCATCGCCCGCACCGGCATGCTCACCCCGGAGAACGACGACCTACAGGCCGCCGGCATCCAGCTCGCCGAGGCGGCGGAGGCGGCGGGTGGGCCGATCGCCGACTATGTTCTGTCGCGCAAGCTGCCGCACGGCGTCTTCATCGTCGCCCGCCACGACGAGCGCCAGCAGCCGGCGCTCCAGTATCTGCGCGCCGGCCAGGGTCCTTATTACGTGATCCTGAAGAACAACATCTTCGTCCATCTGGAAATCCTGAAGACGATCCGCCGGGTGGCGCGGCAGAAGACCGTTCTGCTCGACAATTCGGCCAGCCCGACCATCTCCGTGGCCTCCATCGCAAAGCGCGATCTGCGGGCCGGCGAGCGGCTGCCCTACGGGATCGGCAGCTTCGACATCCGGGGCGAGGCGGTGCGCATCGCCGACTACCCCGGCCATCTGCCGATCGGGCTGCTCTACCACGGCGTGCTCCGCCGCGCGGTCAAGGCGGGCGACGTTCTGTCGATGGACGACGTGGAGCTTCCGGAGAGCCTCGCCTTCACCGCCTGGCGGGAGATCGAGCGGCGCGCCCTCGCCGGGTCCTTGCCGGCCGGGGTGGTGGCCGCCGAATAGCAAGCCCTCATCGCTGTCAGCGCGAAGCCCCGGCCTGTCCGGGGCTTCGCCATTTCCAGTGCTGGATGCGGCTTGAAATTTCCTGGGACGAGCAAGGGAGTCACGCCGGTCTAGGACTTTGGTGCCGCTTCGGATTGATGCTCTGGCCTTGGTGCAGGTGAAACCTTAGGCTTAACGCCATATTTTCCCAACGGAACTTTGTTGATTTACGAGAAGGCGCGATGCGGGGCCAGACTGCGGAGTTCGCGGGCTTTCATGAAGCCATTCGAAGCGTGCGCGAGCGCAGCCGCGCCTGCCGCTGCATCGCGCGTCGGCAGAAGCTGATCGCACTGGAACGCGCGCTGATGAGCCTGCTGCTGGCCGCCGAGGAGGCCAGCGCCGGACGGCGCCGGACCGATCCGCCGGCACCCAGGCGCGGCTGGTGGCAGCGGACGCATCTCAGGGGGGTGGGACTCGACTTCCGCCGCTGGGCGCCGATTCCGGACCGACGGCAGGCCTGGTGAGAAGGGCGGCCTCCGCCGGGTTGCCTCCGGACGCGCCGCTTCCCAGTGCGCCGCCCCCCAAAGCACCGCCAAGCCGGCCATCCTGAACTTTCCTGGGCCAGGCGTTCAGGACCGCCTGAACGAGCGAGGCGAGCGGCACCGCGAAGAAGACGCCCCAGAAGCCCCAGACCTCCCCGAACACCAGCGCCGCCGCGATGATCGCCGCCGGGTGCAGGTTGACCACCCCGGACAGCAGCAGCGGGTGCAGGACGAATCCGTCCAGAACCTGGATCACCGTGTAGACGGCCAGCGACCAGGCGGTCTCGGCGGAGAGCCCCCATTGCGCGTAGGCGACGATGGCGACCGGCAGGCCGGCCAGTGGTGCTCCGACGAAGGGGATCAGCGCCGACAGGCCGGAGGCGGCGGCGAGCAGGGCGCTGAAGGGCAAATCCAGCCAGACGAAGGCGCCGTAGGACACCATCCCGACGATGGTGATCTGATAGACTTTGCCGCGGATGTAGCGGCCGGTCTCCGCATGCACCTCGCGCCACACGCGGTCGGCCAGCGGCCGGTGCGCCGGCAGGTAGCCGGTCGCCCAGTCGAGGAGCTGGTCCTTGTCCTTCAGGAAGAAGAACACCAGCATCGGCAGAAGCACGGTGTAGAGCGCCAGATTGAACAGCGTCGGCAGCCAGGCAACGGAGGAGACCAGCAGGTTCTGCCCGACGGTCAGGATCTCCGCGCGCAGATGGTCCACCATGCGGCTCACCTGCTCCGCCTCGAACAGGTCGGGATAGCGGGCCGGCAGGCGAAGCAGGAAATCCTGCAACCCGCCGATCACCGACGGCAGGAGCCGGGCCACCTGCGCGATCTGCGCCACCAGAAGCGGCACCAGGAACAGCAGCAGCCCCAGCAGGGCGCCCAGGAACAGCAAGGACACGGCGAGCGAGGCGAGCGTGCGCGGCAGCCCCGCCCGGACTAGCGCGGCGGTGCCGCCCTCCAGCAGGTAGGCGATGACGATCGCCGCGATCAGCGGCGCCAGCACGTCGCCCAGCAGCAGCAGGACGGCCAGCCCGCCGAGCAGCACCGCCAGCAGCGTGACGACCTGCGGGTCGGAGAAGGTCCGCCGGACCCAGCCGCGCAGGATCCCGGCCATCGGGGCCGCCCCGCCGGCGGCGGGCTAATGCCGCTGGCGCCGCGCCGCCAGCGCGTTGAAGGCCCACAGCACCACCACCGCGCCGATGGTCGCGACGATGAGGCTCCAGAGGTTGAAGCCGGTCACGCCTCGCCCGCCGATGACGCTCACCAGGATTCCCCCGACGAAGGCGCCCACGATGCCGAGCAGCAGGTTCATGACGAAGCCCGAACCCGATCCGTGCATGATCCGGCTGGCGATCCAGCCGGCGATCAGACCCAGGACAATCCACGCGATCAGCGACATGGTGCACTCCTCAAGGCTTGGGCTTGTGCATCCAACACGCTGGGCGGCAAAGCGTTTCCGCCGCGCCGCGCCGCGGGTCGGCTCCCCTGTGAAGCTTAGCAGCTTATCCCGGGGCGGCAGGTCGGGAACATTGGGCAATCCTCGATCCGCGAGCCATTCATGACCGCCATGACCGCCATAAGACACGTGCGCACGCCCGCGCCCCTTCTGAACGCCTTCGGCCGGGGAGCCGTCCGGTCATGAATGCCCAGCCCATGAATGCCCAGCCCGTGCCGGCCCAGCCCACGCCGCTCGGCGCGGGTGAGCCCTGTCCCTTCTTCCGCGGCCGCACCGGGGCGAACGACCGCTTCAACGTCGACACACTGGCCGGCCGTCATCTGCTGATCGCCTTCATTCCGTCCTCGGAGCACCCGCTGGGCGCGGCTTTCCTCGCCGCGATGGCGTCGCTGGCCGACCGCTTCGACGACACCAACCTCACCTTCATGTGCGTGACGCTCGATCCCTCGGACGAGGGACGGCTCAAGGACCGGGTTCCGGGCATCCGTTACATGTTCGACGGCGACCGGAACGTCAGCCGGACCTTCGGCCTGATCCGACTGGACGCCGCGAGCGGCAGGAACGGCTTCCGCCCGTCGCTCTACCTCGTCGATCCGCGCTACCGGATCACGGACGTGATCCCGCTGGGGGACCCGGCGGCCAGCGTGGCGCTGCTCGCCAGGCTGCTCGACTCCCTGCCACCCATCGCGGGAGAGCGGCCCGCCGTCCCGCAGGCCCCGGTTCTCACCGTGCCCGGCGTCTTCGAGCCGGAGCTGTGCCGTCGGCTGATCACCGCCTTCGAGAGGGAGGGCGGAAGCGCGTCGGGCTTCATGACGGAACGCGATGGCCTCACCGTCGGGGTCATGAACAGCGAACGCAAGCGCCGCTATGATTTCATGGTCGAGGATGAGGGGCTCAGGGCCGCCATCCGCGAGAGGCTGGCGCGGCGGCTGACTCCGGAATTGATGAAGGCCTATCAGTTCCAAGGAACGCGGCTCGAACGTTACCTCGTCGCCTGCTACGATTCGGCCGACCGGGGTTATTTCCGCGCGCATCGCGACAACACGACGAAAGGCACCGCCCACCGCCAGTTCGCGGTGACCATCAACCTGAATGACGGCTATGAGGGCGGAAGGCTCGTCTTTCCGGAGTTCGGGCATGCACTCCACGGGGCCCCTCCAGGTGCCGCGATCGTCTTCTCCTGCTCTCTCCTGCACGAGGCCCGCCCGGTGACCGCGGGAAAGCGTTACGCCTTTCTGACCTTCCTTTACGACAACGCCATGGCCCGGCTTCGGCAGGAGAACAGCCGCTTCGTCGCCTCGGAGACCCCCCAACCCGCGCCCGTGCCGGAAGCGGCGGGCGCGGTCTGACGGGCGGGGGCGGGTTGCGTTCGGCCCGACGGATGCGGCAGTCTGCCGCCTGGGCCGTGCCCGCTTTCCCGGCACCGCCCAGGGGAATGGCGGCCTGCGGCGTCCGCACCCGGCACGTCCGCGCGCGCCACATCCGCAACTGGGTCCGTCATGGCAGGAACACGCTCTTCGATCTCCGGGCCGCCGGGTGGCGGGGCTCAAGGCGCGGGCTCCGCATGACGCTGCCCGTCCAGGCGTTGCGCGCGCTACGCGCCTGCAACGTGGCCTTCATCGGCGGGATCTTCCTGCTCGACGCCGTGACCAGCGCCGACAACGTGTCGATCTGCTTCGCCTATGCGATCCCGATCGTGCTCGGCATCCTCGAGGGCCAGCGCGCCGCCTTCTGGTACGCCTGTGCTGCCACCCTCCTGTCGGTCGTCGGCACCTTCATCCAGCCGCCGACGAACCAGATCACAGCCGTCTTCTACGCGAACCGCGTCATCGCCATCGCCACGCAATGGGCAATGGCGCTGCTCGTCCATTACCGCCTGCGGGCGGAAGAGGTGCTGCGGCGCGGGCTGGAGGAGGAGCGCGAGAAGGTGGACCGGCAGAAGCGCTTCATCGCCATGCTGTCGCACGAGGTGAAGACGCCGCTCACCACCATCGACGGGCAGGCCTACCGCATGGGCAAGCTGGCGTCCGGCATCACGCCGGAGGATGTGGCCGTCCGGTCCGGCAAGATCCGCGACGCGGTCCGCCGGGTCAACGACATCATCGAGGGGGTGCTGCTCTCCTCCTCCGTCGGAACGGGCGAGCCGGCCCCCGCCCTTGGCCCCCTCGACCTCCGCCTCCTGGTCGCCGACGCGGCGGCCCAGGCGCGGGAGGCGGCCGGCGGGGATGCCGCCGTCACCGGCGACCTCGCGGGCCTGCCGGAACGGTTCGAGGGCGACGGCACGCTGCTGTCCCAGCTGTTCGGCAATCTGGTGTCGAACGCGCTGAAATACTCCGGCCCCGGCGCCACCGTGCGCGTCTCCGGCTGGACCGAGGAGGGGCACGCGGTGGTCGCCGTCGCCGACGAGGGCATCGGCATCGACGCGGCGGATATTCCGCATCTCTTCAACCCCTATTTCCGCGGCGGCAACAGCCGGGGGGTGTCCGGCGCCGGCATCGGGCTCTATCTCGTGGACCGTTACGTCGCCGCCCATGGCGGCACGGTCACGGTGGACAGCACGCCCGGTGCCGGCACCACCGTCACCGTCCGCCTGCCGCTGGGGAGGCCCGCTGGCGAGGCTCCATGACGAACCGTGACAAGACCATCCTGTGCATCGAGGACGATCCCGGCACCCGCGAACTGCTGGTGGAGGAGCTGGAGGAGGCAGGCTACGCCGTCGCGGTGGCGGAGGATGGCCCCACCGGCCTCGCCGCCATCGACAGGCTCCGCCCCGACCTGATCCTCTGCGACGTGGACTTGCCGGGCCTGTCCGGCCTGGAGCTGCTGGAACGGCTGAAGGCCGGGCCGGAGCAGCCGGCCGTACCCTTCCTCTTCCTGACCGCCTTCGGCCAGCGCGAGAACCAGATCCGGGGACGGCGGCTCGGCTGCGACGACTACATCGTCAAGCCCATCGATTTCGAGCTTCTTCTGGAGATCGTCCGCCACCGCCTCGCGCGCGGGACCCCCGGCGAAACGACGGGGCAGGGTTCGGCCCGTCCGGCCGGGAACGGCGTCCGCCTGACCGAACGGGAGTCCGAGGCGCTGACTTGGTCGGCGCGCGGCAAGTCCTCCACCGACATCGCGGTGCTCATCGGCGTGACCGACCGCACGGTCAACTTCCACATCGACAACGCCATCCGCAAGCTGGGCGTCGCCACCCGCATCCAGGCCGCCGTCAAGGCGGCCCTCCTCGGCCTCATCAAGCCGTGAGGGGCGTGGATTGGCCCACTTGAGCCAGTGGCAGGCCAGCACCCTGCTGTCATCCCACTTTCGCCCATAGGCGCTAACTTTTGCACATCGGCCAGGTTATCCGAAGCCTGCAACCTTCCCCCTCGTCATTCCCGCGAAACGCTCTTGGCGAATGCTTCTGGCATTCGCCTGCCGCGTCAGAGCAAACGAAGTTTGCTTGAGAGCGGGAATCCAGTTCCTCCCAAAGCGGAACCGTTGGAAACTCTGGATCCCCGCGTCCGCGGGGATGACGGAAGGGTGGTCCGAAGCTTGCTTCAGTCAGCCGTGAAAGTTAGCGCCTATGCGTTTTTGCGGGGATGACGCTGGAAGGATGGTCGGAGGCCTGCTTCGGTGAGTCTGTGCCTCGGAAAGCACTCAGTCACCTCTCACGCCTGACGCGTCAAGCCGCCGGCCCGTTCAGCGCGAACAGCACGCCCTGCGGGTCGAGCGCCTGGACGATGTGGCTGCCGCCGGGCACTTCCATGGGGCCGTTCAGGACCGTTCCGCCCGCCTCACTGACGCGGGCCGCCGCCGCGTGGATGTCGTCCACGCCGATGTAGAACAGCCAGAAGGGCGGCTTGCCCGCCTCCGGCCGGCGCATCACCGCGCCGAAGGGAACGCCGTCGGCGGTCAGGATCTGGTAGGTCCCCATCGGTCCCATGTCGAGCGCCTCGCCCTTTTCCCAGCCGAAGAGGCCGGCGTAGAAGGCGAAGGCCGCCTCGGGGTCGGCGGCGTGCAGTTCGTGCCAGCGCATGGCCACCGGCGTCCCCGTATCCGGGGGCGGGCAGTCGCCGATGGGCTGAAACACGCCGAAGGCAGCACCCTGCGGGTCTGCGAGCCCGGCGAAGCGGACCATGCCCGGAACGTCCCGCGCCGGCAGCCGCACCGTCCCCCCCAGCGCCGCCACCCGCGCGGCGACGGCGTCCACGTCATCGACCAGGATGGAGCCGATGAAGCCGCGCGGCTGGCCGGCCGGCGTCTCCGCCTCCGCCTCCATCACCCCGCCGACCGGGGCGCCGCCGGCCAGGAACCAGCTGTAGGGCCGGTCGAACACCATGCCTGGCTGCGTGGTCCAGCCGGCAACCCGTCCGTAGAAGGCCTCGGCGGCCTCCCTGTCGCCTGTGGAAAGCTCGTACCAGAAGAAGCGGCGTGACTGGGCCATTCGGAGCGCTCCGTCGGGGATGCCGTGGGGAAGGGGAGGGATCAGGCGCGCCGGTAGCGTGCCGTCATGAAGGTCCGCCATTCGCCGTCCTCGCCTTGCACGCGGGCGGTCAGGGTGCGGGTATCCGCGTCCTCGAAGGCGACGATGTCCTGGAAGCGGGCCATGCGGTTCCCGTCCATGAAGTTCGGCCCCTCGGTGTCCAGCGTCAGCACCTGCCCCGACGGATCCAGCGTGCCCTCGTAGATCCAGAGATGGGCCATCATCGAACCGGTCCAGGTCCCGACATAGCGCTCCCGCGCCGGGTCGTAGCCGAGCGTCAGCAGGGTGCTCGCCGGCGCGCCGTCCGGCATGCTCCCCCGTCCCTCCGACACGAGCCAGAGCCCGCCCAGCGAGCGGGCCTGCTCGGTCCAGCCGCCCTGGGAGGGGCAGGCGGTTTCCGCGCCTTCGGCGGCCGGTTCCGGCACGAGAACCCAATCGCCCGCGAGCCGGTCGAGCCAGCGGTGCGCCTCGGTGACGTCGGCGTGCATGTCCAGTCTCCCAAAAGGGGGTGGGCCGAAACGGTTGGTCCTCTCGGCCGGGAAGGCGCGGTCCGGATTGGATGGTGGGAAGGGACCTTTCATCCCCGCAGCCGGCGACCGCGCTCTTGATATTCACGTTGATATCAACATATTTGGTTCATGTCAAACGCATCCGCTCCCGATCCATCTCCGGTTCCCTTCTCGACCACGCTGCTGGTCCGCGACAGCTGCCTATGCCTGCACGTCCAGCGCGCGGCCCGCGCGCTCGCCCGCCGTTTCGAGGAGGCCTTCCGCCCCTTCGACCTGACCAACGGGCAATTTTCCCTGATGATGTCCCTCAACCGGCCGGAGCCGCCGACCATGGGTTCCGTCGCTTCCCTGCTCGCCATGGACCGCACCACGCTGACGGCGGCGCTGAAGCCGCTGGAGCGGCGTGGGCTGGTCTGCGTCATGGTGGACGGAAAGGACCGCCGGGGCCGGCGCCTCTTCCTCACGCCCCAGGGCATGGACCTGCTGGCGAAGGCCGCCCCGGTCTGGGCCGCCACCCACGCGGAGGTCGAGGCGTCGCTCGGCACCCTGTCGCCCGGCGCGCTCTCCCCCGGCGATCTCCGGGCGGCGCTGCTCGCCCTGTCCTGACGGGCGCGCCCGGCGTGCGTGGAACCCTCGGCGCGCCCCGTCCGTTTCCCAGGGGAACACCATGCTGAATGAAGCAAGGACGGAGACGAGACCATGAACACGCACCACCGCCTGACCCTGCTGGCCGGCGCGGCCATGCTCCTGGCGACGCCGGTGCTGGCCGCCGACCAGGACGACGTCCGCGCCCTCGAACAGGCGAAGGTTTCGCTGACCCAGGCCATCGACATCGCCGCTCGCCAGGGCAACGGGGTGGCCATCGACGCGGAGTTCGAGGAAGAGGACGGGCGCGGCGCCTACGAGGTGAAGGTGCTGGGCGACGGCACGCTCGTCACCTACACGCTGGATGCCGAGAGCGGGTCGGTGACCGATACCGAGAACGAACGGATCGAGCAGTATTTCACGCGGCTCAAGCCGGCGGACCTCCAGAACGCCCGAACGACTCTCGGCCAGGCGATCGGCATGGCCGAGCAGCGCGCCGGCGGCAAGGCGCTCGATGCCGAGGTCGAGCGTGAGGGCGACCATGTGGAGTATGAGGTGACCGTCGCCCGGCCGGACGGCAGTTCCCAGGAGATCCGCATCAACGGGGCCAGCGGTCAGGTCGCCGAACGCTGAGACGGCGCGGCCTCCGGGCCGGTTCTCTTAGGAAGGGGGGTGGACGGATCCAGTCCGCGACACCAGATCACCTTCCGTTGACGCCTTGATTGGGCGTTTCCTCCCTAGACTTCGGGCCGTCGGCGACCATGCCGGCGGCCTTTTCTTTTTGGCTCCGCGCCCCGCTCGGCGCACGCCCGTTTCAGCGTGCAACCGAATAGGAGGCGGCCAGGATGGCTTCCACCCGGCCGTTCCGGCCGCAGGGAAGGAGCAGCCTTGCCAGCGACCGGCTCGCGCCGCTTCCGGACGCGTCGGGACGTCCGTCCCGTGCCGTGCCGTCCTCCACCATCGGGCCGGGGGAGAGCGTGTAGCTCGGCCGCCCGGTGCGGACGCAATGCTCGTAGCTTTCCAGCAGCCATTTCAGCCCGAGCCTGGGCAGCACCTCGTCCAGGAAGCGGCCCGTCAGGTCATGTTCGTAGACCTGGAAGAGGTCTCCGCCGACCCAGCTCACGCGGAACCGGTCGGAGAGGAAGTCCCGCTCGCTCACGCACAGGTGCCCCCACCAGCGGATCAGCCCCTCGGTCATCAGCTCCTGATAGCTGGGCATCGGCGAGGAGCGGCGACTCTGGTCCCAGAAACCGTAGAGGCCGACCAGGGGGCCGGACAGCGTTCCCCTGGCGATGAGCGTTTCCAGTCCGGTCCGATGCAAGGCCGCGCTGCGCGTCGCGTCGCTTTTCATGCCTGTCGTCTTGTCCGGGGTGGGGTGCGGAGAAGCCTCGGTCCCGAATGGGCCGGCGGCACAATGCCGCAGCCCGAGAGCCGGGTCGAGAGGATAGATCTCCTGGACGGTGGATCTCCCCGACAGCAGGTCCCGTGAAGCCGCTCAGCCGCCGCGATGCGGGAGGCATTCCGCCAAACGGAAAAACACATTCCGATAACCATCCGCGCCGCCACCCATGATACGAAAGTATTGTGTTTGCCTCCTTGACGGGCAGGGTGGGGATCATGGTGAGACAAGACGGGCAGGGACCTGGTGTCCGCAGCTTCGCCGCGCGAGTTGCGGGCGGGTCCAGCTTCCACAAGGTGGAAAAGAAGGGCGTTCGACGCTCATTTCCTTCGGCATTTGACGCGGCAGGAGCGATGATCCGTTTGCGATCTCGCGACGCTTATGCGTGCGATTTCCTCCAAGCAACTTCCCGCGGGCTTGCCCGCGGGACTTTTTTGCTTTCCGCGATTTGCCGTCGTGCCGGCCCGGTCTTGGCCTCGAATGCGGGAGGCCGGCCATGAGCGTGGCCCCGGAACTCCTCGAGGTGAGCCTCCTAGCCATCGCCGGCCTGGACCTTTCCCCTGGTGAATTGCCCGGCGATCCGCCCGAGCTGACCGATGCCCAGGCGCGCGGCCTCGCCGCCGTGGTGGAGGGGAGCGTCTACCGCTATATCCCGATGGGCAACCGCCCGATGCGCTGGATCGGCGCGCACAGCGTCCTGATGCGGCGCATGATCGCCACCGGCCTCGTGAACGTCGCCGACCCGGCCCCGACCGGACGGCAGGCGGTGCTGATCACCAACCTCGGTCGGCGCGCCCTGGAACGGCACCGGGGCGACGAGATCCTCGCCGATCTGGATCAGCCGGGAGCGGGCGCCCGGCGCTGACCGGGCGGGTTGCTGCGGCCCCGCCTTGTTCCCCGCCGCCCGCCCGCCGCGCGGTCAGTGGAACAGGCCGTACGCCAGCCCGACGATGACGCCGGTCCCGGCGGCGACCAGGACGGCGTCGGTGCCCACCCTGACCCAGTGATGGCCCCGCGGCGGCCTGCGGAGATGATGGGCGGCGGGATGAGCGATGACGCGGCCCCGCGTCCGGTAGGCCGAGGGCAGCCGCTCTCCGACGCTCCAGCGCCCCTTGGGCGCATGACCCCGGTTGACATGCTCCGTAGTGCGATGCTCGTTCCGGCGTTCCACGTGGCGGTGCGCGGGCGCCTCGCGGTCCCGGTCGTGCCCCTCATGGCCGCGCCATTGCGAGTCGTGCCGCGCGGTCTGGAAGGCCGCCACATGGGCGAAGGGAGCGCCGGCTTCCTGCCGAAGGGGCTGTGCGGCCGCCGATGAGGCTCCCGGCGCGCCGAGTGTTCCGGTGAAGGCGGCCAGCGCGGCCATGGCGAGAATGGCGGGCTTCAGGAAAGCGGATTTCATGGGCGTCATCCCCTGGCGAAAGGTCCGGTCGTCCGGACCAGGCCAGGATGCTCCCGCTCCTTTGCCGGATCATGTCCGCCACCCCGCCTTCGGGTAACAGCGTGTAACGGCTTTCCCGGTCCTTTTCGGCCGTGCCGTTCCCTTTTCCGGCCGTTCCCTTCTCCGGCCGTGCCGTGCCGTGCCGTGCCGTTCCGCGCCCGGCATCCGGCCCTCCGGCAACCTCAGCCGCCGGTGCCGCGCCGCGCCTTCTCTTCCTGAAGCATCCGGATGACGTTGCGCGTCCCTTCCGCGTCCGACAGGCGCAGAAGACGGACCGACGCCCGCTGCGCCTGGTTCGCGTAGGCTTCCTGGATCTCCAGAAGCCCGGCGGCTTCCTTCAGCTCATGGTCGAGCTGCTCGTCGGTCAGTTTCTCCAGCGACTCCGCCGAATACGGGGTGCCAAGCTCTTGATCGGGCATGAGGCGTCTCCTTTGCTTGCCGGCGAGATTGCCCGCGGCGCCCGCTCTTCCGCAAGCGCCCGCAAGGGGAAACGCCTATGGCGTGCCCTCGGCCCGCCGCTCTGCCCTTCGGCTTGGCCGAAACGGGGAGGTTTAGGCCCCACGTCGGGGCGCGGAAGCGTGTTGTCAGGGTGCCGCAGTTACCGTCGGAGGCATTTCAGCCCCGTCACGGCGCTGAAAGACGTGAAACAGGATTTGCTTCAATTTGTCTGTATCGCACGCGAAAGGGCTAGGTCATTCTGGCCGGCGATCCGGCGCGCCTGCGCCGGTGCGTCCTCATGGCCGGCGCGCCGCCGGTTCCTCAACGCGGTGCCGCCGCCGCCCGGCGGAGGTGCCGCCTGCCGTGTTCCACCGGGCGGGAAAACAGAGATGCCCATCCTCAGGTCCATCATCGAAAGCCGCGGCTTCCAGAACTTCGTCGTCGCGGCGATCCTCGTCAACGCCGCCGTCCTCGGCCTCCAGAGCATCAAGAGCCTGCCGCCGGCCCTCGCCTCGCTGCTGCACATCATCGACGCGCTCTGCCTGGTCGTCTTCACCGTCGAGATCGCCCTGAAGCTGGCGGTCGTCCGGCTCGGCTTCTTCCGGAGCGGCTGGAACATCTTCGACCTCGCGGTCGTTGCGATCTCGCTCGCCCCGGACAGCGGCGGGCTGTCGGTGCTGCGCGCCCTGCGCGTGCTGCGGCTCATGCGGCTCGTCTCCGCCGTGCCGTCGCTGCGCCGCGTGGTCACGGGCATGTTCTCCGCCCTTCCCGGCGTCGGCTCGGTCGGCGGCGTCCTGCTGGTGATGTTCTATGTTGCCGCCATCATGGGGAACAGCTTCTTCGGCGAATCCGTGCCGGAGCGCTTCGGCGACCTTCCCATCACCTTCCTGACGCTGTTCAAGATGATGACGCTGGAGGGCTGGCCCGACATCGCCGACGAGGTGATGCAGCATCACCCCTACGCCTGGGCCTTCTTCATCCCCTTCATCATCATGACCACCTTCACGACCCTCAACCTGCTGTTCGGCATCATCGTGAACGCCATGGAAGAGGCCAAGGAGGAGGAGGCGCGCGAGAAGCTCGCCGCCCAAGGCATCGAGGTGACCGAGGAGTCGAGCGAGATGCGCCTCGCGAAGATCGAGTCGGAGGTCCGCGAGATGAACGAAAAGCTGGAGCAGATCCGATTGGCCGTGCTGGCCGACCGGGCCGCCCCCGCCAGGGAGGAGCGGCAGCCGGTTCCGGCCTGACCCTCTTCCAGTTCCGGGTCAGCCCTCGCCGTCATCGCCCCACAGCCGCTCCACCTCGCGCTCGATGCCGAGGAACGCGTTCAGGAACTGGGGATCGAACTGGCCGGGGCTGGTCCGCCCATCCCCGTTGCGCAGGATGTGCATCGCTTCGTCATGGGACAGGCCGCGCTTGTAGGGCCGTCCCTGGCGAAGCGCGTCGTAGACATCGGCCACGGCGACGAGGCGGGCCTCCAGCGGGATGGCCTCGCCGGCCAGCCCGTCCGGATAGCCGCTGCCGTCGAAGGCCTCGTGATGCCAGCGGGCGATGGTGGCGGCCAGCCTCAGCACCGGCTCCTCGTGCCCCGACAGGATGGCCCCGCCCAGAACGGTGTGGTTCCGCAGCACCGCCCATTGCGCCGCGTCGAGCGGACCGGGCTTGAGCAGGATGGAGTCGGGCAGGGCGATCTTGCCGATGTCGTGCACCCCGGCGGCGCGTCCGATCGCCTCCACCTGCGCCGATCCGAAGCCCATCCGGTCGGCCAGCATCGACGACAGCCGCGCCACGCCCTCCTCGTGCAGCGACAGGGCGTGACCTTCCGTCAACGAGTCACGCGCCTGCACCGCCTTGGACAGGCAAATCAGCCCCGCCGGGGGCAAGCCCGCCAAGGGCAAGCCCGGTTGCGTGATCGTCGCGGCCGGCGCCTCGAAGCGCGGGCGGTGCGTCCCGATCACCGGGATGCCGCCGATTCCACTTAATCCGTCCTCCGGCATGCGCGTCCTCCAATGCTCCGCGCAGACTGCGGCACCGGCCGGACGGCTCCATTGATCCAGATCAGCGGCGAACAAGGTTTAGGCAAATTGTGGCTGTCCAGCGATCCCGGCACGGGGGCTATGGACGGAACGAACTGTCCGCCTGCGCCGCAAGCGTGCTAAGGCTCGCTGCCGGGCTGTCCTCCGGCGGACGGCAGGCAGAGGGTTCGGCGGCCATGCGCACGCTCTACGTCACGGGTTGCAACTCCGAATATTTCATAACCACGCTGGCCTTTCTGGAGAGCTTCGCCGACCGTTTTCCGACCGCCGACATGCGGGTTTGCGACTTCGGCATGACCGAGGGGCAAAGAGGTCTGCTTCGTGACGCCGGGCACCTGCTTGAACGGCCGCCGGAGCTTGTGCCGGGCGCTCATCCCTATCTTTGCAAGGCGCACCTGCTCGGCTATCTCGGCGACGCTGCTTGGGACGCCGTGCTCTGGCTGGACAGCGACATCCTGCCTGGCACTCTCGATGCCGCCGCCGTGGAGGGTTTGGCCGACCGGCTCCGGGGTGCCGGAAAGCTCCTGGCGGCGACGGGGACGATCGACGGCCTGTCGGTCTCCGCCACCTTCGCCGATCTTCGCCGGAGAAACCACAGGATCACCCCGGCGGAACTCCTGTTCGAGCAGACCGGCGTGAACCGCAGCCATCCCTATCTCAGCGCCGGGCTGTTGCTTTTCGTCTCTCGGGACCTGCTGGCCGAATGGGCGCCGGCGTGCCGCGCCGTGGCGCCGCACCCCCTCTGGGAACAGAATGTCCTGAACGCGCTGGTTTGGCGCGATCCGGGCACGGTCGAAGTGTTGGATCCCTGGATTTGGCAGGTCTACGACGCCCCGCTGGCCGAGGTGCGGGTTCCCGACCCAGGCGATCCCCATGGCCTGATCCTTCGCGACCGACCTGTCATGACCGTGCATGCGTCTTCGCATCAGGGGCACCATGTCGATGCCAGGATTGCGCTGAATTTTGGTGGCGAGCGTCTCGCCGGCCCCATGCGGACCTTCGCGAATCCCGCGCTGCAACAGATCCATTTCAAGTTCCTGGCCGGCGCCGTGTCCCGGCGCCGCCACGCCCTGAGGGCCGCCGGTGTTCTGCGTCCGCAGAACGAGGGCGCCGTCTGAGGGAGGGGAGCTATCCGGCCATCCCGTCCAGCCACGCCTCCACCACCGCCGCGAAACCTTCCGGGTCCTGGTCGGGCCAGAGATGGCCGGCGCCTGGAATCGGACGGTGGCCGTTCCCGCCGATGCAGCGGGCCGCCGCCTGTGACGGGACGGTGAAGACCGGCCGCGACCGCTCTCCCCAGAGGATCGTGACCGGGACGCGCAACGACGCCAGCTCGGCGCAGGTGATGGACGGGGGCGGTTCCTGGGCCAGGAGTGGCGGGAGGCTGTGGGCGTTGTCGCGCTGGATGGCGCGGCATTCCTCGGGCTGGCGGTCGAAATGGCCGGGGCCGCCCGAGGCGTCGATCAGCCGGCGCATGGCCTCCTCCCGATCGCCCCGGCCGGCGGCCTCGAAGACCGGGCCGAACATCGCTCCGGCATCCCGCCCAAAGACCTCCAGCTCTTCCTCCGCCGTCACCCAGCTCGGCACGCCGGGCTCGTAGACCAGCATCCTGGCGAACAGGTCCGGGCGCGCCAGGGCCGCGAGCAGCGCCGCATGCCCGGCGTAGGACCAGGCCACGACCGCAGCCGGCCCGGCGCCCAGCGCCTCGCAGACGGCGATCAGGTCGGCCGCGTGCGTCGCCGTGCCGAAGGGAGGGCCATCGGCGCGCCAGGGCGCGGTGCCAAAGTAACGCTGGGTGTAGGCGATGCAGCGGAAACGCCCCGCGAGCGCGGCACTCTGGCGCCGCCATGTCCGCAGATCGCCCAACGCCCCGTGCAGGAACAGGACGGGCGAGCCGGAGCCGGCATCGGTGCAATCGAAAACGTCGGCACCGACGGTCAGGCGGTGGGCGGGCAGGGTGGGGAGGTCGATCATGGGAGCGGTCCGGGATTGAAACGGCGCCATGCGCACAAAGCAAAAGGGCCGGCGTTGCCGCCGGCCC
>NZ_JAFIQV010000018.1:39433-123118 GCF_017356015.1 Azospirillum sp. SYSU D00513
CCCCTTCGTCATTTGGTCGGAGAGAGAGGATTCGAACCTCCGGCCCCTGCTTCCCGAAAGCAGTGCTCTACCAGGCTGAGCTACTCTCCGTTCGGTGCCGGCAGCGTCTCGTCCGCCGGTGAGCGGGGTATATAAAGGCCTCCGCGCGGGGACGCAAGCGTCCTGAGAGACCGACTGCCACTTTCTTTCGGAGCCGGAACGGAACCCGGATCCGGTGGCCCGGAACGGCAAAAGGGCCGGCGTTGCCGCCGGCCCCTTCGTCATTTGGTCGGAGAGAGAGGATTCGAACCTCCGGCCCCTGCTTCCCGAAAGCAGTGCTCTACCAGGCTGAGCTACTCTCCGTCAGTCACCGGCGGGCGTCTCGTCCGCCGGTGAGCGGGGTATATAAAGGCCCCCGGCGGGGGGCGCAACATCAAAAATCGCGGTCGATGACGAAATCGATCACGTCCAGCATGGCGCGCTTCACCGGCGCGTCGGCGAACAGGCCGAGCGCGTCGCGGGCGATGGCGCCATAGTGGCGGGCGCGCTCCACCGTGTCCTTCAGGGCGTTGTGCTTGGCCATCAGCGCCTGGGCGTGCTCCAGGTCGCCGTCGCGCTGGTCCAGCTCCTCCAGCGTGCGGCGCCAGAAGGCGCGCTCCTCGTCGTTGCCGCGCCGGAAGGCGAGCACGACGGGCAGGGTGATCTTGCCCTCGCGGAAATCGTCGCCGACCGTCTTGCCCAGCTTCGCCTGGAGCGCCGAGTAATCCAGCACGTCGTCGACGAGCTGGAAGGCGATGCCCAGGTTCATGCCGTAGTCGTACAGCGCCATCTCCTCGGCCGGCGGGCGCTTGGCGACCACCGCGCCGACGCGGCAGGCCGCGCCGAACAGCTCCGCCGTCTTGGCCTTGATGACGTCGAGATAGGCCTGCTCGCTGGTTTCCGTGTCGTTGGTGGTGCGCAGCTGCAGCACCTCGCCCTCGGCGATGATGGCCGAGGCGTTGGACAGGATGCGCAGCACGTCCAGCGACCCGACCTCGACCATGAGCTGGAAGGAGCGGGAGAACAGGAAGTCGCCGACGAGCACGCTGGCCTTGTTGCCGAACACCGCGTTCGCCGAGGCGAGGCCCCGGCGCAGGTCGCTTTCGTCCACCACGTCGTCGTGCAGCAGCGTGGCGCTGTGGATGAACTCCACGACCGCCGCCAGCATCCGGTGATTCTCGCCCTGATAGCCGCACAGCTCGGCCGAGGCCAGCGTCAGCACGGGGCGCAGCCGCTTGCCGCCGGCGGCGATGAGATAGCCGGCGAGCTGCGGGATCAGCTCCACCGACGAGTCCATCCGCTTGACGATCAACTCGTTGACGGCGCTCAGATCGTCGGCCACCAGGGCGGTCAGCTCGTCGAGCGGGGTGGACTTGCGCCGTTTCGGCTCGAGGTTGGTCACGACCGCCAAGGTCGACTCCAATGATGATTGAGATGATTGACGGATTCCATTCCGGGACGGAGCATAACGGCCTAGCCTGTTCGGTCAAGCCCGCAAGGCTTGCGCCGCCCCTACGTCCCACTTTTGAGAGAGCGTGCCGACACAGCGATGCGAGAGATCCTGCGCAGCAACGACCCGGTCCGCCTGTCCTGGCTCACGGCCCTGCTGGCCGATGCCGGGATCGAGGTGGTGGTGTTCGACACCCACACCAGCATATTGGAGGGCTCCATCGGCGCCATCCCGCGCCGTCTGATGGTCGCGGACGAGGACCACGCGGACGCCCTGCGCGTCCTGCGGGATTCGGGCGAGACGCCGTGACCGTCCCCGCCATGACCGTCCCTGCCGACAGCGCGCCGGAGGACTTCCTTCTCGGCGGCCGCGTCCGCCTGACCCAGCCCGAGGGCGCCTACCGCGCGGCCATCGACCCGGTGCTGCTGGCCGCCTTCACCGCCGCGCGGGAGGGGGAGCGGGTGCTGGACGTCGGGGCCGGCACCGGCGCCGCCTCGCTTTGCCTCGCCGCCCGCGTCTCCGGCGCCCAGATCACCGGCCTGGAGCAGCGGGCCGACGCCGCCGCCTATGCCCGGCGCAACATCGCGCTGAACGAGATGGAGGAGCGCGTCGCCCTGGTCGAGGGCGACCTTCTGGCGCCGCCGCCGGTTCTCGCCGGTCTCCGCTTCGACCGCGTCATGATGAACCCGCCCTACCTGAAGGCCGGCGCCGCCTCCGTCCCCCCCGACGACTGGAAGGCCGCCGCCAACGTGGAAGGGGCGGCAAGCCTCCCCGACTGGCTGCGCTTCGCCGCCCGCATGCTGAAGCCGCGCGGCACCCTGACCCTGGTCCACCGCGCCGACCGGCTGGACGAAATCCTGGCGGCGCTGCACGGCCGCTTCGGCGGGGTCCTGCTGGTCCCCGTCTGGCCCAAGGCGGGGGAGGCGGCCCGGCGCGTCCTCCTCTCCGCCCGCCTCGGCGGCAAGGCCCCCTTCCGCCTGTCCGCCGGCCTGACCATGCACGAAGCGGCCGGCGGCTACACCGAAGCCGCCGAACGGGTGCTGCGCGGTGCAGAGGCGCTGGAGGGATAGGGCATGGACCTGAGAAACACGGCGCTGGCCTCCGAACGCCTGTCCTTGAGATCCTTCACACCGGGGGATGCGCCGGAGATCTTCGCGGCCGTCACGCCGACTCTCACGCGCTTCATGGTCTTCGATCCGTCGCCTTCCCTTGTGTCCTTCTCGGAGGTCTGGCGGATTTGGCTGCCGAACATGGCGGCCGGCACAGATCTTTACCTGGTGGTGCGCGCCACCGGATCGGGGGAGTTCCTGGGCCTCACTGGCCTGCACGGCATCGGCGCGCCGGAACCGGAAGCCGGCATTTGGATCAAGGAGAGCGCACACGGCTCCGGATTCGGACGGGAGGCGGTCTCGACGTTGGTCGGCTGGGCTGGCCGCGTCATCGGTGTGAGGAGCATCCTTTATTCCGTCGCCGAGGAGAACCGGCCAAGCCGCAGGGTCGCCGAAAGCCTCGGCGCGCACGTCGTCGGGACGAGCAAGCTGCCGAAAGCCGGCGGCGTCCTGCATCCGATGCTCGTCTATCGGATTCCGGTTCCCCAATCCGCCGTTTGATCAACAAGCCTCGGTGAAATGACCGTCTATCTTAATCACGGCAGGAATTTTATCATGTCCGGAGCCGTTGGATAGACGCACGCCAATCCCTGCCTTCGTCGGAGTCTCAGAATGGCCGTGATGCAGAACGAAGTGTACGAGGCGTTCCGAGCCATCGACATTCCGGAGGACAAGGCGCTCAAGGCAGCGGAAGCGCTGAGCAAGCGCGACGATGACGTCACGGCCCTGAAAACGGACACCATGATCCTGAAATGGATGATGGGGTTCGTCCTGGCCTTCCAGGTCGCCGTCTTCGTGAAGCTCTTCCTCCAGTAGCCCGCGGCCCGCAAGCCGGCGCGCACCGGCTCATTGAAAGCAGCTTCAGCGTCACCATGTCTGCGCGATGACGATGCAAACCTTCCTTGCCAAGCTCCCGTTCGGCCCCTGGCGCAAGGCCGGGCCGGTCGTGTCCGTCCTGCGGCTGTCCGGCGTGATCGGGCAGGTCGGTCCCCTGCGCGCCGGCCTGACCATGGCCGGCACCGCCGGGCTGATCGAGCGCGCCTTCGCGCCGAAGCAGCAGGCGGCGGTCGCGCTGATCGTCAATTCGCCGGGCGGCTCGCCGGTCCAGTCGGCGCTGATCGCCAAGCGCATCCGCGACCTCGCCACCGAGAAGAAGGTCCCCGTCTTCGCCTTTTGCGAGGATGTGGCGGCGTCCGGCGGCTATTGGCTCGCCTGCGCGGCGGACGAAATCTGGGCCGACGACAGCTCGATCATCGGCTCGATCGGTGTCGTCTCCAGCGGCTTCGGCCTGCACGAGTTCATCCAGCGCCACGGCATCGAGCGGCGCGTCCACACCGCGGGCGAGAAGAAGGTTCTGCTCGACGCCTTCTCGCCGGAGCGCGAGGACGCCGTCGCGCACCTGAAATCCATCCAGGCGGACATACACGAAAGCTTCAAGGCGATGGTCCGCGCGCGCCGTGGCGCGCGGCTGAACGGGCCGGAGGAGGACCTCTTCTCGGGCAGCTTCTGGGCCGGACGCAAGGCGCTGGAACTGGGGCTGATCGACGGGATCGGCGACCTGCGCTCGATCCTGCGCGGCCGCTTCGGGGAGAAGGTCCGGCTGCGCGTCATCCAGGAGGACCGCCGCTGGTTCCGCCGCCCCGGCCTGCGCATCGGCGGGGCGACCATCGACCCGTCGGCGCTCGACCTCTCCACACTGGCCGCGAACCTGCCCGGCGCCGCGCTCGCCACGGTGGAGGAGCGGGCGCTCTGGGCGCGGTTCGGACTGTAGGGGTTCCCTTACTCGTCCACCATCCGCAGGCGGCGCGACGGCTCGGGCATCCGGGTGCCGGCGGCCCTGGCGGCGTCGATCAGCGTCTGGATGGCGGCCAGCACATTTTCGTTGGCTTCCGCCGGCGTCGCTCCGCTGGAGACGCAGCCCGGCAGGTCGGGCACTTCCGCCACGTAGCCGGTGCCGGCCTCGGGCGCCATCGGGCGGACGATGACCGGATACTCGCTGGCGTCCATTTCGACTCTTCCTCCGGAGGAACGTTTCGTTGGGACCTATCAATGTACGGAATCCGAAAAATCCGGCAAGTGTCATAAGCCTTGAGGCGTAAACACCCGGAGCAAAGGATAAGCCGCAGTTCCTGACCCCGGCCCCGGCCCCCGGCACTTGCCCCCTGCACTTGACCGCGGCCCTTCGGCCCAATAAAGCTGGACCCATGTTCTCGAAGATCCTCTTCCTGGCGCTGGTGATCGGCGCCGTCTGGTTCGGCTGGCGCTGGTACAACCGCATCGGCGCGGTCGGGCGCGAACGGCTGCGCGAGCGGCAGGCCCGCCGCCAGGGCGGGGCCAATCCATTCGCCGGCACGCCGCCCCAGCCCGGCCTCAAGGCCGAGGACATGGAGAAATGCCCGGAATGCGGAGCCTACGTCGCGCCGCGCTCCGCCGTCTCCTGCGGGCGCCCCGCCTGCCCCTACGGGCGCTGAACGTCGCCGGGAAGCTGCGGCGAAGCGTCGGGTTGATTCCGCGGACTCCGCCGCGTATCGTGCGGCGCGCCTAGCAAACCGTTGAAACAACCCATTTCGTGATATCGCCCATGGCCTCCCAGAGCGGGTCTTCCCCCGGCAGCCGCGGCCTGTCCTTCCAGGCCCTGATCCTCAAGCTCCACCAGTACTGGTCGGAGCAGGGTTGCGTGATCCTCCAGCCCTACGACATGGAGGTGGGGGCCGGCACCTTCCACCCGGCGACGACGCTGCGCGCCCTGGGCCCGGACCACTGGAAGGCCGCCTATGTGCAGCCCTCCCGCCGCCCGAAGGACGGTCGCTATGGCGAGAACCCGAACCGGCTCCAGCACTATTACCAATACCAGGTCATCATGAAGCCCTCGCCGGCCAACGCGCAGGAGCTGTACCTGGACAGCCTGCGCGCCATCGGCATCGACCCGGCGCTGCACGACATCCGCTTCGTCGAGGACGACTGGGAGAGCCCGACGCTCGGCGCCTGGGGCCTGGGCTGGGAGGTCTGGTGCGACGGCATGGAGGTGACCCAGTTCACCTATTTCCAGCAGGTCGGCGGCATCGAGTGCGACCCCGTCTCGGTCGAGCTGACCTACGGGCTTGAGCGCCTCGCCATGTACGTACAGGGTGTCGAGAACGTCTACGACCTGGACTTCAACGGCCAGGGCGTCTCCTACGGCGACGTCTTCAAGCGCGCCGAGATCGACTATTCCAAGTATAATTTCGAGCATGCCGACACCGCCAAGCTGCTCGTCCATTTCGAGGACGCGGAGGCCGAGTGCCGCAAGCTCGTCGAGGCGGGTCTGGCCCAGCCCGCCTACGACCAGTGCATCAAGGCCTCCCACCTCTTCAACCTGCTGGACGCGCGCGGCGTGATCAGCGTGGTCGAGCGCGCCGCCTACATCGGCCGCGTCCGCGCGCTGGCGAAGGCCTGCTGCGAGGCCTGGGTGAACGGCGCCGCCACCGGCGCGCAGAAGGTCTGATCCGATGGCTGAACTTCTCATCGAATTCTTCTCCGAGGAAATCCCCGCCCGCATGCAGGCGCGCGCGGCCGACGACCTGCGCCGCCTCGTCACCGACAAGCTGGGCGCGGCCGGCCTGACCTTCGCGTCGGCCGCCGCCCATTCCACCCCGCGCCGCCTGGCCCTGGTGGTGGACGGCCTGCCGGAGCGCACCGCCGACGTCCGCGAGGAGAAGAAGGGCCCGCGCGTCGGCGCCCCCGACCAGGCCGTCCAGGGCTTCCTGAAGTCCGCCGGCCTTTCCAGCCTCGACCAGTGCGAGCAGCGCGACAGCGGCAAGGGCGTCTTCTGGTTCGCCGTCGTGGAGAAGCCCGGCCGCGACACGGCCGAGGTGCTGCCGGAGATCATCCTGGCCGCCATGGCCGAGCTGCCCTGGCCGAAGTCCATGCGCTGGGCCGCCAACACGGTCCGCTGGGTGCGCCCGCTGCACTCCATCGTGGCGCTCTTCGGCGGCAAGGTTCTGACCGGCGCCTTCGATCTCGGCAACGGCGCCTCCGTGCCCTTCGGCGACACCACCCGCGGCCACCGCTTCCTGTCGCCGGACGCCTTCACAGTCACCGGCTTCGCTGATTACCGCGACCGGCTGCGCGCCGCCCACGTCATTCTCGACCGCGAGGAGCGCAAGGCGAAGATCAAGGCCGACGCCGAGGCGCTGGCCGCGGCGCAGGGCCTGACCCTGTCGCCCGACGACGCGCTGCTCGACGAGGTCTGCGGCCTCGTGGAATGGCCGTCCGTCCTGATGGGCGGCATCGACGAGGCCTTCATGGACGTGCCGTCGGAGGTGCTGATCACCTCCATGCGCACGCACCAGAAATACTTCGCCGCCCTGGATGCGGAGGGGCGGATGGCCCCGCGCTTCATCGTGGTCACCAACATGATCACGACGGACGGCGGCCGGATGGTCATCGCCGGCAACGAGCGCGTCCTGCGCGCCCGCCTGTCCGACGCCAAATTCTTCTGGGACCAGGACCGAAAGACGAAGCTGGAATCCCGCCTGCCGGCGCTGGAGAAGATCACCTTCCACGCAAAACTCGGCACGGTCGCCCAGAAGGTCGAACGCATCCAGACCCTGTCCGCCGCCATCGCGGAGGCCACCGGCGCCGACGTGGAGGCCGCCAAGCGCGCGGCCCTGCTGACCAAGGCCGACCTCGTGACCGAGGTGGTCGGAGAGTTCCCCGAGGTCCAGGGCATCATGGGCCGCTACTACGCGCTGGGGCAGGGCGAGAGCCCGGAGGTGGCCGACGCCATCGCCAACCATTACAAGCCGCTGGGACCGTCGGACAGCTGCCCGACGGCCCCGGTCTCGGTCGCCGTCGCGCTGGCCGACAAGCTGGACACGCTGGTCGGCTTCTTCGCCATCGACGAGAAGCCCACGGGATCGAAAGACCCCTACGCGCTCCGCCGCGCGGCGCTCGGCATCATCCGGCTGGTGCTGGAGAACGGTCTGCGCCTGCCGCTGACCCGCGTCTTCGCGGCGGCCCACGGCGCCTATTCGGTGGGCGGCCTTGCCCCGGCCGAAACGGTGGCCTCGGACCTGCTGGCCTTCTTCGCCGACCGGCTGAAGGTGGTGCTGCGCGAGCAGGGCGTGCGCCACGACCTCGTGGACGCGGTCTTCGCGCTGGGCGGCGAGGATGACCTGTCCCGCCTGCTGGCCCGCGTGAAGGCGCTCCAGTCCTTCGTCGGCTCGGAGGACGGCGCCAACCTGCTGACCGCCACCAAGCGCGCCGGCAACATCCTGCGCATCGAGGAGAAGAAGGACGGCGCCAGCTACGACCAGCCGGTGGACGCCGCCAAGCTGGCCCAGCCGGAGGAGAAGGACCTCTACGGCGCCCTGTCCGCCGCGTCCGAGGCCGCCCGCCCGCTGCTGGCGTCGGAGGATTTCGCCGGCGCCATGGCGACGCTCGCCCGCCTGCGCGGCCCGGTGGACGCCTTCTTCGACAAGGTGACGGTGAACGCGGAGGACGCGGCGCTGCGCGCCAACCGCCTCCGCCTCCTCAGCCAGATCCGCGCGACGCTGAACGCGGTGGCGGACTTCTCGAAGATCGAGGGCTGATCAAAGGCAAGGGCCGCCCCTTCCCATCCCGACGCCCATTCCTTCTCCCCTCCGGGGAGAAGGTCAGGATGAGGGGGGCGCCCAAAGGCGGCCCGCGCCGCCCGGCGAGTCCTCCGCAGAACGTTGGAGCCAAATCCTCTCCCCTCCGGGGAGAGGGTAGGGTGAGGGGGATGTCCACCCGCCGAACGTCGCGCCGAACCTCGCGTTTCAAACCCGGTCCCGGATTTCGTTACACCGCTCTTACCCTCGTGCCGCCATCCGGTTGGAACGCTTCTCACCCAACCTTGGTGGCCTTTTCCCGCTACGTCATCAGCCACGGCAAGATCCCCGACAACCTTGCACATGGGCGCCCCGGCCACTTCCATATTCAAGGTTTTCCTCATAACCTTAAATATGGATGCCGATCGGCCGCCTTGATGAAGGTTCACGGGTATGCGACGCGACGATCTGTGCCCGGCAATCCGCGAACGGCTGCACCGCTTGCCGTCGCCCTATCAGGCGCATTACGGAGTTATCCCTCCGCCGCCGCCCGAGGAAGCCGTGTTCATGGAACCGGTGCGCGCGCGCAGCGAGGCCGCAAACCGTGCGCTGGCCCAGGTCGATGTCCTGGCACGGGAGCTTCAGGATCCTTACCTGTTCAGCCGGCTCCTGACCCGGAGAGAGGCGGTGTCCAGCAGCGTCATGGAGGGCACCAACTCCACGCTCGATGAACTCCTGACCATCGAGGAAAGCAGCGATGGCACGGTGGGGGAGGCCGCCGCCCAGGTCAGGGATTACGCACTGGCGCTGGACACTCTTGTTCCGCGGGCCCGGGACGAGGGGCCGGCGCTTTTCACCGTCCCCTTGTTCCAGGACCTGCACCGGACGGTGATGAGGGGAGACACCACATACCGGGACATACCCGGTGACCTTCGGAAAGGCGTCGTCTGGATCGGTGCCGGCGGGCAGGACATCAACTACTCCACCTTCAACCCGCCGCCGCCGGCCTTCGTCGCGGAGTGCCTGGAGCGGACGGCCGGATACATGCGCTGCGACGGGATGCAGCAGCAGACCCAGGGTCTCCTCACGCGCATGGCGGTGGCGCATGCCCATTTCGAGGCGGTCCACCCGTTCCGCGACGGGAACGGGCGGGTCGGCCGCCTGCTGCTGCCTCTCATGATGGCCGCCGAGGGGCAGCTGCCGCTTTACCTGTCCCCCTATATCGAAGCCCACAAGGTGCTGTATTACGGCGCGTTGAAGGACGCTCAGCAGCGCCTCGAATGGCATGCGATGATCGGCTTCTTGGCCGATGCGGTGGTGGGCACCGTGGACGAGTTGTTGAAGACGCGCACGGCCCTGGCGAGCCTTCGCGGGATCTGGCTGCAACGCCGGGCGTTCCGGGCCGGCTCCACCGCCTTGCGCGCGCTCGACCTGCTGCCCCATTACCCGGTCATCACCGCCGGACGCCTCGCGGCCATCCTGGGGGTGAGCGCCCCGGCGGCCTCGGCGGCGCTGGTCCAATTGCAGGAGGCCGGGATCCTGGTCGAGCGGACCGGCTATCGGCGGAACCGGATTTTCGCGGCGGCCGAAGTGCTGTCCGTCATCAACCGTCCCTTCGGGGCGGCGCCGGTCCTGCCGGGCGACTCCATGGAGGACCAGTAAAGGAGCATCCTACGCGGTCGGCGTCTCGCGGCTGCTCAGTTCGCGGCGCAGCAGCCCATGACCGATGAAGAGCCGGTGGAGCGTGGCAATGGATCGGGTTTCGGCGATGTCCTGCTCGGTGCGCTCCAGCATCCGGCGCAGCCGGTCGGACGGCATTTCGGCGAGTTGCCGCCGAAGGACGGAAATCGGGGCGTTCTCGTCCAGACCGACTTCCAGACTGCAATCCGACGCGCTCATTCGGCACCCTGACCTGTTCATCGCCGGCACTAAACTGCGTGGGCACACCAATGGTTCAACGCAAGCCGGAGCTTTTCCGGATTCACCCCGGCCTATGTGGCGGGGCCGTTCCGCCGTCACGCCTGAACCAGCACTTAGGTGCTGCGTTGTAATACAAACGTCATGACCTTTTCCAGACCAAAAGAGGTAGGCTGCGCCCGTTCGCAGCCGAAGGCGGACAGTATGTGCGGCCCGCCGCCTCACCCCTGAGAGGCGGCGGGTTTCCCAGACCGACACGGTGACGTCGCGACATTCGCCAGGAACGGGATGCCGTCCGGGGCCTGCCTGGCTCCCATGGACGGCGCGGGCCTGCCGGCAGGGATGGAATGCCGGCAGGCCTCATTCGCGCGCGAACCCGCGACACGGCAATCGGAAGGGCGCTTCACCAAGGCCACCGGAAAGTGCGGGATCATCCCTGCCGGATCCCGGTGCGGCTCAAGCCTGGGTGCGGCCAGGAACGCTACGGTACCGCGCTCTCAGGTGTTTCAGGTCTTCTTCTGATCCAGCTCCGGAACGGTGGCCGGCCCGGTCAGGGAGGTGGTCGCCAAGGCGGCTTTCCGGCTCCTGCTTCGAGCGTTGCGGGGAGCCGCCTCGGTTCCGTCGGCGGCGGGGGCAGCGGCAGGGGGCGCCTTTTTCCTGCCCTTGGTCGAAGGCAGCAGTGTCTCGGCAGCCTTCGCGACCGCGCCTTCCACGGCTTCGACCGCGTCCGTCGTCACCTCGCGCGCGATAGCGCCGCCCGCCGATCCGGCCTCGGCGGCCTGTTGCCCGAGACCGGCGACGAGCTTCTTCACGCGGTCACCGCCCGCCAGGGCTCCGGCGATCGCGACCAGCGCCGCCGCGGCGACCTCGCGGCCCTGCGGGGTGTTCAGGAAATCCAGCAGCGAATCGCTGGAATCTCTCAGCGATTTCGGAACCTCGATCCCGGCGATCACCTTCGGCAGCTTGAACTTGCTCTTTTTCCCCTTGGGCACCACGGGCCTCCCGAAACCGCAACGATTCTCTAAACCGAATGTGCTCCCGAGGGTTCCGGAGTCAATGGGTTTTGAGCCAAATTTCTCCGTCCGGATCGTGGGGCCTGCGGAGCCCACGACGTGACGTTCATGACGCTTGGGAGTGGGGACACCCGGCTTCCTCACCCCCTTCGCGGTCCTCCGCGTGACCGGGACTAGGCCAGCGACGGTTTCGGATCGAGAATGGCGAACTCATCCCCGGTGGTCTCCATCTCCGCGATGGCGTTGCGGTCGACGGAGCGCCGCTCCGTGTCGATGCGGTCGATGAGAAGGAAGGCGCGCTCCGCGTTGCCGAGCAGGGCGACGAGGGCCGCGCGGTCGGCTGGTGTCAGCGACTCCAGGGTCAGGCAGCGGCGGCGCAGGTCGGTCAACCCGCTGATCCGCGTGTCGGCCCAGCCGGCCGGGTTCATCTGTGCGCCACCGTGCAGCAGGGGGGTCAGGGCCTCGGTGATCTGATCGAGGACCCCGGTGACCAGTTCACGCGCCGGCGGGGACAAATCCTCGTTCTTCACGCGCACGGCCATCTGATGAAGCGTGTCGCTGAGGCTCTCCACATAATCCGCCTCCTCGATCAGGCTCGCCACCAGATCGGTCTGGGAGTAGGGCTGCCCGGGCCGGAGCAGAGTGACCGCGAAAGCACCGATGTCCCGGCTGAGGATGCCGAGTGCGGCATGGTGTGTGTGCGGATCCTTGGGTGCCTGCGGCAGGCCGCGCGCCGATTCCAGGAAGACGGCCCCTGCTTCCAGAAGGCGCCCGATCTCCTTCTGGAGTGCCGGCACGCCCCTCCGGATGTCCCCGCGCCGGTCGGGCGTGAGGTGCTTCGGGACCGAGTAGTCCTCGACGTCCTCCGAGGCGTCCCGGCCGACGCGCGACAGCACCCGTTCGAAGGTCCCGACGAAGGGGAACAGCAGCAGCGTGTTGAAGATGTTGAAGAAGGTCGAATAGATGCCGATGGCAACGGGCACCAGCGGATAGGTTTCCTTGCCGTTCACGATCAGCGGCACGCCCGGATCGCCGCCGAACCATTGCATCACGAAGCGCAGTGCGTCCATCGACAGGAAGAACAGCGGGATGGTGACCATCACCCCGATGATGTTGAAGGATATGTGGGCGTAGGCCGCGCGTTTGGCGTTCTTGGACAGGTTCAGCGACGCCAGCCAGGAGGTGATGGTCGTCCCGAGATCGGCGCCGAGCGAGAAGGCCACGGCGGTCTGCCAGTCCAGGATGCCGGACGCGCCCAGCCCCATGACGATGCCGATGGTCGCCGACGAGGAATGGATCATCGCGGTGATCAGGGCGGCCGTGGCGACGCAGGTCAGCAGGCCGACGATGTTGTCCGCCTGAAGCGAGGAGATCGCCGACATCACCTCGGGCATGCCGCGCAGCGGCCGCAGGCCGCCGGTCATCAGGTTCAGGCCGTAGAAGATCAGGGAGAAGCCGATGCAGGCCAGCGCGATGCTCTTCACCTTCTCCGAACGGGCGAAAATGTGAACCAGCGCGAAGAAGCCTGCGAGCAGGAGGCCCAGCGGCCCGAGAGGCAGGGCGATCAGCCCGTTGCCCAGCGTTGTTCCGATGTTGGCGCCCATGATGACGCTGATCGCCGGACGCAGCCCGACGACCCCGGCGTTCACCAGCCCGACGACCATGACCGTCATGGCGGTGGAGGACTGGATGATGCCGGTGATGAAGGTGCCCGCCAGCACACCCTTCACCGGTGTTCCCGCGAAGGTGCCGAGCAGCCTTCGCATCTTGTTGGCGGCGACGGCCTGGATGCCGTTCGACATGAACTCCAGCCCGAGCATGAAGATCCCGAGCCCGCCGATGACCGGCACTATGATCTGGGTGAAGACATCCACCTGCACGTCGTGCTCTCCTTTGGTTTGGCCGGATTCGTCCGGCCGCCCGAAGTGGCGCCTGACCCCTCCGTCAGGGTTGCCAGTAGGACTTCCAGTAAGTTCTGACCTGCTCGACCGCCCGGTCGGGCAGGGGCACGTAGCCGAGGTCCAGCGCGTCCTGCTGCCAGCGGGTCAGGGCACCGTCGAACAGGCGGAGCGCCCTCCTCCCCCGGTCTCCCGAAGGGGGCGCCTGCGGCATCAGCGCATAGACGGTGGCCGTGATCGGATAGGCGTCCGCCCCGGCCATGTCGGTGGTCAGCAGGTCGAAATGCGGCTTGCCGGCCCAGTCCGCGCCCTCCAGGGCGCTGGCGATCGTATGTCGTGACGGGGCGACGAACTGCCCGGCCCGGTTCTCGACCCGCGCGACGGTCAGCCCGATGCGGGCGGCTTGGCCGAACTCGACATAGCCGATGGAATTCGGGTTCGCCTTGACGGTCTCGATGACGCCGCCGCTGCCCCTCGCTCCGGTGCCGGCCGGCCAGCGGAGTTCCGTGTCCACGCCGACCCGATCGCGCCATTCCATGCTGGCGCTCGCGAGATACGCCGCGAAATTGTAGGTGGAACCGGAGCCGTCAGCCCGATGCACGACCATGACCGGTTCATCGGGCAGCGGAAGATCGGGGTTGAGCCCCTTCAGCGCCGGGTGCGTCCAGCGGTCGATCTTTCCCAGATAGATGTCGGCCAGTGCCGCGCGGGAGAGGCGCAGGGTGCCATCCGCAACCCCCGGCACATTCACCACCACGGCGATGCCGCCCGCGGCGATGGGAAACTGCGCCAGCCCGTGGCGGACGACCTCGTCCGCCCCGAGCGGAGCCTCGGTCGCCCCGAAATCGACCGCCTTCGCGATCACCCGCATGATCCCGCCCAACGAGCCGACGGGCTCGTAATCCAGGCCGCCCTCCGGGGCCGGAAAATCGCCGCCATCGGCCTCGGCGTTTCTGAATTTCTCGGCCCAGGCGCTGAGCAGCGGAAAAACGAAGGTGGATCCCGCACCGGTGACAGGCTCCGCGCGGGCCGGTGCGGACAGCGCCATGCAAACGCAAACAGCGGCAATCAGACGAAGGCGTGTCATACGTTCACCACTCCTCGACGAGTAACCTTATCCGGAGACATCGCCGATCAGAGTAGATGCGGAGAATGACAGTTGGATGAACCGTGCGTTATTAGTGCGAGTGACACGCGATTGCGCTGTCATTTATCCGAAATATTGGAAGAGAGGCGTGCCGGTTGGACTTGGATGGCCTTTGATATCCATATTTCTGTTCCTGATATGGGGCAGTTGTTGGGGCAGGACGACACGCGGAGAATCCGGTGGCTGGCCCGACATCCTCGACCCGCACCTGGCTCGCCACTTCGTCATGTCAATCACGCGCATTCCATGGCGCGACCAAGAACGTGGACGCGAAGCGCTTCCTTGCGTCCGCGAAGGAGCTTAAGTCCACCCCTGCCGGCAACGGTACCGCCGTTCTCGGTAATTCTCGTAACGTCCGCGACAACGCTGCTTGAGAGGGACGGGTTTTCACATGATCGCGGCGCCGGGAGCAGGAGCGACGAAAGCTGCTAGCGCAATGGAAACCATCACCGTTTCCTCCACCGGCCCTTTGCGCGAAACACCTATTTATTTCAGGCCTGCTAGCTGCATGAATGTATCGGTATAACCTCATAAAATCCTGGTTATTCGTTTCTACTTTTTGTTCTGCTGTATCGAGCATCAGAATCGGTAAGGGATGTGCCGCAGACCGCAATATCAACACAGCAACGAACTCCGCATGCCCCAGCGGCGTCCAGTGATCGTCTCGGCCTCATTATCCCCTGATGCCTCACCGCCGCCGCGGCCCGAACCGCTTCCTCGGCGCGCCCCTGAACCCCGCGGCGGGCGGGGGTGGGCGGCGTTTGGCCCGGGAGGCGAGAAGCTCTGAAAGGCGCTTGCCGATGGCGTCGCGGCGCGTGCGGACGGCGTCGCGGTCGGGGAAGAGGGGGCGGAACTTGCGGGCGCACCAGTAATAGAGGTCGCAGGCCCGCGACAGCCCTTCCAGCGTCTCGGCGTCCAGGCCGTCGAGACGCGCGGGGACGACATGGCCGATGGGCAGGCCGGTGTTCGTCTCCACCGCGTCCAGCACGGAACGGAAGAAGCGCGCCTCCGCCTCCTTGTCGAGGTCGGCGGGGGCGAGCAGCAGGTCCAGCTTGGCCGGCAGGGCCAAGTCGCGGGCGTCCAGCAGCAGGGCGATGCGGCGCATGGCCGACAGATCGGCGACGCGATAGGGTGAGCCCGCCGTGCGCGCGTCGGCGAAGCAGTCCACCAGGAGGGTGGCCTGATCCGTGCGCAGGTAATCGGCAAGGCGGCCGAGCATGGCGCGGGTCGGGCGGACGGCGAGCGGAGCGTCGGGCAGCAGCCGGTGGTCCGTCCGTTCCAGCAGCTGGCGGAGCGCCTGGGGCGTACCGCGCGCGATGACGCCGAACTCGCCGGCCTCGAACTTGCCGAATCGGCCGGCGCGGCCGGCGATCTGCTTGATCTCCGTCGGCGTCAGGGGGCGCACGCTGGTGCCGTCGAACTTCTCCAGTGCCGTGAACAGCACGCGGCGGCAGGGCAGGTTCAGCCCCATGCCGATGGCGTCGGTCGCCACCACCACGTCGGCCTCGCCCGACAGGAAGCGCTTGGCCTCGCGCCGCCGCACGTCCGGGGCGAGCGCGCCGTAGATCGCCGCGACGGACAGGCCGCGCGCCTGGAGCGTGTCGCGCACGCCGTGCACCTCCCGCCGGGAGAAGGCGATCAGCGCGTCACCGGCCTGCACCTCGTCCCATTCCAGCCGGCGGTCCAGCATGGTCAGCGGGGTCTTGCGCTCCAGCTCGACCACCTCCAGCGGCTCGCCCAGATGGGCGGCGGCGCGCTCGACCAGCGGGCGCACCTCGGGCGCGCCCAGGATGAAGACGGTGGCGGCCGGCGCCCCCATCAGCGCCGCCGTCCAGGCCCATCCCCGGTCCGGGTCGGCCAGCATCTGGATCTCGTCGATGACCGCGACATCGACGGGCCGGTCCGGGTCCATCATCTCGATGGTGGAGGCGGTGTGGCGGGCGCCGGGGGTGGCGATCTCCTCCTCGCCGGTCAGCAGGGTGGTCGGCGTGCCCTCCGCGTTCAGCCGCTCCATCACCTCCAGCGCCAGCAGGCGCAAGGGGGCCAGATAGACGCCATCGCGGGCACCCTTCAGCGCCTCGATGGCCTGGTGGGTCTTGCCGGAGTTGGTCGGGCCGATCACCAGCACCAGCCGGCGGCCCATGCCGCGCGCCACCGGGAACAGCCGCTCGAAGCGGGCGAAGTCGAAATAGCGGTCCACGTAGAGCCGCCCGCGCGCCTCCGCCCGCTCGCGCCGCCACGCGTCGAACTCCCGGTCCCAGCGGGACAGCAGCTCCTCCCAGCCGTAGCGGTTGCGGGCGACGCGCGCCAGCCGGTCGCCGAAGGCCTCGAAGGTCCAGCCGTCGTCCGGCTCCCCGATCTCCTCGGCGTAGGCGCGTAGGCGGGCCGCCGTGGAGGACAGCGCCGTTTCCATAGCGGAGGCGAGCTGCGGGTCGCGCTCCACGCGCTCGGCCAACTCCCCGTCGGACAGGCCGGCCAGCTCGTCGGCGTCGAAGGTCCGGGCGACCTGGAGCCGCACGGGGGACGCCATGCCGCGCCAGGGCAGCTCGTCCGTCAGGGTGGCACGGACGCGGGTGCGGTCGTCCGCCGGGTGCAGGGAGGCCGGCCGCCGGTCCAGCGCGCGGCGCCCCTGCTCCAGCAGGGCGTTGCGGCGGCCCGCGCGGTCGATGAGGCCCTGGATTTCCAGGAGGATGCCCTCCTTCCGGTCGGCGGGCACCAGCAGGTCGCGCTTGCCCTTGGGCAAGGGCAGGCCGAGCGGGACCAGCCCCATGATCTCCGCATGGTCCATGCGCGTCGCCCCCGCCGCCGACAGGCTCAGCACCTCCGGGTGGGAGGAGGCGAGGTCATGCACGAGGTGCGGGTCGGCGGCCTCCTGCGCGGAGGGTTCGGGCGTCGGGGACGGAGCGTCTGCGGGATTTTCCATGGCCGATAACTAGCCGTGCCGCCGGCGCGCGGCAACCTTTGTCCCTTTGAACTTTTGTTCCCCGGACTGTTGAGGAGAACATGACCGACCCAGACGACTTATCCGCGAAGGCCCTGGAAATCCACCGGCGCCTTTGCCTCGTATACGGATGCCCGGTGGCGTACTTCCACGATCTCGATCCCCTGAGCGAGCTGGTGTCCTCCCTGCTGTCCCATCGCACGCGCAACGCGGCCTCCTCCAAGCCCTTCAAGGCCCTGCGCCGGCGCTGGCCCGACTGGGCCGCCGTGCGCGACGCGCCGACGGCGGAGGTCGAGGAGGCCATCGCCGGCGTGACCTGGCCGGAGCAGAAGGCGCCGCGCCTCCAGGCGATCCTGCGGCGGATCACCGAGCTGCGCGGCGCGCTGGAACTGGACTTCCTCACGGAGATGACGGTGGAGGAGGCGCGGGCCTGGCTGGAGGGGCTGCCCGGCGTCGGGCCGAAGACGAGTGCGGCCGTGCTGAGCTTCAGCAGCCTGCGCCGCGCCGCCCTGCCGGTGGACAGCCACCATCACCGGGTCGCCGCGCGCACCGGACTGATCCCCGGAAGCCTGCCGGTCGGTCCGTCGCACCGCGTGCTGGCGGCGATGCTTCCGCCGGACTGGGACGCGCAACAGGTCTACGACAACCATGAGGTCATGATGCTGCACGGGCAGCGCTGCTGCTATTACCAGGATCCCGCCTGCCACCGTTGCGTCCTGCTGGAGCTGTGCCCGACGGGCCAGGCGCTGATGCCGCCGGCGCGGATCTCCGCCTGATGAGCGAGGCCGCCACGCCGGCCAAGGCGCCGCCGCTGCTGGAGGTCGGGCGCATCTATGTGGAGCCGGCCGCCGCCGCGCACCCGCGCGGGCGCCAGATCCTGGAGCGCTTCCCCGACGCCGAGCGCATCGAGGTGAAGTCGCACTGGAACATTCCCGGCCTGCACGGGAACGAGGAGGCGCTGGACGATTACGTCCGCATCAAGCGCACGGCGCTGGTGCTGGGCGTGAAGAAAGGGCTCACGGTCCGCGACAATGGGCGTAGCGCGGACTTCATCGCACCCTCCCACTCCAACGGCTGCGCCATGGCCTGCGCCTATTGCTACGTCTCCCGGCGCAAGGGCTATGCCAACCCGATCAGCACCTTCGTCAACATCGAGGGCATCTGCGCCGCCCTCGAGCGGCATGCCGGAAAGCTCGGGCCGAAGATGGCGCCGAACCAGGTGGATCCGCGACTCTGGGTCTATGACCTGGGGGAGAATGGCGACTGTTCCGTGGATGCCCAGATCTCCGACAATGTGCTGGACCTTACGGCGCTGTTTCGCCGCCTTCCCAACGCCAAGGGCAGCTTCGCCACCAAATACGTGAACCGCGACCTGCTGGACTATGACCCACGGGGGAAGATGCGCATCCGCTTCAGCCTGATGCCGCCGGACGTCGCCCGCGTGCTGGACGTGCGCGCCAGCCCGGTGCCGGAGCGCATCGCAGCCATCAACGACTTCGTCGCGGCGGGCTGGGAGGTCCACCTGAACTTCAGCCCGGTCATCGTCTATGAGGGCTGGACGGCGGCCTACGCCGAGCTGTTCCAGGCCGTGGACGCGGCCCTGTCGCCGGAGGCCAGGGCGCAGATGGCCGCCGAGGTCATCTTCCTCACCCACAATGAGGGGCTGCACGAGGTGAACCTGCGCTGGCACCCCAAGGCGGAGGATCTTCTCTGGACCCCGCGCTGGCAGGAGGCCAAACGGTCGGAGAACGGCGCAGACAACGTGCGCTACCGGGCGGGAATGAAGGGCAAGATGCTCGGCATGTTCCGCGAACTGCTCGAACGTCATCTGCCCCATTGCCCGATCCGCTACGCATTTTGATCCGGGGTGCTGGGAGGATTCGCGGTCTGGAGCGTTATGCACGCTGGCGCGGGTTGGTGGTCAGCGCAGGGCGCATTGCGGCGTTTTGAGTCTGACGGTGCTTTTCCGTCATCCCCGCGAAAGCGGGGATCCAGTCCTCCGGTCGCGTGCATGCATTGCGGAGCCTGGATCCCCGCGTTCGCGGGGATGACGGTCGATGCTGTGGGACGGCCGAATGCGTGACGCGATGCCCTGACGGGATTGCCGGGACTTTCACACGAAGCGGGTGCGGATCATGAAACTGTTCGAATGTCAGGCGTGCGGGCAGCCGCTCTATTTCGAGAATGTCGTGTGCGAGCGGTGCGGGCACCGGCTGGGCTATCTTCCGCGGCTGACGACCCTTTCGGCGGTCGAGCAGCAGGACGGCGAGATCTGGCGCGCGCTCGCCACGACGGAGCCGCTCTACAAGTTCTGCCCGAACGCGGAGCATGCCGTCTGCAACTGGATGCTGCCCGCGGATTCGCCGGAGACCTTCTGCGCCGCCTGCCGCCACAACAACACGATCCCGGACCTGTCGAACCCGGAGAACCTCGCGCACTGGCGCAAGCTGGAGAACGCCAAGCACCATCTGTTCTACACGCTCCTGCGGCTCGGCCTGCCGCTGGAGACGCGCAAGCAGAACCCGGAGGAAGGGCTGGCCTTCGACTTCCTGACCGACCAGGTGGACGCGGCGGGGAACGTGACGAAGGTGCTGACCGGCCACGCCACCGGCCTCATCACCATCAACCTCGCCGAAGCCGACGACGCGGAGCGCGAGAAGCGCCGCACGGCGATGGGCGAGCCCTACCGCACGCTGCTCGGCCATTTCCGGCACGAGGTCGGCCATTATTTCTGGGACCGGCTGGTCCGTGACGCCAACCGGCTGGAGGAGTTCCGCGCGGTCTTCGGCGACGAGCAGGAGGATTACGGGGCCGCCCTGCAACGGCATTACCAGAACGGCCCGCCCGCCGACTGGCAGGCCAATTACGTCAGCAGCTACGCCACCGCCCACCCCTGGGAGGATTTCGCGGAGACCTGGGCCCACTACCTGCACATCGTGGACACGCTGGAAACCGCCCGCGCCTTCGGGCTGAAGGTGCGCCCGCGCATCAAGGAAGGCGCGGAGCTTCAGGCCGAGGTTGACTTCAACCCCTACCGCACCTCCAGCATCGAGGACATCATCGAGACCTGGCTGCCGCTGACCTACGCGGTGAACAGCCTGAACCGCAGCATGGGCCAGCCGGACCTCTACCCCTTCATCATCTCGCCGACTGTCGTCGAGAAGCTGGGCTACATGAACAACCTCGTGCAGACCAGCCGGGTGGAGTGAACGGAAGCTGCTGGACCGGCGCTCAGCGTTGGTCCAGCTTCAGCTCGATGCGGCGGTTGCGGGCCAGGGCTTCCTCGCTGGTGCCGGGGTCGAGCGGCTGGAACTCGCCGAAGCCGGCGGCGGCGAGCCGTTCCGGCGGCAGGCCCTGGGAGGTGAGGTACTTGACCACCGAGATGGCGCGGGCCGCCGACAGCTCCCAGTTGGACGGGTAGAGGTTGCGGTTGATCGGCCGGCTGTCGGTGTGACCGTCCACCCGCAGTACCCAGTTGATGTCCGACGGGATGCGCTGCCCGACATCCATCAGCGTGCGCGCAAGCTCGACGAGCTGGTCCTGGCCGGCCCCGCCCAGAACGGCCGACCCGGAGGGGAAGAGCAGTTCGGACTGGAAGACGAAGCGGTCGCCGACGATGGAGACGTCTGGCCGGTCGCCCAGCGCCTCGCGCACCCGGCCGAAGAACTCCGACCGGTAGCGGGCCAGCTCCTGCACCTTGCTCGCCAGCGCCTGGTTGAGGCGGGAGCCGAGTTCGGCGATCTGCACCTGCTGCTCGCGCGCCCGGCCTTCCGACACCTCAAGCACCGCCCCGATCTGGGTGAGCTGCTGGCGCAGGGCCGCGATCTGCTGGTTCAGGAACTCGACCTGCCGGCGTGCCTCCTCCGACTGCGCGCGCTCGCCGGTGAGGGAGCCCTCCAGCTCGGCGATGCGGGCGGTGCGCTGCTCGATCTCGCGCTGCGCCAGCATGGTCCGCTCGGTTTCGCGGGCGAGCTGGTCGGTCTTCTCGGCCAGCTCGCCGCTGGTCCGGGCCAGCTCCGTCTCCAGCGCCTTCGACCGGTCGCGCTCGCTGCCGAGCTGGCCCAGGAGCGCCTGGCGCTGCTGCTCGGTCATGCTGAGCGTGACGTGCGCCTCGGCCAGCTCGCCTTCGAGCCGCCGGCGGACCTCGCGAAGCTGGGTGATGTCCTGCTGAAGGCTCGCCAGTTCACGCCGCCGCTCGTCGAGCGTGCGGGCACTCTCGTCCTGCTGGGACTGGAGCGTGCCGAGCTGCGCCGTCATGTCGTCGCGCGTCGCGACGGAGGCCTGCAGCTCCGTGGAGAGCTGCGCGATGCCGACGCGCAGGTCGGCGTTCGCGTCGCGCTCCAGCGTCAGCAGCTCGTTCAGCTCGGCCACCTTGCGGTTGAGGCTGGTGAGCTGCTCGTCCCGGCCGGTCAGCGCCGTCGCCAGGTAGAACTGCGCGACGACGAAGATCATCAGCAGGAAGATGACCACCATCACCAGCGACGACAGCGCGTCGACCCAACCGGGCCATGCGCTGGCGTCTCGGTGGCTGTTGCGGCGGCTGAGGCTGGCCATGTGGGCGGATTCCTAGGCTTCGGACGGGTGGAGCGTCTAGCGCTCCGATTCCTCGGCGAGTGCGGCGATGGTGCGGGCGAGGACCTTGATCTCGCTGCGGATCTCCTGAACCGCCTGGTTGCGGCCGGTCGAGGCTTCCTCGACAAGGCGCGCGAGGTAGACGTCCATGTTGCGCAGGTGCTGGCGCGACCCCTCGTCGAAGCCGCCGTTCGTCATTTCCGAGAGGCGGTCCAGCAGGTTCTTCATCTCCAGCTGCCCCTCGCCGAGCCGCAGCAGGAGCTGCTGTTCGGCGCGCATCTGGTCGGTCAGGGTGGACAGCCGCTCGGTCAGCGCCATGAGGTTGTTGTTGGCGGTGCGGCGCCCCTCCTCGGAGGTGGCGACGGTGCGCTGGAGCGCGTCCAGGTTCTCCGCCGTCTGCTCCAGCAGGGCCTGGAGATAGGCCGAGGCCGACTGGTCGCCCGTTTCAAGCCCGCCACCGCCGCCGCTGGACAGGCGCGTGGCGCCGGACAGCCAATTCTCGACGTCCTGGAAGAAGCGGTTGTGCGCCTGGCTCGCCTGAAGCTCCAGGAAGCCCAGCACCAGAGAGCCAGCCAGTCCGAACAGCGAGGAGCTGAAGGCCGTGCCCATGCCGGTCAGCGGTGCCGCCAGCCCGCGCTGCAGGTCCGAGAACATCGAGCCCACGTCGCCGCCGGTAACGGACAGCCCGCCGATGACCCCGGCCACGGAGCTGACCGTGTGCAGCAGGCCCCAGAAGGTGCCGAGCAGGCCGAGAAAGATCAGCAGCCCGATCAGGTAGCGCGACAGCTCCCGCGATTCGTCCAGCCGCGAGGCGATGCCGTCGAGCAGGGAGCGCATCGACAGGGCCGACAGGGTCAGCCGGCCGCGCCGCTCGCCCAGCATGCGCGCCATGGGGGCGAGCAGGGTGGGGGCGGGCGGCTCGGCACCAGGGCGCTGGGCGCCGTTCTGGAAATGCTCCAGCCATGCCACTTCCGGGCGCAGCATCAGCACCTGGCGGAAGATGAAGAGGATGCCGGCGAACAACGTGCCCAGGATCAGCCCGTTCAGCGCCGGGTTGTTCATGAAGGCACCATGGAGTGCTGGGTACATCAGCCCGACCACGGCCCCGACCACCAGAAGGAAGAGGATCATCCGGGTCAGGAAGCGCTCTGGGCGCGTCATCGTGGATCGCTCCTCCGGGTGGGTTGTCTGGGCGGTCACGGCCATGGGCGTCACTCGTTCAGGAAATCGATGTCGATGCGGTCCGGCGGCCCTCCGCCCTCCGCGATGCCGAGCGGGCGCACGCCGACGCGGTTGCGCGGGACGCCCAGCGCCTCCAGCCGTTCGCGCAGGGCGATCCCGCGCGACAGCGAGAGCTGCCGGGCCTCGCGCGCCGTCTCCGCCGTGCCGGAGGCGTAGGAGCGCAGCTCCAGCCGCGCGCTCTGGGAGGCCCGCATCCGCTCGGCGATGGCCTCGGCCATCGCCTGCACGCCGGGCGGCAGGTCGCCGCTGCCCTGCTCGAAGACGATGTTGAGGTCGGAAGGCCGGTTCTCCGCCGGGCGTGGCGCCGGCGCCGACGGGGGCGGAAGCGCCGCCGTCTGGGTGGACGTGGACCCGGGCGGGCCGGAGGGTGCCGCGCCCTGCGCCGTTTCCGGCGGCTGGGCGGTGGGGGGCTGGCCCGGCGCGGCCGCCTGCGCCTGTGCCGGGGGCTGCGCGGCCGCCGTGCCGCGGTTCGGCGCGGCGTCGCGGGGCGCCGGGCCGATGGTGATCTGCGGCGGTTCGGGCGCCTGCATCACGTCGGGCGTGACGAAGCGCGGCGGCGCCTTGATCGGCGCGGGCGGGCGGAGGTTGGGGCGTGGTGGAACGGCGAGTGGACGCGCGTTCTCCAGCGTCAGTGCCGCCGACTCGAAGCGGCCTCCCGGCTCCTGTTCCGCGGCGGCGGGCAGGGCCGATCCGGCGAGCATCGCGGCACCCAGAAGCGCGCCGGCCGCGGCCCCGTTCCGGCGGAAGGCCTTTTCAGGCCAAGCCTTTCGCTCGGGCACGCGCTGGGAGCGGGCCGGGCGGTCGGGGAGGTCGGCGGCGGAGACTCTGGAGACGGGCACGATCGATCCAACGACACGGTAAGGTGTCGAACCATAGCCCATCGATCGGCGTAGCGACAACGCCCTTGGCCGGGTTTAACGCCATCGAACGAGGCAGCACCCCGAAGCCCTAGGCCGAGGCGCCGTGCCCGCGGAGCCCGAGGCTATGGCCCGGAACGATCTATGGCGCGCCTCTATGACCGGTCCGATACAGGCGAGCCTGATACCGGCCAGTTCGATCGGCCGGCCGTCAGGCCGGCTGGGAACCGGCCGGGGAGGCGGGCGGAAGCACGCGGCGGTCGCCGGCCACGCGCAGCAGCTTGGCGAGCGGCAGGTGAAGGTGCGTGTTGGCGGCGAGGATGCTCTTGCCGAACACCGGGTTGCGGCCGCCGCCGATCTCGCCGACGAATCCGCCGGCCTCGGTCACCAGAAGCACGCCGGCCGCGGCGTCCCAGGGGCTCAGCCCCCGCTCCCAATAGCCGTCGTAACGGCCGGCCGCCACATAGGCGAGGTCGAGCGCCGCGGCGCCGAAGCGGCGGATGCCCGCGACCTCCTTCATGATCATCTCGGCTTCGTTCAGGAAGCCGGCATGGTCGCCGCGGCCCTTGAAGGGAATGCCGGTCGCGACCAGCGCGTCGGACAGGTTGCGGCGCTCGGACACGCGCAGGCGCTGGTGGTTCAGGAAGGCGCCCTGGCCCTTCTCGGCCCAGAACATCTGGTCATGGACCGGCTCGTACACCACGCCGGCGACGATCTCGCCGCTCTTTTCGAGCGCGATGGAAATGGCCCAGTGGGGCAGCCCGTGCAGGAAGTTGGTCGTGCCGTCGAGCGGATCGACGATCCAGCGCGCCGTGGCGTCCGAACCCTTGCTGCCGCCGCTCTCTTCCATCAGGAAGCCGAATTCGGGGCGGGCCTTGCTCAGCTCCTCGCGGATCATCTTCTCGGCGCGCAGGTCGGCGGCGGACACGAAGTCCGACGGCCCCTTGCGCGACACCTGGAGCTGCTCGACTTCGCCGAAGTCGCGCACGAGACCCCGGGCGGCCTTCTCGGCAGCGCGGACCATGACGTTGATGAGGGCGGAACGGGTGGCCATGGGCTTTGTGTTTTTCTGTGCTTCGGAGAGACGGTCATCGGCCCCCGGGCGTGCCGGAGGCCGATGCGGTGCTGTGTCGGACGCTTAGTCCTTCGCGCGCTCGACGTAGGTGCCTTCGGCCGTGTCGACGACGATGCGGGTGCCTGCCTCGATGTGCGGCGGCACGAGGATGGAGACGCCGTTCTCCAGCTTCGCCGGCTTGTAGGAGGAGGAGGCCGTCTGGCCCTTCACCACCGGGTCGGCCTCGACGATCTGCAGCGTGACCTTGCCGGGGATCTCGACGCCGAGCGGGGAGCCCTCGTGGCTCTGCACGGTGACTTCCATGCCGTCCTGGAGGAACACGGACTGGTCGCCGATCACCTCGCGGGCGATGGTGACCTGCTCGTAGCTTTCCTTGTCCATGAAGGTGAAATTGTCGCCTTCCGAGAAGAGGAAGGTCATTTCGGTCTCGTCGAGGCGGGCGCGCTCGACCGTCTCCTGAGTGCGGAAGCGCTCGCTGATGCGGGTGCCGGTGCGGACGTCCTTGCCCTCGATCTGGATGAAGGCGCCGCCCTTGCCGGGCTGCACGATCTGGGTCTTCTGGACGACGTAGAGCTTGCCGTTATGCTCCAGCACATGGCCGGGACGCATCTGGTTGGCGTTGACCTTCATAGGACGATTCCGTGTTTTCCAAGAAACGAGCGGCGCGGACCCTAGCAGCTTGCCGGGCGAAGGGCAACGGCGGGCGCGGCCAATACCACGCCCGATCGCCGGCTTTCGCCCGCTTCCCGCCCATAACAGGCGGCAACGCCCGCCGGCACGCGAATCTTCCGCCCGCGCCGCGGGTTTGCTAAGCAGCGCGCGACAGCATTCTTGCCGAAAGCCGCCACCGATGTCCACCGCGCCCACGCCCGCCGGTCTGCCCGCCTGGCACCCGGAGTCCTTCCGCCGCCGCCGCCCGCATCTCGCCGCGCGCGGGCGCGTGCTGGGCGCGTTGCGCCGCGTCTTCGAGGAGCAGGGCTTCATCGAGGTGGACACGCCGGCGCTTCAGGGCTCACCGGGCATGGAGCCGCACCTCCAGGCCTTCGCGACCGACCTCCAGGGACCGCACCCGGACGACCGGCGCCGGCTCTATCTGCACACAAGCCCCGAATTCGCGATGAAGAAGCTGCTGGTGGCCGGCGTTCCGCGCCTCTACCAGATCGCCCACGTCTACCGGAACGGCGAACGGTCCGACACCCATTCGCCGGAATTCTCGATGCTGGAATGGTACCGGGCGGGGGAGGGGTACGAGATCCTCATCCGCGACTGCGAGGATCTCGTCCGCGCCGCCGCCGAGGCCGCCGGGCGCCGGACCTTCTCCCGCAACGGGATGGACTGCGACCCCTTCCGGCCCTGGCGCATCCTGACGGTGCAGGACGCCTTCCTGGAATATGCGGGCATCGACCTGCTCGCCACCTACGACGGCAGCCACGAGCCGGACCCGGTGCCGTTGGCCGAGGCGGCGGCGCGCGCAGGCATCGCGCCGCATGCGGGCGACCGCTGGGAGGACATCGTGTTCCGCGTCATGTTCGACCGGATCGAGCCGCATCTGGGGCAAGGCGTGCCCTGCGTCCTGACCGACTACCCCCTCTGCATGGCGGCCCTGTCCCGCCCGAAGCCGGAAGACCCGCGGCTGGCCGAACGGTTCGAGCTGTACGCCTGCGGCGTCGAACTCGCCAACGCCTTCGGCGAACTGACCGACGCCGCCGTCCAGCGCGCCCGCTTCGAGGCCGACATGGAGCTGAAGCAGCGCCTCTACGGCGAGCGCTTCCCCGTGGACGAGGACTTCCTCGCCGCGCTGGAGCACGGCATGCCGCAGAGCAGCGGCATCGCGCTGGGTTTCGACCGGCTGGTCATGCTTTGCAGCGGCGCCGAGAGTATTGACGACGTGCTGTGGCTGCCGGTGACGAAGGCGTGAAGGGCCGCCCCACCCCCACTCTCACGCGGTAATGTCGATCACCACCCGGCCGCGGATCTGGCCGGCGAGGATGCGTTCGGCCAGTTCCGGCAGCTTGGACATCGGTGCCGTCTCGGTCATGGCGGCCAGCCTGTCCTTGTCCAGGTCGCGGGCCAGACGCGCCCAGGCGCGTTCGCGCTTGGTGGGCGGAGCCATGACCGAATCGACGCCGATCAGCGCGACGCTGCGCAGGATGTGCGGGAACACCGTGCCGGGCAGGTCGGTGGAACCGGCGAGGCCACAAGCGGTGACCGCGCCGCCGTAGACGGTCTGGGCGAGGACGTTGGCGAGCGTCCGTCCGCCGACCACGTCCACGGCTCCGGCCCAGCGCTCCTTCTGGAGGGGCTGGCCGGCTTCGGCCAGGCTGTCGCGGTCGATGATTGCGGTGGCCCCGAGGTTCCGGAGGTAGTCGTGCGTCTCTGGCCGGCCGGTGGCGGCGATAACCGGATATCCGGCGCGGGACAGCAGCGCCACGGCGACGGACCCAACGCCGCCGGCGGCTCCGGTGACCAGCACTTCCTTGCCGTCGTTGGCGACGCTGCCCCAATCCTCCAGCGCGTCCACGCACAGGGCGGCCGTGTAGCCGGCGGTGCCGATGGCCATGGCCTGCTGCGGGGTGAAGGCGTCGGGCAGGCGGGTCAGCCAGTCCGTCTTGACGCGCTGGTAGCGGCCGTAGCCGCCCCATTGGGTTTCGGACAGGCCCCAGCCGTTCACCACTACGCGGTCCCCGGCCTTCCAGGCGGGCGAGCGCGATTCCACCACCGTGCCGGCGAGGTCGATGCCCGCGACCATCGGCAGCTTGCGGGCGATGCGGCCCTTGCCGGACACGGCCAGCCCGTCCTTGTAGTTCAGAGTGGAGCAGGCGACCTCGACCAGCACCTCATGGTCGGGAAGGTCGCCCAACGAGAGCTGGCGGAAGCCGCCGCGCGGCTTGCCGTCCACGTCCTCGATCACGAATGCGGTGAAGGTTTCGGCCATTCCTTGATCCCCCAAGCTGTTCTTATGGCGAACGGTTCGGGGGAGCCTATCACAGGCTCCCGGCGTGGCGGGAGCCTGCGGGGGGGCAAGGCGGACCGCTAGAAGGAGAGCTTGTTCTGGATCGCGATGACGTGGACATGGGCGTCGTAGCTGGCCGACAGGTTGCCGCGGAAAGCCTCCGGCCCGGTCAGGTCGTCGGTCAGGTTGATCCTGGCCTTGCGGCCGAGCACCAGGGAATAGCCGACGTCCGTCCGGACATGGTCGAACAGCGAGAAGCCGACCCCGGCGGACAGCCAGTAACGGTCGGTATCCGGCAGGCGCGGCCCCCGGTGCTCGTCCGGCGCGGCGCCCTCGTCATAGCCGATGCCGGCCCGCAGGGTCAGCCCGTCGCTCCACTTGTAGGCGGCGCCGACGGAGGCGAACCAAGTATCGTGAAACTGCTGCTCCGTCACCGTGTCGGGGCGCAGCGGGTTGGCGTAATCGACGCGCGATTCCCGGTAGCGCGACCAGTTCGTCCATTGCAGGTCGCCCATCACCGCCCAGCGGCTGTCGATCTCGTGATAGGCGCCAAAGGACAGGATCTCCGGCGTGACGAGCTTCGCCGTCACGTCGGAGGTGGCGAAGCTCGCCGCCAGCGGAGCCGGTACGTTGGAGAAGCTGCCCTTGCCCTTCAGTTCGTGATGCACCGCCGAGCGGAAGGACAGGCCGAAGCGCGTGCCCCGCATGGGCTCGTACAGGACGCCCGCCGTGGCGCCGAATCCGAAATCGTCACCGCGGATGTCGCCGTAGCCGTCGCGGGTGCCGGGCGCGCCCAGGATGCCGCCGAAATCGACGAACTGCGTCAGCCGCGCGCGCGCGTACTGCATCTGGACGCCGGCGCCGAGCGTCAGCGAGGGGGACAGCTTGTAGGCGGCGGTCGGCTGGAGGTTGACCGTCAGCAGCGAGGAGTGACGGGCGTGATAGCGCCCGATCCAGTCCTTGGGATAGACGGTGGCGAGACCCCAGGGGGCGGTCAGCGAGACGCCGAGCGTCAGGTCCGGTGTCACGGCGTAGCTGCCGTAGCCGGCGGCCACAGGCGCGTCGCGCCCGATGTCGCCGGGCGACGCGTTCCCGGAGATCGGAGCGCCGCCGAGGCGGGAGGCCCGCGTGGCGGACGCGCCCTCGACCCTCGATTCGGGGAAGATGCCGGACAGAACGCCGACGCTCTGGTTGCCCTCCAGCATGCCCAGCGTGGCCGGGTTGTAGAACATCGCGCTGGCGTCGCCGTTGGCGCCCGCGGTGATGCCTGCGAAGGACGCGCCCTGGCCCGACGCGCTCTGCTCCTTCAGCGCGAAGCCGGAGGCAAGGGCCGGGGCGGGCACCGCCAGCGTGGCCGCGGCCAGTCCGGCCAGCAGCGATGGCCCAAGCGCCGACAGCTTCATCCCGACCCGCATCTCTTCCCCCGCATTGTCCGTCCCCGTGATGGGGACCCTTATGCCATCGGAGGGGATAACCTTCCAGCGTGCATACCCATATAGGAGTAATGCGGTGGAAGAGTGTGGCTCACAGGAACCAGTGGAGCAGGGCGGAAGCCGCGCCGCGCAGGATGTTGTCCGGATCGGTCCAGACCAGCCGCGCCGTGACGGCAAGTGAAGCGGCCACCAGCATCGGCCGGACGAGCCGTGCGCCGTTGTTGATGACGAGCTGGGCGCCGATCTGCGCGCCCAGGAACTGCCCGACACCCATCAGCAGCCCGGCCACCCACAGGATGTGCCCGCCCGCCAGCAGGAACAGCAGCCCGACGATGTTGCTGGTGAAGTTCAGGATCTTCGTGTGGGCCGTTGCCTTGCGCAGGTTGAAACCCAGTGCCGTGACGAAGGCGATCGTGAAGAAAGTGCCGGTGCCCGGCCCGAAGAACCCGTCGTAGAAGCCGATGGTGGTGCCGCAGATCAGGGCGAAGGCGCCTTCGCTCAGCCGCTGACGCGCGTCCACGTCGCCGGCCTTGGGGCTGAGCAGAAGGTAGAGCGCGATGCCGATCAGAAGGACGGGGATAACGTCGCGCAGGAACTCCGTGTCGAGGATCTGCACCAGGATGGCGCCCCCGGCGGAGCCGAGCGCGGTGAAACCGATCATGACGAGCATGCGGCGTGGGTCGGCCTCCCCGTTGCGGACGAAGCGGAGCGCCGCCGAGAAGGAGCCGAAGGAGGATTGGAGCTTGTTGGTGGCGACCGCCTGGACCGGCGTCAGCCCGACCGAGAGCAAGGCGGGAAGGGAGAGGAGCCCGCCGCCGCCCGCGATGGAGTCGACGAAACCGGCGAGCAGGGCGACTCCGAACAGGAGCCCCAGCGTTTCGAAAGGAAGGCTTTCCATGAGATCACGCGCCGGCGGGGGTCAGCCGGCCGCGGCCTCCGCGATGGCGGCGTTGAAGGCCTTGACGGCCGCGGCCGGCCCATCCGGGTGGTTCCAGACCGCGCCGACGACGGCGAGGAAATCGACGCCCGCGCGCACGAGCGGGGGGCAGTTCTCCGGCGTGATGCCGCCGATGGCGACGCAGGGAACTTCCATCATCTCCGCCCACCAGGCGATCAGCTCGACCTCGGCCTTCGTCTCGGCGATCTTGGTGCCGGTGGGGAAGAAGGCGCCGAAGGCGACGTAGTCGGCTCCGGCCTCGCCGGCTTCCATGGCGAGGTGGCGGCTGTCATGGCAGGTCACCCCGACGATGGCGTCCTTGCCGACGATCCGGCGCGCCTTGTCGTAGGGGGTGTCGGTCTGCCCGACATGCACGCCGTCGCAGCCCAGCTCGCGGGCGAGTTCCGGGTGGTCGTTCAGGATGAAGGCGACGCCGCGCTCCTGCGCGATCGGGCGCAACGCGTCGCAGGCCCGGCGGATCGCGTCCTCCGGACAGTCCTTCAAACGAAGCTGGACGCAGGCGACATCGCCCGCGTCCAGAGCCTCGATCAGCTTCGGCGCGAACGCCGCCGGCTCCAGGGCCGGCGGCGTCACGAGGTACAAGCGGCAGTCGGCCAAGCTTATTCCTTACCCTGGTAGATCTTCATGATCCGGTCGAGCAGGGCGAGTGCTTCCTCGCGCGGACGCTGGAAGGCGTTGCGGCCGATGATCGAGCCGTTGCCGCCGCCGTCGCGGATGGCGCGCGCGTCCTCGAACACCGCGTCCTCGCCCTTGGTCGCGCCGCCCGAGAAGACCACCAGGCGGCGGCCGTTGAAGGCCGACTGCATGACGTGCTTGACGCGCTCGGCCTGGCTGCCGATCGGGATGTTCTTCGATTCGTAGACCTTCTTGGCCTCGGCGTTCTCCAGGTGGGCGCTCGGCAGCTTCACCTTGATGATGTGGGCGCCGAGCAGCGCCGCCATGTGCGCCGCGTAGGCGATCACGTCGATCGCCAGCTCACCGTCCTTGGTGATGGTGCCGCCGCGCGGGTACGACCAGAGGACCGTGGGGATGCCGTAGGACTTCGCCTCGGCGGACAGCTCGCGGATCTCCTCGTACTGGTCGTACATGGCGTCCGAGCCGGGATAGATCGTGAAGCCGATGGCCGAGCAGCCCAGCCGCAGCGCGTCGCGGACCGAGGCGGTCACCGCTTGGTCGGCGCCTTCCTTCTGGCGCGACAGGCTGTTGGCGCTGTTCATCTTCAGAATCGTCGGGATCGAGCCGGCGAAGGTGCTGGCGCCGGCCTCGAGCGGGCCGAGCGGAGCGGCGTAGGCGTTGCAGCCCGCGTCGATGGCGAGCTGGTAGTGATAGTGCGGGTCGTAGCCCGGCTCGTTCGGGGCGAAGCTACGGGCCGGACCATGCTCGAAGCCCTGGTCGACCGGCAGGATCACCAGCTTGCCGGTTCCTCCCAGCTTGCCTTCCATGAGGATGCGGGCGAGGTTCGCCTTGACGCCCGGATTGTCGCTCTCGTAATTGGCCAGGATTTCCTTAACGCGGCGCGTGAGCTTCATTTTTGTTCTTTCCCCAAGGCATTTTCAGGAAGTGCCGTGCTCATAGCCCAGCCCCAGCCTCTTTGCAACGGGCGCAGGGACATACTTCGCTTGGTTTGCAGGCCGAAACGGCTAGGAATGGCGGCCAAACGGGGCGCGAATGGATAGGCGGAGGCGCTCTGCGTTTGGTCAGAAGAGGAGCGAACGGGCGAGGCTGTAGAGGCCGTAGCCGACCCCCGCCACCACGCCCCAGGACAGGGCCATGAGGCCGACCCAGATCACGATCCGCACCGGGGTGCTGTACTTCACCACCTCCGGATGCGGCATCCCGGCGGGGTGGAGTGTCCGGACGAGGTCCTCCGGCCCGCGCGTGCCGGCGGCCGTGACTTTCGCGGCGGCGCGCGTCCTGTCCCTGGTTTCCGGCGCCTTCGGATCCGGTGGCGGCAATGTCGAGGTCGTGTGACTCATCGGGGGCACGGGCTTACCGCAGTTTCGCGTTATCCGACACGATACACCACTTTCGCGCGGAGAGTTCCGGCGAATTGGCGTTAACGCACCCCGATTGTCAGTATAGTCAACTTTCTTCCAGCCAGGCGCGGCAGGCGGCGGCCGGGTCGCGTACCGTCCGCAGGTCCAGCGCGCCGGGGAGGGCCTGCAACAGCACGGCCCCGCGCGCGGCGGCGACCTCCGCAAGCGCGCGGGCAGCGTCCGGGTGGCCCGTGAAGAGGATGTGCGTGACGCCGGATGCGAGCGCGCCCTGCACGTCCCCGGCGCGGTCGGCGCAGTCCAGCACTGCCGTCACCACGACGTCCGGAAAGGCGGCACGGGCCTTCGCCACGACTTCCCTGAACCATAGGGCGCCGGCATGCGCGGCGGCGCCGGGCGCGCTGACCAGCGTCAAGGGCCGGTGCAGTTCCGAGGCGGTGCTGAGGGCGGCGAGGGCGTCGGCAAGGCCGTGAATGCGGATCGGGCGAGGGGCTGTCATGGGAAGGGTGGGATGGCGGGAGAGCAGGCGCGGGCGGGAACGCGGCGCGGGGGAGGGCCGTTGAACCTACCATCAGCCACGGCAAGAGTAACCGCCATGCGTGGGAATCTCCTTTTGACCAGCGCCCTCCTGCTTGGCCTGAGCGCCCCGTCCCTGGCCCAGGCGCCGCCCGCCGGCTCCGCCGCCGGGGAGAACCCGGCGGCGGCGGCCGGTGCCGATCCCATGTCCGAGCCGCCGCCCGAGGTTCCCGCGGACGGCGCGCAGGCCGGCATATCGGTGAACGAGCAGCCGATTCCGCCCGAAGCCCTGATGGACAAGACCCTCATCGGGGAGGACGGCAGCGAGTTCGGCACCGTCGAGGACGTGATCCTCGGATCCGACGGGCAGCCGGAACAGGTCGTCGTCTCCCATGGCGGCTTTCTCGGATTCGGCGACAAGCAGGTCGCCATCGATATCGGCAACGTGAACTGGCAGCCGGGCCAGGACACGGTCGGACTCAGCGGCCTGACCAGGCAGGAGGTCGAGGCGATGCCCGCGTTCGAGTACAGCGACAGCATGACCTCGCTGCGCCGGCAGTAAAGGCGCAGACTGAGGCGGAAACGGTGACCGGCGGAGTCAGCCCCTCCGACGGTTGCCGAGTTCGGTGGCATAGCAGGCGAGCGCGATCACCGGGAAGGCGAAGCCGATCCAGGTGACCGGCACCCAGCCGCCATGGGCGAAGGCATAGCCGGCGAGCGCCGAGCCGAGCGCGCCGCCGAAGAAGAAGATCGCCATGTAGATGCCGTTCATGCGGCTGCGCACTTCGGCCCCGAGCGAATAGATGGCCCGCTGCCCGACAACCATGTTGCACTGGACGCCCGCGTCCAGCAGCAGCCCGGCCAGGATCAGCATGGCAATGGAGTCGCGCCCCAGCCAGGCGACGGGGAAGGCGGCAGCGATGGACAGCAGAGCGACGCCGGTTGCCGGACGGCTCCAGCCGCGGTCGGCGATGCGGCCGGCGATGGGCGCCACCAGCGCGCCGGCCGCACCCGACAGCGCGAACAGCGCGATGCCGCTCTGCGACAGGTGGAAGGGCTCTCCTGCCAGATGCAGCGGCACACCGGTCCAGTAGAGGCTGAAGGCGGCGAAGGCCATGGTCTGGTAGGCGGTCCGGCGCTGCAGCACCGGCGTGCCGCGCAGCAGCGACCAGAGGGAGCCCAGCAGCCCGCCGTAGCTGGCGACGCGCGCCGGCCGGCGGTAGGGCAGCACGCGGGCGAGCAGCAGAGCGAAGGCGACCGTGATCAGGGCCGAGACGCCGAACACCGCGCGCCAGCCGAAATGGTCGGCGATCAGGCTCGACAGCGGGCGTGCCAGCAGGATGCCCAGCAGAAGGCCGCTCATGACGTTGCCGACCACCCGCCCGCGCATCGCGTCGGGCGCCATGTGAGCCGCGAGCGGCACCAGCATCTGCACCGCCACCGAACTCAGCCCGATCAGGAAGGACGCCGCCAGGAACAGGGCGCCATTCGGCGCCACCGCGGCCAGCAGCAGCGCCAGGACGGCGCCCGCCAGCGTGACGCCGACCAGCCGCCGGTTCTCCAGCAGGTCGCCCAGCGGCACCAGCAGCACGAGCCCCGCGCCATAGCCGATCTGCGTCAGCGTCACCACGAAGCTGCTGATCTCCGGCGGCAGCCCGAGCGCCGGCCCGATCAGCCCGACCAGGGGCTGCGCGTAATAGATGTTCGCGACGACGGCACCACAGGCCGCCGCGAGGACGAAGGTCAGCAGCGGCGTGATCGTCCGCTGCTCCGCCGGGCCGGCGGCCGGACGGAGCGCTTCGCTGGAGGACATGGGGGCTCCCAAGAAGTGGGTGCGACAATCAGGGTCGCACAAACGCAAACGGAAGAGGCGAGACCTTAATCTCGCGTCGGTGCAACACAACGGCGCAAAAGCCGAAGGCCCGCCCTGCGTTCCGTGCAGTTCAGCATCCGGTACGGACAAAAACCGTCAAAGCGAGTCGAGGAAAGCGTCGATGATCTTACGCTGGTCCTGGGGAACCAGCATCTGGGTGAGAAGCCGCTTGAGGTGGTTGCGGTCAAGATGGCGGGTGGCATGGCATTCGCGGATGAAGTCCTTGTCCTTTTCGCGAAGAACCATAAGCTTCGACACGATCAGATCGGACGTGTTTGGCGCGATGGCCCGCACAGTGTGCGCGTCAACCTCGATTTTGCGGATCACGGCGCGGCTGCGCCAGCCATGAGGAAGTTTTGCGGTTCGGTCATCACATCCATCGATGTAAAAGCCGTGCGTCTTGTGAAACTCCGAACCTGGACCGAAAAGCGCGAATATCTCCTCGGATGCTTCCGCGTCTTGCCCTTCTGCCGCCCGCGCCGCCTCCCATTCTCGGGCATTGGCGGGATAAGCGTCGATCTCCGGAGAGGTGCGCATGATGACGGGAGCGTTTGGCCATCCAACCAGTATGGCCTGACTTCCGATGATGATGGCGGTATCACAGTTGAAATGCCGCGTCAGGGCGCGGACAGCGCGTTCCAAGTCGTCGATCGTGCGAACGTCTTGGCCTTTCGCCACAACCGCCTCCGTATCTGCTCGTCTTCGATGGAGAGTTCCGGGAGCAAGGGAAAGGGAGAACTGATGCGAAGCCGCGTCGCATCCTGCCCCCTGGAGACGATGAAATTGCGGATTTGACCATCGGATCCGGCGAGCACGTTCCTCCACTCGCCGACGTAGGCCCGCTGATTTGGGTCCGTCGCCAGATTGTCCAGGACGTTGCGGGCGCGCCTGACCAGATCAGGGTCACCCGCGATCCGGCGCGCGATGAGGCGATGGTAGATCAGCTTCGCACGGTCGTTGACGATCTCGCTGTTCATGCTGCCCGAATCCAACCTGCCCATGACAAGAAGAATAGTTGCGACACGCCCATCCCTCAAGCGGCCCTTCAAGCGGAGAAGGGGCGAAGGCGCAGGACCAAAGAAAGAAGGGCGCCCCCTCGCGGAGGCGCCCCTTGTCAGCAGACAGTAACGCTCGGGCTTACTTCGCGTTGGTCATGGCGACGGCGGTGTCGCTCATGCGGTTCGAGAAGCCCCACTCGTTGTCGTACCAGGTCATGATGCGGACGAAGTTGCCGTCGATGACCTTGGTCTCGTTCAGCGCGAAGATCGAGCTGTGGGCGTCGTGGTTGAAGTCGGTGGAGACCAGCTCCTCCGTGTAGGCGCCGAGAATGCCCTTCAGCGGGCCGGCGGCGGCGTCGGAGATGGCCTTGTTGACCTCTTCCGCCGTGGTGGCGCGCTTGGCGATGAACTTGAAGTCCACGACCGAGACGTTGGGGGTCGGCACGCGGATGGCGGTGCCGTCCAGCTTGCCCTTCAGGTCCGGCAGCACCTTGCCGACGGCCTTGGCGGCGCCGGTCGATGTCGGGATCATGTTCAGGGCCGCCGCGCGGGCGCGGTGCAGGTCCTTGTGGTTCGTGTCCACGATCCGCTGGTCACCCGTGTAGGAGTGGATCGTGGTCATGAAGCCCTTCTCGATGCCGACGAGGTTGTGCAGCACGAAGGCGACGGGCGACAGGCAGTTGGTCGTGCAGGAGGCGTTGGACACGATCCGGTGCTCGGCCTTGAGCTGGTCGTGGTTCACGCCATAGACGACCGTCAGGTCCTCGTCGGTGCCCGGGGCGGAGATCAGCACCTTCTCGGCGCCGGCTTCCAGATGCTTGGCGGCGTCGAGGCGCTTGGTGAAGATGCCCGAGCATTCCATGGCGACCTGGACGCCCAGATCCTTCCAGGGAAGCTTGGTCGGGTCGCGTTCCTGGACGACCTTGATCTCATGACCGTTGACGACGAGATTGCCGTCGCGGACCTCGATGGTGCCGGGGAAGCGGCCGTGCACGCTGTCGTACTTCAGAAGGTGCGCGTTGGTGCCGAGGTCGGCGAGGTCGTTGATGCCCACGACCTCCACGTCCTTGCGGCCGCTCTCGTAGATGGCCCGCAGGACCAGACGGCCGATGCGGCCGAAACCGTTGATCGCAACCCGAACAGCCATAACCAATCCTCCTTCTTGTTTTTGCGGGGTCCGGCCTTGCGGCCGGGACCCTTACAGACCCGCCTTGGCGGCGGCCACCACGGCGTCGGCCGTGATGCCGAAATGCTTGTACAGCTCCTGGTAGGGGCCGGACTCGCCGAAGCCGGACATGCCGACGAAGGCGCCGTTCTCGCCCAGCCAGCGGTCCCAGCCCTGGCGGATGGCCGCCTCGACGGCGACGCGCATCCCGGTCCCGAGCACCTGCTTCTTGTACGCGGCGTCCTGCGCCTCGAACAGTTCCCAACTCGGCATAGACACGACGGCCGTACCAATCCCTTCGGCCTGTAGCGCCGCACGGGCCTCGGCGGCGATCGACACCTCGGAACCGGTGGCGAGCAGCGTCACCTTGCGCTCGCCCTCGGCCTCCTGAACCACGTAGGCGCCGCGGGCGCTGCGGTTCTCCGACGTGTGCTCGGTGCGCAGCGTCGGCAGGTTCTGGCGGGTCAGGGCCAGAACCGACGGGCCATTCACCCGCTCCAGCGCGATCTGCCAGCACTCCGCCGTCTCGACCGCGTCACAGGGGCGCAGGGTCAGCAGGTTCGGGATGGCGCGCAGGGCGGCCAGGTGTTCCACCGGCTGGTGGGTCGGGCCGTCCTCGCCGAGTCCGATGCTGTCGTGCGTCATGACGAAGACGGTGCGGGTCTTCATCAGCGCGGCCAGCCGGATCGCCGGGCGGCAATAGTCGGCGAACTGCATGAAGGTGCCGCCGTAGGGGATGACGCCCCCGTGCAGCGACATGCCGTTCATCACCGTCGCCATGCCGTGCTCGCGCACGCCGTAGCGGACGTAGCGGCCGCCGTAGCTGCCGGGCTGCACGTCGGCGGTGTTCTTGACCTTGGTGTTGTTGGACGGCGTCAGGTCGGCCGAGCCGCCGACCAGTTCCGGAATGGCCGGGACCAGCACCTCGAGCACGTTGCCCGACGCGACGCGGGTCGCCCAGCTCGGCTTGTCAGCACTGACCTTCTGCTTGAAAGCCTCGATCGCCTCCGACAGGCCGGCCGGGACGCCGTGGCTCATCGCCGCCTCGAAGGCCTTGCGGGCCTGGGCGTCCAGCGAGTCGAAGCGCTTGGCCCAGGCGGCGTACTGCTCGTCCGCACGGTGGCCGGCGGCGCGCCAGGTGTTCAGCACGTCGTCCGGAACGACGAAGGGCTCGTGCGGCCAGCCGATCGCCTCGCGGGTCGCGGCGACCTCCTCCAGCCCCAGCGGCGCGCCGTGGGCGCTGTGGGTGTTGGCCTTGTTGGGGGCGCCCTTGCCGATGATGGTGCGGCAGGCGATCAGCGACGGCTTGTCGGACTCCTGCGCGGCGGCGATGGTCTTGGCGACCGCCTCCGGGTCATGGCCGTCCACCCCGACCGTGTTCCAGCCGTAGGAGCGGAAGCGGGCCTGGGTGTCGTCGGTGAAGCTGAGGTCGGTCGAGCCGTCGATGGAGATGTGGTTGTCGTCCCACAGCACGATCAGACGGTTCAGCTTGAGATGGCCGGCGAGCGAGCAGGCCTCGTGGCTGACGCCCTCCATCAGGTCGCCGTCCGACGCGATGACGTAGGTGAAGTGGTTCACCAGGTCGTTGCCGAAGCGGGCGTTGGTGATGCGCTCGGCCAGCGCCATGCCGACGGCGGTGGAGATGCCCTGGCCGAGCGGGCCGGTGGTCATCTCGATGCCCAGCGAGGGATCCACCTCCGGATGGCCGGGCGTCAGGCCGCCGATCTGGCGGAAGCGCTTCAGCTCGTCGATGGTCATGCGCTCGTAGCCGGTCAGATAGCCCAGCGCGTAGATCAGCATTGAGCCGTGGCCGGCGGACAGCACGAACCGGTCGCGGTCGGCCCAGTTGGGCTGCCTCGGGTTGAACTTCAGGAAGCGCGTGAACAGCACCGTCGCGACGTCGGCCATGCCCATGGGCATGCCGGGATGGCCCGACTTGGCGGCCTCGACACCGTCCATGGCGAGCGCGCGGATGGCGTTCGCCATGACTTGGATGGGGGCGGGGGGAGTGGTGGGGTTGGCAACGGGCATCGGAGGGCTTCCTGCGCTTCCTGTAGGGCGATCGCGTGAAACGGGCAGAAAATGACAGTCAAGCGGCGGGAAAAGGGTCATTTTCCCTGAGAACGCGGGCACCATGCAGAAGCCTCGTTCCCAGGTCAACACGGGAATGGAGGCAGGAAAATCCACGCCAATGGCTTGGCCGCGAAAAGGTTTTGATGATATACAATATGCCATCTGTGACGGTGCGCGGCCTTGCGGGTCCGCCCTTCGCGCGGCGATCGCTGTGCGGGCGCACAGTTCCCCATCGACAAGTGGAGCTAGAGGTTTGCCGGAGAACGTTATGCAATCTCTTAGCAACGCGCTGGAACGCCTTGCGGCGTCTGTGGAACGTCTGGAGCGGGCCGCCGAGGCGCGGGAGGCCCGTGCGGTGCGGCGCGAGGATGAGCTGACCGCTGCGCTGCAAGAAGCGCGGGCTGAGCAGTTCCATGCCCAGGAGAAGGCCGACGTGGTATCCCAGCGGCTGGACGCCGCCATCGGGCGGCTCGAAACGGTGCTGGAGGCACGATGACGACGGCGGACAGCGGCGGTATGTCGCAGGTGGACATCGAAGTCAACGGGCGCGCCTACCGGCTGCTCTGCCAGCCGGGGCAGGAGCCGCGCCTGCGCGAACTGGCTGCCTATGTGGACGGGCGCCTGAAGGAGCTGACCGGCGGCGGGCGCTCCGGCTCGGAGGCGCAGATGCTGCTGATGACCAGCCTCGTCCTTGCGGACGAGCTGCAGGATGTCCTGGCCGGGCAGGGGGCACGGAGCGGCGCCAGCGGCGGTGCGCAGGCCGAAACCGCGCCAAGCGTGGACGAGGCCGAACTGGCCGCCGCCGTGAATGATGTGGCCGAGCGCATCGAAGAGGTTGCCGCGCGGCTCGAGCGCACCTAGATTAGTCCTCGGAAGGTGACTGCCTGGTTCGGCAGGTCGCATCAATCCCCAGGGCCGATAACCTTGACTCTTTGGGAGTTGTCCCTGCCCGGGCCGTGGCCCGGGTACACGACGCCCACCTGCTCACGCAGGCCATGGAGGATGGGCACCATGGCCACCGGCCGAGGCGGTCTCCTTCCACCCCTCCTAAATCCTTTCCCGCATCGATCCCCAAGGGCATGACCGACCTCCGCAGCGCCAAGATGGCGGCCCGCGAACGGGCCAAGCTGGTGCGCGATGCCCTGTCGGACCCGGCGGAACGCGAGGCGGCGGCCTTGCGCCTGCGCGACCGTTTCCTGGACGCCATCGATCTCGACTCCATCGCGCCGCGCGAGGCGGTTGTCGGCGGCTACTGGCCGCTCGGCTCGGAGATGGATGTGCTTCCGCTGCTGCGGCACCTCCGCTCCCTCGGCCGCACGGTGGCGCTTCCCATCTCCGGCCCGCGTGGGCAGGCACTGACCTTCCGCGACTGGGACCCGGCCCTTCCCATGGTGACCGGCCGCTACGGCATTTCCGAACCCGGCCCCGACCGGCCCGAACTCGCACCCTCGGTCGTGTTGGTGCCCTTGCTCGCCTTCGACGGAAGTGGGCGGCGGCTCGGCTATGGTGCGGGCTATTACGATCGGACGCTGGACGGGCTGCGCGCGCGCGGGCCGGTGACGGCCATCGGCATCGCCTTCGCCGCGCAGCGGATGGACGCGGTTCCCGTTGACGAATACGATCAGCCCCTGGACTGGATCGTGACGGATCGCGAGGCGCTCCGTTTCTAAAGGGCCGCGCCCCGCGCGACCCCGGCAGCGATCCGGACGGCGTTCCATCAGACGGCAATTCATAAGGGTCCGGCCATGCGCATTCTTTTTCTCGGCGACGTCGTGGGGCGGAGCGGCCGCGACGCGGTGATCGCCCATCTGCCGAGCTTGCGCGAAAGGCTCGACCCCGACCTGACGGTGGTCAACGGCGAGAACGCGGCGGGCGGATTCGGCATCACCGTGAAGATCGCCGAGGAGTTCTTCGAGGCGGGCGTGGACGTCATCACGCTCGGCAACCACAGCTGGGACCAGAAGGAACTGGTCTCCGCCATCGACCAGCAGCCCCGCATCATCCGCCCGCTGAACTATCCGGAAGGCACGCCGGGGCGCGGCTTCGTGCTGTTGCAGGCCCGTGGCGGACGCAAGGTGCTGGTCATGAACGTCATGCTGCGCCTTTTCATGGATCCGCTGGACGATCCCTTCGCCGCCGTGGACCGGGTGCTGCGCGCCCACCGGCTCGGCCCCGGCAACGTGGACGCGATCCTGCTGGACGTGCATGGCGAGGCGACCAGCGAGAAGATGATCATGGGTCACTTCTGCGACGGCCGCGCGTCGGTGGTCGTCGGCACCCACACCCATACGCCGACCGCCGACCACATGATCCTGCCGGGCGGCACCGCCTTCCAGTCGGACGCCGGCATGTGCGGCGACTATGACAGCGCCATCGGCATGAAGAAGGAAATCGCCATGGCGAAGACCATCCGCAAGCTGCCGACCGAGCGCCTGTCCCCGGCCGAAGGAGAGGCGACCGTCTGCGGCCTCTATGTGGAGACGGACGACCGCACCGGCCTCGCCGTCCGCGTGGAGCCGTTGCGCCTCGGCGGCCGTTTGAGTCAGACTTTCCCGACGCGGGGATAGCGGTTCGAGCGTTCCGGAGGCGGTCATGGGTTTCGACGCCAAGTACGATCGGGATTTCTACGCCTGGACGCGGGAGCAGGCGGTCCGGCTGCGCGAGGCCGCCGCGACCGGCACCAACCTGCCCCTGGACTGGGAGAACCTCGCCGAGGAGATCGAAAGCTTGGGGCGCAGCGACTACCGCGGTCTTGCCAGCCAGATGAGCCGCCTCATCGAGCATCTCCTCAACCTGGAACACTCGCCGGCATCCAACCCCCGCGGCGGCTGGGCGCGCACCGTGCGCGACGCCCGGGGGCAGATCGAACTGATCACCGCCGACAGCCCGAGCCTGAAGGCCCGCTATGCCGAGGCGCTCGACTGGGCCTGGCGGCAGGGACGCAACAAGGCGATGGACGGGCTGGAGCAGGACGGCCTCGGCGAGAGCGCGCTGCCGGCCCAATGCCCCTACAGCCTCGAACAGCTTTTCGACGACGATTTCCAGCCCGTGAACCGCCACGGTCTGGATTGATGGAACGCGCGGTCCGAGAGGCGGAAATGGGTTTCAACGCCAAGTATGATCGGGACTTCTACGCCTGGACGCGGGAGCAGGCCGCCCGGCTGCGCGAGGCCGCCGCGACCGGCACCAACCTGCCGCTGGATTGGGAGAACCTCGCCGAGGAGATCGAAAGCTTGGGGCGCAGCGACTTCAACGGATTGACCAGCCAGATGACCAGGATCATCGAGCATCTGCTGAAGTTGGAACTGTCTCCCGCATCCGACCCCCGGAAGGGCTGGCGGCATTCCGTCGAGGATGCGCGGGTGGACATCGAATATCTGCTGGAGGACAGCCCCAGCCTCGGGCCGCGCCTCCCGGATGCGCTCGCCCGATCCTGGAGGAAAGGCCGCATCGCCGCCGCCAGGGGGCTGGAGCGGGACGGCATCATGCCCCAACAGCTTCCCTCCGACTGCCCTTACAGCATCGACCAGATCCTCGACGGGGCGTTCTGGCCCGTGAACCGCCACGGTCTGGCCTGATCCGGCAATCGCCTCAAATACGCCATATTGACTTTCCATCCTCGCGGGTGTGGTCTGCCGCGCCGAGGGCGTGCGGTGGCGCGCGCGATTCTGGTAAAGCTGCGCCACAACATTCCACCTTTCCAGCAGACCCTGTTCGAGGCTCGTTCGACGCATGGCCGGTCATTCACAGTTCAAGAACATCATGCACCGCAAGGGCGCGCAGGACGCCAAGCGGTCCAAGATCTTCAACAAGCTCGCCCGCGAGATCACCGTCGCGGCGAAGAGCGGCCTGCCGGACCCGGCGGCCAACCCGCGGCTGCGCGCGGCGATCATCGCCGCCCGTTCGCAGAACATGCCGCGCGACCGTATCGACCGCGCGATCAAGAGCGGCGCGCCGGGCGGCGACGACGCGAACTACGAGGAGGTACGGTACGAGGGTTACGGCCCCGGCGGCGTCGCGCTGATCGTCGAGGCGCTGACCGACAACCGCAACCGCACCGCGGCCGAAGTCCGTTCCGCCTTCACCAAGTACGGCGGCTCGATGGGAGAGACCAACTCGGTCAGCTTCATGTTCAGCCGCGTCGGCGCGCTCTACTACCCCGCCTCGGTGGCGGACGCCGACTCCATGTTCGAGGCGGCGCTGGAGGCCGGGGCCGACAACGTCGAGTCCGACGAGAACGGGCATGAGGTCACCACCACGGTGGAGAGCTTCGCCGCCGTGCGCGACGCGCTGGAAGCCAAGTTCGGCGGCGCCGAGAGCGCCCGCCTGGCCTGGAAGCCGCTGAACACCGTCGCGCCGAGCGAGGACGCCGCCGCGTCGCTGCTGAAGCTGATCGACGTGCTCGACGACAACGACGACGTCCAGACCGTCGAAGGCAACTTCGACATTCCGGACGAGCTGATGCAGAAGCTGACCGCCTAAAGGGCAGGAGACCGGTGTGCGCGGGCAGGGCGTCAGGACGGGGGCGGGCCCCGGGGGTGGAGCGACTCCGCCGGTGCGCCTCCTGGGGCTCGATCCCGGCCTGCGCCACACCGGCTGGGGCGTCATCGAGCTGTCGGGCAACCGGCTGATCCACGTCGCCGACGGCGCGGTGCATTCCGACGGCGACTGCTCGCTCGCGGAGCGGCTGTGCCAGATCCACGACGCGTTGACCGAGGTGGTGGAGCGCTATCGCCCGGACGAGGCGGCGGTGGAGGAGACCTTCGTCAACACGAATGCCGCCTCCACCCTGAAGCTCGGCCAGGCGCGCGCCGTGTCGCTGCTGGTGCCGGCCCTGGCGGGGCTTGCGGTCGCGGAATACACTAACAATATGGTCAAGAAGGCAGTCGTCGGGCAGGGCCGCGCCGAAAAGGCGCAGGTCCAGGCGATGATCCGCCTCCTGCTGCCCGGTTGCGAGATCTCAACCCCGGACGCCGCCGACGCGCTGGCCGTCGCCATCTGCCACGCCCATCACCGCGCGAGCTGGACGATGTGGCGCAGGGGGGCGGGCGAGAGCACTGCTGGCGGCATGCTCCCGGCACGGAGCGCCGAAGTTGCCCTCTCCCCTGGGGGAGAGGGTGGCGCGCAGCGCCGGGTGAGGGGGTTCACGGGGGACGGCGAACTTTCGCAACGCGGATCCCCCTCACCCCAACCCTCTCCCCGGGGGGGAGAGGGGGCGGTGCTGCGCTCCGCCAAGGACAAGCCGACTCCCTCGGAAACCGCCCGTGCGCGCAATCTACGGCTGAATGCGACGGACGTCGAAAAGCTGTTGTGGCAAAAGCTGCGCAATGCGCAGCTCGGCGCGAAGTTCCGGCGACAGGAGCCGATCCTCGGCTTCACGGTCGATTTCGTCGCGCATGATCACCGGCTGATCATCGAACTGGACGGTGGTCAGCACGCTGACAGGGTCGAGCACGACCAGCGGCGCACCCGCATGCTGGAGCAGGTAGGTTTCCGTATCCTCAGATTTTGGAACAACGAAGTGAACGAGAACTTGGAGGGCGTTCTGCAAACGATCGCCTCCACCTTGTCGGCGACCGCCGTCGTACGGCGTCCAGCCGCAGCGTTTGCACCCTCACCCGGCTCCCAGCGAAGCGAAGCTTCGCCTGCCGCCAACAGCGCAAACGGAGTTTGCGCGAGTGGCGCTTCGCGCCACCCTCTCCCGGGGCGGGAGAGGGATGATGGAGACGACCACAAGTGATCGCCAAGCTCACCGGCATCGTGGATTCCGTCGGCACCGATTGGGCCGTCGTCGATGTGAACGGGGTCGGCTATTCGGTGTCCTGCGGGAACCGCACCCTGTCGCGGCTCGTGCAGGGCGAACGGGCATCGCTGGTTGTGGAGACCTTCGTCCGCGAGGATCGCATCCATCTCTATGGCTTCGCCGACAACGCGGAGCGGGACTGGTTCCGGCTGCTGACGACCATCCAGGGGGTGGGTTCGCGGCTGGCGCTGGCGATCCTCGGCGTGCTCGGTCCGGACCAGCTCACCCATGCCATCGCGTCGCAGGACAAGACGGCGCTGACCCGTGCCGACGGCGTCGGCCCCAAAGTTGCCACGCGCATCGTCAATGAATTGAAGGACAAGGTGGGCAGCCTTTCGCTCGGCGTCCCGGCCGGTCCCGCTCCGGCGGGCGGCAAGGCGGGCGCGGGTGGGGCGGTTCCCGACAACACGGCCCTCGGGGATGCGGTCTCCGCCCTCGTCAACCTCGGCTACGGCCGCTCGGAAGCTTTCGCCGCGGTGGTGGCCGCCGGCCGGGCGCTGGGGGACGGGGCGGGGGTGTCGGAGCTGATCCGCCAGGGACTGAAGGAGCTTAGTCAATGAGTGCCGAACAGGAACGGCTGGTGCAGCCGGGGCAGGGCACGGGCGACGAGCCCGAGTCCTCCATCCGCCCGCTGTCGCTCGCCGAGTTCATCGGCCAGCGCCACGCGCGCGAGAACCTGTCGATCTTCATCCAGGCCGCGCGTGGGCGCGGCGAGGCGCTGGACCATGTGCTGCTGTTCGGCCCGCCGGGGCTGGGCAAGACCACGCTCGCCCAGATCGTGGCGCGCGAGCTGGGGGTCGGGTTCCGCGCGACCTCCGGCCCGGTGATCGCCAAGGCCGGTGACCTCGCGGCGCTGCTGACCAACCTCCAGCCGCACGACGTCCTCTTCATCGACGAGATCCATCGCCTTAATCCTGCCGTGGAGGAAGTGCTCTATCCCGCGATGGAGGACTTCCAGCTCGATCTCATCATCGGCGAGGGGCCGTCGGCGCGGTCGATCCGCATCGACCTGCCGCCCTTCACGCTGGTCGGGGCCACGACGCGTTCCGGCCTGATCACGCGCCCCTTGCGCGAACGGTTCGGCATTCCCGTGCGGCTCCAGTTCTACGAACCGGACGAGTTGGAGTTGATCGTGAGCCGTGCCGCCCGCGTGCTCGGCATGGGCATCACGCCCGAGGGCGCGCGCGAGATCGCCAACCGCTCGCGCGGAACGCCGCGCGTGTCCGGACGCCTGCTGCGCCGGGTGCGCGACTTCGCCGCCGTCGCCGGAATGGAGGAGGTGGACGCCCGCATCGCCGACGCGGCATTGACCCGGCTGGAGGTGGACCCGCTCGGCCTCGACAGCATGGACCGCCGCTACCTAAGCCTCATCGCCCACAACTACGGCGGCGGGCCGGTCGGGGTGGACACGCTGGGCGCCGCACTCGGCGAGCAGCGCGACGTGCTGGAGGAGGTTGTCGAGCCCTACCTGATCCAGCAGGGCTTCCTGCAGCGGACGCCGCGCGGGCGCATGCTGACCGACCACGGCTTCCGCTACCTGGGCCTCAACCCGCCGAACCAGCCGTTGCGCCAGCTCGACCTGCTCGACCGCGCGCTCCCGCCTGAGGAGGACGAGGATGACTGAGGCCGGCGCATCTCCGGATCCGCTCTCCGGCTCCTTCGACGGGCCGGGCCTGCACCGCTATCCGCTGCGGGTCTTCTATGAGGACACCGACGCGGGCGGCATCGTCTACCACGCCAACTACCTGCGCTTCATGGAACGGGCGCGGACGGAGATGCTGCGCCTGCTCGGGCTCAGCCACACCGATCTGATGGAGCGGGAGGGTGTGTCATTTGCGGTACGGCGCATGAGGATCGAATTTGTCGCTCCCGCTAAGCTTGACGATACGCTTGAAGTGGTGACCCGGATCGCCGATATCGGCGGCGCTTCTCTCGCGGCCGCACAATCGGTTCGCCGGGCCGGGCCGGACGGCCGGGAGCTGGCGCGGGCGGATCTCACGCTCGCGCTGATAAACCGGGCCGGGCGGCCTGCGCGCCTGCCGGCCCAGGTCCGCGACATACTGAACACATTGCACCCCAAGGCATGAGCGAGACACCCCGCGATGGACGCCGTTAACACCGCCCAGATGGTCGGGGCCGCCGCCCAGACCCACGACCTTTCCATGTGGGGCCTGTTCTGGCAGGCCGACCTGATCGTCAAGACCGTCATGCTGATGCTGGTGGTCGCCTCGGTCTGGTGCTGGAGCATCATCATCGAGAAGCTGATGCGCATCCGCCGGCTGAACGCGCAGGCGGACGCCTTCGAGGAGAGCTTCTGGTCGGGCGGGTCGCTCGACGCGCTGTACGACCGCATCGGCAAGACCCCGGCCGACCCCATGGCCGCGACCTTCGCGGCTGGCATGCGCGAATGGCGCATGGCCTCCGAGCGCGGCCTCAGCGGCGGACTGAAGGGCAGCCTCCAGCAGCGGGTCGAGCGCGTCATGTCGGTGACCATCGGCCGCGAGATGGCGCGGGCCGAACGCTACATGACCTTCCTGGCCTCGGTCGGGTCGACGGCTCCCTTCATCGGGCTGTTCGGTACGGTCTGGGGCATCATGAACTCCTTCACCTCGATCGCGGGTTCGGGCAACACCAGCCTCGCCGTGGTGGCGCCAGGCATCGCGGAGGCGCTGTTCGCCACCGCCATGGGCCTGCTGGCCGCCATCCCCGCCGTCGTCTCCTACAACAAGTTCTCCACCGACCTTGGCCGCTACGCCGACCGGCTGGAGACCTTCTCGGGCGAGTTCTCGGCGATCCTGTCTCGCCACCTCGAGGAGCGGGGGGCCGCCTGAGATGGGAGCGCAGCTCGCAGGAAAGAGCGGAGGCCGGGGCAAGCGCCGCGGCTACCGCGCGATGTCCGAGATCAACATGACGCCCTTCATCGACGTCATGCTGGTCCTGCTGATCGTCTTCATGGTCGCCGCCCCGATGCTCACCGTCGGCGTGCCGGTCGATTTGCCCAAGACCAACGCGGCTCCATTGGAGCCGCAGAAGGATCCGCTTTTCGTGACGGTGCAGACCGACGGGCGCGTCTTCGTGCAGGAGACTCCGGTGGAGTTGACGGCCATGGTGCCGCTGCTGATCGCCGTCACCGACAACAACCCGGAAGCCCGCATCCTGGTGCGCGGTGACGCCAAGATCGCCTATGGCAAGATGCTGGAAGTCATGGGCACCATGAGCGCCGCCGGCTTCAAGAAGGTCGGCCTGGTCGCCGAGATGCCCAACGCCCCGACCGCGCCCGGCCCGAAGGTCGGCGCCGCGGCCCCGGCGAACCGCTGAGGCCGGGTCCGGACGCCATGCGCAAACCCCTGATCGCCTCGGCAACGCTGCACGTCGCGCTGGTCGCGCTGTTCGTGCTCGGCATGCCGCCCAGCGATCGCACGCTGGAGCTGCCCGCCTCCGTCCCGATCGAGATCGTGGACGTCAGCGAGCTGACCCAGATGGCGCGGATCGACCAGGGCGAGCCGACGCCGAATCCGCCGGCACCGAAGCCCCCGACCCCGGAAGCCAAGCCGGCCCCGGCCCCGCCCGAGCCCGTGGCCGAGGCGCCTCCACCCCCGCCTCCGCCGCCTCCCAAGGCGCCGGAGCCGCCCAAGGTCGCCGAGACGCCGCCGCCGAAGCCGGCCCCCACGCCGGCTCCGCCGCCGCCCCCACCACCGCCTCCTCCCCCGCCGCCTCCGCCGGACCCGGAACCCGCGCCGACTCCCAAGCCGCCGCCCTCGCCGCCGGAGCCGCCCAAGCCGCAGCCTCCCAAGCCCGAGCCCCCGAAGCCGGAGCCCCCGAAGGAGCAGCCGAAGCCCGAGCCTCCCAAGGAGCAGCCGAAGAAGCCGGAGCCCCCGAAGGAGCAGCCGAAGCCCGAGCCTCCCAAGGAACAGGCGAAGAAGCCGGAACCGCCGAAGGAGCAGCCCAAGAAGCCGCCTCCCAAGGAGGTCGCCGAGACCGACCCTCTGGCCGATCTGCTGAGTTCGGTCGACAAGATCAAGCCTTCGACGAGTTCCAAGTCCGACGCCAAGGCGGCTCCGAGCGACGCCAAGCCGACGCGGACGGCTCAGGCGCCGTCCGGCGCCGCGAAGGCCGTCGCCGGCCCCGACAAGCCCTTCAAGCCGTCGGGCCGGGCCATCGACGCGATCCGCGGCCAGGTGGGGAAGAACTGGAACTTCGATCCGGGGCGGAAGGACTCGAACTCGATGCAGGTGGAGATCCGCATCGAGGTCGGGCGCGACCGCCGGGTGCTGAACGCGTACATCGACGAGAAGTACCGTTCGCGCTATCTCTCCGACGCCGCGTTCCGCGCCGCCGCCGACGCGGCCGTGCGCGCGGTCAAGCGTTCGAGCCCGCTCGACCTGCTGACGGAAGAGTTCACGGACAGCACCTACGAACAGTGGCGTTACATCGTGTTCACCTTCGACCCGAGGGACATGTTCTGACCATGAATAAGAAGACACGGCTTCTGCTGAAGCTCGCCGGCTACGCCGGCGCGTTGATCCTCTCCCTCGGCGTCGCCGCCCCGCACACGGCGCAGGCCGAACTGCGCATCGACATCACCCGCGGCGTCGTCGAGCCTCTGCCCATCGCGATCACCAGCTTCGCCGGTTCCGGCGGGCGGGAGGCGCAGATGGGCGCCGACATCTCGCGGGTGATCTCCGCCGATCTGGAGCGGTCGGGCCTGTTCCGTCCGCTCGACCCGCGCGGCTTCCTGCAGACGCCGGAACAGCTGCGCGCGGGCGAGCCGCGCTACGAGGACTGGCGCGCCGCCGGCGCCCAGGCGCTGGTCGCGGGCAACACCACGGCACTGGGCGATGGCCGCACCAAGGTCGATTTCCGCCTGTGGGACGTCGCCGCCGGCCAGTACATGCAGGGCCTGTCCTACACCGCCACCCCGGACAGCTGGCGCCGCATCGCGCACATCATCGCCGACGCCATCTACAAGCGGCTGACCGGCGAGGACGGCTATTTCGACACGCGCATCGTCTACGTGTCGGAATCCGGCCCGGCGAACAACCGGCTGAAGAGGCTGGCGATCATGGATCAGGATGGTGAGAACCACCAGTTCCTGACCGACGGACAGAGTCTGGTGCTTACTCCGCGTTTCTCGCCGACGACGCAGGAGATCACCTACATGTCCTACTTCAACCGCCGGCCGCGCGTTTACCTGTTCAACATCGACACGGGCCGCCAGGAGGTGCTGGGCGATTTTCCCGGCATGACCTTCGCGCCGCGCTTCTCGCCGGACGGCAACCGCGTCGTCATGAGCATGGCGCAGAACGGCAACACGGACATCTACACGCTGGACTTGCGCACCCGCCGCCAGACCCAGCTCACCGACAGCCCCGGCATCGACACCGCCCCCAGCTATTCGCCGGACGGCCAGCGGATCGTCTTCGAATCCGACCGCGGCGGCAGCCAGCAGCTCTACATCATGGGCGCCAACGGTTCGGGCGTGAAGCGGCTGACCTTCGGCGAGGGTCGCTACGGCACGCCGGTCTGGTCGCCCCGCGGCGACCTCATCGCCTTCACGCGGCAGCGCGGCAGCAGCTTCGCCGTCGGCGTGATCCGGCCCGACGGCACCGGTGAGCGCATCCTGTCCGAAGGCTTCCACGTCGAAGGGCCGACCTGGGCGCCGAACGGCCGCGTCATCATGTTCTTCAAGGACTTGCCGGCCGGCAACGGGCGCAGCGCCAAGCTTTATTCCATCGATATCACGGGCAGCAATGAACGCCGTGTGATCACTCCGCTGGATGCTTCGGATCCCGCATGGTCGCCCTTGATTCCCTAGTGTAGTAGTACTATTTTGCGGCGCGCAAGAACGGCGCCCAGGCGTGGAACGAGGCTAAGCCCGGTCCACGCCGGCCGTCGGGGTCTGTCGGCTTAGCCGCCGTTCATGCGAGACAGCACAGCCAAAACACAGCATTCGTTTCAGGGGGTCATTGGACATGCGCGTTAAGTTTCTGAGCCTGCTCGCCGCCGTCGCTCTCGTCGCCGCTTGCGAAACCGCTCCGCAGGACACCGGCGCCGGCGCCGCCACCGGCGCGAACGCCGCCGGCTCCGTCCGTCCGGGGTCGCAGGAAGACCTCGTCGTGAACGTCGGCGACCGCGTCTTCTTCGGTCTGGACCGCTACGACCTGTCGCCGGAGGCCCGTGGCACTCTGGACCGTCAGGCCCAGTGGCTGAAGTCCTACCCGAACGTCACCGTGACGATGGAAGGCCATGCCGACGAGCGCGGCACCCGCGAGTACAACCTCGCCCTGGGTGAGCGCCGCGCCAACTCCGTGAAGAACTACCTCGTCGCCCAGGGCATCAACTCGGCCCGCGTCAAGGTCGTTTCCTACGGCAAGGAGCGTCCGGCCGTTCTCGGTTCGAACGAGGCCGCCTGGGCCCAGAACCGCCGCGGCGTGACCGTCGTCGACTAACGACACGGAACACACCGCTCCGGTGGTCCGGCACGGTCCGGACCACCGATAGAGGTCATGAAGCGCCGCTCCGGGCAACCGGGGCGGCGCTTCGCGTTTCATGCCCGGTTGCCCCCATGGGCGGATGCCCGCCCGCAAATTGATGCGGCCGGGCGGCGGAAAGGCGCGTGGCGCCTTCTTTCGCGCGGGCTGCGCTTCTGCTAAACAGCGGCCATAGTTTTGCCGGGATGACCCGGCAGGGTTGCCTCCATCGGCCATCTCGCGTCCGGACAGGGCCTCGCACATGACCAAGACCTCTTCCTTCGCCGCCCTTCTTCTCGGTGGCCTGATTTGCGGCGGCACCGCCTTCGCCCAGACCGACAATGGCGAACGCGCCATGGCCGAGCGGCTGGAACGGCTTGAGACGGGCGTCGCGGCGCTCGGCGGGAACATCGAGGTCGCGCAGGCATGGCCCCGGGAGGAGCAGGTCGCCCAGATGCCTCAAGGGCTCGCCGCCGACTTCGAGATCCGCATTCAGGCGCTGGAGCGCGCCCTGTCGGAGCTGACCGGCCGGTATGAGGAAGCCACCCACCAGATCACGCAGCTCCGCGACCGGATGGAGCGGATGAACAGCGACCTGGAATTCCGCCTGAAGGACATCGAGGCCGGTGCCGGCGGCGGTGCGCTCGCCGGTGGCGGAGCCTTGCCGCCTTCCGCGGATTCGGCCCTGCCGCCGGAGCCGGCCGCGCCCAAGCCCGCCCCCGCGAAGACGCAGACCGCGGCCGTGGCCGCACCCCCGGCGGGTGCCGGGCCGGACCAGCAGTACGAGCATGCCTTTGCGCTGCTGCGCGAGGCGAAGTATGCCGAGGCCGAGAAGGCCTTCACCGACTTCCTGGCCAAGAACCAGAACCACAAGCTTGCCGGCAACGCGCAGTACTGGCTCGGCGAGTCCTATTACGTGCGCAACAAGTTCCCGGAAGCCGCCGGCGCCTTTGCGGAAGGACTGAAGAAGTATCCGAAGAACGGAAAGGCGGGCGACAACCTGCTGAAACTCGGCATGTCCCTGCAGAAGCTGAACAAGAACAAGGAGGCCTGCACGGCCTATTCGCAGCTTCTTCAGAAGTTCCCGGACGCTTCGGCCAGCGTGAAGCGCCGCGCCGATACGGAGCGCAAGCGCCTCAATTGCGCGGCCTGACGCCGGAAACGTCTCCGGTCGGTCCGGAGGAATTCGCAACTCTCATGGCGCGGATCGGTGGCTTCGAGCCGTCGCCCCGACTGGCCGTCGGCGTCTCCGGCGGGGCGGACAGCCTGGCCCTCGCGCTGCTCCTCCAGGGCTGGGTGGCGGCGCGGGGCGGGTCGCTCCTGGCGCTGACGGTGGATCACCGCCTGCGCCCCGAGGCCGCCGCCGAGGCCGAACGCGTCGGCACCTGGCTCACGGCGCACGGAATTCCCCACGGCATCCTTCATTGGGAGGGCGACAAGCCTTCCGCCGGCATCCAGGAGGCAGCGCGCGGTGCGCGGCACCGCCTGCTGGGAGAGCGTTGCCGTGCCGAAGGCATCCTTCACCTTGCCCTGGCGCACCATCGGGATGACCAGGCGGAAACCGTGCTTCTGCGTCTGTCCCGCGGCTCGGGCGTCGATGGTCTCGCCGGCATGGCGCCGGTTCGGGCGGAGGGGCCCGTCCGGCTGATCCGCCCCTGCCTCGACCTCTCCCACGAGCGTCTTGCCGCCACCTGCCACGCGGCCGGGCAGGACTGGATCGAGGATCCCTCCAACCGCAACCCCGCCTATGCCCGCGCCCGGCTGCGCGCCGTCGCCGGCCTGCTGGCCGGGGAGGGGCTGGACGCCGGGCGGCTCGCCGCCACCGCGCGCCGCGCCGGACGCGCGCGCCGCGCGCTGGAGGAATCGGCCGCAACGCTTCTCGCGGAAGCCGCCGAGATCCACCCCGAGGGCTGGATCCGCCTCGACCCGGTTCCGCTGTTCCGGGCGCCCGCGGAGTTGGGCCTGCGCGCCCTGGGGCGGTGCCTCGCCGTCGTCGGCGGGGCCGCCTACGGTCCCAGGGACGAGGCGCTGGAACGGCTGCACGGCGAGATCGGCACCGCTCTGGCGCGCGGGGAGACGCCGAGGGCGCGGACGCTCGGCGGCTGCCGCATCCAGCCGCGCCGCGGCGGGCTGGCCATTGCGCGCGAGCCGGACGCGGCGGCCGAGCGGCTCCCGCTCGCGCCCGGCGGGAGCGTCTGGTGGGACCGCCGTTTCACCGTGTCGCTGGCGTCCGGCCCGGGGCAGGGCGGCGGGCGGGAAGGGCTGGCCGTGGCCCGATTGGGAGGGCAGGGCTGGCGCTCGGCCCTGGCGCTGCGCCCGGAACTCGCCCGCCTCGGCTCGCCCGAATCGGCGCGCTCCTCCCTGCCGGCCCTTTGGTCCGGGGACAGGCTGGTGGGGGTGCCGAGCCTCAACCTTATGGCAGAGGAACAGGCTCTTACGGCTGAGGCCCTTTTCACCCCCGCGGCATCGTTGGCCGGACCCGCCTTTTCGGTTGTTTATGGAACCGATGGCATTATGTAATCATGGAAACGTGCCCATGAGATCGGCCATGACATCGGGGGGTGGCCTACGTCTCGGCGTACCGATCGCCGCTGGGTTCGCAGAAAGGCGTGTAACGTGAACAACTTCGGCAAAAATCTAGCGCTCTGGATCATCATAGGGCTGCTGCTCGTAGCCCTCTTCAACCTGTTCCAGAGTTCTTCCACCCGTGGCCCGCAAACCACGGTCCCGTACAGCGAACTGGTGGCCGAAGTGGACCGTGGCCAGGTGGCCGACGTGACCATCAAGGGCAACCAGGTCTCCGGTCACTTCACCGACGGGCGCTCCTTCAGCACCTACATCCCGCCGGAAGCCAACCTGGTCCAGCGCCTGAGCGAGCGGAACGTCCGCATCAGCGCCGTGCCGGACGACAGCAACGTGCCGTCGCTCTTCTCGGTGCTGCTGTCCTGGTTCCCGATGCTGCTGCTGATCGGCGTGTGGATCTTCTTCATGCGCCAGATGCAGTCGGGCGGCGGCAAGGCCATGGGCTTCGGCAAGTCGCGCGCTCGCCTGCTGACCGAAAAGGTCGGCCGCGTCACCTTCGACGACGTCGCGGGCATCGACGAAGCCAAGCAGGAGCTGTCGGAGGTCGTCGAGTTCCTGAAGGACCCGCAGAAGTTCCAGCGCCTCGGCGGCAAGATCCCGAAGGGCGTGCTTCTGGTCGGCCCTCCGGGCACCGGTAAGACGCTGACCGCGCGCGCCGTGGCGGGCGAGGCCAACGTGCCCTTCTTCACGATCTCCGGTTCGGACTTCGTCGAGATGTTCGTGGGCGTCGGCGCCAGCCGTGTCCGCGACATGTTCGAGCAGGGCAAGAAGAACGCCCCCTGCATCATCTTCATCGACGAGATCGACGCCGTCGGCCGCCATCGCGGCGCCGGGCTGGGCGGCGGCAACGACGAGCGCGAGCAGACCCTGAACCAGCTCCTGGTCGAGATGGATGGTTTCGAGGCGAACGAGGGCGTCATCCTTATCGCCGCGACCAACCGCCCCGACGTGCTCGACCCCGCGCTGCTGCGTCCGGGCCGCTTCGACCGCCAGGTCGTCGTGCCGAACCCTGACGTTCTCGGCCGCGAGAAGATCCTGAAGGTCCACATGCGCAAGGTGCCTCTGGCGCCGGACGTGGACGCCAAGGTCATCGCCCGCGGCACGCCGGGCTTCTCCGGCGCCGATCTGTCGAACCTCGTCAACGAGGCCGCCCTGCTCGCCGCCCGCATCGGCAAGCGCGTCGTCTCGATGGCCGAGTTCGAGGCCGCCAAGGACAAGGTCATGATGGGCGCGGAACGCCGCTCCATGGTCATGACCGAATCCGAGAAGAAGCTGACCGCCTACCACGAGGCTGGCCACGCCATCTGCGCCGTGCACGAGGCGGACAGCGATCCGGTCCACAAGGCCACCATCATCCCGCGTGGCCGTGCGCTGGGCATGGTGATGCGCCTGCCGGAAGGCGACCGCATCTCCCTGTCGCAGGCCAAGCTGCGCGCCGACCTCGTCGTCGCCATGGGCGGCCGCATCGCCGAGGAGCTGATCTTCGGGCCGGATCGCGTCACCACCGGCGCCTCGGGCGACATCAAGATGGCGACCGAGATGGCGCGCCGCATGGTCACCGAATGGGGCATGAGCGACAAGCTGGGCCCGCTGCTCTACGGCGAGCCGACGCAGGAGGTCTTCCTCGGCCACTCCGTCACCCAGCACAAGAACATGTCCGACCGCACCGCCCAGGTGGTGGACGAGGAGATCCGCCGGATCGTGGACGAGGGTTACCAGAAGGCCCGCAAGGTCCTGACGGAGAACATCGACCAGCTCCACGCGGTCGCCAAGGCCCTGTTGGAGTACGAGACGCTGAGCGGCGAGGACATCCAGCGCATCCTGCGCGGCGAGCCGCTGATCCGGGACGACGACAAGGCGGAAAGCTACTCCGCCGCCCCGCCTCGGACCCCGACCCCCGGACGCCGCAGCTCGGTCCCCACGACCGACGGCAAGGGCATGGATCCGGAGCCGCAGGGCACCTGATCCGGTCCCGACCGGGAGTGGACAAGTAAGAAGAACCGGCGTCCGAAAGGGCGCCGGTTTTTTCGTTCCGGAACCTGGTGATCCGGTATCGGCGAGATCAGGGCGCCTGCGACTCCTGCGCGAGCCAGTCGCGGAAGGCGGCCATCGGCGGGGAGAGCGGTTTCGATTTCAGCCAGGTGAGCCAATAGCTGCCGCGCAGCACGGTGGCGGCGAAGGGCTGTTCGATCCAGCCCGACGCGATCTGCCGGCGGAACATCACCGGTGGGGCGAGCGCCACGCCGACGCCCATCATTGCCGCTTCCACCATGGTCCAGGTGGAGTCGAAGACGGGTCCCTTGATCGGCGGCGCCTCCGCCCCGGCCGCGGCGAACCAGCCCGGCCATTCGTCCAGCCGGTAGGACCGCAGCAGGGCCTCCCGGGCGACATCCCTGGGCTCCCGCAGCCGCGCGGCGATGTCCGGTGTGCAGAGAACGGAGAGCGGCGCGTCGAACAGCTTCACGGCGTCGGTGCCGTGCCAGGCGCCGTCGCCGAAGCGGATGGCGCAGTCGAGCCCTTCGGCGGCGATGTCCACCCGGTTGTTGTTCGTGGACAGCCGCAGGTCGACCAAGGGATTGCTCCGCCGGAAGGCGGGCAGGCGCGGCAGCAGCCAACCGACGGCGAAGGTGCCGACGGCGCCGACCGTCAGCACCTCCCGGTATTGGCCGCCCTCGAACCGGTCCAGAAGCTCGCCGATGCGGTCGAAGGAGTCCTGGAGCGTGGGGAGGAGCGCCGACCCCTCGTCCGTCAGGGCGAGGCCGCGGGGCAGGCGATGGAACAGGCTGGTCCCGAGCCGTTCCTCCAGCAGCTTGACCTGATGGCTGACGGCGGCCTGGGTGACGCAGAGTTCGATGGCGGCCTTGGTGAAGCTGAGGTGGCGCGCCGACGCCTCGAAGGCGCGCAGGGCGTTCAGCGGCAGATAGGGGCGAACCATCCCTGGCCCAGGTTACTGTCGGAATTCCGTCCAGCTACCATCCTTCGCCAGGCGGGAGCCAGCGGAATGTTCCGGAGCCGGCATCTCCTTCGGAAACCGCAGGGCGGGTGCTCCACGGCCATGCGGAGCGCCCATGACGGTTCAAGCGGCCCGGATGCCGTCCAGGAAGCGGCTGACCTCCTTGCGCAGCGCGCCGGCCTGGCTCGACAGCTCGCCCGACGCGCCGAGCACCTGGGTGGCCGCCGCACCGGTCTCCCCGGCTGCCTGCTTGACCTGGGTGAGGTTGTCGGACACCTCGCGGGTGCCGGCGGCGGCTTCGCCGACGTTGCGGCAGATCTCGGAGGTCGCGGCGCTCTGCTGCTCGACCGAGAGGCTGATCGCGCCGGTGATGTCGTTCATCGCGGCGATCGTGCCGCCTATGTTGCGGATGGCTGCGACGGCTTCGCCGGTGGATGTCTGCATCGCGGAGATATGCTGGGCGATCTCGTCCGTCGCCTTGGCGGTCTGGTTGGCGAGGTTCTTCACCTCGTTGGCGACGACGGCGAAGCCCTTGCCCGCCTCTCCGGCGCGCGCGGCCTCGATCGTCGCGTTCAGCGCCAGCAGGTTCGTCTGCGACGCGATGCTCTGGATCAGGCTCACCACGTCGCCGATCCGTTGTGCGGCTTCCGACAGGCCGGCCACCGTGACGTTGGTGCGGCCGGCTTCCTGGACCGCCTCTCCGGCGATGGAGGAGGAGGTGGCGACCTGCCGCGCGATCTCCTCGAGCGAGGAGGTCATCTCCTCGGCGGCGGCGGCGACCGTCTGGACGTTGGCGGAGGTCTGCTCCGATGCGCTGGCCGAGGAGGCGGCCTGCCGGCTGGTTTCCTCGGCGATGGCGGCCATGCCCTTGGCGGTCGCGTCGAGCTGGACGGTAGCACTGCCCACGCCGCGCAGCACGTCGGCGATGCTCCGCTCGAACTGCTCGATCAGCGCGTCCACCCGTTGCGAGCGCCGCTCCTTGGCCGCCTGCTCGGCGGCCTGCCTCTCCTCGAGCTGCCGGCGCGCGACGGCGTTGTCGCGGAAGACCACGACGGCGCGCGCCATTTCCGACAGCTCGGTCCGGTCGTTTCCGGCGGCGACGTTGATCTCCGTGTCGCCCTCGGCCAGCCGGTGCATCGCGTCGGTCATCCCGCCGAGCGGCCCGGTGATGGAGCGGGCGATGGTGACGGAGGCGCCGATCACGACCAGGGCCATGGCGGTGAGCATCAGCAGCGCCCGCTTGGCCTCGTTCCACACGGCGGTCGCCACGTCGTCCATGTAGATGCCGGTGCCGACGATCCAGCCCCAAGGCTTGAAGGTCCGCACGTGCGACAGCTTGTCGACCGGCTCCGTCAGGCCGGGCTTGGACCACATGTAGCCGACATAGCCGCTGCCCTTCTCCTTGGCGACCCGGACGAACTCGCGGAACATGTAAGTGCCCGCGGGGTCCTGGAAGTCCGCCATGGTCTTGCCGACCAGCTCCGGCTTCACCGGATGCAACAGAATCTTGTGGTCGAAATCGTTGATCCAGAGATACTCGCCGCCGCTGTAGCGCATGGCGCCAATGGTTTCCATCGCCAGCTTCTGCGCCTGCTCACGCGGCAGACGGCCGGCGTTCGCCTCCGCCTCGTAGCGGGCCAGGACTCCCTCGGCGATGTCGATCACATCGCGCAGCGCCTTCTCGCGCTCGGCGAGGATGGTGGCGCGAACCTCGTAGAGTTCGCTCGCCGCCATGCCGGCCAGCCCAAGGAGCGTCAGGACGACGATGCCGCCGAGCCTCGCCCTGATCGTGATGCGATTGAGAAACCCCATGTTTTCCTTCCCCGTCGGACATCGCCCGTTTGGGGCTACTGTGCGCTTGCGTACAATTCCGGTCAATTAAATAGAAAACATGTCACAATGGGCGCTGTTCGGTTGTGGCTGCAACGTCAGCGTGCCGGAAACCTGGTCATGCCGGCCCTTCTCTTCTCAACGGCTGTACAGGTGCAGGGGACGGAAAAAACGGAGAAACACGTTCCATGCCGTTCCATTCTGTTCCATAGAGGGGATCTCGCACCAACAGCCAGGCCGCGCCGCAATGCCGCCCTCATCCAAATCCGCCGCGGGATCGCTCGCCTCCTTCTGCCCCTGGGCCGCCGAGGAGGGCGTGCGCGTCTATCTCCGGCCGGTCGGGCTGCTGCCGGTGGATGCCTGGGCAAAGGGGGCCGCCGTGCCGCTGGCGGGCGGGCGTTTCGCCTTTTCCAGCGCCGAACTGATCGTGCGCCGGGGCGCCTCGGTCGAGCGCGCCTACGCCCCGCTCTCCGAGATCATGAGCTGGGGCGTGGAGCGCGGCCGCGCCGTCGCCACCCGGCTCGACCGCCAGCTCGCCGCCCTGACCCGGACGCGGGCACCCTTTGCCGGGCTGGATCTCGGCCGGCCGCTGATCATGGGCATCGTCAACGTGACGCCCGACAGCTTCTCCGACGGCGGCGACTTCTTCGACCCCTCCTCGGCCATCGCCCATGGCGAGGCGCTGCTGGAGGCAGGCGCCGACATCCTGGACATCGGCGGCGAATCCACGCGCCCCGGCTCCACCCCCGTGCCGCCGGACGAGGAGGGGCGCCGCGTCGTTCCCGTCATCCGGCATTTCGCGGAGAAGGGCGCGGTGGTCTCCGCCGACACGCGGCACACGGCGGTGATGAGGGTGGCGGTCGATGCGGGCGCCCGCATCATCAACGACGTCGCCGGCCTGCGCGACGTGGGCAGCGTGAAGTTCGCCGCCACATCCGGGACGCCCGTGGTGCTGATGCACATGCTGGGCGAGGATCCCCAGTCCATGATGGACCGGATGGACTATCAGGACGCCGCGCTCGACGTGTTCGACTGGCTGGAGGGCAGGGTTGAATCCTGCCTCGCCGCGGGCATCGCGCCGGAGAATCTCTGCGTCGATCCCGGCATCGGCTTCGGCAAGACGAACACCCACAGCCTCCACATCCTACGCCACACGGCGATGTACCACGCGCTGGGCTTCCCGCTGCTGATCGGGCTGTCGCGCAAGGGCTTCATCGGCAAGCTGTCGCGCGGCGAGCCGCCCAAGGAGCGTGTGGCCGGTTCCCTGATCGCCGGATTCGAGACGCTGGGGCAGGGCGCGCAGATCCTGCGCGTCCACGACGTCGCAGAAACCTTCCAGGCGCGCGCCGTGTGGGAAAGCCTGCACCCCGCCGCCACCTGAAAGGGTAAAAAACACCCGCTCCATAACCCTTTCGCTCATGCGCGGAAGGGTTCTTGACCCGCCACGCCCGAAAGGGTGAAAAGTCGGGATCGCGCGCGGACGCGGTACCATCGGCAGGCGCATTTTCGAGGGTTCCATGACACGACAGCTCTTCGGCACCGACGGCATTCGCGGCACCGCCAACATCGATCCGATGACCGCCGAGACGGCGCTGCGCGTGGCGATGGCGACCGCCCTGCAGTTCCGCCGGGGCGACCACCGTCACCGCGTGGTGATCGGCAAGGACACGCGCCTGTCCGGCTATCTGCTTGAGCCGGCGCTGACCGCCGGCTTCATCTCCATGGGCATGGACGTGGTGCTGGTCGGCCCGCTGCCGACCCCGGCCGTCGCCATGCTGACGCGCAGCTTGCGCGCCGACATGGGCGTGATGATCTCCGCCTCCCACAACCCCTACCAGGACAACGGCATCAAGCTGTTCGGTCCGGATGGCTACAAGCTGTCGGACGAGGTCGAGGCGGCGATCGAGGCGCGGCTGGCCCGCGACTTCTGCACGGACCTGGCGGCGCCGCCGGACCTCGGCCGGGCGAGCCGCCTGGACGACGCGACCGGCCGCTACATCGAATATGTGAAGAACACCTTCCCGCGCGGGCTGCGGCTCGATGGGCTCAAGATCGTGGTGGACTGCGCGCATGGCGCCGCCTACCGCGTGGCGCCCAAGGTGCTCTACGAACTCGGCGCCGACGTGGTGCCGATCGGCGTCGCGCCGGACGGCATCAACATCAACAAGGGCTGCGGCGCGACCGCCACCCAGCTCCTCCAGGAACAGGTGGTGGCGAACGGTGCCCATCTGGGCATCGCGCTGGACGGCGACGCCGACCGGCTGATCATGGTGGACGAGGCCGGCCGCGCCATCGACGGCGACCAGCTGATGGCGCTGATCGCGAGTTCCTGGGCGCGGGCGCAGTCGCTGAAGGGCGGCGGCGTGGTCGCCACGGTCATGTCGAACCTCGGCATGGAGCGGCACCTCACCTCGCTCGGCCTGCACCTGGCCCGTACGCCGGTCGGCGACCGCTACGTGGTCGAGCACATGCGCGAGCGCGGCTACAACGTCGGCGGCGAGCAGTCGGGCCATGTCGTGCTGTCCGACTATTCCACCACCGGCGACGGGCTGATCGCGGCACTCCAGGTTCTGGCCGTGCTGATCCAGGCCGAGGGCAAGCCGGCCAGCGAGGTCTGCCGCGTCTTCGCGCCGGTGCCTCAGAAGCTGACCAACGTGCGCTTCGCCGCCGGCTCCAAGCCGCTGGACGACGCGGCCGTCAAGGCCGCGATCCGCGAGGGGGAAGCGCGGCTCCAGGGATGCGGCCGCCTGCTGATCCGCAAGTCCGGCACCGAGCCGCTGATCCGCGTCATGGCGGAATGCGACGACGAGAGCCTCGTGAACACGGTCGTGGCCGACATCGCCGCCGCGATTCAATCGGCCGCGAGCACCGGCCAAACGGTAGAGACGGTGTGATGAAGGGACGCGTACTGATCGTCGCCGGGTCCGACTCCGGCGGCGGCGCCGGCATCCAGGCCGACATCAAGGCGGTGAGCGCGCTCGACGCCTTCGCCGCCACGGCCATCGCCGCCCTGACGGCGCAGAACACCACCGGCGTCTATGGCGTGGTTCCGGTCGACCCGGCCTTCGTCGCCCTTCAGATGAAGGTGGTGCTGGAGGACATCGGCGCCGACGCCGTGAAGATCGGCATGCTCGCCAACGCCGCCGTCATCGAGGCGGTGGTCGGCGCCTATCAGGATTACGCGGGGGGCGTGCCGCTGATCGTGGATCCGGTGATGGTCGCCAAGAGCGGCCATTTCCTGCTGGAGCAGGAGGCGGTGAAGACGCTGGTGGAACGGATGCTTCCCCTGGCCGCCGTGGTGACCCCCAACCTGCCCGAGGCCGAGGCCCTGACCGGGATCACCGTGCGCACGCTGGACGACATGCGCCGTGCTGCCGAGCGCATCCGCTCCTTCGGGCCGAAGGCGGTTCTTCTGAAGGGCGGGCACCTGGAGGGCAACGAGGTCAGCGACCTTCTGCTGTCCGACGAGGGCGAGGAGGTTTTCGAAAGCTCCCGCATCCACACGGCCCACACCCACGGCACCGGCTGCACCCTGGCCTCCGCCCTCTCCGCCGGCATCGCCCAGGGACTGTCCGTGCGTGACGCCGTGGCCCGCGCGCGGGACTATGTCGAAAAGGCCATCCTCACCGCGCCGGGACTGGGGCAGGGACACGGTCCACTGAACCACCTGCACACGGTGCGGCCGTTTCCGTGAGTGAGCGAAGGCCTGAGCCTTTGAATATTGGAGTGTTCGGGTGGCAGGCTTCAGGAGACGGGTTTTGAATTTTTAGGCCTTGTTGAGGCCAGAAGCAGCCATTCCCGCGTCGGCCCTTCCCACACCCCCTCACACGATCGACTGCGTGGCCGACACCGGCTGAGCCAGCGCCTCGGCAAGCGCGCGGGCGCCGCGTTCGACTTCCTCGCGGGTGCGGGGCATGCGCAGGCCGACGCGGACGGCGTGGGGCGCGCTGGCCCGACCGACGGCGAAGGTGTCGGCGCCGATGACCATGGCGCCGCGCCGGCGGACCTCCGACACGAAATCATCGCGCCGCCAGGGCTCGGGCAGGACGAGCCACAGATGCTGAGCGTTGGGATGGCCGCAGATGACGCTGGGCGGCAGGATCGCGCGGGCGATCGCCTGACGGGCGGCGTCCTCGCTACGCTGCGCCTCGGCGAAGCGGTCGGCGCTGCCGTCGAGGATCCAGCGCGTGGCCACCTCGGCCGGAAGCGCGGGCGCCGAATATTGCAGGGCGTGGATCGCCGACTCGATCCGCGGCACCAGGGACGGCGGCGCCACCACGTAACCGACCCGCAGGCCGGCCGAGACGCTTTTCGACAGGCTGGAGACATAAACGGTGATGTCCGGCGCGATGGCTTGGATCGGCTTCGCGTCCGCCACGAGGAATCCGAACACATCGTCTTCGATCAGCATCACGCCATATCGGCGGGCGATCCCGGCGATCTCCCCGCGGCGCTCCATCGGCATCAGCGACCCGGTCGGGTTCTGCATCGTCGGAACCAGATAGGCAGCCTTCGGCGCCAAGCGGCGGCAGGCGCTGTCGAAGGCGTCCGGCACAAGCCCATGTTCGTCCAGCGCCACGCCCTCCAGGTGATAGCCCTGGGTGGATGCCAGCGCCTTCACGCCGTAGTTGGCGAGCCGTTCGGTCAGGACCACGTCGCCGGGGCGGGCGACGGCGGCCAGCGCCACGGCCAGCCCGTTCTGCGCGCCCGTCGTCAGAAGCACGGATTCGGCCTTCGCGGACACCCGGTGCTGGCGCGCCAGCCATTGCGCGCCGGCGGCGCGGTGCGCCGGAAGACCGGCATGGGGCGCGTAGTCGAGCAGCTGGGCGGCGCCGCCCGAGGCGGCAATGGCCGCCAGCGCCGTGCCGAAGGCCTGCGCGGCATCGGTGTGCTCGGCCCGCAGCGTGGTCATGTTGATCGCCGCGTCCTCGGCGATCGCCTCCCAGGTCGTGTTGCCGTTGCGGCCGCCGAGCCGCTGGCCCTGCACGAAGGTGCCGCGCCCGACCTCGCCGCCGATCAGGCCGCGCTTCTCGGCCTCGGCGTAGGCACGCGTGATGGTGCCGACCGTGACGCCGAGCTGGTAGGCGAGTTCCCGGTGCGTCGGCAGGCGCATCCCGGCGGGCAGCCTTCCGCTCGCGATGTCCTCCCCCAGCGCGTCGGCGATGGCGCGGTAGCGAGGGCCCTGGTGCTTTTCGAGGTCGGGAATCCACTGTGTCATAGGGACAAGTGTGACATTGTCTCTCTTCCCAGGCAAGAGCACGCGCGATTGTCACCATTGTTTGAACGCGCACATCCCAGCTTTCCCGGTGCCTGTAGGCGTATTTCGGCCCTGTGCCTCGGAAGACGCATCCGACCTCGGCAATGTCATGGTGACAATATACCATATTGACCCTCTCGATTGCCGCTCCATACTCTCGATTGTCTCAATTGATTGGGCACGGACTTTCCCAGAGAGAAGATGGAGGGTGTCATGCGTACCACCGAAACGACCCATAGCCGCGGCGCTGCCCTGACGGCCGGCACCGCCACCCGCGCGGTTGCCGGGACGGTCCAGGTGCGCATCGTCACCGCCATCTTCCGCCCGCTCTGGATCTTGATCGAGCTGGTCATGTCGGTGCATGAGCGGTGGCGGCAGCGGCAGCATCTGATGATGCTGGACGACCACCTGTTGAAGGACATCGGCCTGAGCCGCGCCGACGCGGACCAGGAGACGTCCAAACCCTTCTGGAAGGAATGAAGCCTTGACCGAGACCGTGACCGGCCAGCCCATCCGTTACGCCGTCGAGCCGGACCTTTCGGCCGATGAGTTCATCGACGTCCTGGAACGCTCCGGGCTGGCCGAGCGCCGGCCCGTCTCCGACCGGCCCCGCGTCGAGGGCATGCTGCGCAACGCCGGGCTGATCGTCACGGCACGGTCGGGCGACCTCCTGGTCGGGGTCGCCCGTTCCGTCACGGACTTCGCCTATTGCTGCTACCTGTCCGACCTCGCGGTTGACCGCGATTGCCAGGGTCGGGGCGTCGGCCGGGAGCTGATGCGCCGCACCCGGGCGGAGGTCGGGGAGGGGGTTGCCTGCATCCTGCTCTCAGCCCCGAAGGCGGTCACCTTCTACGAGCAGTCCGGACTGGAGCGGCACAACCAGGCCTTCCTGTTCACCCACAAGCCCTGAGATACCGTGAAAAGAGGCCGCCCCATGCGCCTGCCCATCTATCAGGTCGACGCCTTCACCGACCGGCTGTTCGGCGGCAACCCCGCCGCCGTGGTGCCGTTGGAAGGCTGGCTCCCCGACGATCTGCTCCAGACCATCGCGGCGGAGAACAACCTGTCGGAAACGGCCTTCTTCGTGCCGGACGGCAGCGGCTATGAACTGCGCTGGTTCACTCCGGCGGTGGAGGTGGACCTGTGCGGCCATGCGACGCTGGCGACCGCCTGCGTCATCGCGACGCTTCTGGACAGGGGCCGGGAGCGCATCGACTTCACCACCCGCAAGGCCGGCACGCTGACCGTCACCCGCGAGGGCGGCGTCTACACCCTGGACTTTCCCAGCCGTCCGCCGGAACTGGTCGAGGCTCCGCACCCGGACCTCGCCGCGGCACTGGGCGGCCCGGCTCCCTCCGCCGTCCTGGGCGCGCGCGACTATCTCGTGGTGTATGAAAACGCCGCGGACGTTCTGGCGCTGAAGCCTGACATGGCGCGGCTGGCCGCGGTGGACCGCTTCGCCGTCTGCGTCACGGCACCGGGCGGCGACGGGGTGGACTTCGTCTCCCGCTTCTTCGCGCCGGCGCGCGGCATACCGGAGGACCCGGTGACCGGATCGGCTCATTGCATGCTGATCCCCTATTGGGCGCGCCGCCTCGGCAAGGAGAGGCTGGCGGCCCGGCAGGTCTCCAGGCGCGGCGGTTCGCTCCGTTGCGAACTGGCCGGCGACCGGGTCAGGATAGGCGGCGAGGCGGTCCTCTATCTCGAGGGCAGCATCCACATCTGAGACAGGGGAGACGCATGGCGGGGCGGCATTATGAGGAGTTCCGGGTCGGCGACGTCTTCGAGACGGGGGAGGCGACGCTCAGCGAAGGCGAAATCATCGAGTTCGCCCGCCGTTACGATCCGCAATCCTTCCATGTCGATGCCGAGGCCGCCGCCAAGGGGCCGTTCGGCGGGCTGATCGCCAGCGGATTCCAGACGCTGGCTCTGACCTTCCGGCTGCTGGTCGACACCGGCATCATCGACGACACCAGCCAAGGCGGCTCCGGCGGGGACGAACTCCGCTGGACGCGTCCCGTGCGGCCCGGCGACACCCTGCGCGTCCGCGCCGAGGTGATCGAGACGCGGCCGTCGAGCCGGGGCGGGCGGGGCACCGTGCGGCTGGCCTACACGACGCTCAATCAGCGTGGCGAGGTGGTCATGACCATCACGCTGAACCATCTTGTCGCCTGCCGGATGACCGACGCGGGCTGATCCGCCCGTGCGTCCGTGCAAGCCATGCGGCACCGGTGCCGATTGACGGGCTCCGGCGCTTTTCCTATCGTCCGCGCGCCATTCACAGCCCCACTCATCCGGACCTCCGGTCCGGGCAGGAGTCCCTCTCATGAAGCCCAGCCGCCGGCCGCAAAACCCGCTCTTCTCCTCCGGCCCCTGCGCCAAACGCCCTGGCTGGTCGCTGGAGGAACTGGACGTGTCGGTGCTCGGCCGCTCGCACCGGTCCAAGCCCGGAAAGGCCAAGCTGAAGGAGGTCATCGACCTCTCGCGCGCGGTGCTGGGCGTGCCGAGCGACTACCGCATCGGCATCGTCCCGGCCTCCGACACCGGGGCCGTGGAAATGATCCTCTGGTCGGTGCTGGGCGCCCGCGGCGTGGACATGCTGGCTTGGGAGAGCTTTGGCAAGGAGTGGGTGACGGACGTCACCAAGCAGCTCAAGCTTCCCGACGTCCGTCTGCACCAATCCGATTACGGCGCCCTGCCGGACCTGTCCAGGATCGACTTCGCGCGCGACGTGGTCTTCACCTGGAACGGCACGACCGCGGGCGTGCGCGTGCCCAATGGCGACTGGATCGCGTCGGACCGGCAGGGGCTGACGATCTGCGACGCGACCTCGGCCGCCTTCGCGATGGACCTGCCCTGGGACAAGCTCGACGTCGTAACCTGGTCCTGGCAGAAGGTGCTGGGCGGCGAGGGCGCCCACGGCATGCTGGTGCTGAGCCCGCGCGCGGTGGAGCGTCTGGAGAGCTTCCAGCCCGACCGGCCCCTGCCGAAGATCTTCCGCCTGACCAAGGGCGGCAAGCTGATCGAAGGCATCTTCGAGGGCGACACGATCAACACCCCTTCGATGCTGGCCGTCGAGGACGCCATCGACGGGCTGCGCTGGGCCTTGCGCGTCGGCGGGCTGCCGCAGCTCATCCGCCGGTCGGAGCACAATCTGGAAATCGTCGCGGAGTGGGAGCGAGACAGCAAGTGGGCCGGGTTCCTGGCGGCGGACCCGGCGACGCGCTCCTGCACTTCGATTTGCCTGCGCTTCACCGATCCGGAGGTGACGGCCATGGGACCGGACCAGCAGGCGGCCTTCGCGAAGCGGATGGCGGCCCTGCTGGAGAAGGAGGAGGCGGCACTCGACGTCGGTTCCTACCGCGATGCCCCTCCCGGTCTGCGGCTGTGGGGCGGCGCCACCATCGAGGCCGAGGACATGGACGCCGTCCTCCCCTGGCTCGACTGGGCCTTCGCTGTGGTCAAGGCCGAGATGAAGGGCTGAGGTCCGACGGTTTCTTGCGAACGTTCCGAGATAGGGCGTTCAATAAAAGAACATTCCTTATCCGTCATCCCCGCGAAAGCGGGGATCCAGAAGTCCGCATAACGAACCTTGCGGAAAGATTCTGGACCCCCGCTTTCGCGGGGGTGACGAATAAGTTGTGGATTTTTGTTTATGTTTTCCTGTGCTTAAGCATTCGCGAGGGTGAAGGTTACTTCCGAAAGCCCCGCTCAGTCCCGCCAGAAGCTCGGCAGGAGGAGGACCATCACGGTGAAGACCTCCAGCCGGCCGAGCAGCATGCAGAAGGACAGGAGCCATTTGGCGGCGTCGGGCAGCGGGGCGAAGCTGCCCGCCGGCCCGACCACCGGTCCCAGACCCGGGCCGGCGCCGCTCAGCGTGCCGGCGACGGCCGTGGTCGCGGTCAGGAAATCCACGCCCATCGCGGCGACCGCCAGCGACAGGATGCCGAAGGCCGCCATGTAGGCGAAGACGAAGTTGATCACCGACGCGATCACGTCCTCGTCCAGCCGCTTGCCCTGGTAGAGCGGCACCAGCACGCGGTGCGGCTTCAGCATGCGCTGCATCTGCGTGAGCATCGATTGCAGCAGCACCTGCCAGCGGAAGATCTTGATCGAGCCGGCGGTCGATCCGGTGCAGCCGCCGACGAAGAACATGAAGAAGAAGGCGACCATGGCGAAGCTGCCCCAGGTCGAGTAATCGGCCGAGACGTAGCCGGTCGTGGTGATGACCGACGTGACGTTGATGGCGCTGTGCGTCGCCGCGTCCCACAGCGGCATCTCCAGCGCAGCCCAGGTCCAGCCGGTCATCGCCGTGACGGCGGCGAGGACGACGGCGAACAGCCCGAGGACCTGGGCGTCGCTGAAGAATCCGCTCCGCGGGTCGCGCATCAACCGGATGTACCAGGTCAGCGGCACCGCGCCGGCCAGCATCGTGACGGTGGCGACCCACAGCACGCCGTGGGATTCGAACCAGGCGAGCGACTGGTCCTTGGTCGAGAAGCCGCCGGTCGAGATGGCCGACATGGCGTGGCACACCGCGTCGAACCACCGCATCCCCGCGAGATGGAAGCCGACCGTCGCGGCGATGGTCAGCGTCATGTAGATCATCGCGATGGCGCCGGCCGTGTCCTGGACCGTGGCGAAGGGCTTGTCGCCCTTGTCCGAGGATTCCGTGCGGAAGAGCTGCATGCCGCCGACGCGCAGCACCGGCAGGACGGCGATGGCCATGACGATGATGCCGATGCCGCCAAACCAGTTGAGCAGGGACCGCCACAGCAGGATGCCGGGCGGCGCCTCGTTCAGCCCGACGATCATCGTGGCGCCGGTCGTGGACAGGCCCGAGATCGCCTCGAAATAGGCGTCGGTGAAGGACAGCTTCAGGCCCGAGATCATGAAAGGAAGGGCGCCGAAAGCCGCCAGCACGACCCAGGACAGGCTGGTCAGCAGGAAATGCTGGCGTATCGTGAACTGCTGGAACTTGCCGGAGGTCGCCAGGACCATGCCGCCACTGAAGGTGAGCGTGACCGCGCTGGCGCCCACGAAGGTGGTCCAGTCCGGGTGTCCGGCCGAGGCGTCGGCGAGCGCCGGCACCAGCATCCCGATCCCCAGCACCGACAGCAGAATGCCGATGACATGGAAGATCGGCCGTAGAGCGATCGTTCCCCGCAACCCGCATGCACTCCCGTGTGGCGGACCCCTGGTGGGCAGGCCGGACCGCAGGCGGTCCGTACCCCGTTCGAGCGGCCCTGTGTATCGGAGGACGCCCGCTCTGTCCATGTCCGGCGGTCCGGAACGGGGCACGGATGTCCGTAATGCAGGGGTGCCGGGCTTGGCGGGACGGGCTTTTCCGTTTGCCAGATTGTTCACCGTCGGTTATTCACCGCGCCGTACCCGAAGCGGGTACAAAAGCCTTTCAAAACAGACGACGCAGGCCATGCCCGCCGATCCCAAGAATTCCGCACTGCTGCCCGCCGGCCTGCATGACGTGCTGCCGCCCGAGGCGGCGCACGAAGCCGCGGCCGTGCAGCGGCTGCTGTCGGAGTTCGCCGGGCACGGCTACGAGCGCGTGGACCCGCCGCTGGTCGAGTTCGAGGACAACCTGCTGAGCGGCTCCGGCGCCGCCATGTCGAGCCAGACCTTCCGGCTGATGGACCCCCTGTCCCAGCGCATGATGGCCGTGCGCGCCGACATCACGCCGCAGATCGCCCGCATCGCCACCACGCGCCTGAGGAACGAGGCGCGGCCCGTCCGGCTCTGCTACGCCGGCCAGGTGCTGCGCGTGAAGGGCTCGCACCTGCGGCCCGAGCGCCAGGTCGCCCAGGTCGGCGTCGAGCTGATCGGCTCTCTGGAGCCGGAGGCCGACGCCGAGGCCATCCTGCTGGCGGTCGGGGCACTCGACGCGGTCGGCGTGCGCCACCTGTCCGTGGACCTCTGCGTGCCGACGATGGTGCCGCTGGTCTGCCGCGGCCTCGGCCTCGCGGAGGAGGAGACAAGCGACCTGCGCGCCGCACTGGACCGCAAGGACGCCGCCGCCGTGGCGGCCTTCGGCGGCAAGGCGGCCTCGCTGCTGGAGGCGCTGATGGCGGCGTCCGGCCCGGCGGAGCGGGCGATCCGCACCCTGTCCACCCTTTCCCTGCCGGAGATGGCCGAGAAGGACCGCCGCCGGCTGACCGAAGTGGTTCGCCTGCTGCGCGCCGCCCGGCCGGAGCTGACCATCACGGTGGACCTCGTCGAGCACCGCGGCTTCGAGTACCAGACGGGCCTGAGCTTTACCCTGTTCGCGCGCGGCGTGCGCGGCGAGCTGGGCGGCGGCGGGCGCTACCGGATCGGCACCGAGGTGGAGGAGCCGGGCACCGGCTTCACCCTTTACATGGACGCGCTGCTGCGCGCCGTGCCGGAGCCGGAGGCGCCGCGCCGCGTCTATGTGCCGCATGGCACGGGCTGGGCCGAGGCGGCGAAGCTGCGCGCCGAGGGCTGGGTGACCGTGGCGGGGCTCGCCCCTGCGGCCGATCCGGCGGCCGAGGCGAAACGCCTTCGCTGCGGGCATGTTCTGGCCGATGGGGCCGTGAAGCCGGTGGGCTGAGCCCGCGGCCCGGCGAAGGGCCGGACGCGGGATTTTCTTTCGAGTGACATTCGGCCGGACAACCGGCCCAGCAACGGAGACACACATGGCCAACGTGGCGGTGGTCGGCGCCCAGTGGGGCGACGAGGGCAAGGGCAAGATCGTCGACTGGCTGTCCAGCCGGGCCGACGTCGTGGTGCGCTTCCAGGGCGGTCACAACGCCGGCCACACGCTGGTGATCAACGGCGTGACCTACAAGCTGAGCCTGCTGCCCTCGGGCGTGGTCCGGCCGGGCAAGCTGTCGGTCATCGGCAACGGCGTCGTCTTCGATCCCTGGGCCTTCCTGCGCGAGGTCGCGTCCGTCAAGGAGAAGGGCGTGGAGGTCACGCCCGAGAACCTGATGGTGGCCGAGAACGTGCCGCTGATCCTGCCGGTGCATGGCGCGGTGGACCGCGCCCGCGAGGAGGCGCGCGGCGCCTCCAAGATCGGCACGACCGGGCGCGGCATCGGCCCGGCCTACGAGGACAAGGTGGCCCGCCGGGCAATCCGCCTGTGCGACCTCGCCGACGAGGCCGCGCTGAAGGAGAAGGTGGACGAGCTGCTCTTCCACCACAACGCCGTGCTGCGTGGCCTGGGTGCTGCCGAGCTGAAGCCCTCCGATCTGCTCGACCCGTTGCGCGAGGTCGCTCCGCAGGTGCTGCCCTTCGCCAACGTCGTGTGGCAGCGGCTGGACGAACTGCGCCGCGCCGGCAAGCGCATCCTGTTCGAGGGCGCCCAGGGCTCGATGCTCGACATCGACCACGGCACCTATCCCTTCGTCACCTCCTCCAACACGGTGGCCGGCAACGCCGCGACCGGCAGCGGCATGGGCCCGCGCGCCGTCGGCTTCGTGCTGGGCATCTGCAAGGCCTACACGACGCGCGTCGGCTCCGGCCCCTTCCCGACCGAGCTGACCGACGACATCGGCGAGCTGATCGGCCAGCGTGGCAAGGAGTTCGGCGTGGTCACCGGCCGCAAGCGCCGCTGCGGCTGGCTCGACGCCGTGCTGGTCCGCCAGGCCATCAAGACAGGCGGCATCGACGGCATCGCCATGACGAAGCTGGACGTGCTGGACGGCTTCGACGAGATCAAGGTCTGCGTCGGCTACCGGCTGGACGGCAAGGAGATCGACCATCTCCCGGCCAACGCCGCCCAGCAGGCCCGTGTGGAGCCGATCTACGAGACCTTCGAAGGCTGGAAGGACAGCACCCAGGGCGCCCGCTCCTGGGCCGAGCTGCCGGCCCAGGCGGTCAAGTATGTCCGCTACGTCGAGGAGCTGATCCAGGCTCCGGTCTCGCTGCTCTCCACCAGCCCGGAGCGCGATGACACCATCCTGATGCACGATCCGTTCGCGGATTGATCCGGCCGACGGCTTTCCCCCATGGCGCGAGCCGCGGGGGAAAGCCGTCCGGGGAAGGATCGTGCGTGCCAATTAACAGTTTGTTTTCCATTTCGGGGCCACCTAGAGCCTGCATCCGCACGCAGGCCAAGGAACACGCTCCCCTATGCCGTCCGACGCCCAGACCGCTGACAGGACGGTGAGCACCGAGCCGGTGAAGCTCGCCGAGCGGTACGAGATTCAGCCGGGCGCGCCCATTCCGGCGCTGAACGCCGTGGCCGGAAACGCCTTCGCGGCCAAGTCCCTGCGCGACAAGCGCATCGATCCATTCGCGATCATCTGCAACGGCGCCATCATGCCGCGGCTGGACTTCGCCTCGACGCTGGCCGGGCTCGACGGCACGACCCATATGCGGCTGCTCGACTGGGGCGTGGTGAACTGGCCGCCGGAACGGGCGAACCGCTTCTGCCTCGTCTTCGAGCGTCCGGGCGGCCGCCGGCTGATGAACAGCCTGCACGAATCCGCCGAGCCGATGCCGGAGGACCAGCTCACCAAGCAGATCATCCACCCGATGGTGACGGCGCTCCGCGAACTGTCGAGCCGTGGCGTGACGCACGGCGCCATCCGGCCGACCAACATGTTCTTCCGCGACCTTGCCTCGGGCGGGCTGATGCTGGGCGAGTGCGTGTCGACGCCGCCGGGATTCGGCCAGCCGGTCCTGATGGAAACGGTCGAGCGCGGCATGTGTTCGCCGGCCGGGCGCGGCAACGGCACCATCGCGGACGACCTCTATTCGCTGGGCGTGACGCTGCTGCTGCTCTATCTCGGCCGGAACCCCGTCGCGCATCTCGACGACGAGCAGATCCTCCAGGCGAAGATCGAGCGCGGCTCCTATCCGGCGCTGGTCGGGCAGTCGCGGCTGCCGCTCGCCATCAACGAGGTGGTGCGCGGCCTGCTGGTGGACGATCCCAAGCAGCGCTGGAGCCTCAACGACCTCGACCTCTGGGTGGCCGGCCGCCGGCTCAGCCCCAAGCAGCCGCAGGTGCCGCGCCGCGCTGCCCGGCCGCTGGAGTTCCAGGGGCAGGAATACTGGCACTGCCGCACGCTGGCCCGCGCCTTCAGCCGCCATGTGGCGCCCGCCACCACGGTGATCGAGAGCGGCGAGCTGGACAAGTGGCTGCGCCGCTCCATGGGCGACGACGTCCGGGCGGAGGCGGTCGCCAACGCGATCCAGACAGCGTCGGCCGGCAAGGGCGGCACCATGGCCGACCGGCTGGTGGCCCGCGTCAGCATGGCGCTGGACCCCGTCGCGCCCATCCGCTACCGGGGCAAGGGAATGATGCCCGACGGCATCGGCAGCCTGCTCGCCGACGCCTTCCTGCGGGGCGAGTCGCCGCAGAGCACGGCCGAGGTGATCTCCAACCAGCTGCCGATGTTCTGGGTGAACGTCCAGACCGATTTCCGGCCGGAGTTCGTGCCGCTCGTGCAGTCCTTCGACCAGCTCCGCACCCTGCTGGAGCGCACGGCGGTCGGGCTCGGGATCGAACGGCTGCTCTACGAGATGTGCCCGGCCTTGCCCTGCGTCAGCCCGCTGGTGGTCAAGCAGCTGCCGACCAGCCCGGCGGCGCTGCTGCGGGCGCTGGACTGGGTGGCGTCGGGCGGGGAGCGGCACAAGGAGCCGATCGACCGCCACATCGCGGCCTTCCTCGCGGCGCGCCACAAGCGCACGGAGGAGGTGCTCTACGCGCAGATCACTCCGAGCATCGAGCCGATGCGCCGCGCCATCGCGATGCTGACGATCCTGTCGGACGTGCAGGCGCGCACCGGGACCGATTCGCTGACCCATCTCGCCGACTGGATGCTGGCCCTGCTGGAGCCGGCGATCCGCCGCTTCCACAGCCGCCCCCACCAGGAGACCATGCGCAAGCAGGCGGAAACCGCCGTGAACAACGGACGGCTGACCGACCTGCTGCGGATCGTGGACGACCCGGATTCGCTGCGCCGCGACAAGCACGAGTTCGAGAACGCCCAGCTCGCCTACCGCGAGGCGGACGGGGAGATCGAGAAGACCCGCCGCATGATCGCCGACCGCACGGGTATCATCGAGACCTCCGGCCGGCAGGTGGCGGCCATCGTCTCCAGCCTGCTCTCGACCTTCCTGGTCGCGGGAATCATCCTTTTCTTCGCCTTCTGACGAAAGCTTCACCCCATGGCCCGACCCGGAAAGAAGAAGAAGCGCAGGAACACGCTGCTGACCTTCCTGCTGCTGATCTTCCCGGCGGCGCTGATCGTGCTGCCGACGACGATCCTGTTCGGGATCGGCATGGTGCCGACCTTCGTCGCCTACGCGGTGGACCGCGACCCCGACAAGTCGGCGCCGATCACCGTCGGCGGGCTGAACTTCTGCGGCTGCATGCCCTTCGCCATCGACCTGTGGAAGCACAATCACGACATCATGTCGGCGATGAAGATCTTCGGCGACCCGATCGCCTGGCTGGTGATGTATGGGGCGGCGGCGGTCGGCTGGGCGCTCTACTACGCCATTCCGCCGGCGGTCGCGAACGCCGAGATCGGGCGCGCCGAGCGCCGCATCGAGGCGCTGAAGCAGACCAAGGTCGCGCTCGTCCAGCAATGGGGCCCGGACGTCGCCGGCGACATCTTCGACGAAGCCTCCTCCAGGGAGGACGCGGAAGAGGATTTCCAGACGGCGCGCGGCTGAAGGTCGAGGAGGTGGCCCCTCAGGGCGCCGCCGCCTTCAGCACCCAGGCCGCATGGGCCGGCACCGGCGTGCCCGGTGCCACGGTGGCGCCGGTCAGCAGGTCGCGCATCGGCCCGTCGAAGGCCGGGGCGGGCAGCACACGCCCGGTGAAGTTCAGCACCACTGTGACGGGCTCCCGTCCGGGGCGGCGGTAGGCGAGCAGGGCCGCGTCCTCCGCCGGCAGCATCTCCATCCTCGCCGAGCGCAGAGCCGGCTCCTCGTGGCGCAGGCGGGCGAGCCGCGCGTAGTGGCCGCGCAGGCCCTCCTTGTCCTCCCAGGAGATCGGCTGCGGCTCCCCGTAGGGCTCGTAGGCGGCGCCGACCTCCTCGCCGGTGTAGAGGCAGGGGACGCCGGGCAGGGTCAGCAGCAGCGCCGCGGCCACGCGGGTGTAGGCGGGGCCGTGCCGGGTGACGAAGCGGGTGCCCGTGTCGTTGTTGTTCAGGAAGCGGAAGACCGGCGTGCCGGGCGCGCTCGCCGCCAGGGCTGCGCGCAGCCGCTCGGCGGTCGGCAGCTCCGCGCCGAAGGCGTCGTGCCACGCCCACTGGCCGAGCTGGCCGGTCCAGTCGTAGGCGGCGTCGAACCCGTTCTCCACGTACCAGGGATCGCGGGCCGAGGCCTCGGCCAGCAGCAGGAGGTCCGGGTTGATGCGGCGCAGCTCGGCGCGCAGCTGCGGCCAGTATTCCGGCGCGCGCTCCTTCACGGCCCAGCTCGCGTCCACGCGGAAGCCGTCGATCCCGACGTCGCGCACCCAATGGGCGAAGGCGGCCGTCATGTAGCGCCGGACCTCCGGGTTGTCGTAATCGAGATTCTTGAGGTTGGTCCACTCGAAGTAATGGGTGATCTTGCCGTCGCCCCCCCGGTCGAAGAAGTCGTGATAGGCGGAGTCCATCCCGCGGGCCTCGGCGTCGGCGTGATAGGGGTGCTGCTCGGCGAGGTGGTTCGGCACGAAATCCATCATGACGCGCATACCGCGCGCGTGGGCCGCCGCCACCAGCTCCCGCAGGTCGGCCTCGGCGCCGAAGCGGGCGCGCACGCGGAAATGGTCGGTGACCGCATAGCCGAAATCCAGACCCGGCGCGTCGGTGACCGGTGACAGCCAGAGCGTCGTGACGCCGAGCGCCTGGATGGCGTCCAGCCGGGCGGTCACGTCGTCCAGGCCGCGCTTGCCGAACAGGTGGGGGACGACGCCGTAGACGATGGCATCATTCATCCAGCCCGGACGGTGCCGCTGCGGGTCGATGGCCAGGGCCTTGCCGCCGCGCGCCTGGAACAGGACCGTGCTCTCGTCGCTGCGGCCGAGCGCGTCGGTCACGCGCAGGGTCACGCCATACTCCCCGTCGGTGCTCGGGGCCGGAAGGGTGAGCCGGTCCTCGGTGGAGGGCAGGCCGGGCAGGGGCGCGGGGTTGCCGTCGCGGGCGCGCCATTCGGTCCGCACGATGGGAACGGTGCGGCCCTGCGCCGGCTCGCTGCGCCCGGCGTCGAGCGTGATGCCCTCCTCCCCGGCGACCGAACGCACCCAGGCCTTGGGCCGGTCGGCCAGCCGCACGGTCCAGCTCTGCGCGGCCGAGCGCGCGGCCTCCCGCCCGCCCTTCAGGCAGCGCGCGCTGACCTCGTTGGCGCCTTCGCCCAGCGGCACGTCGGCGGTGAAGCGGCCGCCGTCCAGGATGGCGACCGCGGTGCCGAGCGGCGAGGCCACCTCCACCCGGTCGCAGGCACCGGGCGCCACCGAACCGGTGACCAGCTTGTCGAAGGTCCAGGCGTCGCCCCCGGCACCGTCCAGCAGCACCGGGCTTCCGGCCCTGGCCGAAAGCGTAAAAGCCGCAAGTGCGGCGGCGGCGAGAAGGGGGGAGAGCGCGTGCATGGTCCGGCGGTCCGCTGATGTGGGCGGTCCGCACGGTGCGGCATTCTGGTTAATGTTCTCTTTCCGCCGGTCCCGCCGGCGGGCTCTCAGCGCTGGATGAGGGCGCTTTCCTTGCCGCTCAGAACGAAGACGCGGGGGTAGACCTTATGCAGCGCGTCGATCAGCGCGTTCACCGGCGGGCTGCTGAGCGCGCGGGGGTGGGCCGGATCGACATGCAGGACGCAGCTGTCGTCGGTGTCGTTGAAGGCGGCGAGCGCGTGGATGCGGTCGGGGCGGAAATCGTCGGGGAAATTCTCGTCCATCAGCCAGAAGCACTGGAAGTTCCGGCAGGACTGCGGGCGCGTGTCGTAGATCGAGCAGCCCTTGCCCTGGTCGCAGGAGATGCACCATTTCGCGGACTGCTTCTTCAGCTCCGGCACGCCCATCAGCTTGCAACAAAGCGTGCATTCACCACAACTGCGCTCGGCCATACGGCAAAACCCTCGAATATCCTTCCCGGACGTCTTTTCCGGGCCTCGTTTCAAGGGCGGGACACTCGCACAGGCGCGGCGTCCGAGGAAAGCCCTCAAAGGGGAGAGCGCACGGGAAATGGCGGGAACGGAGGGGAAACCGGACCGGCGGACGGCCGGAGCCCCTTCTCAAGCGACCGGAACCAGCCCACCGGCGTTCACCAGCAGCGCCTCGATGGTCGCGGCCGGGGCGGGGCGGGCGAAGAGGAAGCCCTGCGCGTAGCGGCAGCGGATGTCGCGCAGGAACTCGGCCTCCGCCTCGGTCTCCACCCCTTCGGCCACCGCGTCCATGCCGAGGATCTGGGCCAGCGTCGCCACGACCTGCACGATGGCTGCGTTGCCCTCCCGCGAGGACAGGGCCTGGACGAAGCTGCGGTCGATCTTCAACGCGTCGGCCGGGAACTTGTGCAGGTAGGAGAGCGACGAGTAGCCGGTGCCGAAATCGTCGATGGACAGCCGCACGTCCATGTCGCGGATCGTCTGCATGCGCCGGCGGCAGGTGTCCGGATCCTGCATCAGCATGCTTTCCGTGATCTCCAGCTTCAGGGAGGATGGCGGAACGCCGCTGTCGGCCAGCACCTCTTCCACCAGCCGCACGAGATCGTCGTCGCGGAACTGCCGGGCCGAGACATTGACGCTCATGAAGAAGGGTTCGGAGCGCGGGAAGCGGGCCTGCCAGACGCGGAGCTGCCGGGCGGCGGTGCGCAAGGCCCAGCGGCCCATCGGCACGATCAGCCCGCATTCCTCCGCAAGCGGGATGAATTCGCCCGGCGGCACCAGCCCGCGCTCCGGATGGTTCCAGCGCATCAGCGCCTCGAACCCGGCGATGCGGCCGCTCTCCAGCGCGATGATCGGCTGGTAGAACAGGCAGAGCTGCTCCTGCTCCACGGCGGTGCGCAGGTCCGCCTCGGTCCGCATCAGCGTCAGCGCCGCGCGGCGCAGGTCACCGTCGAACACCTCGATCCGCGCCCGCCCGCCGGACTTGGCGCGGTGCATGGCGAGTGTGGCGTCGCGCAGCATGTCCTCGGCCTGCTCGTAGCCGGTGGCACTGAGTGCCACGCCGACCGAGGCGGTGACCACGAGCTGGTGCGTGTCGAGCGCCAGTGGCTTCGCGATGGCCTGCGACAGCTCCTGTGCGGCCTCAACCGCGTCGGTGACGTCGCCGATGTCGTCGAGCAGCACGGCAAACTCGTCCGCCGACAGCCGCGCCAGCGTGTCGCCGATGCGGCGCAGCCCGATCAGCCGGTCGGCGATCATCGTCAGCAGCCGGTCGCCGAGGCTGGAGCCCAGCGCGTCGTTGATCGACTTGAAGCGGTCGAGGTCGATGAGCAGGAGCGCGAAGGAGGTGGCTCCGCCGCGCCGGTCGCGGTCGAGCGCCTGGCCGATGCGGTCGAGCAGGAGCGTGCGGTTGGGCAGCCGCGTCATGCCGTCGTGGAAGCTGTCGAACAGGAGCTGCTGTTCGGCCCTCTTGGCGGCGGTGATGTCCGTCATCGAACCGGCCATCCACACCGCTTGGCCGTCCCCGCCGCGCTGGGCGATGCCGCGCACGAGCAGCCAGCGCTCCGTCCCGTCGGCGTGCAGCATCCGGAATTCGTGCTGGAGATGCTCGCGCTCGCCCGACAGATGCAGGTCGATGGCGGCGGTCAGTCCGGGGAGGTCGGCGGGCAGCACGCGGTCGAACCAGACGCGGGCGGTGCCGTCATGCTCGGCCTCCGACAGGCCCAGCATCGCCGTCCAGCGGGGCGAGCAGATCAGGTCCCCGTTCTGTGGCGACCAGCCCCACAAGCCGTCGTTGGCGCCGGCGGCGAGCAGCGCCTGGCGTTCCTCGGCGAGCCGCAGCGCCTCCTCGGCGGCCCGGCGCTCCGTCACGTCGGCGACGCAGCCGACCAGCCGTGCCGGACGTCCGCTCTCACGGACGAGCATGCCCCGGCAGCTCAGCCAGCGCCAGCCGTCGCCGCAACGCACGCGGTGCTCGATCAGCATGGCACGGCCGGAAGAGGCTTGCGGCTCCGCCCGCAAACCGTCCAGGGCCGCGCGCAGCCAGGGGGCGTCGTCGGGGTGGACGCGGGCGAACCACTCCTCGGGGCAGCTCGGTCCGGAAGGGGCGGAAATGTCGGACGCGAGGCCAAGCGTCTGCCGGAACCGGGTGGACAGGAACATCGTCCCCGCCCGCAGGTCCCAATCCCACATGCCCTCGGCGCTGACCGTCTCGGTCCAGCGGTATCGGTCCGACGTGCCGTCCAACAACCCCTCTTGGGACGGCGGACCCTGCCGCCGCCTTTCATATCAGTGTATTTGAGCAAAATATCATCCACCGCCAGTGCCGTCAAAGGACAAGCGCGGAAGGACAGGGCGCGCCAAGGGCATCCCAGGCCAGCGGAAATGGCTGCCCGGTGCGTGCCACAGCTGGCGGAAAAGCCTTGGAATGATTACATTTCCGCCATGGAATGGTCGGACGAGGGCATCGTTCTGTCGACCCGACCCCACGGCGAAGGGGGGGCGGTCGCGACGCTGTTGACGCGGACGCGCGGGCGTCACGCGGGCCTCGTCATGGGCGCCCGCTCCGCCCGCCAGCGCGGCAACTTCGAACCCGGTTCGCTGGTCGCGGCGCGCTGGCGCGGGCGGCTGCCCAACCATCTCGGCAATCTCACGGTCGAGCCGGTCCACGGCTATGCCGCGGCCTTCCTGGACGAGCCGCTGAAGCTCGCCGCCCTGACCAGCGCCTGCGCCCTGACCGAGGCGGCCCTGCCGGAGCACGAGCCGCACCCGGCGGTCTTCGACGGGCTGCTGGCACTGTTCGGGCTGCTCGACACCACGGCCTGGGCGGAAGCCTATGTGCGCTGGGAGGTCGGCTTCCTGTCGGAGTCCGGCTTCGGGCTGGACCTCGACCGTTGCGCGGTGACGGGGAGCAACGACTATCTCGCCTATGTCAGCCCGCGCACCGGCCGCGCCGTGACGGCGTCCGTGGGCGAGCCCTACCGCGACCGGCTGCTGCCCCTGCCGGGCTTCCTGGTCGGGCTCGGCGGGGGCGGGCCGGCGGAGGTGGGGCAGGGGCTGCGGCTGACCGGCCACTTCCTGGAACGGCATGTGCTGAACGGCCCGCTGCCGCCCGCGCGCGACCGATTAAGAGAACGTTACGAGAACGTCATGGCGCGCGGCGCCTAGATCTGGTAGAACAGAAGCATGAAGTCACAAGACCCCGTTCTCGACATCCAGAACAAGCCGCTTGCCGATGCGCTTGGCGAGCGGTACCTCAGCTATGCCCTCTCCACGATCATGTCGCGTTCGCTGCCAGACGTGCGGGACGGGCTGAAGCCGGTGCACCGCCGCCTGCTCTACGCGATGAGCCAGCTGCGGCTGGAGCCGACGACCCCGCCGAAGAAGTCGGCGCGCGTGGTCGGCGACGTCATCGGCAAGTTCCACCCGCACGGCGACTCCTCGGTCTACGACGCGCTGGTCCGCCTCGCGCAGGACTTCGCGGTCCGCTACCCGCTGGTGGACGGGCAGGGCAACTTCGGCAACATCGACGGCGATAACGCCGCCGCCATGCGGTACACCGAGGCCCGGCTGACCGAGGTCGCCAAGGCGCTGCTGGACGGCATCGACCAGGACGCCGTCGATCTGCGCGCGACCTACGACGGCGACGGCGAGGAGCCGGTCGTTCTGCCGGCCAACTTCCCCAATCTGCTCGCCAACGGCTCCAGCGGCATCGCCGTGGGCATGGCGACCAACATCCCGCCCCACAATGTGGGGGAGATCTGCGACGCCCTGCGCCAGCTGATCAAGGACCGCGAGACCTCCATCGAAAAGCTGGTCGGCTTCATGCCCGGTCCGGACTTCCCGACCGGCGGCGTTCTGGTGGAACCGCGCGAGAGCGTGGTCGAGGCCTACCGCACCGGCCGCGGCGCCTTCCGGCTGCGCGCGCGCTGGCATGTGGAGAAGCTGCCGCAGAACACCTGGCAGATCATCGTCACCGAGATCCCCTACCAGGTCCAGAAGTCGCGGCTGATCGAGAAGATCGCCGAGCTGCTGGTGAACCGGAAGCTCATCCTTCTGGAGGACATCCGCGACGAGTCGGCCGAGGATGTCCGCGTCGTGCTGGTGCCGAAGAGCCGCAACGTCGATCCGGACGTGCTGATGGCCTCGCTGTTCCTGGCGACGGACCTGGAGATCCGCTTCTCGCTGAACATGAACGTGCTGGGCGCGGACAACGCGCCGCGCGTCATGAATCTGCGCGAGGTGCTGCTGGCCTTCCTCGACCACCGGCGCGACGTGCTGCGCCGCGTGTCGGAGCACCGGTTGGGCCAGATCAATCACCGGCTGGAAATCCTGGGCGGCTATCTCAAGGCCTACCTGAACCTGGACGAGGTCATCCGCATCATCCGCTACGAGGATGAGCCGAAGCCGGAGCTGATCCGCGCCTTCACCCTGACCGACGTGCAGGCGGACGCCATCCTCAACATGCGGCTGCGCAACCTGCGCAAGCTGGAGGAGATGGAGATCCAGCGCGAGCACGACGCGCTATCGGCCGAGCGGGAGGACCTGCTGCACCTGTTGGGCAGCGAGGTCGAGCAGTGGGCGCGGGTCGCCAAACAGATCGCCGAGATCAAGAAGAAGTTCGGCGGCGCCACCACGCTGGGCAAGCGCCGGACGGAGATCGCCGACGCGCCGGCCCTGATCGACGTGCCGCTGGAGGCCACGGTCGAACGGGAGCCGCTGACCGTGCTGATCTCCGAGAAGGGCTGGATCCGCGCCGTATCCAAGCATCTCGGCGAGGCGGAGCTGGCCGACGTCAAGTACAAGGACGGCGACGCCGGGCGCTTCGCCATCCGTTGCGAGACGACGGACAAGCTGCTGGTCTTCGCCACCAACGGCAAGTTCTTCACCCTGTCGGCGGACAAGCTGCCGCGCGGGCGCGGCTTCGGCGAGCCGGTGCGGCTGATGATCGACCTCGGCAACGACACCGACATCCTGACGGTGATGAAGCACCAGCCCGGACGCAAGCTGGTCGTGGCGTCCGACGACGGGCGCGGCTTCCAGGTTGAGGAGACGGAGGTCGTGGCCCAGACCCGCTCGGGCAAGCAGGTGCTGAACCTGGAGCCGGGCAAGGAGGCCCATGTCTGCGTGCCGGTCGAGGGCGACATGGTGGCGGTCATCGGCAACAACCGGAAGCTCCTGGTCTTCCCGCTGGAGGAACTGCCGGTGATGACCCGCGGCAAGGGTGTCCAGCTCCAGAAGTACAAGGACGCCAGCCTCTCCGACCTGAAGGTCTTCCCGGCGGCCGAAGGGCTGAGCTGGAAGCAGGGCGAACGGGTCTTCCGGGTCACCGACCTGACGGGCTGGCTCGACAAGCGGTCCGGGACGGGCAAGATGCCGCCGAACGGCTTCCCGAAGCAGAACCGCTTCACCTGACCGGCATCCGGCAGCCACAACCAACGTGCTATCCCAAGCCCCTCCCCACAGGAGGGGCTTTTTCTTTTTCAAGAAAGAAAATTAGCAACAGCCGTCAATTGTTCGGCTTGAACACGGTCCGGCGGTTCCGGCATAGTTGCTGCCGCATCGTTCGATCGGCGTGACGCGTCCGGGATGAACAGCGTTCTCGGTACCCCCAACGAAAACGTGTGCGAGCAAGAACATGACAGGGAGTTCGCTATGAAGCGCCGCGCATTTCTGACTTCCGCCGGTGTGGGCGTCGCCGCCAGCACGCTGGCGGCCCCGGCCATCGCCCAGACCAACCCGGAAATCCACTGGCGCTGCGCCTCCAGCTTTCCGAAGAGCCTGGACACCATCTATGGCGGCGGCGACTACGTCGCCAAGCGCGTCGCCGAGATGACCGACGGCAAGTTCCAGATCCGCGTCTTCGCGGGCGGCGAGATCGTCCCCGGCCTGCAGGTGCTGGACGCCGTCCGGGACAACACGGTGGAGTGCGGCCACTCCGCCTCCTACTACTATGTCGGCAAGGACCCGACCTTCGCCTTCGACGCGACGATGCCCTTCGGCTTCAACGCGCGCCAGCAGAACGCCTGGATGACGCACGGCGGCGGTCTCGCCCTGATGCGCGAGTTCTTCAAGACCCACAACGTCGTCCAGTTCCCGGCGGGCAACACCGGCACCCAGATGGGCGGCTGGTACCGCAAGGAGATCAAGACGGTCGATGATCTCAAGGGCCTGAAGATGCGCATCGCCGGCCTGGCCGGCCAGGTGCTCGCCAAGCTCGGCGCGGTCCCGCAGCAGATCGCCGGCGGCGACATCTACCCGGCGCTGGAAAAGGGCACCATCGACGCGGCCGAGTGGATCGGCCCCTACGACGACGAGAAGCTCGGCTTCAACAAGGTCGCCAAGTACTACTACTACCCCGGCTGGTGGGAAGGCGGCCTGCAGGTCTCCATGTACGTCAACGACAAGCAGTGGGAAGGCCTGCCGAAGCACTACAAGACGATCTTCGAGGCGGCCTGCGCCGAGGCGACCGGCTGGATGGTCGGCAAGTACGACGTCGAGAACATGGCCGCCCTGAAGCGTCTGGTCGGCGGCGGCGCCGTGCTGCGCCCCTTCCCGCGCGACGTCATGCTGGCCTGCTATCAGGCGACCTTCGAACTCTACGACGAGATCGCCGCGCAGAACGCCAACTTCAAGAAGATCTACGAGCCCTGGAAGAAGTTCCGCGACGACGAATACCTGTGGTTCCGCGTAGCCGAGAACACCTTCGACAACTTCGTCTATTCGGCCCCGGCGCCGAAGAAGTAAGCAGCCCTGGTTCCGGTTCACGAAAAGCCCCGCGGAAGCGGGGCTTTTTGTTTTTGGTGCGCCCAGCATGGGCGTTCTCTTATGGGTGGAAGTCCCATCGTAAGCTGATCACGGCGAGCGAAGTGAAGCGCAATTGCGGAAGGGCGACCGACCGTGGGGAGGAAGCGTGGATCGAAGCCGCGGGCCGATGAACAAGAACCGGATATGAGGCGCTGCCGACCAG
>NZ_JAFIQV010000019.1 GCF_017356015.1 Azospirillum sp. SYSU D00513
CCGTCATCCCCGCGAAAGCGGGGATCCAGGAGTCCGCAGAACGAATGCTGTGGAAACGTCCTGGACCCCCGCTTTCGCGGGGGTGACGGCTAAGTGGTTGGATCCGTTGAACTTACCATGGCATTGGATGTGGGGAGCGGATTGCGCCGTCCGCCTCCATTCCCCAAAAGAAGCCCTTTACTGGGGATGGGCGTGGCCGCCGCCCTCATGGCCGCCCTGATGTCCGCCGCCATGACCGCCCTGGTGCCCGTCATGCGGTGCTGTGGCGCCGGCCGGTCCCATGGCGCCCGCGCGTTCCACGGAGACCTCGGCCGTGACGGCGCCGGCCTTCTCGAAGGTCAGCGTCAGGGGGAAGCGGCTGCCGACGGTCAGCGCCTGCTTCATGCCGATCAGCATCACGTGGGTGCCGCCGGGGCGCAGCGTGACGGAGCCGCCCGCCGGGATGTCGATGGCCGGGACGGCCTGCATGACCATCACGCCCTTGTCCATGCTGTGGGTGTGCAACTCCGCCCGCTCGGCGACCGGGCTGGAGGCGCCGAGGAGGCGGTCCGCCTCGCTTCCGGAGTTCTTCAGCGTGACGTAGGCGGCGCCCGTCGGTGCCGAGGCGGTGCCCGCCCGCGCCCAGGCCTCCGTCACCGCGACCGTCCCGGCGGCGGCGGCCGTTCCGGCGGACAGCGGCAGGAGGAGGGCGGCGGCGAGGATGGCGCTGCGGGCGGCGTTGCGGCGGGTCGTCATGGGGGTCGGCCTCGGCTTGTGGTCTGGCGGAGGGCGCGGTTCCCCGGTGTGAGGGGGATTGGCCGCGCTTCCGGTGGCCGCACCTTATCACGGCGCTGGAGGGCGTCCAGAGCCGTCCCGTCGGGCGGGATTCATCCTTCATTAAGGAAGACGGCGGAACATGAGGGCTGGTTTCTCCGTGCCGCCGTGCCTTCGCGCGGGGCCGCAATCCGGGACAGGGCCCATGGACCTCGGCAACCTCGGCCTTTTCAAGCTGATGTCGCGCAAGATGGGATGGCTGACGCAGCGCCAGGAGGTGCTGTCGCAGAACATCGCCAACGCGGACACGCCGGAGTTCAAGGGCAGGGACCTGAAGCCCTTCTCCTTCCGCGACGCCCTGTCGGACGGACGGCGCATCCAGCCGGCGGCGACCAACGTCGCCCACCTCCAGGGCACGCGCGGCCCCGGCGGTATGGACAAGGAGCAGCGGGTCCGCAACCCGTACGAGACCGCGCCCGACGGCAACAACGTCGTGCTCGAAGAGCAGATGCTGAAGGTCAGCCAGACCACGATGGACTATCAGACCATCACGAACCTGTACAAGAAGCAGGTCAACATGATCAGGACCGCCATCCGCAGCGGCGGCGGCTGAGGGCGCTAAGGAGAGGGCACGGCCATGGATCTCTACAAGGCGATGGCGGTTTCGGCCGCCGGCATGAAGGCGCAGGGCACCCGGCTGAAGGTGATCGCGGAAAACCTCGCGAACGCCAACTCGACCGCGGAGACTCCGGGCGACCTGCCGTACCGCCGCAAGGTCGTCGTGTTCCAGAACATGATGGACCGCCAGATGCAGGTGGACACCGTCCGGGTCGCCAAGGTGGACCTGGACAAGAAGGATTTCGAGCGGCGCTACGACCCCTCGCACCCCTCGGCCGACGCCGACGGCTACGTGCTGCTGCCGAACGTCAACTCGCTCGTCGAGGCGATGGACATGCGCGAGGCGCAGCGCAGCTACGAGGCGAACCTCAACGTCATCGACAGCTCGCGCCAGATGCTGATGCGCACCATCGACATCCTGCGCACCTGACGCCCGCACACCCGCACCCGCACGCGACACGCCTCCAAGGAAAGGGAGCCGATCCCATGGTCAACGCCATCAACGCCGCCGCCGCCTACGCCAACACGGCCGCCAAGACCGCGGGAAGCGGCATGGCGCCGCGCGAGGGCCTGTCCTTCGGCGAGGTCCTGCAGGACGCGGCCAAGGACGCCATCGGCACCATGCAGAAGGGCGAGAAGATGACCGGCCTCGCCGCCGTCGGCCAGGCCGACCTGACCGACGTGGTGCAGGCCGTGACCAACGCCGAGGTCACGCTGCAGACCGTGACCAGCGTCCGCGACAAGGTGCTGAGCGCCTACCAGGAAATCCTGCGCATGCCGATCTGACGGCGCGCCCGGACCAGACATCCCAGCCCTGAACCAACAGCCATGACCGAGACCGACGTCATCGAGATCTGCCGGACGACCATCGTCACGCTCTGCATCGTGATGGGGCCGATCCTGGTCATCATGATGCTGGTCGGCACGGTGATCTCGGTCTTCCAGGCCGTCACCCAGATCAACGAGCAGACCCTGTCCATGGTGCCGAAGCTGCTGCTCACCTTCGGCCTGTCGATCCTGCTGATGCCCTTCATGCTGGGCGAGATGACGGAGTTCTTCCAGCGCGAGGTCGCCGACCGCATCGTCGCCATCGGCGCCGCCTCGCCCGGCAGCCCCGGGGCCGGCGGCTGACGCCCGCCGCCCGCCAGACGCCGCCCTTCGCCCCAGCCATGCCCCTTCGCGGATGAACGCCCTCCAGCAGCTCCTGGGCGAGCAGATCTTCGTCTGGCTGCTCGTCTTCATGCGGGTGGGCAGCGCCTTCATGGTGATGCCGACGATCGGCGATGCCTTCGTGCCGGCGCGCGCGCGCCTGCTCTTCTCGCTGGTGGTCAGCGTGCTGGTGGCGCCGGTGCTGGCGGGGCAGCTTCCCCCCATGCCGGACCAAGTGTTCCGCCTCGCCGTGCTGCTGGCGGGGGAGATCACGGTCGGGCTGTTCCTCGGCACGGTGGCCCGGCTGCTGATGAGCGCGCTGGAGGTGGCGGGTGCGGTGATCGGCGTGCAGGCCGGCCTCGCCAACGCCCAGGTCTTCAACCCGGCGCTGGCGAGCCAGGGGTCCCTGCCGGGCGCGCTGATGGGCTGGCTCGGGCTGCTGCTGATCTTCATCACGAACATGCACCACCTGCTGATCCTGGCGGTGGTGGACAGCTACGCGATGTTCGTGCCCGGCGCGCCGCTGCCGGTGGACGACATGGCGAACGCCATCGGCCAGCTCGTGGCGCGCAGCTTCCTGATCGGCGTGCAGATGTCGGCACCCTTCCTCATCACCGGCATGCTGTTCGCGCTGGCGCTCGGCCTCTTGAGCAAGATGGCGCCGCAGATCCAGATCTTCTTCCTGTTCAACTCGCTCCAGGTGGCGCTGGGGCTGCTGCTGTTCGCGCTGACGCTGGGCGCGATGATGGCCTTCTGGCTCGGCCATTTCGAATCCGCCTTCGTGGAATTCCTCAAACCCATCTGACGGGAGGGTCCGGCCTTGTCCGAAGATGCGGATGAGACATCAAAAACAGAAGAACCGACACAGAAGAAGCTGGACGAGGCCCACAAGCAGGGCCAGTTCCCGACCAGCCGCGAGGTCGCGAACTGGCTCGCGGTCGCGATCATGCTGGTCCTTCTGGTGTCGGTGATCCCGGGGACCATGACGGGGCTGGCGCAGCGCCTGCACTTCTACCTGGAGCAGTTCAACGAGCTTCCCATGGACCGGGCGGGCGTGGGGGCCGTGCTGCGGCGCGTGGCCTACGACATCTTCTGGACGCTGTGGCTGCCCATGCTGCTGTTCTTCATGGCCGCGGTGATGAGCTCGATCGTGCAGACGGGCTGGCACATGTCCTGGCAGCTGCTCGTGCCGAAGTTCGAGAAGCTCAATCCGCTGGCCGGGCTCCAGAACATGTTCAAGCCGAGCACGCAGGGCGTGGAGCTGCTGAAGGGCATCGCCAAGATCGCCGTGGTGGGGATCGTCAGCTACCTGGCGCTCCAGCCGATGATGCATTCGGTCGAGCATTTCATCGGGCTGGACCTCATGCGGCTCGTGCTGGAGATGGAGGACCTGACCTACCGCCTGCTCGCCGGGGTGCTGGCGATCCTGACGGTGATCGTGGGGGCGGACGTCTTCTGGCAGCGCCACACCTACAGCCAGAAGATGCGGATGACCAAGCAGGAGGTGAAGGACGAGCACAAGCAGTCCGAAGGCGATCCCCAGGTCAAGGGGCGCATCCGCCAGATCCGCATGGAGCGCGCCCGCACCCGCATGATGGCGGCGGTGCCGGGTGCCGACGTGGTGGTCACCAACCCGACCCACTACGCCGTGGCGCTGAAATACGACCCCGACACGATGGCGGCCCCGGTCGTGCTGGCGATGGGCGTGGACGCCGTGGCGTTGAAGATCCGCGAGGTGGCGACGGAAAACGACATTCCCATCGTCGAGAACCCGCCTCTCGCCCGTGCGCTATACGCCACCTGCGATATCGACGACGAGGTGCCGTCCGAACATTATCGTGCGGTCGCGGAAGTGATTACCTATGTTTTCAAGCTGAAGCGGCGTCCGGTTCGGACCTGAGGGGCAAGCGGCCCGTCGGGGCCGGCCGGAACGCCGAGGCGGTGAAGCGCTTTTGGGAGTTCCGGTGGACGAAACCTCATTCAACGACATCGGCCGTGCCCGCTCCCGCGCCGGTTCCGTGGGCGGTCCGGTGGGCGGCTTCGCCGACGGCGGGCCGGGCGGGACGCTCGCCCTGTTCGGGCTGGGGCTCCTGCTGCCGGCCGGCCTCGCCCTGGTCGCCGCCGGGCTGCTGCTGGACCAGGAGGCGGTCGCCTGGGCGGGCGGGCTCGCCGCCACCGTCGGGGCGGTGGGGCTGGCGGTCCGGCTCATCGCCATGCACCGCCGGGTGAACCGGTCGGGCGCGTTGCTGACCGGCGCGCTGGAGGGCTTGAGCGCCGGGCAGCTCGTCTGCGACGGCGGCGAGCAGCCGGCCTTCGTCAACGCCGCCTTCCGGGAACTCACGGGCTGGGTCGAGGGCGCCTCGGCGCTCGACACGCTGGAGCGGCAGTTCGCGGGCGATCCCGACAGCCTCGCCGAGTTCCGGCACCTGCACGAACGGGTGCGGGCCGGAAGGTCGGCGACGGCGGAGCTGATGGTCCCGCGCGGCGACCGCCCGCCGGAGTGGCGGCGCGTCCGCGCCATGCCCATCGCCGGCTTCCCCGGCGCCGTCCACTGGCGGGTCGAGGACATCACCGCCCGGCGCGAGCTGGAAATGGTGATGAACCGCGAGCAGGCCAAGCTCGTGGACTTCATGGACCATGCCCCGGTCGGCTTCTTCTCGGTGGACGAGGACGGGCGCTTCGTCTTCGCCAACGCCACCCTGGCCGGCTGGCTCGGAGCCTCGCCCTACGAGCTGATGGAGGGCGACCGCTTCCTGCACGACGTGCTGGCCCACCCGCCGGCGGGTGCGGCCCCCTACGACCTGATGGAGGGCGGCGGCACCGACCAGCGCGGCGAGGTGACCATGCGCCGGCTCGACGGCAGCGTGTTCGAGGCGTCGGTCGCGCAGACGGTGGTGCGGGCCGAGCAGGGGGGAGCGGTGCACACCCGCTCCGTCGTCCGCGACCTGACGCCGGAGCATGAGTGGCGGAAGGCGCTGCACATCTCCGAGCAGCGCTTCCAGCGCTTCTTCGAGGAAGCCCCCATCGGCATCGCCCAGGTGAACGAGTCCGGGCATGTGGTCGAGTGCAACGAGGCCTTCGCGACGCTGATCGGCTGCAACTCCGCCGCGGTGGCCGGCCGCCCGATGGCCGACCTGATCGTGCCCGACGAGCGCGCCATGGTGGCCGAGCGGCTGCAGGCCGTGCTCGGCGGCGCCGACCCGGCGGCGCCGCTGGAGGTCCGCCTGTCGGTCGGCCGGGAGCTGATGGCCCAGCTCTACGCGCGCCGGCTCAACGCCGTGGGTGCCGAGGGCGGGGCCGGGCTGATCCTGCACTTCATCGACCTGACCGAGCGCAAGAGCCTGGAGGCGCAGTTCGCCCAGTCGCAGAAGATGCAGGCGGTGGGCCAGCTCGCCGGCGGCGTGGCGCACGACTTCAACAACCTGCTGACGGCGATGATCGGCTTCTGCGACCTGCTGCTGCTGCGGCACAAGCCGGGCGACCAGTCCTTCAGCGACATCATGCAGATCAAGCAGAATGCCAACCGGGCGGCGAACCTCGTCCGTCAGCTCCTGGCCTTCTCGCGCCAGCAGACCCTCCAGCCGCGCATCATCAGCGTCACCGACGTGCTGGCCGAACTGGCGAGCCTGATGCGCCGGCTGATCGGCGAGAACATCGAGCTGAAGATGATCCATGGCCGGGACCTCGGCCTCGTCAAGGTGGACCAGAACCAGCTGGAGCAGGTGATCATCAACCTCGTGGTCAACGCGCGCGACGCCATGCCCGGCGGCGGGCGGCTGACCATCGTCACCTCCAACCACAAGGTCGAGCGCGCCGAGCGCCGTGAGCATGAAACGGTTCCCCCCGGCGACTATGTCCTGGTGGAGGTCATCGACACCGGCACCGGCATCCCCAAGGAGAACCTCCAGCGCATCTTCGAGCCCTTCTTCTCCACCAAGGAGGTGGGGGCGGGCACCGGCCTGGGCCTTTCCACCGTCTATGGCATCGTGCGGCAGACCGGTGGTTTCGTCTTCGTCGATTCCGAGCCGGGGGAAGGGGCGAAGTTCACCATCCTGCTGCCGCGCCACCAGGGCCAGCCCAAGCCGGTCGAGGCCGAGCCGCGGGAGCGCCGGGGCAGCGATCTCACGGGTTCCGGCACCATCATGCTGGTGGAGGACGAGGACGCCGTCCGCGTCTTCTCCGCCCGCGCCTTGCGCAACAAGGGCTACCATGTGCTGGAGGCCCGCAACGGCGAGGCGGCGCTCCAGCAGCTCGGCCCGGACGGGGACGGGGTGGACCTGCTGATCACCGACGTGGTGATGCCGCAGATGGACGGCCCGACGCTGGCCCGCCACGTCCGCGAGAAGCGTCCGGACATGAAGGTGATCTTCATTTCCGGTTACGCCGAGGACCGGTTGGGCGAGATCGACGGCGTCGAGGTGGCGCATTTCCTGCCCAAGCCCTTTTCGCTGAAGCAGCTCGCCTCGAAGGTGAAAGAAGTGATGCGCGGAGCCTGACGGCTCCCCATATAAGGGCCGGCCCCGGAGAGGGGCCGGCAACCCCTGCAAACCCTCAATCCACCGTTTCCTCCGCCGCTCCCGCGCAAGCGGGAAACCGGGCGTTCCAGGGCCTTTTTCCGCCTTTTTCGAAGGGGGAGGGAGTTCCTGTTTCCGTTCCGGAAGAGGAGAACATCACGAGAACGTTTTCCCTTGGCGGAGGAGAACAAAACTGGTACGATGTGCCCCGTTGCAAGAGAACAGACCCTGTGGTCTAAGAAGGGGGGCCGGGCATGTCGTCCGCACAGCTTCGTTTGGTCGAGAAGGATTCCATGGATAAGCAGAAGGCCTTGGATGCCGCGCTGAGCCAGATCGAGCGCGCTTTCGGCAAGGGCTCGATCATGAAGCTCGGTGCCCGGGACACGTCGGTCGAGACCGAGGTGGTCTCCACCGGCTCGCTCGGCCTGGACATCGCGTTGGGCATCGGCGGCCTGCCGCGCGGCCGCATCATCGAGATCTACGGGCCGGAAAGCTCGGGCAAGACCACGCTGGCGCTGCACGCCATCGCCCAGGCCCAGAAGGCCGGCGGCACCTGCGCCTTCGTGGACGCGGAGCACGCGCTGGACCCGTCCTACGCCCGCAAGCTCGGCGTGAACATCGACGAGCTGCTGATCTCGCAGCCCGACGCCGGCGAGCAGGCGCTCGAGATCGCCGACACGCTGGTGCGCTCCGGTGCCGTGGACGTGCTGGTGGTCGACTCCGTCGCCGCCCTCGTGCCGCGCGCCGAGCTGGAAGGCGAGATGGGCGACAGCCACGTCGGCCTGCACGCCCGCCTGATGAGCCAGGCGCTGCGCAAGCTGACCGGCTCCATCTCCAAGTCGAACTGCCTGGTGATCTTCATCAACCAGATCCGCCTGAAGATCGGCGTGATGTTCGGCAACCCGGAGACGACGACCGGCGGCAACGCGCTGAAGTTCTACGCCTCCATCCGCCTGGACATCCGCCGCATAGGCGCCATCAAGGACCGCGAGACGGTGGTGGGCAACCAGACCCGCGTGAAGGTGGTGAAGAACAAGATGGCCCCGCCGTTCCGCGTGGTCGAGTTCGACATCATGTACGGCGAGGGCGTGTCCAAGGTCGGCGAACTGCTCGACCTCGGCGTGCAGGCCGGGGTGGTGGAGAAGTCCGGCGCCTGGTTCAGCTACGACGGCACCCGCATCGGCCAGGGCCGCGAGAACGCCAAGACCTATCTGCGGACCAACAGCGAGGTGGCCGACGCCATCGAGGCCAAGATCCGCGGCAACGCCGGCCTCGTCGCCGACGCCATGATGGGCACCCCGGAAGCCGACGGCGAAGCCGCCACGCCGGAGTGATCCTTCAAATCAGGTCCTGAACGACGAAAGCCCCTCTCCTCGCGGAGAGGGGCTTTTTTCGTGGCCGTTTTCAGCGCCCGTACCGCGGCGGCGCGGCCGGGCACCGACGATGCCTCAATGGTGGCCGGCGTGCTTCTGGCCCGTGGGGTTCTTCGGATCGATGACCGACACGTTCGTCATCATGCCGATGTCCTCATGCTCCAGGATGTGGCAGTGGATCGGGAAGGTGCCGGCAAATTCCGTGTATTTGGTCAGGGCCTTGTAGCCCTTGGCGCCGGCGATCATCGTGTCCCGCCATTGCGGGGTGCTCAAGGACTGGCCCTCCACTTCCGTCACGAGGAACGGATTGACGTGAATGTGGAAGATGTGGGCGAAATTGATGCTGTCGGGGCCGGGGCTGAAGACCTGCCATTCCTCCACCGTGTCGATCCGCGGCTGGAACATCACGCGGCCGGGGCAGAACAGCTCGCCATTGACGTAGAACTTGAACGACGGGCAGGCGTCCGGACGGTAGGAGGGAAACTGGTTCCCGGTTCCCGGCGGGGCCTGTTCGGGCACTTGGGCGACCGTGAACTCAAGATAGCGTTGCGCCGATGGCTTCTGCGACAAGACGTCGGGCACGATGGGAGCGGGAAACGGTCCCGCCGGAAGCGGCATCGGCTTCGGATCGCCGGACACCTTCACCGTCAGCAGGACGGTGCTGCCATTGCTGTCGAAAGGCGATTCCACCATCCTCCCGCCGATCTCGAATCCGGCGGCGATGTCGACGTAGCCGCCCACCAGCAGGGTCAGGGCCTGCGCCTTGTCCGGAGCCTTCACCAGCACGTCCGCGCGGCCGCCGGGGACGAGGTAGACCGCCTGCACCGTCGCCGGCTTCGTGAAATTGACACCGTCCACCGCGATGAGCTGGAGCGGGACGGCCGATCCGTCGGCGGCGGTAAGCTGGACCTTCGCCAGGCTCGCGAAGCCCGTGTTCACGAAGCGCCAGCGCTGCACCTCGCCCGGCTGCATCGGCATGGTCGCGTTGACGGTGCCGTTGAGGCTCCAATCCGCTTTGGCCGTGCCGCTCCAGAGCGCGTCGAAGTCGGGCAGGGTGCCGTCCGGCGTGAGGGCCACCTGCTGCAACAGCATGACCCGTTCGGCGGCGGCGGCGATCTCCGGCACCGCGTCGATCGTGCCCGGCCCGCCGTCGATGACCAGGGCGCCGGCCGCGCCGCTCGCCACCTGGACCGCGACGGACCCGTGCCGATGGGGGTGGTACCAGAAGGTGCCCGGCGTGTGATCGGTCAGCTCATAGCGGTAGGTCAGGCTGCCGACATAGCTGTCGGGGCCCTGCGCGTAGGATTCGGCGGTGCCTTCCGGCAGGATCTCGATGTAGACGTTGTCGCTCACGCCGTTCGGCGACACGTGCAGGCCATGGGTGTGCAGGTTGGTCGTGTTGAACTGGCTGGGAATGTTGATGATGTGCGGCGCCGCCTGGTCGGGGTTGAGGCCGAGCCGGTTGACCACCGTGACCTGGTAGGTCCCCGTCTGCCCCATGCGCAGCGTCGGGCCGAAGGGGGCTCCCTCGTAAACCCGCAGGTTCTTCGCGTCGCGGTCGCCGATGGTGAAGCTGCCCGGTTTCATGGTCAGCGTGGACGGCGGCCCACCCGCGGCCAGGGGGATGCTCAGGGGTTGGGGGAAGCCGTGCGCGGTGAGGGCCGCCGTGGGTGCCTGTGTGGGTGCCCGAACCGCCGCCGGACGTTCGCCCGGCGACCGCATGAGGCTGCCAAGCGCGCCCGGATGCGGGGCGTGCGCATGCCCCTGCGCCATGGCCGGCGGCACCGCCGCGGCGGCCACCAGCGCGGTGCTGCCGAGCAGAACCGAACGGCGCGACACATCCACGCGAGACAGATCAGAACCCGACATGCCCAACCCCCCAAGGAGTAATCCGAAGGAAGAGCATATCAAGATAATCACTCTTGGAAAGGGTTTGCCCAAGTAGGCTTGCAAGCGCTGGGAAGCAATCCTGCGGCTATGGCTTCCCTTTCGGGAAAGAAGATGGGGAAATGCCACCCTCGGCGTTCCCGTAATCAGGCTCCCCGGCGCGGGTAAGCCCAGCGGTCGAAGGCGAAGCCCCAGCGCGCCAGCACGTCCGGTGCGGCATCCGCCGTCCCGGCGTGATGGCGCCGCCGGTAGCCGCGGAGCCCGTCCAGATAGCTCTCGAAGGCCGGGCGCGCCTCGGCGAAGGATCCCAGCCGCAGGCGGTCATACAGGGATTCAAGCTGGCCGAGCGGGTCGGCGGTGAAGTCTTCGTAACGGATCTCCGCGAAGCGGTCGGGCGGCAGCCCGGCCGTGTCCCGGTCGAAGCGCTCCATCATGCGCGGGTAGAGGTCGAGCACCAGCCCGTCCACCGCCGCCGGGTCGTGGCGCTGGAGGGCGAACTCCCGCAAGAGCGTGCGCAGCATGCGGCCGGTGGAGGCGTAGACCTCATAGGGGTCGCGGTGGATGTGGACGAAGGCGGCGTCCGGCCACAGGGCGCGCAGATGCGCGACCTTGGCCGTGTGGGCGGGGTTCTTCACCAGCAGGCGCCGCCCGCCGTGCCTGAGTTCCAGCTTCGCCAGGAAAAGGGCGAGGCAGCGGCGCCAGCGTTCCAGCGCCTCGGGCGCGCAGTCCTCGAACAGCACCCCCTGGCGGAAGGCCGGCTCCAGGCGCTTGGGGAAGAAGATGCCGTGATAGTAGGACAGCGGCTGCATCAGGGCGAGCGCCAGCTCGTCCTCCTGCGGGGCGTCGGGGGTGACCGGCATGCGGTCGATGATGCGGTCCGGCGGCAGCCAGTCCTCCAGACGCGTGCGCCAGAACAGGCTGAGGCCGAGGACGCTCCAGGGCAGCCCGACGTCGAGCGGCGTCGGGGCGGCGAAGCGGGGATCCTGGCTCAGCACGTTCAGCAGATGGGTGGTGCCGCTGCGCCAATGGCCGAGGATGAAGAGCGGCGGCGTGGCGCCAGCCTCCGGCCCCTTGCCGGCCTCGCGCCCCACCGCCCGCCGCTCCAGCAGGTCGAAGGGGGTGCGGATCGCGGCGCTCCCCAGGGCCGTCGCCACGCGGTGCAGCTGGAGCGGCGCCACGCCGCCGCCCTCGCGCAGCACGGCGGCCAGCGTGGCCGGGTCGGCGCCCGCCAGCGGGTGGAAGATGCGGTGGGCGCGGCGGCGCAGCCAGGTCTTCATGGGCTCCTGCCCTGTTTCAGGTTCGCCGCGGTGGTGCTGGACGGCCGCGCCAGGGCGCCGGCGGACCGGACGGGGCCGGGCGCGGCGGACGCCCCGGGCGCGCCCGCCGGCTGGACCAGCGGTACTGGGGATCCTCTTCCAACAGATGGAGATGGTCGGAGATCCGGTTGCGCTCCAGCCAGCCGCCGGCGGCCTCCAGCTCGGCGAGCGTCATCTCCGAGCGCGCCTTGCCGAGAACCCGCTTCAGGACGGCGTTGTAGGCGTGATAGCCGACCGGCCCGGTCGTCACGAGGTTGTTGTCCTCGTCCTCGATCACCTGGGCCGCGACCATCTGGCCGATCCGCTGGCGCAGATGGTGCTCGACCGCACTCGGCGTGAGCGGCAGGTCGCCTTGCGCGGGCGCCTGCCGCCGGTCGGCGTCCTGGGCCGGCGCGCCGAAGTCCGGCCCCGGCGCAACCTGGGAGAAGCTCAGCGCCGTGGCGTTGGACTCCAGGGGCACGATCTCCGGTTCGCGTTCCTGCCCGTCCGCCGGTTCGAAGGGCAGCTCATGCTGGTTGCGCCGGGCGCGGATCATGGCGCGCGTGCCCTGCTGGGTCTCGATCATGCGCCGGAACTGCTCGAACAGCGGGTCGCAGGGGTGATAGACCACCGCGGACTGGCGCTCGTAGTCGCCGGCGTGCGGATCGACCCGCGTGGCGCGCGCGATGGCCTGTTCCAGCCAGGGGCGCGAGCGGATGTGGGTGAGGCAGGCGACATGGCTGATCGCCGGGCAGTCCATGCCCTCGTAGGCCATGGCGACCGAGACGAGGACGGCCGGCTCGGCGCGCATGCGGAAGGCGGCGACGGTCTCCTGCGCGTCCTTGTGCTCGGAGATGGCCAGCCGCACGGCCCGTTCCGCCTGCGCGCCGGGCATCCAGCCGCGCAGGGTGTCGAGATACTGGCGCGCCGTGGTCTGGTCCGGGGCGATGACCAGCAGCTTGCCCAGCCCCTTGGCGTCGGCGTCCGCCGCCTTCAGCTCGGCGCGGCGGCGGGCGCGGTGGTCGCGGCAGGCGCGGTAGGCCTCGCGCAGCATCGCCGTGGCGAAGCCCGTGCGCAGTGCCGTGAAGAGGGCCGGGCGCATCCGCTCGCCCGCCTGCGACAGCGCGTCCACCGCCTGTTCCCGGCGCGCGGCGTCGAGCCAGCTGGCCGTGCCGTCCATCGCCCCGAAGGTCACGGGCAGGATGGCCTTCTCCGCCAGCGCCTGCCGGCGCGAATAGCCGACGATGGCCCAGCCCGGCGCCTTGAAGTCGATTTCCCGGACCTTGCGGACGCCCCGCGCCGGGCGGTAGGGCAGCCAGAGGATCGGCTTGCCGTCCGCCCGCTCCAGCGTGCCGCTCATCAGCAGCCGCACCTCGGCGCAGTCCAGCAGGGGCAGGATGGCGCGGCTCCAGCTCGTCTCCTCCTCGGCGGGGCCGCCGTTCTCCCCCTCGGCCCCGGCGGGCAGATGGTGCAGCTCGTCGATGGCGACGAGGTAGCGGTGCCGCTGGAACTCCTGAAGGTGCAGGTCCGGCGCCGCCGCGATGGCCTGGTAGGTCGTGATGTAGCCCTGCATACCCCGGCACAGGTCGCGCCCGTTCTCCGCCGCCCGCAGGGCGACGCCGTGCCCCAGCGCCTCGCGCCACAGCGGGTCCACGAAGGCCTCCTCCGCCTGGAGCCGCAGGCTGTCGCGGGGGACGATCCAGCAGACCCGGTCGATGCGGCCGGCACGGATCAGCTCCGCCGCCATGATCACCGGCAGCAGGCTCTTCCCCCCGCCCGGCGTGACCGCCGCCAGCACGTCGCGCAGGTCGGTCTGCCCGTCGGCGATGGCCCGCGCGATGTCCGAAACCAAACGCTGGTGCGTCCGCAACCGCCGCATCCGCCCGTCCCACCCAGCCGCGAAGGAACGGGCAGACTACGCGCCGGTGAGTCCTCAAGGCACGGATTCAATCGTAGGTATAGATACCCCATACGGCGGGCAAGGTCGCGGGCGGGTTACTCTTGTGTGCAGTACGGCTTCGTATGTGCGACCGCACATCTCTTGTTCCTATATGCAATCGCGTATAAAGTCTCTTTATGCGCGCTCGCGCATAGCTCGCCGAGAGATCGACTTTCCGTATGGACAGAAGAAGGGCAGGTCCCATGGACCTCATCGCACGCAGTCCTCAGCAGATCGGGAACGCTTTGCGCCGGTTCCGGACGGAACGCTCGCTCCGCCAAGCCGACCTTGGCGCGATGGCCCGCTTGCAGCAGGCCACGGTTTCCAAGCTGGAAGGCGGCAATCCGGAAGCCCGCCTGCAAACGCTCGCGGATGTCCTGGCAGCGCTCGACCTGGAACTGGTGATCCGGCCAAGGACGAAGGCTGACCCCGCGGACATCGAGGATCTGTTCTGATGCCGCGCTCCGGCGCGGCCGCATCCCTCAACCTGCTGCTCAACGGGCGGCTCGTGGGGCGCCTGCGCCGCCAGGCGAGCGGTGCCATCGACTTCCGGTACGACGAGGGCTGGCTGGGCTGGGAACACGCCATCCCGGTCTCCCTGTCCTTGCCGTTGGACGACCGGCGCCACATCGGCGCGCCGGTCATCGCCGTCCTCGACAACCTGCTTCCCGACAACGGCGCGATCCGCCGGCTTGTGGCCGCGCGCTCGGGTGCGGAAGGGGACGACGCCTACAGCCTTCTCGCGCGGATCGGACGGGATTGCGTCGGCGCGCTCCAGTTTCTCCCCGACGGATCGGAGCCCGGTCCTGCGGGCGCCGTGGAGGGGCGCGCCGTGGACGAAGCCGAGATCGCCGGGATGCTGCGCAACCTCGCGCAAGCTCCGCTTGGTGCCGGCCACGAGGAGGGGTTCCGCATCTCCCTTGCCGGTGTTCAGGAAAAGACCGCACTTCTGCGCCACGAGGGACGCTGGCTGATCCCGCATGGCACGACCGCGACGACGCACATACTCAAACCGTCCCTCGGGGTGCGGAGCGACGGGCTGGACCTGTCGGCAAGCGTCGAGAACGAGTATCTCTGCCTTCGCCTCGCCGAGGCCATGGGGCTGCCGAGCGCTGCGGCGGAGATCGCCATGTTCGAGGACCGTAAGGTGCTCGTGGTCGAGCGGTTCGACCGGCGTCGGACAAGGGATGGGCGTCTGCTGCGCGTGCCCCAGGAGGATTTCTGCCAGGTGTTCGCGGTCCACCCAGCCGCGAAGTACGAGGCCGACGGCGGTCCCCGCATCGTTCGGATTCTCAACCAGCTTGGCGCGAGCGACGAACCGGAGGGAGACCGCAAGCGGTTCCTGAAAACCCAACTGGTCTTCTGGCTGCTGGGCGCGACGGACGGGCACGCGAAGAACTTCAGCCTGTTCCTGGGCTCCGGCGGCCGGTTCCGCCTGACTCCGCTCTATGACGTGATGTCGGTGCAGCCCAACGTCGATGCGGGTCAAATCCCACGCAACCGGTACAAGCTGTCCATGGCCGTCGGCGCCAAGCGCCATTACGGGATCGAACGGATCGCTCCGCGCCACTTCCGCCAGACCGCATCCCTTGGCAACCTGCCCGCCGCGATGGTCGAGGAAATCCTGCAAAACGTGATCGTCAGCGCCCCGAAAGCCATCGACCAGGTTCTCGGCACTCTTCCCCCCGGCTTTCCGGAGGCGCTTGCGGAAGCGGTCGTCGGCGGAATGCGCTCGCGCCTGCGCATCATGGAGCTGGATGAGGACGGGGCTCGGGATGCCGTGCCCGGAGACTAAGACGCCCGTTCCGGATCCTCACCGCTTCCCCTCGGGCTCCGGCGGCCACCAGTCGAGATCGAGGATCTGATCGACCGTGTAAGGACAATTGACGGGGATCGTCTCCGCGGCGTCCAGCTCGTCTTCATCCATGAGGCCAGCGCGGGCCAAGCGCCGGCCAAGCGTCCAGGCATCGGCGAGCATGTCTTCAAGATGCTCGGGCTGTTTCAGGCTGGGGTTCATCTCCAGCCGGGATTGCAGCTCGACGCGCTGGTTCAGAACGGCCCTCCGCCACCTGCGGCGTGGCTCGTCGTTGAGCGAATGTTGCAGTCTCAGCAGATGTTCGACGGTCCGCAGGAGAGCGGTCTGAACGGCGTGCCGCTGCTCGTTCCCCAGGCCCTCGATCTCCTCGACGAGGTTATCGAGGTCCAGGTCGATGTTGCGCCGCCAAGCGCCGGAGCCGCCCGGCCTGATCCTGTGTCCAGGCGAAGAAGTCCGTGTCGTAGAGCGTCATGATCGTCTCCTCCGGCAAGGAATAATGCGCGTTGAGAGGTCCTTGTTCAACGTCGGGCTCCCGTCTACGAGGACCCGGCCTTCGGAATGGATTCGTACCGAATAGCGCGACGTACCGCTTGACGCTACGCTAGCGGCACGCCACGATACAGCGTGATCAAGACCTTCGCCGACAAGCGGACTGCCGCCATCTTCTCCGGGATCGTCACCAAGGGCATCCCGGCGGACGTGGTTCGGCGTGCCGGGGCGAAGCTCCAGCAGATTGACGCGGCGACGGGGCTCGACTTCCTGCGGGTGCCGCCCGCGAACCATCTTGAACTCCTGAAGGGCAGGCGTGCCGGACAGCACAGCATTCGCGTAAACGGGCAGTGGCGCATCTGCTTCCGGTGGGCCGATGGCGACGCCTACGATGTCGAGTTCTGCGATTACCATTGAGGAGGTTTCGATGAGCATCCGCCGCCAGGACGTCGAAGCCGGCCGCGTCGATTTCAGCGATGTGGCCGAACAGGGCACAGCCCCTCTCGATCCGATCCATCCGGGCGCCATCCTGCGCCACGACTGGATCGAGCCGCTCGGGCTCAGCGTCTACCAGCTGGCCCGGAACCTGGGCGTGGAGCGTTCGCGCCTCAACGACATCGTGCTCGGCCGGCGGTCCATCACCGCGGACACGGCCTTGCGGCTGGCGCGCTATTTCGGGACCGACGCGCAGAGTTGGCTGAACCTCCAGAGCCGGTACGACCTGGAGGTCGCCCGCCGGGCCGCCGGGCGCCGGATCGAGGAGGAGGTGCGGCCGCGCGCCGCGTGACCGGCCCATGATTTAAAGTCACGTGCTCCTGCGCGACGCCAGCATCCGCCCCGTTTCCACGCCAAATCCTCACTCCGAAAGCGCAAACCCCTTCGGACAACCCGTCCGGGTGGCGTGCTGTGGACAGGCTGGCCGAGTCACGTTAAAAGCAGCCGTTCGGTCGCGTCTGGCCGAGCCCTGAGTTCCGGAGCCTTGGACAGCCCTATGCAGACCGCCAACGATATCCGCCGCACGTTTCTGGACTATTTCGGCAAGAACGGCCACCGGGTGGTGGAATCGTCGCCGCTGGTGCCGCGCAACGATCCCACGCTGATGTTCACCAACGCCGGCATGGTGCAGTTCAAGAATGTCTTCACGGGCGCGGAAACGCGGCCCTATTCGCGGGCGGTGACCTCGCAGAAATGCGTGCGCGCGGGCGGCAAGCACAACGACCTGGACAATGTCGGCTACACGGCGCGCCACCACACCTTCTTCGAGATGCTCGGCAACTTCTCCTTCGGCGACTATTTCAAGCCGGACGCGATCGAGTTCGCCTGGAACCTCATCACGAAGGAATACGGGCTCCCCGCGGAGAAGCTGCTGGTCACGGTCCACACCTCGGACGAGGACGCCGCCGGGCTGTGGCGCAAGATCGCCGGCCTGTCGGACGACCGCATCATCCGCATCCCGACGGACGACAATTTCTGGCGCATGGGCGACACCGGCCCCTGCGGCCCCTGCTCCGAGATCTTCTTCGACCACGGCCCGAGCATCGCGGGCGGACCTCCGGGCTCGGCCGACCAGGACGGCGACCGCTTCATCGAGATCTGGAACCTCGTCTTCATGCAGTTCGAGCAGCGCGGGCCGGGCGACCTGATCCCGCTGCCCAAGCCGTCCATCGACACCGGCATGGGGCTGGAGCGTCTGGCGGCGGTGCTGCAGGGCAAGCACGACAACTACGACATCGACCTGATGCGGGCGCTGATCCTCGCCTCGGCCGAGGCGACCAAGACCGATCCGGACGGCCCGCACGCCGTCTCGCACCGGGTCATCGCCGACCATCTGCGTTCCTGCTCCTTCCTGATCGCCGACGGCGTGCTGCCCTCGAACGAGGGGCGTGGCTACGTGCTGCGCCGGATCATGCGCCGCGCCATGCGCCACGCCCACATGATCGGCGCGCGCGAGCCGCTGATGCACCGCCTGGTGCCGGCCCTGATCCAGCAGATGGGCGATGCCTATCCGGAGCTAGGCCGCGCCCGCGCCCTGATCGTGGAGACGCTGAAGCTGGAGGAGACCCGCTTCAAGCAGACGCTGGAGCGCGGCCTGGGCCTGCTGGAGGACGAGCTGACGAGGCTTGGCGCCGACCAGCCCTTGCCGGGCGAGGTCGCCTTCAAGCTCTACGACACCTTCGGCTTCCCGCTCGACCTGACGCAGGACGTGCTGCGCGGCCGCAACCGCACGGTGGACGAGGACGGCTTCACCGCCGCCATGAACGAGCAGCGCCGCAAGGCGCGCGAGTCCTGGGCCGGCTCGGGCGAGGCCGCGACCGAGAAGCTGTGGTACGAGCTGCGCGACGAGCTGGGCGCCACCGAGTTCCTGGGCTACGACGCCGAGGTGGCGGAGGGCAAGGTGACCGCCATCGTCAAGGGCGACGGGCGCGTGACCGAGGCCGCGACGGGCGACCAGGTGCTGGTCGTCGTGAACCAGACGCCCTTCTACGGCGAGTCGGGCGGCCAGGTCGGCGACACCGGCGTGATCCTCTCGGCTGGCGGGGCGGAATTCACCGTCTCCGACACGCAGAAGAAGCTGGGCGCCGTCTGGGCCCATGTCGGCACGGTCATCAAGGGCACGCTGAAGGTCGACGACGTGGTGGAGCTGCGCGTGGACACGGAGCGCCGCTCGGCCATCCGCGCCAACCACTCCGCCACCCATCTCCTGCACGAGGCCTTGCGCCGCCGGCTGGGCGAGCATGTCACCCAGAAGGGCTCGCTGGTCGCCCCCGACCGCCTGCGCTTCGACATCAGCCAGCCCACCGGCCTGACGGCCGAGGACATCGCCGCGGTGGAGGACGAGGTCAACCGCCGCATCCTCGCCAACAGCGAAGTGGTGACCCGCCTGATGTCGCCGGACGAGGCGAAGGAGCAGGGCGCCATGGCGCTCTTCGGCGAGAAATACGGCGACGAGGTCCGCGTCGTCTCCATGGGCGGGCGCGACGCGCACGCCAACAAGGAGTTCTCGGTCGAGCTGTGCGGCGGCACCCATGTCCGCCGCACCGGTGACATCGGGCTGATGAAGATCGTGTCGGAGAGCGCGTCGGCCGCCGGCGTGCGCCGCATCGAGGCGCTGACCGGCACGGGCGCCAAGGCCTGGCTGTCCGGCCGCGACCATCTGCTGGCCGAGACGGCCTCGGCCCTGAAGGTCCGGCCCGAGGAGGTCCCGGCCCGCGTCGCGGTCCTGGTCGAGGAGCGCCGCCGGATGGAGCGCGAACTGGCCGAGCTGCGCCGCCAGGTGGCGCTGGGCGGCGGCGGTCCCGGCCATGGCGGCGGCGAGACCAAGGACATCGGCGGCGTCACCTTCGTCGCCCGCGTCATGGAAGGCCTGTCGGCCAAGGACCTGAAGCCCATGGCCGACGAGCTGAAGAAGCAGATCGGATCCGGCATCGTGGTGCTGATCGCGGCGAACGAGGGCAAGGCCTCCCTCGTCGTCGCGGTGACGGAGGACCGCACCGCCAGCTTCAGCGCCGTGGACCTTGTCCGCGTCGGCGCCGAGGCCATGGGCGGGAAGGGCGGCGGCGGCCGTCCGGACATGGCCCAGGCCGGCGGTCCGGACGCCAGCCTCGCCCCGGCTGCGGTCGAGGCCATCGAAAAGGCGGTTGCCGCGAAGGCCGGCTGAGGCCGCCAAGGGGAAGGGACGAGGCATGCGCTTCACCGGAACGGACAGCTACGTCGCCACCGAGGACCTGATGGTGGCGGTCAACGCCGCCATCACGCTGGAGCGCCCCCTTCTCGTGAAGGGGGAGCCCGGCACCGGCAAGACCGTGCTGGCGGTGGAGATCGCCCGCGCCCTGAACCGGCCGCTGATCCAGTGGCACGTGAAGTCCACCACCGAGGCGCAGCAGGGCCTCTACGAGTATGACGCGGTCAGCCGGCTGCGCGACAGCCAGCTCGGCGAGGCCCGCGTCCACGACATCTCCAACTACATCGTGCGCGGCAAGCTCTGGGAAGCCTTCGAGGCGCCGAAGCCGCCCGTGCTGCTGATCGACGAGATCGACAAGGCCGACATCGAGTTCCCCAACGACCTCCTGCTGGAGATCGACCGGATGGAATTCCATGTCTACGAGACCAAGCAGACGATCAAGGCGAAACGCCGGCCCATCGTCGTCATCACCTCCAACAACGAGAAGGAGCTGCCGGACGCTTTCCTGCGCCGCTGCTTCTTCCACTACATCCGCTTCCCCGACCGGGAGACGATGGAGCGCATCGTCGAGGTGCACTACCCCGGCCTGAAGGCGGACCTGCTGCGCGAGGCGATGGCACTCTTCTACGACCTGCGCGACGTGTCGGGCCTGAAGAAGAAGCCCTCCACCTCGGAGCTGCTGGACTGGATCAAGCTTCTGATGGTCGAGGACGTCGATCCGGAGACCCTGCGCGCCAAGGATCCCCGCCGGCTGATCCCGCCGCTCTGCGGAGCCCTGCTGAAGAACGAGCAGGATGTCCATCTGCTCGAACGTCTGGCCTTCACCGCCCGGCGCGACGGGCGCTGATGCGGGCTTGACCGTGGCACCGGGGGTAGGGTAACCCTGTGCCCATCATGAAGACCGTCCCGACCCTTCGAATGCGAATGACCGCCCCGGCGCTCTGACGAGCGCCGGAGATTCCTGGTCCTGCTTCGAATCTGGGATGAGGTGTGGCGTGTCGCTGCACATTGGGTCTGCCGGAACCGCCAATCCGGCTTTTTGCATTTTCGATGCCCTTCGGATCGCCGCCTTGCCGGCGGAGCGTTTCGGGATTCTCGCGCGAATGATCAGCCCGGTCCGCTGAGGCGGACCGGGTCGCCGCCCGCATTCTCCCTGCCTGCCGCTCCGATCTTCGAGGAAGCCCCGCGATGCCCTCAGCGCACGCCATCCGTCCGTCCGCCCTGCCGTTCCGTTGTCCTGTTCCACCGGCTTTTGAAAACCGTCTTCCCGGCTGGCTGCCCCTGTCGGCCATCGAGGAGGCGGCGGACAGGATCTCCGGCCACATCGTCCGCACGCCTTTGCTGCGCACGCCGTCGCTTGGCCCCGACCTCTGGATCAAGGCCGAATCCTTCCAGGCGACCGGCGCCTTCAAGGAGCGCGGCGCGCTGAACCGGCTGCTGCGGCTGTCGGCGGCGGAGCGGACGGCCGGCGTCATCGCCATGTCGGCGGGCAACCACGCCGCCGGCATCGCCCTGCACGCCGCCCGGCTCGGCGCCCGCGCGGTCATCGTGATGCCGGAGACCGCACCCCGCTGCAAGGTGGAGCGCTGCCTCGCGCTGGGGGCCGAGGTGATCCTGTCCGGCGCGCGGGTGGAGGAGGCCAGGACCAGGGCGCTGGAGGTCGCGGCGGCGCGTGGGCTTACCTTCATCCACCCCTATGACGACCCCGACGTGATCGCCGGGCAGGGAACGCTGGGGCTGGAGTTGCTGGACGACCTGCCGGAGCTGGACACGCTGGTGGTGCCGGTCGGCGGCGGTGGGCTGCTGGCGGGGGTCGCGGCGGCTGTGAAGGCGCTGAAGCCGTCCGTCCGCGTCGTCGGGGTGCGGCTCGCGCGCCGGGCCGGGCCGACGCTGGCCGACGGCATCGCCGTCGCCGCACTCGGCGCCCTGGCGCGTGAGGCCATCGGATCCCTGGCCGACGCGCTGGTCGAGGTGGAGGAGGCGGAGGTGGCCGCCGCCGTGCGGGCGCTGCATGGCGCGGGGCTGGTGGCCGAGGGGGCCGGTGCCGCCGCCACCGCCGCGATCCTCGCGGGCAAGGCGGAGGCGGAAGGCCGGACGGTGGCGGTGCTGTCCGGGCGCAACGTCGATTCCGACCGTTTGGCCCGCACGCTGCTGGACTCCTGAGCCCGGCGCGGCGGGAAGCAGGGACACGCGCGCCGTGCAGGGCAGCCTTTCCGCCGGCTCCGGCAGCGTCTCGGCTTTCTCGCTCGCCAATCCCGGAATCGCGTGCAAAGAAGAAGGACATACGACCCACGCAACCGAAAGCCTGCCCCGGGCGGCTGGCGGAGAATGGAACGCAGGACCGACCGCATGAACGGACCCGGCAAGGAACCCGGCAAGGGAACCGGTGGCAGCACCGCGCCGAGACTGGATCTCCTCTCCGTCCTCGTGGTGGAGGACAGCGGCTTCATCCGCTCGGTCCTCACCGCGACCTTGCGGACCATCGGGGTCGGGTCCGTGCACGCGGTGGTGAACGGCATCGCGGCGGTGCGCTTCCTGGAGGAGCGGCGCGCGGCGCTGCCGCCGGGAACGGCCCCGGTGGACGTCGTCATCTCCGACCTGATGATGCCCGAGGTGGACGGGCTGATGCTGCTGCGCTGGATCCGCAACAGCGCGCGGTCGCCGGACAAGTTCATGCCGGTGCTGATGCTGTCGGGGGCGGCCGACCGCGGCTATGTGGAGCAGGCCCGCGACCTCGGGGCCACGGACTTCATCGCCAAGCCCTTCTCGGCCCATACCCTGTCCAGCCGCCTGCTGCACGCGCTGGCCCGGCCGCGCCGCTACGTGCTGGCCAAGGGCTATTTCGGCCCTGACCGGCGCCGGGCGCAGCGGCCCGTCCAGATGGACTGCCGCCTGACCGATCCGGCGGAAATCCTGGTCGTGCACAGCAAGTCCAAGCCCGCGGCCATCGAGCGCTACCCGGTCGTCCATTTCGATCTGCCCTACCGGCTGGGCGCCAAGATCGGCATCCTGCCCAACGGGCCGGTGCCGACCCTGCCGGACGAGATCCTGGCCGCCGCCGAGCAGGAGATTCAGAACCGCGCCGGCGACTACGCCCACTGGATCGGCGCTGAGGTCGAGGAGCTGGCCCGCCGGGTCGAGCGGCTGGGCACGGAACCGGCCGCCGGGCTGATCGGGCAGATCAACCGGACGGCGCACGAGATGCGCGGGCAGGGCGGCATTTTCGGCTATCCCCTGATCACCCACGTCGCCAAGTCGCTCTACGAGGCGACGAGCGCCGCCCCCGACGCCATCACCCCGAACGAGCGCCTGCTGATCCGGGCGCATGTGGACGCCATCCGGGCGGTCATGAACGGCCGCATCAGCGGCGACGGCGGTGCGACCGGCAAGCAGCTGATCGCGTCGCTGGAGGTGGCGAAGAGGAAATACGCCAAGGCCGAGGGCGGCGCCCCGGCCGGCTGAGGCCACGGCGTCAGCGCCCCAAGAGAAGAGGCTTCAGCGCCCCTGCTGGGCGCGCTGGCGCAGCAGATGGTCGGCGAGCACGCAGGCCATCATCGCCTCGCCCACCGGCACGGCGCGGATACCGACGCAAGGGTCGTGGCGGCCCTTGGTCAGGATGTCCGTCTCGGCGCCGTTCACGTCGATGGTCCGGCGCGGGGTGAGGATGGAGCTGGTCGGCTTCACGGCGAAGCGCACGACGACGTCCTGCCCCGTGGAAATGCCTCCCAGGATGCCGCCGGCGTGGTTGGACAGGAACAGCGGCTCGCCCTCCGGGCCGGCGCGCATCTCGTCGGCGTTCTCCTCGCCGGTGAGGCTCGCCGCGTCGAAGCCGTTGCCGATCTCCACACCCTTCACCGCGTTGATGGTCATCATCGCGCGGGCGAGGTCGCTGTCCAGCTTGTCGTAGAGCGGGTCGCCCAGCCCCACCGGCACGCCCGAGGCGACGACCTCGACCACGGCGCCGACCGACGAGCCGCTCTTGCGGATTCCGTCCAGATAGTCGGCCCACTGGCTTGCCGCCTGCGCGTCCGGGCAGAAGAAGGGGTTGTTGTCCACCTCCGCCCAGTCCCAGCGGGCGCGGTCCACCTTGTGCGGGCCGATCTGCACCAGGGCGCCGCGCACCGTGATGGCGGAGCCCAGCACCGCGCGCGCCACCGCACCCGCCGCCACGCGGCAGGCCGTCTCGCGCGCCGACGACCGGCCGCCGCCGCGGTAGTCGCGGATGCCGTATTTCTTCCAGTAGGTGTAGTCGGCGTGGCCCGGCCGGAACTTCGACGCGATGTCGCCATAATCCTTGGAGCGCTGGTCGGTGTTCTCGATCATCAGGGAGATCGGGGTGCCGGTGGTCCGGCCCTCGAACACGCCCGACAGGATCCTGACCTGGTCCGGCTCCTGGCGCTGGGTGGTGTAGCGCGACTGGCCCGGCCGGCGCTTGTCCAGCCAGGGCTGGATGTCCGATTCGGCGAGCGGCAACAGCGACGGGCAGCCGTCCACCACCACTCCGATCGCCGGGCCGTGGCTTTCGCCCCAGGTGGTGAAGCGGAAGAGCGTTCCGAAGCTGTTGCCGGCCATCGCCTTACTCCTTCCCGGCGCCGCTCAGCCCGCCCAGCAGCTGGGCCACGCCGGCGGCCTCGTCCACGGCGACCATGCCGACCGTGTGATAGCCGCTGTCCACATGCATCACCTCGCCGGTGACGCCGCTGCCGAGGTCGCTCAGCAGGAACAGGCCAGCGTTGCCGACCTCCTGGATGGTGACGTTGCGCTTCAGCGGTGCGTTCAGCTCGTTCCACTTCAGAATGTAGCGGAAATCGCCGATGCCGCTGGCGGCCAGCGTCTTGATCGGGCCGGCGGAAATGGCGTTGACGCGGATGCCCTGGCCGCCCAGATCGACGGCGAGGTAGCGCACGCTGGCTTCCAGCGCCGCCTTGGCCACGCCCATCACATTGTAGTGCGGCATGACGCGCTCGGCCCCATAGTAGGAGAGCGTCACGAGGCTGCCGCCCTCGTTCATCAGCGGCACGGCGCGCTGGGCGACGGCGGTGAAGGAGTAGCAGGAGATGTCCATCGTGCGGAGAAAGTTGTTCCGCGACGTGTCGAGGTACTTGCCGTCCAACTCGTTCTTGTCGGAAAAAGCGATCGCATGGACAACGAAATCGAGATTGCCCCATTCCGCCTTGATGGCGTCGAAGGTCGCGTCGATGCTGGCCTCGTCGGTCACGTCGCACGGCACGACGATGCGCGAACCGAGCTGCTCGGCGAGCGGCTTCACGCGCTTGGCGAGCGCGTCGCCCTGGTAGGTGAAGGCCAGCTCGGCGCCATGCTGCGCCAGGGTGGAGGCGATACCCCAGGCGATGGAGCGGTCGTTCGCCACGCCCATGATCAGGCCACGCTTGCCGTCCATGAGCGGCTTCGGGTTGGACATCAGAACCTCGTGCATCACTGCTGTGCCGTGAAAAGTGCGGCGCATCCTACACGAAAGCCCTGGCCAGTCAATTTAAGGCCACCCCCTTGGGGATGGGTCAAGATAAGGTCGGGCGAATGACGCCGGGAGGAGCCCCATGAGGGACGAGACGCACAGCAAGCGACCATGGGAGCGCATCGTCGCCAAGTTGCGGGACATAGGCGGGCTGGTCGGCTATTCGGCCCTGCGCTTCTACAACGACAACTGCTTCCAGACGGCGGCGGCGCTGACCTACACGTCGCTTCTGGCGATCGTGCCGATCATGACCATCGGCTTCGCGATCTTCTCGGCCTTCCCGGCCTTCGGCGCGTTGCAGAGCCAGGTGCAGTCGCTGATCTTCAAGAATCTCGTGCCGGAGATCGGCGACGCGATCCTGGAGTATCTCGGCCGCTTCATGTCCAACGCCGGCCAGATGCCGATCTTCGGCGTGATCGGGCTGGCCGTGTCGGCCGTGCTGCTGATCTGGACCATCGAAGGGTCCTTCGCCGGCATCTGGCGCGTGCGGCAGCCGCGCTCGCTGATCACCCGCATCCTATCCTTCTGGGCGGTGGTGTCCTTGACCCCGCTGTTCGCCGGGGCCAGCCTGTCCCTGTCGAGCGCGCTCTGGACGGCGCTCCAGTACGCCCATCTGGAGGGGGTGGCCGACCCGCTGGTCGGGATCGGCGCCGTGGCCCCCTTCGTGCTCCAGCTGATCGGCTGCACGCTGCTCTACCTCATCATCCCGAACCGGGAGGTGCGGTGGCTGGACGCGGCCATCGGCGGGGCTGTGGCTTCCTTCCTGCTGGAGGCGTCGAAGGCCGGATTCGCCTGGTACATGCGGGAATATCCGGCCTACCAGACCATATACGGCGCGCTGGCGACCGTGCCGATCTTCCTGTTCTGGCTCTACATCGCCTGGTCCACCGTCCTGTTCGGGGCGGTGGTGACCGCGGCCATCCCGGAATGGCGGGCCGGCAAGATCACCCGCAGCGGGCCGGAGGGGCTTCTGCCCGGCCAGCGGCTGGCGCTGGCGCTCGCCGTGCTGCACGAGATGATGGACGCCAGCCGTCTCGGCGTCGGCATCCGGCGGCGCACGCTGGTCGGGCGCGTGCCGGTCGGGGCCGTGCTGATCGACGGCATGCTGGAACAGCTGCGCGACGCCCATTGGGTCGCGCACACCACACGCGATTCCTGGGTCGTCGCCCGCGACCTCAGCGAGTCGACGCTGCTCGACCTCATGAAGTCGCTGGGCATCGGGCTGCGCGGCTCGGTGCGGGGGCTCGGCGGGCTGAACCTGGCCTGGCAGGAGCGGACCGCGCATCTGCTGGAGCAGGCCGAACGCAAGCAGGAGGAGATGCTGGGCGTGCCCATCAAGCTGCTGCTGTCTGACCCGCCGCCGGACGAAGGAACCCCGGCGCTCCCCTTCCGTCCGGGCCAGCGGACGGTGCGCACGCACAGCTGAGGGGAATGGAGCCCGCCCGCGCTGTGCGCGGGCGGGCTGGGGAAGGAGCGGGGCTTTATACGATTTTCATGAAGTGCTGACCTGTGGTCAGGACTTCCGCGCCCCGTGGCGCGGGGGGCGGGGCGCGGGGCCGCAGTCGCGGCCCTATACCGGGTTCGGAGGTCGGAATTTTCCGAACCCGGTATTACTCCAGCCCGGCCTTCTTGCGCACGTCGTAGCTGCGGGTCTTGGACCAGCCTTCCATGAACTTCACCAGCTCGGCGTCCGGCGGCTCCGGGAGGACGACCTTCAGCTTCACATACTGGTCGCCGGTCTGCTTGGTCTTCTGGCTCACCACCCCCTTGCCGCGCAGACGCAGCATGGAGCCGGTGTTCGAGCCCGGCGGCACCTTCACGGCGACGGGGCCGCTGACGGTGGGCACGCGGACCGTGGCGCCGAGCACCGCCTCGTACAGGGTGATCGGCATTTCCATGTGGATGTCGCCGTCCTGCCGGGTGAAGAAGGGGTGCTGTTCGACATGCACCTCGACGATGGCGTCGCCGGCCGACATGCCGCCCATGCCGCCCAGCCCCTGGCCCTTCAGCCGCAGCTTCGCCTGGTCCTCGGTGCCGGGCGGCACCGCGACCTCCAGGCTCTTGCCGTTGGACAGGTTGATGCGGCGCTTGGTGCCCTGCGCCGCCTCCACGAAGGAGACGGTGACCGAATAGGCGATGTCGGTCCCGCGCGCCTTGGCGCCCGAGGAGCCGGCGCCCGGTCCGGCACCACCGCCGCTCCGGCGGCGTCCGCCGCCGAACAGGTCGGAGAACCAGTCCTCCCCGCCGAAGTTGAAGGAGGGGTCGTCGTCGCTGAAGGAGCGGCTGCGCGCGCCGCCCGAGCGGAAGCCCGAGCGGCCGGCGTGGCGCTGCTGGCCGGAGCCGTCGATCTCGCCGCGGTCGTAGCGGGCGCGCTTCTCGGGATCGGACAGCAGCGAATAGGCCGCCGAGATCTCCTTGAACCGCTCCTCGTTTCCGGCGTCGCCCGGCTTCAGGTCGGGGTGGTGGACCTTGGCGAGCTGACGGTACGCCTTCTTGATGTCGTCCGCGCTCGCGGAACGGGAGACGCCGAGGATCTGGTAGGGATCACGCATGGAGGACACGGACAAGGGATCGCCACCTCGGGGGCCGGTTCACGGGAAGATCAGCTGTTGCGGACGATCTTCCACGCACCGTCGGCCTGTTTGCAAGCTGTTCCGAAGGCGAGGTCCGAGTTGCCGCCCGCGCTGACCGTCATGCGGTACACGCGGCAGTAGGTGCCGTTGCTGCTGTAGCCCTCGCGCAGGGCGATGATCGTGCCCGAATTGCCGGACTGCGGATTCTGCCAGCGGACCCATTCGCCGATCGGGCCGGCATAGGCGGTGCGCGTGGCCTTCTCGGCGTATTCCTGGTCCGCCTGGCTCAGCGAGGAGCGGATGTCCGGGCCGATGAAGGCGCCCACGAGGCTGTCCACGCCATTGTCGGCGAACTTACCGCCGTTCCCGAACTTCGCCCCGATGACGCTGCCGGAGGCGGCCGCGCTCTCGGTCTTGGAGGTGGCGGTGCATCCGGCCAGGAGCCCGAGCGCCAGGACGGCCGGAACGAGTGACTTCACGAACATCGACAGTTGCCTCGAAAGATGTATGGCCGGGCGCCCTGCTTACGGCGCGCTGCTGGACACTGGTATATGCGACCTTATGCTATCTGTGAATTGTCCTGTTCGCTGGGACGAAGCTGTGACAGGCCGCGCCCCCGGCGGGCGGGCCGGAAATCCGATGAGAGGGACGCGATGGCCGAACGGGATCCGTACGAACTGTTCCAGGACTGGCTGGCGGAGGCGGGGACGTCCGAACCGAACGACCCCAACGCCATGGCGCTCGCCACGGCGGACGCGGACGGCCTGCCGTCGGTGCGCATGGTGCTGCTGAAGGGGACCGACCCCCGCGGCTTCGTCTTCTACACCAACACGGAAAGCCGCAAGGGCGAGCAGCTCCTGGCGAACCGGAACGCCGCCCTCTGCTTCCACTGGAAGACCTTGCGGCGCCAGGTCCGGGTGGAGGGAGCGGTCGAGCAGGTCTCGGACGCCGAGGCCGACGCCTATTACAACAGCCGCCCCAGGGAGAGCCGCATCGGCGCCTGGGCGTCGCAGCAGTCGCGCCCGCTGGAAGGGCGCTGGGAGCTGGAGAAGCGGGTGGCGCAGTTCGCCGCGAAGTTCGGTCTCGGCGACGTGCCGCGCCCGCCGCACTGGACCGGCTTCCGCGTGCTGCCCCGCCGCATCGAGTTCTGGCAGGACCGCCCCTTCCGCCTGCACGAACGGACTCTCTACCTGCGCGCCAACGCCGAGGGCGCCGAGCCGGCGGCCTGGACGACGGAGCATCTCTACCCATGATGCTGGGGGCGGAGCGTGCGATGGAGCCGGCGGAGCTGGACCAGCTGCGCCGCCGCGCGACCTACGCCAGCGTCTCGGTCGCGGCGACGCTGATCGCGTCGAAGCTGGTGGCCTATCTGCTGACCGATTCGGTCAGCATCCTGTCGTCGCTGATCGATTCGACCACGGACCTCATGGCTTCGCTGGTGATGCTGTTCGGCGTCCGCCAAGCCCTGCGCCCGGCGGACGAGAAGCACCGCTACGGGCACGGCAAGGCGGAGGCGCTGGCGGCGCTGGCCCAAGCCGCCTTCATCGCCGGTTCGGCCGTCTTCCTGACCATCGAGGCGATCCGCCGCCTCTTCTCCCCGACCCCGGTCGGGGAGGGGACGGTGGGCATCGCCATCATGGTGATGTCCATTCTGCTGACGGCGGGGCTGGTCACCTTCCAGCGGCGGGTCGTGAAGGCCACCGGCTCGGTCGCCATCGGCGCCGACCGGCTGCATTATTCCGGCGACCTGCTGATGAACGCGGCGGTGATCGTCGCCATCCTGCTGAGCCAGTGGACGGGCATCGCCTCCTTCGATCCGGCCTTCGGCCTGGGCATCGCCGCCTTCCTGCTGCATGGGGCGAAGAACGTCGCGCGCGACGCCTTGCACATCCTGATGGACCGCGAGCTGCCGCCGGAGGACCGCGACCGGATCCACGACCTGGTCAACGGCCATGCGGGCACCCACGGCATGCACGACCTGCGCACGCGCAGCACCGGCACGGCGATCTTCATCGAACTGCATCTGGAGCTGGACCCGCACCTCAACGTCGCGCAGGCCCATGACATCACGGACGGGGTGGAACGCGTCCTGCGCGGCGCCTTCCCGAACGCCGAGGTGCTCATCCATCAGGAGCCGGCCGGCTTGGCCGATGACCGGCTGGACCACCGCATCTCGGGCGGCTGAACGCGTCGGTTTGCGCCTTGGGACCGCGCCTGGCCGGCCCGGCTATTCGGTCACGTAGCCCTTGCGGCGCATGCACTGGGCGAAGATTTCCTTGCGGTAGCTGAACTGCGGGGTTTCCGGCAGCGGGTTCACCGGATAGCCGCGCAGCCGCATGGTGGTGTCGACCTGCTCGTCGCATTCGTCGAAGGCAAGCGTGGCCGAGCCGTCGGTGGCCTCCCACTCGCGGTGGGTGGGCGTGCTGCCGCAGGCCGCCAGGGCCAGGACGCTTCCGAGCAGAAGCACCGCGTTCCGCATCGTCATGGCGGTCCCCTTTCTTCACCCTGCGGAAGATACCATGCATTTTATGGACCGGCCATGGCGGAACGGCCTTGCCCCCATCGGCATGGGTCCTATCGGCATGCCCCCTTTCAGCAGGCTCGGGACACAGAAAAATCGCGCCCGAAAAAAGCCCGCAATCTGCTAACTAATCCTTTCGCTTGTGGATCCATGGGGATCTTGGACGGAGGGTGGACATGTCTGGCGGATCGAACCGTGCGCGCCGGGTTCTCGTGCTGCCGGTTGTGATTGGTCTGGCGGCCAGCGGCCTGCCGGGAACGGCGGCCCTGGCGCAGAGCGCCGGCGACCTGCAATGGGCGCAGACGATTCTGAAGGACAAGGGCTACAACATCGGCGGCCGGGCCAACGGTCAGATGACGCCGCAGACCGGCGCCGCGCTGAGCGCTTATCAGAAGGCCAATGGGCTTCCGGCCACCGGCAAGCTCGACCAGGCGACCGTGAGCAAGATGATGGCGGAGCGGCAGGCCAAGGCCGCACCGACGGTCGGCAACCTCGCCCAGCAGAAGCCGGGCGGCGGCGGGCCGGGCCAGACCCCGCGCCAGACCCGCGAGGTCGCGCCGCGCGCGGCCAACTCCACCGGAAAGGTCGAGGCGCTGGGCGGGCAGGAGGGCGGCGGCGCCGCCTTCTCCAGCGGCTTCCCCGGCAGCGGTGCCGCCGCCGGCGGTACGCTGGGCACTGCCGGCTCCGCACCGCGCGGCGCGGAGCCGGCGCCCCAGGCGGCCCCCCGTCCCAACGTCGCCGCGACCACCGCCTCCGGCGAGCCGGTTCCCACCGTGGAGCCGGGTTCCAGCGCGCTGGGAGGCGGCTCCTTCCTGCCGTCCTGGGCGACGGGCGCGCTGCGCTATGTCCTCATGGCGGTGCTGGCGGCGACCGTCGGCGGGCTGGGCTTCGCCTGGTGGCGCAGCGGCCGGGCCTCGGCACCGGTCCAGGCGCCCGTCCGGCAGGAGCGGCGCGAGGCGCGGCTGGAGCCGACCTTCGGCGGCCGCCGCGACGAGCTGACCGCCGGCCCGCGCCTGGGCGGCGACCGGCGCCGCTGAGCCGTGGCGGCATCGCTTTTTCCGGTGGGCGGGGTGATGTCCGCCTGACTTACCGATGGGCGGTGACGCCCACCTGGCGGCACATGGACAGCAGGGCACAGCCGGAGCAGCGCGGGCGTTCGCCCGTGCAGATCCATTTGCCGAAGGGCACCAGCCGCTCGTTGATCTCGATCCAGTAGCCGCGCGGCAGCCGTTCCATGAGCTGCTGCATGGTCCGCTCCGGCGTTCCGGCCGCGACATAGCCCCAGCGGTTGGTGACGCGGTGGACATGGACGTCCACCGCCACGGCCGGCTGCCCATAACCGACCGCCAGCGTCAGGGCGGCGATCTTCGGACCGACGCCGCGGAAGGCCATCAGCTCCTCCAGGCTGTCGGGGACCTCCCCACCGTGATCGGCCAGGATGCGTTGGGACAGGGCGATCAGGTCGCGGGCCTTGGGCTCGGGGAAGGTGGCGCCGTCGAGCAGGCGGACGAGGTCCGCTTCGTCCAGTGCCGCCATTTCGGCCGGGGTGCGGGCGACGGCGAACAGGCGCTTGCAGACGGCGGTCGTCGTCTCGTCCCGCGTGCGCGCGGAGATCAGGCTTCCGACGAGCTGTTCGAAGGGTGTTGCGTGGCCCTGGTCGCGCAGGTCGAACATCGCCGCCTTGGGCAAGCCCGCGACCGCTTCCCGCAGGCGGCGGAAGACCTCGTCGATGTCGAACTCCTCCTTGCCGGGTGGCTCGAGGGCGGCCGACATGGGGGCGGAGGTGGCGGGCGCGACGGTGCGGGGGCGGGGCGGCATGGCGTGCGTCTCGGGCGGTGACGGTCCGCAGGGGCAACGTTCCGGACGGGCGGATGATCCGCCGGAAGCAGCGCCGCCAGGGGCACGGAAGCGGAATCCGATGGCCCGTCGGTGGATTCCACTTTACTGCGGCGGGGCATGGCGGAAAATCGGCAGGCCCGATCATCGCGGCACCGGACCACTGGTAAGGACAATGGCCCTGACATGAACGACGATACGAAGCAGAAGAACGGCGCTGCCGGGGGACGCCTTCCGGTTGGCTTGACGCGCCGGCAGTTCGGCGGCGTGCTCGGTGGTGCCGCCGTCACGGCGGGCACGCTGGCCGCCTTCGGCGGTGCGCCGGCCATCGCACAGGAGAAGCTGCTGAAGGTCGGCGTGCTGCTGCCGCGTTCGGGCCATCTGGCGCAGGCCGGGCAAGCCTGCCAGCGCGGCGCGGATATAGCACCGGCGGTTCTCTCCGACCTCGGCCACCGGATCGAGATCCTGCCGGCCGACACGGAGTCCAACGCCGACATCGCGCGCTCGCGCACGGAAAAGCTGATCAACGACGGTGCCAACGTCATCGTCGGCGCCTTCGACAGCGGCCAGACCGCCGCCGCCGCCCAGGTCTGCGAGCAGCGCGGCGTCCCGTTGGTGATCAACGTCGCCGCCGCCGACAAGTTGACCGAGCAGGGCTACAGGACGATCTTCCGCAATTTCCCGACCTCGACCATGCTCGTGTCGAACGGCATGGCCCTGACCAAGGACCTGTTCGCCGCCACCGGCACCACGCCCAAGTCGGCCGTGTTCCTGCACGCCAACGACACCTTCGGCATGGCGAACAAGGCGGCCATGGACGCCCTGTTCCCGACCTTGGGCATGCCCTTCAAGCTGCTGGACTCGATCGCCTACGACCCGAAGGCGCAGGATCTCGCGGTTGAGGTGGCGAAGGCCAGGGCGACGGGTGCGGACCTCGCCATCGTGACCACCCGGGCCAACGACGCCATCATGCTGGTGCGCGAGATGGTCAAGCAGCGCTGGGAACCGACGGGGATCGTCTCGCCCGGCTCGCCCGGACTCTATGACGAGCAGTTCTACAAGGTGCTGGGCAAATACTCGGATTACGCCATCACCAACCTGCCCTGGTACGACCCGAAGGCGGAACTGACGCAACGCGTCTCGGCGGCCTTCAAGAAGCAGTTCCCGAACGACCGCTTCGAGGGCTACGCCTTCAACGTGGCCTTCACCTTCGAGGCGATCCTGGTCGCCGCCGACGCCTTCAAGCGCGCGGGAACCGCCGAACCCGCCGCCATGCTGGAGGCGTTGCGCCGGACCAACCTGACCGACAAGCTGATGGTCGGGCCGGCGATCACCTTCGACGAGAAGGGGCAGAACACCCAGCTCGTCTCGGCCTGCGTGCAGAACCGCAACCAGCGCCCGACCGTCGTCCTGCCCAAGGGCTCGGCGGAGATGGAGCCGGTCTTCCCGGCGCCGGGCTGGGCCAAGCGGGCCTGACAGGTCCGGAAGCGGCCGGCGTCGCCGGCCGCGCGCACGTCCGCCTCAGGCCGCCGTCTGCGCTTCCAGGCAATAGGCCAGCAGGCGTTCGACCGACCGGTTGCGGTCGCCGATGGCAGCGAAGCGGGTGCGGGCGCTCTCCGCCTGACCCTCGTGGAAAGCCGGGTCCGTGGCAAGGGCGGCGGCCCGCCCGATGAAGGCCGCGTCGTCCGGGACGGCGAAGGCGGCACCGGTCACCCGCGCCACGTCGCCTGCGGCGTGGGTGACGACCGGCAGCCCCTCCGCCAAGGCGAAAGCCGCGCTACCGCCGCCGCCCTGGCGGCGCGGGTTGAGGTAGGCGGTCGCGGTCCGGTACAGCGCCCGCACGTCGCCGACATGGCCCAGCGCCTGGACGCGCGCGGCGTTGCGCAACCCCGCCAGCCGGCGCGGCAGCTCCTCCACGGCGCCGGCGAAGGCGAGGCGTGCCTCCGGCAGGCGGTCGAGCAGCTCGTCGGCGAGCGCCAGGAACTCCGCGCCGGCCTCCTGGTCCAGGCGGTTTCCCACGGCGACGAAGAGGGGGCCGTCCTCCGGCAATCCGAAGCCGGCGCGCCCGCCGCCTTCAGCGGTCGGCGGCAGGGTGAAGCCGAAGGAGAAGGGACGGAAGCGGCCCCGCAGCTCGGCGGGCCAGGATGCGGCGCTGTCTTCCTCGTCATAGCCGAGGATCAGGCTGGCCAGCGACGGGGGCAGGCCGGAGGAGGTCGGGACGCAGACCACCGGCCGGAAACCTGCGAACAGGTCGGGCACGATGTTGGATCCGCCGAAGGCGACGAGGGCGTCGGGATCGAAGCCCTCGATGCAGTCGATGATCGACCGCAGTTTCTCCTCGTCGAAGGTCTTCTGCGGGAAGGAGGCCATCCGCACCTGCGCGCCGAAGGCGTTGATGGTCTGCTCTCCCCGGTATTCCTCGGTGACGTTGTAGGCGTATTCCGGAACGAAGCCGTTCTCGGCGGTGATCGCCATCATGTTGCTGTTGACGACGAGCACCTCGCACCCGAACTCGTCCTGCAGGCGCCGGGCGTAATCGAAGGCGTCCACGGTCGGCTGGTGCCCCTCGCCCAGCATCTGGTTGGTGACGAGCGCGATGCGCTTCACCGCGGCGCGCGGGGGAACCGGCCTCAGTCGGCTGGTCAGGCCGTAGCGCCGCCGCGTTTCCTCCACCAGCAGGCGGTAGAGGCGCAGATAGTCGCCGCCGGTGAAGCGGCCGGCGTTGCCCGAGCGCACGGCGCCCTGGAACATCTGCATGGCCATGCCCCAGTAGGCGTAATGGATCGAGGGCACGGAGAAGCGCAGAGGATCGTCCAGCACGGCCGCCGCGAGATTTTCGTAATGGGTGACGTCGCCGGACAGGTGGAAGAGCAGCGATTCCCGGCGCATCACGTCGCCGAGCGCGTAGCGAGCGTCCAGTTCGGCCGCCGCGGCCCGGCGCGTCTCGTCGTCGTAGCGCCGGATGAGGTTGGCAAGCGCCGCGACGTTGCCCCAGCCTTCGCCCCGGTTGGACAGCAGAGCCAGCGCGCGGGCGAAGCTCAGCGCCGCCTCGCGCTTGCGGCCCAGCGCGTGCAGCGCGTGGCCGAGGTTGGCGTGGAACAGGGCGGATTCCGCGTCCCGCGCGACGGCCTGGCCGATCAGCTCGGCCGCGTCCTGCGGCCGTCCGGACTGAAGGGCCACGACGCCGAGCAGATGCAGCGCGTCCGGATGGCCGGGAGAGCGGTCGAGGACCTCGCGGTAGAGCCGTTCGGCTTCGGCGGTCCGGCCGGCCCGGTGGTGTTCGGTCGCGACCGCGAGCGTCTGTTCGATGCTGTCCATGGATATTCCTGCTGCTCGATCCGGGTGGCCGTCCGATCCGGGTGCCCGTCCATACCCTGTTTTAGGCGAGCGGCGGCGAAGTTACCACCGGCACTGTTGGCGGGACGGCCGGAAGCCGCCGTCTTTCGGCGGTTCGCGTCCATCTTCCTGCTTGCCTGGGCCGCCGGGGGCTGGTAACCGGCAGGCTTCCGTTCCCGCGCGACGGTGCCCCTCCGGCCATGCCCTTCGATTTCTACCTCAACATCGTCGCCTCCGGCCTGCTGACCGGACTGGTCTACGGGCTGGCAGCGCTCGGACTGTCGGTCATCTTCGGCGTGGTCCGGGTCGTGAATTTCGCCCATGGCGAGATGATGGTGGCCGGCATGTACGGCTCGGTGCTGCTGGCGGGATGGGCCGGGCTCGACCCGCTGCTGTCGGCGCCGCTCGTGGCGGCGGCGCTCTTCGCCTTCGGCTGGCTGCTCCAGCGCGGGGTCGTGAACCGCTTCGTCGAACGGCCGGAACACATGCAGTTCATCCTGCTGCTGGGCATCGCGACGATCATCCTGAACGCCATGCTGATGCTGTTCGGGCCGGATTCCCGCAACATCATGCTCCCCTATTCCTTCGACACGGTGGAGATCGGGCCGCTCCTGCTCGATGCGGTGAAGGTGCGGGCGGGCATCGCGGCGGTTCTGGTGGCGGCGGCGCTCTTCGCCTATTTCCGCTTCACCCGCACCGGCAAGGCGATCCGCGCCTGCGCCGACAACCCGCTGGGTGCGCGCGTCGTCGGGCTGAACATCGACGGGCTCTACGCGCTCACCTTCGGGCTGGGCGCCGCCGTCGTCGGCGTCGCGGGTGCGCTGATGACGCTGCTGGTCGACAGCCGCCCGCAGCTGGCGCCCGAATACACACTGCTGAGCTTCGTCATCGTCATCGTGGGCGGGCTCGGCAGCTTGCCGGGGGCGCTTCTGGGCGGCGTCCTGATCGGCGTGACCGAGGCACTGGCCGGATTCCTGCTGATGCCCTCCATGAAGTCGCTCTTCACCTATCTGGTGCTGATCCTGGTGCTGCTGCTGCGCCCTCAGGGCCTTCTGGGGAAACGCGCATGACCGGGCGCGGCATCCTGTTGCTGGCGCTGGCCGGCGCACTGCTGCTGGCGGCACCGCTCGTCGCGGACCGTTATGTCCTTTCGGTCCTGACCACCGTCCTGTGGTTCGCCTATGTGGGGCAGGCCTGGAACGTGATGATGGGCTTTTCCGGCCTGCTGTCGCTCGGCCACGCGCTCTATGTGGGGCTCGGCGCCTATGTCGCGGCGGCACTCTTCGTCCATTTCGGGATCGGTCCCTGGCTCGGCCTTTGGGCGGCGATGCTCGCCGCCGTCGCCGCCGGCTCCTTCATCGGGTTCCTCAGCTTCCGATTCGGCGTGCGGGGGGTGCATTTCGCGCTGCTGACCATCGCCTTCGCCGAGGTCGCCCGCATCGGCTTCGACCATATCGGCTGGCTCGGCGGGTCGGCCGGCTTCTTCATCCCGGTGGCGGAAGAGGCCGGCAACGACCTCGCCAACCTGCGAGGCTCGCCGGTGCTGTTCTACTATGTGGCGCTGGCCCTGGTCGCTGGCGCGCTAGCGCTTGCCCGCGCGCTTCTGCACAGCCGCCTCGGCTACCAGTGGCTCGCCGTGCGGGAGGAGCCGGACGCCGCCGAGGCCTCGGGCGTGGACCTGTTCCGCGCCCGCATGTCCGCCGTGGTCGTGTCCTCGGCCCTGACGGCGCTGGGTGGCGTGTTCCAGGCCTTCTACTTCAACAACCTGTTCCCCGAGCAGGTCTTCTCCATGGGCCGTTCCATCGAGATCATCCTGCCGGCCATCGTCGGCGGCATCGGCACGCTGTTCGGCCCGATCCTCGGCGCCTTCATCCTGACGCCGCTGGGCGAGCTGCTGACCTATCTGATCGAGGTCACCGGCTACGACCTGCCGGGTCTGAAGCAGCTCTTCTACGGCGTGGCGCTGGTGGCGATCGTGGTGTTCCGGCCGGAGGGCGTCTGGCCCTGGCTGGCGCGCCGGCTGGGGCTCGCCCGCCGGCCGGGCGAAACGGCGGTGCCGCCGAACAGGGAGGGCACGCGATGACCGCGCTTCTCGAGGTCGCCGGAGTCTCCAAGCGGTTCCGCGGGCTGAAGGCAGTGTCGGAGGTGAGCTTCGCCGTGCCGCAGGGTGGCATCGTGGCCCTGATCGGCCCGAACGGCGCCGGCAAGACGACGACCTTCAACCTGATCGCCGGCGTCTTCCCGCCCGACGAGGGACGGGTCATGCTCCAGGGCCGGAGCATCACCGGGCTGCGGCCGAACCAGGTCTGTGCCGCCGGAATCGGGCGGACCTTCCAGATCGTCAAGCCCTTCGGGGATCTGTCGGTGGAGGAGAATGTCCTGGTCGGCGCGCTCGCCCGCGAACGGTCGGTCGAGACCGCGCGCCGTCAGGCCAGGGCCGTGCTGGAGCGGCTGGGCCTCGCCGACCAGGCGGCGCGCCCGGCGCGCAGCCTCACGCTGCCCGACCGCAAGCGGCTGGAGGTCGCGCGGGCGCTGGCCACCCGGCCGACCCTGCTCCTGCTGGACGAGGTGCTGGCGGGGCTGCGCCCGACCGAGGTGGACCGCATGGCCGAGGTCCTGCGCGAGCTGAACCGCCGCGAGGGGCTGACCATCCTGATGATCGAGCATGTGATGCGCGCGGTGATGGCGCTGTCGGACCATGTGGTCGTGCTCGACCATGGCGAGAAGATCGCCGAGGGCACGCCAGCCGGGATCGTCGCCGACCCGCGCGTCATCGAATCCTATCTCGGCGCCGAGGGCATCTGAAAACCTCGAAAGGCTGGAACCATGAAAAAAAGGGCGCGCCGTTTCCGGCACGCCCTTTTTTCGCCCGAGGAGCGGAGCGTCAGCTCACGACGCGCCAGCGGCCGTCCGGCTCCTGGCAGGCCTGGCCGACGCCCTGCTGGAGCCGGCCGTCGATGGTGATGGTGGTCTGGTACTCGCGGCAGATCTGGCCCGACGGCGTGTAGCCCTCGCGGGTCGGGGTGTAGGTGCCCCAGTTGCCGGACTGCGGGTTCTGCCACCGGATCGTCTCGCCCGTCGGGGCGGCGTAGGCGCGGGCCTGGGCCTGCTCGGCGTAGGCAAGGTCGGCACGGTCGAGCGACTGGCCCGCCGCGTTGCCGAGCGCGGCGCCCAGCAGCGTGCCGATGCCCGTCGCGACGATGCGGCCGGTGCCGCCGCCGATCTGCGAGCCGGCAAGGCCGCCGACCACGCCGCCGAGGACGGTGCCCGCCGTCTGCTTGGTTCCATACCCGCTGTCGTACCCACCGGAGCCATATTGGTTGCCGGGCGCGGCGCATCCGGCGAGAAGGCCGAGTGAAAGGGCGGCGGCAACGAACGGCTTGGCTGTCATATCGCTTCTCTTCGCGTGAGGGGCGGTCCGCCCGGGAAGCCCGGCCGAACGTGGTTGAACCTGACTCCATGAACAGGCCATGTCCGCAAACTATTCCGCCGCGGCTGGCTTGCTCCTATGATCGTGGAAAATGGTCCGGCGCAGGCCGGTCCGCAAGCCGGGGGAGGACAAGGGCATGCTGCCGAAGGCGGACAGCTACGAGGCCTTGCGCGACCGTTTCGCCTGGACGGTGCCGGAGCGCTACAACATCGGCGTGGACGTCTGCGACAAGTGGGCCGAGCGTGACCCGGAGCGGCTCGCGCTGATTCACAAGCGCCGGGACGGCCGGGTCGAGGAGTACAGCTTCGCGGCGTTGCGCGCCGCCTCCAACCGGCTGGCCAGCCTGCTGGCCGGGCAGGGCGTGGGGCGGGGCGACCGGATCGGCATCCTGCTGCCCCAGGCGCCGGAAACCGCCTTCGCCCATGTCGCGGCCTACAAGATGGGCGCCGTCGCCGTGCCGCTCTTCTCCCTGTTCGGGGAGGAGGCGCTGGAATACAGGCTCGGCAATTGCGGCGCCGTCGCGGTGGTCACCGACCGGACCGGGGCTTCGAAGCTGGCGGCCATCCGGGACCGGCTTCCGGCGTTGCGGCTGGTGCTGTGCATCGACGCGGCCGGCAACCCGCCGACAGGCTGCCTCGACTTCCACGCGCTGCTGGCCGGGGCGTCGGAGGATTTCCGGCCGGTGGACACGGGCGCCGACGACCCGGCGCTGATCATCTACACCTCCGGCACGACGGGCCAGCCGAAGGGGGCGCTGCACGCGCACCGCGTCCTGCTCGGCCATTTGCCGGGGGTGGAGATCTCGCACGACCTCTTCCCGCAGCCGGGCGACCGCATCTGGACCCCCGCCGACTGGGCCTGGATCGGCGGGCTGCTGGACGTGCTGCTGCCGGCCTGGCACCACGGCGTGACGGTGGTCGCCCACCGCTTCGAGAAGTTCGATCCGGAGGCGGCCTTCGCGCTGATGGCGGAGTTCGGCGTGCGCAACGCCTTCCTGCCGCCGACCGCGCTGAAGATGCTGCGCGGCGTCGCCGACCCGGCCGCGCGCTGGAACTACAGCCTGCGCTCCATCGCCAGCGGCGGCGAGACCCTGGGCGCGGAGCTGCTGGACTGGGGACGGCGGACCTTCGGCGTCACGGTCAACGAGTTCTACGGCCAGACCGAGTGCAACATGATCGTGTCCTCCTGCGGCACGGTGATGCCCTCCAAGCCCGGCATCATGGGCCGTCCGGTGCCCGGCCACGACGTCGCCGTGATCGACGGGGAAGGGCGGCGGCTCGGCCCCGGCGAGCTGGGGCTCATCGCCGTGCGGCGGCCCGATCCGGTGATGTTCCTCGGCTACTGGAATAACCCGGCGGCGACGGAGGCGAAGTTCGTCGGCGACTGGCTCGTCACCGGCGACCAGGGCGAGCTGGACGCGGAGGGCTACATCCGCTTCGTCGGGCGCGACGACGACGTGATCACGTCGTCCGGCTACCGCATCGGCCCCGGCGAGATCGAGGACTGCCTGATCGGCCACCCCGCCGTACGCATGGCCGCCGTGGTCGGGGTGCCCGATCCCCTGCGCACGGAGATCGTGAAGGCCTTCATCGTGCTCCAGGACGGGGTGACGCCGGACGAGGCGCTGGTGGCCGGGATCCAGCAGCATGTGAAGACGCGGCTCGCCGCCCACGAATACCCGCGCGCCATCGAGTTCGTGGCGGAACTGCCCATGACCACCACCGGCAAGATCATCCGCCGGGCGCTGCGCGACCGGGTCTCCCCGGCGTGAGAAGGGCTGTGAAAGGGAGTGTGAAGGGCTCGACAACGGCCGCGCCCGCGTTAAAGTGCCGGTCCTTTCCCCGGATGCCGCGGCCATGCTGACCGTTACCGATCTCGACCTCCATTACGGCGACGCCCAGGCGCTCGACGGCGTGACCCTGTCGGTGGATGCCGGCGCCACCACCGCCATCGTCGGCGCCAACGGGGCCGGCAAGACCTCGCTGATCCGCACCGTCGCCGGCATCTGGAAGCCGACGCGCGGCTCGATCCGCTTCAAGGGGCAGGAGATCGCCGGCCTGCCGAGCCACGTCGTCTGCGACCTCGGCATCGGCCAGGTGGCGGAGGGGCGGCAGATCTTCCCGACGCTCAGCGTGCGCGAGAACCTGGAGATGGGTGCGGTCATCCCGCGCGCCCGCGCGACGGCGCGCGCGACCTTCGACCGGGTGCTCGACCTGTTCCCGCGCCTGCGCGAACGGCTCGGCCAGGCGGCCGGTACCCTGTCGGGCGGCGAGCAGCAGATGCTCGCCATCGGGCGCTGCCTGATGGGCAAGCCCGAACTGATCATGTTCGACGAACCGTCGCTCGGCCTCTCGCCGGCCCTGGTGCAGGAGCTGTTCCGCATCATCCGCGACCTGGCATCCGATGGCATGACCATCGTTCTGGTCGAGCAGAACGTCGCGGCCTCCCTGAAGCTCGCGAGCCGGGCCTATGTGCTGGAAAACGGCCGCGTCGTGCTGTCGGGCACGGGCGAGGCGCTGCTCGCCGACCCGGCGGTGAAGCAGGCCTATCTGGGGCTGTAGAGGGCTTAAGCCTCCGCGGCCTCTATTTCCAGCGTGGCGTTCTCGCCATCAGGGCACGCAGCCGGGCATTGACCTTCGGTGCCGCCTCCAGCTGAGTCAGGAGGGCATCGAAGCGATCTTCGCTAACCCGAAGAACCGCCCGACGGAAAAGGACGTCTTCGATGACTCGGCTCACGATGCCGAGGCGGAACCGTTTGCGCGCCTTGTTTAGCGCTTCTGCTGGCGGACTGAGCGGTCGGACCCGTTGCCGGGACACGAGGAAGGCCCGGCGTTGAGGACGGCAACCGGGGCCGTTCGGCGATGATGCAGGCATGGGAGCGTCCCTCATGCGGGAGTTTGTGAGTCCGATCCTATACGGCCCTACGTCCCCGGCGCGCGGGGCGCGTTCCAGCCGCGCAGGACGCTGAGGATGCGCAGGAGGCAGGCGGCGAGCGCCGCGGCGATGGCGACGGGCTGTTCGGGAAGGCCGAGTTGCTGGCCGGCCACGACGATGAGGGCGGCCAGCAGGGCGGCCGAGGCGTAGATCTCCTCGCGCAGGACCCGGGGCACCTCGATCACCAGCAGGTCGCGCACGACTCCGCCCCCGCAGGCGGTCAGCACGGCGAGCAGGATGGCCGGCACCGGGGCCATGCCGTAGGTCAGCGCCTTGTTGCAGCCGGCCACCGCGAACAGCCCCAGCCCCACCGCGTCCAGCACCAGCACCGGCTTGACCAGCCGGTTGATCGTCCCGTGGAAGAAGAAGGCGGCGAAGCCCGACACGAGTGCGGCGATCAGGTAGCGGTCGTCGCGGAAGCTGGAAGGCGGGGTGGCGCCGATCAGCAGGTCGCGCGCCACCCCGCCGGCCAGTGCGGCCGCCATCGACAGGACCACCACCCCGAACAGGTCGAGCCGACGGCGCACCGCCAGGGTCCCGCCGCTGAGGCCGAAGACGAAGACGCCGATCAGGTCCATCGCGAGCAGCAGGGAGCCGACGTCTGGCATGGCGGGCATGGCGCGTCCGATTGTTGCGGATACAGGAACAGATAGAGCCCAATTGGTGGCGTTGTTCAAACACCCCTTCCGGCCGATATTAGCCGCAGACAGGATGAACGAACACGGCCGAAGCGCTCCACGGGCATCGACCCGGGCGCCGCGCCACCGACAAGGAGGACCGAGCATGATCACGGTACGTCACGGCAATGAGCGCGGCGCGGTCGACATGGGCTGGCTGAGCAGCCGCCACAGCTTCTCGTTCGGGCACTACCACGACCCGCGCCACCAGGGCTTCCGGTCCTTGCGCGTCATCAACGACGACCGGGTGGCCGGCGGCGGCGGTTTCCCGCCCCACCCGCACGCGGACATGGAGATCATCTCCTACGTGCTGGACGGCGCGCTGGCCCACAAGGACTCCACCGGCACGAGCGAGGTGATCCGCCCCGGCGAGGTCCAGCGCATGAGCGCCGGCAGCGGCATCCGCCACCGCGAGTTCAACGCGTCGGCCACCGATCCCGTGCATTTCCTCCAGATCTGGATCCTGCCGGAAGCGCGCGGCATCGCGCCGGGCTACGAGCAGAAGGCCTTCCCGCTGGAGGAGAAGCTGGGCCGGCTGCGGCTGGTCGCCTCGCGTGACGGCCGCCAGGGCAGCGTCACCATCCACCAGGACGTGGACCTCTACAGCACCGTCCTGCGCGAGGGCGACCGCGTCGGCCACGATCTGCGCCCCGGCCGTTACGGCTGGGTGCAGGTGGCGCGCGGGCAGGCGCGGCTGAACGGCATCGACCTCAAGGAGGGCGACGGCGCCGCCATCCAGGACGAAACCGCGCTGCTGCTGGAGGGCACCGGCGACGCCGAGGTGCTGCTGTTCGACCTCGCCTGACGGCAAGAGTGCGTCAGGGGATCCGCTCCGGTGCCTCGAGCCGGATCCCCATGCGCCGGGACTCCAGCATGAAGGCGCGCGTCATCTGGACGATGTCCGTGCGCCAGTAGAGCTGCTCCAGCGGGTTGTCGAGGAAGTCCTCGGCCAGCATGGCATAGCAGTAGGTCTCCACCGCGCGCCGGTCCGGACGCCAAGGGTCGGTTCCGTCGCGCCAGCCGATCTGCCAGCCGGCGTGACGGGCGCCGATGGCCCAGCGCTCGAAATGGCCGGCGACGGTGTCGCTGTCGATCCGGGTTGCGGCCAAGTCCCCGCCGGGTGCGTCGGCCGGCACCTGATAGACCACGACGAAACGCCGGACGTTGAGCTGGAGGCGCATGATCATCGCGTCGCCGAAGGCCGCGATCCGGTACAGGCAGTCGGACGCCCCGTCGACATGGCTGAAGGTGACCACCGCCCGGTGCTGGTCCGACAGGCGCACGTCGGCGGGCCAGTCGGACAGGGGAGGCGCCTCGTACTCGACCGAGCGCAGGGCCTCCACCATGTCCAGGGTCAGGAACTGGTGGACGCGCCGCTGCGCCTCCTCGATGGTCAGGCGGTTCATAGTGTTCGGGCTCCCGGTTCGATGATGCCCACGAAGAACAGCGCGGCCCCCGCTTTGTTCAGGTCAGGGCTCCACGTAGCCCAGCACGCGAAGCCGCAGCTCGAACCCCGCCGGATCCCGGCTGAAAAAGAGACCGCCTCGGCGGCTCGATCCGCTCGGGACATAGTCGAATTCGGCCTGCGCCTTCTCCAGTTCCGACCCGCCGGACATCAGCGTGCCCTCGACCATGACGCCGGCCCCGGTGGCGTCGCCATCGTTGCGCGCCTCGATCCGGGCGAGCCAGCTCGACCCGGTCTTCGTCACGTCCAGCACGCGCAGTTCGATGGCCGGCTTGCCCTCGGTCGGGGACAGCCCCTCATAGCCCAGCAGCCCGACGCACAGCGCGAACAGCAGCGCGCCGATGGCGGCCCCGGCATAGGCCAGCTTCGGCGGTTTCGGCGGGGCTTGGTCGCCGTGGTCTTCCCCGCGATCTCCCGCGCTGCCCCGCCGGTCACGGTTCCGGTCTTGGTCCCGGCTGCGGGCGGTCTGTTCGGCTGCGGACATGCGGGCCTCTCCTACGGCGGCTCAGACGATCAGACGGGCGGTCGCGGCCCCCAGAGCGCCGGGGAAGCCCAGCACCACGACGGTCGAGGCCAGCTCCATGGGGGACAGGCCGACCGTCCGCTCGAAGGTCCACAGCAGGTACAGGCTGACCAGCAGCGCAATGGCGTAGCCGACCAGCGTGAAGCGCAGGAAGGTGCCGCCGGGCGAGCCGTCGCCCATGCTTTCCTGCCCCTCGAATCCCAGCGTGTAGACGAAGGCGTGCATCGCGCCGATGGACAGCAGGGCAAGCGCCGCCACGTGCCAGACCGACATCCGGTAGGAGATCAGGACCATCTCCTCGGTCGGGGCGACGTTGAAGCCGACGAACACCGCGCCGACCCCCATCAGGAACAGCTCGCCCGCGTAGGTGGCCTCCTTGCGGCGTTGCTCGTCCGGGTGGCCTTCCTCGCCGAGCTGCCGGCGGGCCAGCATCGCGCCGATACTCGCGGGGACGGTCTGGAGGGCGATTTTCCCGACGATCTCGCTGACCGGCATGCTCAGTTCGATGACGCCGAACATGAGCAGAAGCACGGTGGAGGCGAGAAACCCGACGGCGAAGGCGGTCAGCGCGTCCATCACGTCATCCCGCCGGCAGCGCGTGCGCTGGAATCCCGAATAGTAGGACAGCGCCACCAGCAAAGGCAGGCTCAGCAGCACGAACAGCCCCAGGCGGAGCCGGTTCATGGTGAAGCCCAGCTCCCACATCTCCATGGTCATGAGAAGCGGGAAGGCGAAGATCACCGCACCGGCGAAGGCGCGCCCCAGCGCCCGGAGATAGCTTTCCTCATTCCGCGATCCGGCCATGCCGTCCCCGCCCGCCGCGTCGTCCAATCCCTCCGGACAATGCGGCGGCCGCCGGCTTTGTTCCCCGGCGGAACTGGCGGACAGAGGCGATAGCCCGTCAGATCGGCGACACGCCGATCAGCCACATGGTGCCGAAGACGAGCCCGATGGAGGTGACGGCCGCCAGAGCGCCGATGCCGAGTCCGGCAAGCACGGCCAGCCCGTCGCCGACGATCAGCCCCAGCGCGATGACGATCACGGCCAGGCCCGGCAGCGTGTTGCCGAGCGGGATGGGCAGGGCGATCAACACGCCCATCACCAGCACGACGAGGCCCAGCGGGCGCAACATGCCGGCCCGCACCATGGCCGGGTAGCGGGGCAGGAGCCGGTTTTCGATCCGTTCGATCATGGGGGTGGCGCGCGCCAGCACCGCGCTCAGCACCGTGCGGCGGATCCGGCGTCGGGCGAGCCAGTCCGGGACATGCAGCCGCCCGCGCCCGACGATCATCTGAATGGCGATCAACGACAGGATCGTGCCGAACACGAATCCGGCCGGCACGCCGGGGGTGGGCACGATGGCCGGCACCGCCAGGGCCAGCAGCAGGAATCCCGGCGCGCGGTCGCCCAGATCGGCGAAGACCTCGCCAAGCGTCGGCCGCTCGCCCGTGAGCCGTTCGCCCAGCCGGCGCAGCCGCGCCGAGGCATGCAGCCGTTCCATCCCATCCATCCGCGGCACCTCCAAGGTCGAGCAGACGATGTGGGGGTGGCCTGCCGCTCTGGAAAGTGCGTTCCCCAACGAAAAACGGGGGGCCGAAGCCCCCCGTCCACAAGTCCGGTTCACATGACCGGTATGGCCGAGCGCGAGGCTCAGGCGGCCATCTTCTTCTGCAGGTTCTGGTCGAGCTTGTCGAGGAACTGCTTGGTGGTCAGCCAGGGCTGCTCCGGCCCGATGAGGATGGCGAGGTCCTTGGTCATGAAGCCGGCCTCGACCGTCTCCACGCAGACCTGCTCCAGCGTCTTGGCGAAGCGCTCCACCTCGGGCGTGCCGTCGAACTTGCCGCGGTAGGCCAGGCCCTGCGTCCAGGCGTAGATCGAGGCGATCGGGTTGGTGGAGGTCTCCTTGCCCTTCTGGTGCTCGCGGTAGTGGCGGGTCACCGTGCCGTGGGCGGCTTCCGCCTCGACCGTCTTGCCGTCCGGCGTGATCAGCACGGAGGTCATCAGGCCGAGCGAGCCGAAGCCCTGCGCCACGATGTCCGACTGCACGTCGCCGTCGTAGTTCTTGCAGGCCCAGACGAAGCCGCCGTCCCACTTCAGCGCCGAGGCGACCATGTCGTCGATCAGGCGGTGCTCGTAGGTCAGGCCCTTGGCCTTGAACTTGTCGGCGTAATGCTCGTCGAACACCTGCTGGAAGATGTCCTTGAAGCGGCCGTCATAGGCCTTGAGGATCGTGTTCTTCGAGGACAGGTAGACCGGGAAGTTCCGCTCCAGCCCGTACAGGAAGGAGGAGTGGGCGAAGCCCTCGATCGATTCGTCGAGGTTGTACATGCCGAGCGCCACGCCGGCGCCGGGGAAGTCGAACACCTCGTGCTCGATCGGCGCGCCGCCGTCCTCCGGCACGAACTTGATCGTCAGCTTGCCCTTGCCCGGCACCTTGAAGTCGGTCGCCTTGTACTGGTCGCCGAAGGCGTGGCGGCCGATGACGATCGGCTTGGTCCAGCCCGGGACGTAGCGCGGCACGTTGTTGCAGACGATCGGCTCGCGGAAGACGGTGCCGCCGATGATGTTGCGGATCGTGCCGTTCGGCGACTTCCACATCTTCTTCAGCTTGAATTCCTCGACGCGCGCCTCGTCCGGGGTGATGGTCGCGCACTTCACGCCCACGCCGTACTTCTTGATCGCCTCGGCCGACTCGACGGTGACCTTGTCGTCGGTCTTGTCGCGGTTCTCGATGCCCAGGTCGTAGTATTTCAGGTCGACGTCGAGATAGGGCAGGATCAGCTTGTCCTTGATGAACTGCCAGATGATGCGGGTCATCTCGTCGCCGTCGAGTTCGACGATCGGGTTGGCTACCTTGATCTTGGTCATGTGAACAGTGTCTCCCCGAGCGGGTAAGGGCGTTGTTTTTCCTTGAACGCCGGGTGCGCCATCCAGCGGGCGCCGGGCCGGGCGGGCGCGAAGGGCGCCGGCCCGGTTCCCCGGTCCAAACGATGGCGGTTATATAGCACCCGCGCGCGATGGAAAGAAAGTTCGCAGGTGCGGCGCGGCGCGGCCTCGCGTGAGCTGCCTGGTTTGGAGCTAGAGCCGCTCGCCGAGCACCGGGCGGGTGGGGGCGGGGGCGTTTTCCAGAGCCTCGAACACGTCGTCGAGCTGGTCCACGACCGTGAAGAGGTCGCGGTTCGACGGCCGGGCGAAGCCTTGAGCGATCATGTGGTCGATCAGCCCGAGCAGCGGGCGCCAGTAGCCGTCCACGTCGGCGATCACCACCGGCTTGTCGTGCAGCTCCAGCTGCTTCCAGGTCAGGATCTCGAAGGCCTCGTCCAGCGTGCCGAATCCGCCGGGCAGCACGATGAAGGCGTCGGACCGCTCCGCCATCATGCGCTTGCGGGTGTGCATGCTGTCCACGACGTGCAGTTCGCTCAGGCCGGTGTGCTCGACCTCGGCGGCCTGGATGTGCTCGGGGATGATGCCGACCACCTTGCCGCCGGCGCCGATCGCGGCGTCCGCGACGATCCCCATCAGCCCGACGCGCCCGCCGCCATAGACGAGCTGGATCCCGCGCTGCGCCAGCCCTTCGCCGAGCGCGTGCGCCGCTTCCTTGTAGACCTCGGCGACCCGGCTGGAGGAGCCGCAATACACACAGACCGATGTCGGCTTCTTCATGGCTTTCCCCATCCTTGGCTGGCCCATCCACGGCGGACGATACACCGCCGCCGGGCTTCACGATCCTTTTACTGGCCTGAAGCCGCTGCCGGTTACACCATTGCCCCGGTTGTGACAAGCTACCCCAGCCGGTCCCTCCGGCGCCTTCAACAACAGGGAACTCGCCCCATCATGCTGCACATGCGTTCCGCCCGCACCGCCGCCACGGCCGTCCTCTTCACCTGCCTTGGCCTCTGCTCGGCGTACGCCGCCGATCCCGCGGCCCAGATCAAGGAACGCCAGCAGACCATGAAGGCGCTCGCCGACGGCATGAAGCCGGTCGCCGCCTTCGCGAAGAACGAGGGCCCGCTGGACGCCGCCAAGGCGGGTGCGGTCAACCTCGCCAAGGCCGCGGCGACGCCGGTCGCCGAAGTCTTCCCGCAGGGCACAGCCATCGGCGTCGGCGACAGCCACACCAAGCCGGGCCTGTGGGAGAACTGGGGCAAGAGCCAGGAGCTGTGGTCCTCCATGAAGACCAACGCCGACGCCCTGGTGAAGGCGACGGAAGGCGGCGACCGCGCCCAGGTGGTGCAGGCGATGCAGGCGGTCGGCAAGACCTGCGGCGGCTGCCACGAGGACTTCCGCCAGAAGAAGCAGTGAGCCCATGCGGCGCCTAGGCCTCAGCCTTGCCCTGCTCCTCCCGTCCGCCCTTTGGGCGGGAGGGGCGGGGGCCCAACCGGTTTCCGGCGGCCCCGACTCCGCCGATCCGGTTCAGCGCGGCGAATATGTCTTCCAGGCGTCCGGCTGCCTGGGCTGCCACACCAAGGACGACAAACCCGAGTCGCGGCTGGCCGGCGGGCGGGCGCTGAAGACGCCCTTCGGCACCTTCCACACGCCCAACATCACGCCGGACCGCGAGCATGGCATCGGCGGCTGGTCGGATGCCGACTTCATCCGCGCCTTCCGCGAGGGCAAGCGGCCGGACGGCCAGTCCCTGTTCCCGGCCTTTCCCTACGTCGCCTACACCAAGATGACCGACCGGGACCTGCTGGACCTGAAGGCCTATCTGTTCGCGCAGGCCCCGTCCCCGGCGCCCAACCGCCCGCACGAGCTGTCGGCCCCGTTCGGCTGGCGCTTCCTGCTGCCGGCCTGGCAGTTCCTCTATCTGGAGGAGGGGACGGTTCCCGACGACCCGGCCAAGCCGCCGGACTGGAACCGCGGGCGCTATCTCGTCGATGCCATGGGCCATTGCGGCGAGTGCCACACGCCGCGAGGCCAGCTGGGCGGGCTGGATTCCGGCCGCTACCTCGCCGGCAACCCGGAGGGGGTGGAGGGCGACAAGGTGCCGGCGATCCACGGCGGTCCGGAGCATGGGCTCGGCGACTGGTCGGAGGGCGACATCACCCTTCTCCTGGAACTCGGCATGACGCCGGACGGCGACTTCGTCGGCGGGTCCATGGGCGAGGTGGTCCGCAACTCCACCTCGAAGCTGACGAAGGAGGACCGCGCCGCCATCGCCGCCTATTTGAAGTCCGTCCCGGCTCCGAAATAAAGGAGAACCGCCAAGCCCAAGGTTCATCCGGATTACCCGTATCGCTTTCGCCCCTGTTCAGCTTCCACGCGCATCTGTGCTATGCTCGTGACAAAGTTCCTTTGCTCGGGCGAAACGGCGGTGCGACGGTGAAGCAGATCCTGCTCCTTGGTGGCGTGGCGGCCGCGCTCGCGGCCGGCGTGACCGGTTACCATGCCTACGCACCGGCTCCGGAACCCAAGCGCATGGCCGCCGCGCCGGCGCCCGTTCCGGCGTCTTCCGCGCCGCCCGCAGCGGCTTCCAAACCGGCCGCCAGTGCCGCCAAGGCTGCGGAACCGGCAAAGCCGGCGGCACCGAGCTTCGATATCGTGCGCGTCACGCCGGAGGGCGAGGCGGTGATCGCCGGACGCGCGGCCCTCGGTGCCGCCGTCATGGTGATGGACGGCGGCCGGACGCTGGGCACCGCCACCGCCGACGCCCGTGGCGAATGGGCGCTGGTGCCCACCGCCCCGCTGCCGCCGGGTTCCCGCGAACTGAGCCTGTCGGCGCGCAACGCCGGTTCCAGCGAGGCCGTCGCGGCGGAGAAGGTCGTGCTGCTCGTCGTGCCCGAGCCGCCGAAGGCCGTGGCCGGGGCGCCGTCCGAGCAGGAAACCACCCCGTCCGGCCAAGCCGTCGAAGCGCAGCCGACGGGTGTGATCGCGCTCGCCGTGCCGCGCGACGGCACGGGCGCCAGCCAGCTTCTCCAGGCGCCCGAAGCGCCGAAGGAGGAGCCAAAGCCGCAGACCGTCGCCGCCACAGACCTGCCCGATCCGGGCGGAGCCTCGTCCGGCATGGCGCCTCCGGTGAGGGAGCCCGCGGCCGCGCCGGGCAACGGGGTCATGGTGGAGACGCTGGACTACGACGCCGCCGGCCGGGTGGCGCTCGGCGGACGCGCCCAGGCCGGCAGCGACGTGCAGCTCTATCTCGACAACAGGCTGGTCGGCCGTGCCGAGGCCGACAGCCAGGGCCGCTGGCAGCACAGCCCGGAGCGGAAGATCGACCCCGGCGTCTACACGCTGCGCGCCGACCAGGTGACCGAGAAGGGCAAGGTGACCGCCCGCGTCGAACTGCCGGTGCAGGTGGCCGACCTGCCGAAATCCCTGCCCGACGGCCGCAAGCTGGTCGTCCAGCCCGGCAACAGCCTCTGGCGAATCGCACGCACCAGCTACGGCGACGGCCTTCACTACACGCTCATCTACCAGGCCAACCGCGGCCAGATCCGCGACCCCAACCTGATCTACCCCGGCCAGATCTTCGAACTGCCGGTCGCGTCGAACTGAGAAGACCGCTTGCCAATCGACGGCGCGTCCGCGCGGGCTTGCCGATCCCGTTCCTTGAAAAATTACGTGAAACACGTATTTTCTAGGACGGAGGTGGCTCATGCAGGTGTTCAGTTCGCTCGACCTTCAGCAGAAGACCGGCGAGATCCAACGTGCCGTGGTCCGCGAACCGGTCGTGGTCACCAGCCATGGAAAGCCGCGCAGCGTGATGATGTCCGTCGAGGAGTACCGCCGCCTCAAGGCAATCGCGGGCGAGCCCGTGCCCGACGAAGCGATCGCGCCGCCACGGACCAGGAACGCCGTAACGGTGCGCGGCATCGACGATCCGCTCGGTTATGATGTGAGCGACTTCGACGCGGCGGTGCGGCAGATGCTCGACGATGTCCGGTCGGGCAGCAAACGCGCGGCGGTCCAGGCGGAACTGGCTCGGGTGCGGAAGCTGTTCGGCAGGTGCCGGACATGACCGACGAACCCGCTCAGGACGAACTTCGTCCGAGGATCCTCATTCCCGACACGACGCCGCTCTCGCTGCTCGGGATGGTGCGGGGGCTCGACTGGCTGTTCGCGCCGGGTGCTGAACTCTGGATCACGGACATGGTCTGGCATGAGGTTCTGCGCGACCCCGGCGAAGGCAAGGACCGGCGCGTGAAGCACCGGGCCGAGATCGCCGAATGGCTGGACAGGAACCGTCACCGCATCAAGCGCATCCCGACCGAGGTCGGCCAACGATACGAGGCGGACATGGATGGCTACGGGCGAGCCTTGGAGCTTTGGCGCCGTGCGGGCAGCCCGCCAGACCTGCGCCCCGCGCTTCCGGATTGGAAGGACCGCGGCGACGAGAGCATCCTGCCCGCCGTGAAGGCCGCCAACAAAGTCCTGGCAGCCGGCGAATGCGTCGTGACGCTTGCGGACGACCGGAACCTGCGGGCCGCCATCATCGTGCTGATGGCCGGGGAGCCCGCGGCAGCGGTCAACCTGCTGTGCACGCAGACCTTTCTGGAGTGGGTCCGCGACGACTATGGCGTCGAAGAGGCTGGCAGCGCCTGGCCCGTGATCGAGTTGGCTTCCGGCCGCAACGCACCCGATCGTGCCGACCCCGACCCGGTCTATCTGCGCGGACACTGAACGCGGAAACCGCTGCCTGCCCGTGCTCCGGTGGTCAGAAAAGGCAGCCCGCCTTTCCAGCGCGGCGGCCTCATTCCCCTTACAGGTGCCGAGCCAGGATCTTCAGGAACGGGCGAGCCTCCTGGAGGACCAGGACGGTCTGATGGATCAGATCCTCCGGCGTGGCGTGGCCGTCCAGCCGCGACTCGGAGAAGAGAAGGATCTTCTGGCCTTCCTGCACCAGGAACTTGATGTGCTTCACGCCGTGCAGGCCGCGCAGCAGGGCCAGGATGTTGCGGCGGCGGTCCGGCGACTGGGCGGTGTAGGGGACGTGGCCGACCTCGGCGAGGATTTGGCAGACCGACTCCGTGCCGTCGAAGGTAACGGCGACGTTGAAGGACAGTCCGTCCACCGTGAACTGGAGCTTCGACGGGCGCGGCGGCTTGGCAATGCCGAGAACGCCCTCGGGCGTCATGAAAATGGCGCTGGGGCTCAGCGGCAGGGCGGTTTCGGCGACCTCGGCCATGGTCTGCATGGCCTCCAGGCGGGCGGCGGACGGAACGGACACGGGCCCTCGCTCATTCATGTATCGGGACCAGCATGGCGTGAGCCTTGCTAAAATTCTGTAAAGGCCGGCCCATGACGACTAGAATGCCCCGCTCCGAAGGCAGAGGGTGAAAAATCGGCGATGTCCGCCATCGAAACCGTAGTCGTTCCCATCCACCGCGCCGGCTGGCCGTTCATCGCCGCCTTCGCCGTGGTCTCGCTGATCCTGGGTTTCTTCGTCGCCGAGCCGCTGGGCTGGATCGGCCTCGTGCTGACGCTCTGGTGCGCCTATTTCTTCCGTGATCCCGACCGGGTGACGCCGACGCGGCCCGGCCTGCTCATCAGCCCGGCCGACGGGCGCGTGACGATGATCGTGCCGGCCGTGCCGCCGCCCGAGCTGGGCATGGGCGAGGCGCCGCGCACCCGCATCAGCATCTTTCTGAACGTCTTCAACGTGCACATCAACCGGGTGCCCGCCGACGGCACCATCGTCGCGGCGGAGTATCATAAGGGTACCTTCGTCAACGCCGCATTGGACAAGGCCAGCCAGGAGAACGAGCGCATGGCGCTCCGCCACCGGCTGCCCGACGGGCGCGAGATCGCCTATGTGCAGATCGCCGGGCTGGTCGCGCGGCGCATCCTGTGCTGGGCCAAGGCGGGCGACGAGGTGAAGGCCGGCCAGCGCTTCGGCCTGATCCGCTTCGGCAGCCGCACCGACATCTACCTGCCCGACGGCGTCGTCCCGCTGGTCTGCGTCGGGCAGAACGCGATCGGCGGCGAGACGGTCATCGCCGACCTGAATGCGGCCGAGCCGCAGCGCCAGGGGGAGGTCCGCTGATGGAGCGTCCGCCCGTCTTCAAGCCCTCCGTCTTCCGCAAGCGCCGCGCGCGCCGGCCGCACCCGCGGCTGAGCGGGCTGTCGCTGAACCACCTGCTGCCGAACGTGCTGACGGTGCTGGCGCTCTGCTCCGGCCTGACCGCCATCCGCTTCGCCATGCTGGAGCGCTGGGAACCGGCGGTGGTCGCCATCGTCGTCTCGGCCATCTTCGACATGCTGGACGGGCGGATCGCGCGGATGCTGAACGGGCAGAGCAAGTTCGGAGCGGAGCTGGACAGCCTGTCGGACGTCATCAGCTTCGGCGTGGCGCCGGCGCTGCTGCTGTACCAGTGGGTGCTTCAGGAGGCGGGCGGCCTCGGCTGGGTCGCCGCCATGGCCTACGCGGTGTGCTGCGCCCTGCGGCTGGCGCGCTTCAACTCGCGGCTGGGCGACGTGGACCTGCCGCCCTGGGCCTTCAACTACTTCACCGGCGTTCCGGCCCCGGCCGGGGCCGGGCTGGCGCTGCTGCCGCTGATCGCCGGATTCGTGGCCGGGCCGGAATGGGCGGGCCATCCCGCCCTGGTCGTGCCCTGGACCATGGGCGTCGGCATCCTGATGGTCAGCACCCTGCCGACCTTCTCCTTCAAGGGGGTCCGGGTGCCGACCAGCTACGTCGTGCCGGGTCTGGTCGGCGTCGGCCTGCTGGCGGCGTCGCTGGTCAGCCAGCCCTGGTGGACGCTGCTGTGCGTCGGGCTGGTCTATGTCATCAGCCTTCCCTTCTCCGTCATGCAGTTCCGCAAGCTCCAGCGCGCGGCTGCGCTGATGAAGGAGGAGGATACGGACAAGACGGAGGACGCCGGCGACGCGTCGGCCTCGCCGGCGGGGAAGGCGGAGTAGCCGGGGCTACTCCGCGCAGGCCAGCAGTTCGGCCCCCAGCAGTTCGGCCGGCACGGTGCGCTCGGCCAGCCGAACCTGCGCGACCATCGGAAGCTGGCGCAGGCAGTTGCCGATGTGGTCGGATTCGGCACGGGCGAGCCCGACCGCCTCGACCTCCACCGTCATCGCGTCGCCATGCAGGCGGCTGGTCACCGAGGCGGGCACCAGCCCGCGCTTCGCGAACAGTTCCAGCAGGCGGGGCAGGGTGCCGGGATCGGCGTCCGCGCGCACCGTGAAGGCGACGCAGCGGTACGGATCGACGGGGCGGGTTTCGGCGGGCGCAGGCTGGACGGACGCGGTGCGGGCGGCGGGCGCCGCCGTCATCAGGACGGTGGACATGGCTTCGGCTTACCTGGATGCTGTTCGGCGAATCAGACGGAAACTGTCCCGGCTCTCACAAGAGAACCGGGCCGATAATTCGCAGACCCATGGCAAGCGGCTGTCCAATCATGCCGCCGACGTTAGCGTTGCGCCCGCGCGGGGTCAACCCTCGCGCGGGCCGGAAGGAAGAGCATGACCGGCAGTCCCCAGACCACGCACCCGGTGACCATACGTCCGGCGAGCCCGGACGACGCGCCGGAGGTCGCCCCGCTGATCGACATGGCGGGGGGGGGCGTGTACCGCTTCCTGCTGGACGGGCTGGTGCCGGGCATGGAGCCCGCGGAGATGCTGATGCCGGGGCTGGCCGGCAGCTCGGGCAGCTTTTCCCACCGGCAGATCGGCGTGGCCGAGGCCGGGGGGCGGGTGGTCGGGGTCGCGCATGCCTATCCCGTGGACTGGATGCGGATGGAGGATCACAGCGGCCTTCCGCCCGACCGCATGGCCCATCTTGAGCCGTTTCACGGGACTCAGGACTGGGGCAGCTATTTCCTGTCGGCGCTCGCCGTCGAGCCGGATTACCGGCGCCGGGGCATCGCCGGCCGGCTGATGCAGTGGGTGTACGGCCGCGCGCGCGACGGCGGCTACGACCGCCTGACGCTTCACGTCTGGGCCGACAACGAAGCAGCGCGGTCCTTCTACGCCTCGGAAGGATTCGAGGAGACCGCGCGGGCGCCGATCGCCTGGCACGAACGTCTCCCGCACCTGGGCGGAAGCATTCTGCTCAGCCGTTCCACGCGCCTCTGACCGCCGGCGGTCAGGAGGAGGCGGATCCGAGCCGCTCGGCCGCCGCCTTCAGCGCCGCCGCGATCTGGGGCGCGGAGTAGGGCTTGATCACGAAGTCCAGCGGGTTCGCTTCCAGCGCCAACCGGCGCAGGCCGGGGTCGGAATGGGCCGTCACGAAAATGGAGCGGATGCCGAGCTGGTCGTGGATCTGACGGGCCGCGTCGATCCCGCTCGTCCCATCGGCGAGCCGGATGTCCATCAGCACGAGGTCCGGCTTGTGAACGCGCGCCGCCCGGACCGCCTCGGGTGCGGAATCCGCCAGCTCGACCACCTCGTGCCCGAGCCTCAGGAGCTGCGCCTCGAGGTCCATGGCGGTGATCACCTCGTCCTCCACCACCAGGATCCGGAAGGGCCTCGCCACCCCGGCGGCACCGCCGCTGCCGTCGGCCTGCGTCGCGGCCACCGGCGGGCGCACGGGCGCGCCGGCCATCGATGCGTGGCGTTGGTGGTCGTGACGAAGGCGGTGTGTAAGCATTCGGGGTATCTCGATCTTGTATATCAGAAAAATGCCATACAAAGGCGGGCCTGTCACCCCCGCCCGGCACTGCCAAATCGGTAGGCGTCCTATACCGAAGGCCAGTAAAGCCACCGCAAGGCGCGGCTCCTTCCAGGCAACGGCGAACCCACTGCCGTTTCATTGCGCAGATACCGCAGACGCTACGGAAAATGCTCTTATCCGACGGCTAAGCTGCACAAATCATTGGCATGAACGTGCCGAGCGCGTGCAAAAGCCCTCAAAATAGGCAGAATAGGGCTTTCCCATGTTTCGTCCCGACGCCCGCAGCCCCTGGTTTCCCGCGCTTTCGGTGCTTGGCACGGGGCTTGCGATCAGCAGCATGAAAAGCAGCTAGGGTTCCGGCCGGTCCGCGCAATCGCACGGGTCCGGCGCCTGGTCCGAGAACGGCGACCCACCCGGTGAACAGCGGGCGGGCACACGGCGGGACAAAAGCCCGGGAGGTCTTCACGGAGAAATGCGGCTCCGGTGGGACTCCCCCTCCGTGCGGCATTCCTCCCTGGATGGGGTGCGGCCGCCGGCGCGCTGCTGTCACGTGGGACCGCCCACGTTCGCAGCCTCACCCCGAATACCGACCGCGCGATGCATGAGGCGTCGCGCAAGGAGGCTGGGATGAGCGCTCAAGACGTCCTGTACGAGGATGAGATCCCCGGTGGCAAGCACTGGTCCCTCACGGTCAAGCGCGGCACGGTTCTGCGGCTGATCGACCTGGAGGGCGGCGCCAACGTGGGCATGCTGTTCTACAACCCCCAGAACCTGCTGGAGCGCTACAACGCGCCCGACACGCTGAAGTGCCAGCACACCTTCAAGCTGACCGCCGGGCACTGCCTCTATTCCGACATGGGGCGCATCTTCTGCTCCATCACCGAGGACACGTCCGGCTGGCACGACACGGTCTGCGGCAACAGCACCCGGGCGATGGTGGCCGAACGCTGGGGTGCCAAAAGCTACCAGGAGTTCCGCAACGACTGGACGTTGAACGGCCATGACAGCTTCCTCGTGGAAGCCGCCAAGTACGGGCTGGGAAAGCGCGACCTCGCCGCGAACGTGAACTGGTTCAGCAAGGTCCATACGGAGGAGGACGGGACGCTCGTCTTCGATCCCTCCCACGCCAGGGCCGGCGCGTACGTCGACCTGCGTTTCGAGATGGACACGCTGGTGCTGTTCCACAGCTGCCCGCACCCGCTGAACCCGGCGGCGGACTACCCGCGCAAGCCCATCGCCTACCAGCTCCGCGAGGCCGCTCCCGTGGCGGAGGACGACCGCTGCCGCCTCTCCCGCCCGGAGAACGGGCGCGGCTTCGAGAACAACCGCCTCTATCACCTCTGTGGCCACGGCCACGGTCACGGCTGCTGACGGGAAGGGCGAAACACCATGATCAAGGAAAGCACGCTCAACCCCGCCGACGCCTCCTACCGCAAGGTGGTCCCGGCCGGCGACTACTGGATCCACACGGTCGTCAAGGGGCAGGTCTTCCGCATCCTCGACCTGGAGGGCAACCAGGCCGCCGACACGCTCTTCTTCAGCGCCGCCGATCCGGCCGAGCGCTACAGCGCCGTGGACACCATCCGGGAGCAGCGCAACGTCTATCTGACGGTCGGCACGAAGCTGATGTCCACCGCCGGCAACCCGATGCTGGAGATCGTCGCCGACACGGTCGGCCGCCACGACACGCTGGGCGGCGCCTGCGCAACGGAATCCAACACCGTCCGCTATGCCCTTGAAAAGAAGACGATGCACGCCTGCCGCGACAGCTACCTGCTGGCGGTGACCGAGCATGAGGAGTTCGGGCTGACCAAGCGCGACATCACCCACAACATCAACTTCTTCATGAACGTCCCGGTCACCCCCGATGGCGGCCTGACCTTCGCCGACGGCGTCAGCGCGCCGGGGAAATACGTGGAGATGCGCGCGGAGATGGACGTGACCGTCCTGATCTCCAACTGCCCGCAGCTCAACAACCCTTGCAACGCCTACAACCCCACGCCCATCGAAGTTCTGATCTGGGACGCCGCCTGATGTTCAAGAAAGTCCTGATCGCGAACCGTGGCGAGATCGCCTGCCGCGTGATCCGCACGCTCGACCGCATGGGCATCGCCTCGGTCGCGGTGTATTCCGAGGCCGACGCCCATTCCCTGCATGTAGCGCTGGCCGGCGAGGCCGTCCTCATCGGCCCGGCGGCCGTGTCGGAGAGCTACCTCAACGCCGACCGCATCCTGGAGGCGGCCCGCGCCACGGGCGCGGAGGCCATCCATCCCGGCTACGGCTTCCTGTCGGAGAATCCGGGCTTCGCCGAGGCCTGCGCCAAGGCCGGCATCACCTTCATCGGCCCGACCGCGGAGCAGATGCGCGCCTTCGGCCTGAAGCACACGGCGCGCGAGCTGGCGGAGCGGAGCGGGGTGCCGCTGTCCCCCGGCAGCGGCCTGCTGACCGATGCCGAACACGCCAAGGCCGAGGCCGCGCGCATCGGCTATCCGGTGATGATCAAGAGCACGGCCGGCGGCGGCGGCATCGGCATGTCGCTGTGCCGCGACCCCGAGACGCTGGCCGCGCAGTACGAGGCCGTGCTGCGCCTGTCCCGCAACAATTTCAAGGACATCGGCGTCTTTCTTGAGAAGTTCGTCGAACAGGCGCGCCACATCGAGGTGCAGATCTTCGGCGATGGCAAGGGCGGCGTGGTGGCGCTTGGCGAGCGCGACTGCTCGGCCCAGCGCCGCAATCAGAAGGTCATCGAGGAGACCCCGGCGCCGGGCATCTCCGAGGAGCTGCGCCGCGGCCTGTTCGACGCGGCCGAACGGCTCGGCCGCGCCGTGAACTACCAGTCCGCCGGCACCGTGGAATTCGTCTACGACGCGGCGGCGGGCGAGGCCTATTTCCTGGAGGTCAACACCCGCCTCCAGGTCGAGCATGGCGTCACCGAGGAGGTGACCGGCATCGACCTTGTGGAATGGATGATCCGGCAGGCCGCCGGCGAGCCTCTGCCGCTCGCCGCGCATGCAGGGACGGCCAAGGGGGCCTCCATCCAGGTGCGCGTCTATGCCGAGGATCCCGGCCGCAACTTCCGCCCCTCCTCGGGCATCCTGACCGAAGCGACCTTCCCCGAGGACGCCCGTGTCGAGACCTGGGTGGAGCGCGGCAGCGAGGTCACGCCCTTCTACGACCCGCTGGTCGCCAAGGTGATCGTGCGGGGCACGGACCGGGCAGACGCGCTCGCAAAGCTGCGCGACGCGCTGGCGCGCTGCCGCCTGGCCGGCATCGAGACCAACCTCGGCTACCTGCGCCAGCTCGCCGCCGACCCGGTCTTCGCCGAGGGCGGCATCACCACCCGCTACCTGGAGACCGTGGCTTACAAGGCCCGCACGGTCGAGGTGGTGACGCCCGGCACCATGACCACGGTCCAGGACCATCCCGGCCGCGTCGGTTACTGGGAGGTCGGCGTGCCGCCGTCGGGGCCGATGGATCCGCTGGCCTTCCGGCTCGGCAACAAGGCGCTCGGCAACCCCGACGATGCCGCCGGCCTGGAGATCACCGTCTCCGGCCCGACCCTGCGGTTCAACACGGAAGCCGTGGTCTGCCTGACCGGTGCCGCCATGCCGGCGACGCTGGACGGGGAGGCGGTTCCCTTCTGGACGCCGGTCACGGTTCCCGCCGGCGCTACCCTGCGCATCGGTGCCGCGACCGAGGCCGGCTGCCGCGCCTATCTGCTGGTGCGGGGCGGCATCGACGTGCCGGACTATCTCGGCAGCAAATCCACCTTCACGCTCGGCAAGTTCGGCGGCCACGGCGGCCGGGCGCTGATGCCCGGCGACATGCTGCCGCTGGGAGACGCGCCGGCCGGCGAGGTTCAGGCGGTTCCTGAAGACCTCATCCCAACCATCGGGAAAAGCTGGGAAATCGGCGTTCTGTACGGGCCGCACGGTGCGCCGGACTTCTTCACGGACGAGGACATCGCGGTCTTCTTCGACGCGGACTGGGAGGTGCATTACAACTCCAGCCGCACCGGCGTCCGGCTGATCGGGCCGAAGCCGAAATGGGCGCGCACCGACGGCGGCGAGGCCGGGCTGCACCCCTCCAACATCCATGACAACGCCTACGCCATCGGCGCCATCGACTTCACCGGCGACATGCCGGTGATCCTCGGGCCGGACGGGCCGAGCCTGGGCGGCTTCGTCTGCCCGGCGACCATTGTCGCGGCCGAGCTGTGGAAGGTCGGCCAGCTCCGCCCTGGCGACCGGCTGCGCTTCCGCCGCCTGACGCCGACCGAGGCCGCCGCGCGCGAGGACGCGCAGGAACAGGCCATCTCGGCGCTGGTGGCCGTGGATCCCGCTGGCCTGCCGCCGCGTCCCGGCACCGGGGCGGACGACGCCGTCCTGCGCCGCCTGCCGGCCCACGACGGCGGCGAGGCGGTGGTCTACCGGCGGGCCGGCGACAAGTACCTGCTGGTCGAGTACGGCCCGCTGGTGCTGGACCTGACCTTGCGCTTCCGCGTCCACGCGCTCCAGCAATGGCTGAAGGCGCGCGATCTTCCGGGCATCCTCGACCTCACGCCGGGCATCCGCTCCCTCCAGATCCATTACGAGAGCCGCGAGCTGCCGCTCCAGCGCCTGCTCGACCTGCTGTCGGAGGCGGAGGACGATCTTGCCGTACTCGACGACATCGAGGTGCCGAGCCGCGTCATCCACCTGCCGCTGTCCTGGGACGACGAGGCGACCCGCCTCGCCATCGCCAAATACATGCAGTCGGTGCGCGCCGACGCTCCCTGGTGCCCCAGCAACATCGAGTTCATCCGCCGCATCAACGGGCTGGACGACATCGAGGCGGTGAAAGAGATCGTCTTCAACGCCAGCTACCTCGTCATGGGGTTGGGTGACGTCTATCTCGGGGCGCCCGTCGCCACCCCGCTGGACCCCCGCCAGCGGCTCGTCACCACCAAGTACAACCCCGCCCGCACCTGGACGCCGGAGAACGCGGTGGGCATCGGCGGCGCTTACATGTGCGTCTACGGCATGGAGGGGCCGGGCGGTTACCAGTTCGTCGGCCGGACCTGCCAGATGTGGAACACCTACCGGACCACCGACGCCTTCGAGACCGGCAAGCCCTGGCTGCTGCGCCATTTCGACCAGATCCGTTTCTTCCCAGTCTCCCATGACGAGCTGATGCGCTTCCGCGCCGACTTCCCGCTGGGGCGGGCGTCCCTGCGCATCACCGAGGAAACCTTCCGTCTCGGCGACTACCGCCGCTTCCTTGAGGAGAACCGGGAGAGCATCACGGCCTTCAAGACGCGCCAGCAGACGGCCTTCGAGGAGGAGCGGGCGCGCTGGGAGGCGTCGGGCCAGATCGGCTACGCCGCCGAGATGCCGGACGAGGCGCCCGCCGACGAGTCCGACCTGCCGCCGGGCGGCGAGGCGGTCCCGAGCCCCGTGCCGGGCAGCGTCTGGAAGATCGCCGTGGCGGCCGGCAGCACGGTCAAGGCGGGCGAGCCGCTGGTGATCGTGGAATCCATGAAGATGGAGATCACCGTTCCGGCGCCCGCCGACGGGACGCTCGTCGAGATCCGTTGCGCGGAGGGGCAGGCCGTCACCCTCGGCCAGACGCTCGCCGTCGTCGTCCCCTCCGCCGTCGTGCCCGCCTGAGAGCTGCCAGGAGCTATGAAGATCATGTCGCAAAGCCTTGAAATCGCGGTTCTCTCCCGTGGCTACGCCGACGGCTCCCTGACGCCGGAATCGGTGCTCGACACGGTCTATGGCCGGATCGCCGAGCGCGGCGAGCGGCCGGTCTGGATCGCGCTGGTTCCGCGCGAGGAGGCCGGACGGAAGCTCGCCGAGGCCCGCGCGCGGCGGGACGCGGGCGAGGAGCTGCCGCTCTTCGGCATCCCCTTCGCGGTGAAGGACAACATCGACGTGGCCGGCATGCCGACCACCGCCGCCTGCCCGGACTTCGCCCATGTGCCGGACCGTTCCGCCACGGTGGTGGAGCGGCTGGTGGGGGCCGGCGCCATCCTGATCGGCAAGACCAACCTGGACCAGTTCGCCACCGGGCTGGTCGGCACCCGATCGCCCTACGGCATCTGCTCGTCGGTCTTCGACGCGCGCTACGTGTCGGGCGGGTCGAGCGCCGGGTCGGGTGTCGCGGTGGGCGCGGGGCTTGTCAGCTTCGCGCTCGGCACCGACACGGCGGGCTCCGGCCGCGTGCCGGCGGGCTTCAACAACGTCGTCGGGCTGAAGCCGACCAAGGGCTTCATCAGCACGGCGGGCGTGCTGCCGGCCTGCCGGACGCAGGATGTGGTGTCGGTCTTCGCGGGCAGCTGCGGCGACGCGCTGGCGGTGCTGAATGCGGCGGGCGGCTTCGACGCCGCCGACCCCTATTCCCGCTGCGCGCCCGCCGGCGCCGCCCGTCCGGCGCACTGGCCGAAGGGCTTCCGCTTCGGCGTGCCCCGGGAAGGGCTGGAGTTCTTCGGCGACGAAGCCGCGTCCGCCCTCTTCACCGAGGCGGTCGCCCGGCTGGAGTCGCTGGGTGGCACGGCGGTGCCGGTGGACTACACCGTGTTCCGCGACGCGGCCTCGCTGCTCTACGCCGGCCCCTGGGTAGCGGAGCGTCTGGCCGCCGTCCGCGACTTCGCGCTGTCCAAGCCGGACTCGCTGCACCCCGTGGTCGGCGGCATCATCCTGGGTGCGAAGGAGAAGACCGCCGTCGAGACCTTCGAGGGCATGTACCGGCTGGCCGAGCTGACCCGCCGGGCCGAGGCCGAATGGGCGAAGATGGACGTGCTGCTGCTGCCCACCACCGGTACGACCTACACGATCGAGGAGCTGCTGGCCGACCCGGTCCGGCTGAACACGAATCTCGGCTACTACACGAACTTCGTGAACCTTATGGACCTGTCGGCCATTGCCGTGCCGGCCGGCTTCCGGGAGAACGGGCTGCCCTTCGGCGTCACCTTCGTCGGTGCCGCCTTCGCCGACGGCGCGCTGGCCGCACTGGCCGACCGCTTCCACCGTCTCCAAGGCCCGACCATCGGCGCCACGGGCCAGCCGGTCGCCGGCCCGGCTCTGGAGGATGCGCTGGAGGCCGCGGCACCCGGCACCGTGCGCATCGCGGTCGTCGGCGCGCATCTGACGGGCCAGCCGCTGAACCACCAGCTCACCGGCCGCAACGGCCGGCTTGTCGCCACCACGGCCAGCGCCGCGGGCTACCGGCTCTATTCGCTGCCCGGCACGGTGCCGGCCAAGCCAGGCCTCGTCCGCGACGCCGCCGGCCCCGGCGGGATCGAGCTGGAGGTCTGGGAGCTGGACACCGCGTCCTTCGGAAGCTTCGTCGCCGAGGTCCCGGCACCCATGGCCATCGGCTCGGTCGAACTCGCCGACGGCAGCCGGGTGAAGGGCTTCCTGTGCGAGCCCATCGCCCTGGAGGGTGCGGAGGAGATCACCCGCTTCGGCGGATGGCGCAACTGGCTCGCCCGCGCCTGACAGCCTTAACCCTATCCGACAGCCCGAACCCGCCCTGACCCCGCCCTGACCCCCATGGAAGGAACATCCCGCATGCGGACCTTTTTCAAGCGCGCGGTCCTTGCCGCCGCCCTCGCGACCGCCGTCTTCACCGTGCAGTCGCCGGCCTCGGCCGCCGAGAAGTCGTCCTTCAAGGTCGCCTGGTCGATCTACGCGGGCTGGATGCCCTGGGGCTACGCCGCCGAAAGCGGCATCATGAAGAAGTGGGCCGACAAGTACGGCATCCAGGTCGAGATCGTTCAGGTCAACGACTACATCGAGTCCATCAACCAGTACACGGCCGGCGCCTTCGACGGCTGCGTGATGACCAACATGGACGCGCTGACCATTCCTGCGGCGGGCGGGGTGGATTCCACCTCGCTGATCGTCGGCGACTTCTCCGACGGCAACGACGGGCTGGTGGTCAAGAAGGGCAAGAGCATCGCCGAGTTGAAGGGCCAGCGCGTCAATCTGGTCGAGCTGTCGGTGTCGCACTACCTGCTGGCCCGCGCGCTCGACAGCGCCGGGCTGACGGAGCGCGACGTGCGGGTGGTGAACACGGCCGACGCCGACATCGTCTCCGCCTTCACCTCGTCGGACGACGTGACCGCCGTGGTCACCTGGAACCCGCAGCTGAGCGAGGTGAAGAAGGCCCCCGGCGCCACCGAGCTGTTCAACTCCAGCAACATCCCCGGCGAGATCCTCGACCTGATGATCGTCAACAGCGCGGTGCTGAAGGACAACCCGAAGCTCGGCAAGGCGCTCGTCGGCGCCTGGTACGAGATCATGGGGCTGATGACCGCGAACGGCGAGGCCGGCACAAAGGCCCTGACCGCGATGGCCCAGGCCTCGGGCACCGACCTCGCCGGCTACAAGGCCCAGCTCGCGACCACGAACCTGTTCTCCGAGGCCAGGGCGGCGGCCGATTTCGCCAAGGGTCCGGTGATCCAGAAGAGCATGGACCTCGTCCGCAAGTTCTCCTTCGACCACGGGCTGCTGGGCGAGGGTGCCCGCACGGTGGACGCCGTCGGCATCGCTTTCCCGGACGGCACGGTGCTGGGCGACGCGAAGAACGTGAAGCTGCGCTTCGACGCCGGCTTCATGACCGAAGCCGCCGAGGGGAAGCTGTAATCCATGCGCCGGATCATCAACCGGCGGCCGGGCCGGGGAGGGGTTCTGTTCTGGGGCCTCCTCCCCTTCGCGGCGGCCTGCGCCGTCTATGCCGTGGCGTCGGCGATGCGTCTGGCGGCCAATCCCAACGACAAGCTGCTGCCGCCGCTGTCGGCGCTGGGCGAGGCCATCGCCCGCGTCGCTTTCTCGCCCGACGCCCGCACCGGCGACTATCTGCTGTGGGTGGACACGGCGGCGAGCCTGCAGCGGCTCGGGCTCGGGCTCGGTGTGTCGCTGCTGATCGCACTGGTGCTGGGCATCGCCATCGGGCTGATCCCCTATGTGCGGGCCGGGCTGGCGCCCTTCGTCGCCATCCTGTCGATGATCCCGCCGATGGCGGTGCTGCCGGTGCTCTTCATCGTCTTCGGGCTGGACGAGCTGTCCAAGGTGGTGCTGATCGTCTTCGGCGTGGTGCCCTTCCTGATCCGCGACCTCGCGGGGCGGGTGGGCGAGATCCCGCGCGAACAGCTGATCAAGGCGCAGACCCTGGGGGCGTCGAGCTGGCAGATCGTCGTCCGCGTCGTGCTGCCGCAGATGGTGCCGCGGCTGGTGGACGCCCTGCGGCTGTCGCTCGGCCCGGCCTGGCTGTTCCTGATCTCCGCCGAGGCCATCGCCGCGACCGAAGGGCTCGGCTACCGCATCTTCCTGGTCCGCCGTTACATGGCGATGGACGTGATCCTGCCCTACGTCGCCTGGATCACGCTGCTCGCCTTCGTGTCGGACTATCTGCTGCGCCGCTTCAACAGCCGCTTCTTCCCCTGGATGCAGGCCGGAAAGGGTCCGTCATGAGCCATGTGTCCGTCCGCGGAGTCTGGAAGGAATACCCGAACCAGGTCGTGCTGGAGCGCGTGAACCTGGAGATCCCCTCGGGCGAGTTCTGCGCGCTGGTCGGCCCGTCCGGCTGCGGCAAGACCACCTTCCTGCGCATGCTGCTGGGCGAGGAAAGCCCGAGCCGCGGCAGCATCCTGCTGGACGGCGAGCCGCTGGTGGCCGAACCGGGGCCGGAGCGCGGCGTGGTCTTTCAGCGCTATTCCGTCTTCCCGCACCTGACCGCGCTGCAGAACGTCGTCATCGGGCGGGAGTTCGCCTCCTCCCGCTTTCTCGCCCGCCTGTTCGGCGCCCAGCGCCGCGAGGCGGAGGAAGAGGCCAAGTCGATCCTCGCCACGGTGGGGCTGGGCGCGCATCTGAACAAATACCCGGCAGAGCTGTCCGGCGGCATGCAGCAGCGCCTTGCCATCGCCCAGGCGCTGATCCGCAAGCCGAAGATCCTGCTGCTGGACGAGCCCTTCGGCGCGCTCGACTCCGGTACCAAGGCGCAGATGTACGAGCTGCTGCTGCGTCTGTGGGCCGAGGAGAAGATGACCGTCTTCATGGTCACCCACGACCTGAAGGAGGGCTTCACGCTGGCGACCCGCGTGCTGGCCTTCGACAAGGTCCGGCTCGACCCGACCGACCCCGGCGCCTACGGCGCCACCATCACCTACAACCTGCCCCTCGACGAGAAGAAGGCCAGGATGGCGCAGGCGGAAGCGGCCGCAGCCGAAGCGGTGCCGGCGTCCTGACACGCGACGATTCAGCCGGTGGCGGGCATGGCGCGCCCGGTCTTGGCCTGGGACGGCTTCTGCTGCATCTCCTCCTTCACGATGGAGAGGAAGAGATCGACCACCGGGTTCCGGGCGCGGTTGGGGTCGTAGGCCGCCTGGAAGGGCGCGCGGTAGGAGAGGAGCTGCGGCTGGATCGCGCGCAGCCTTCCCTGGGCCACGAAGAGCGCGGCGTAATGGTCGGGCAGGTAGCCGAGATAGCAGCCGGACAGCACCAGCCGCGCCGCCCCCTCCATGTCGCTGACGGTGGCCTTCGGGGTGGCGATGGCGAAGATCTTCAGGTCGCGGGTGCCCCAGTAGGCGCGGGCGACGAGCCGGTGGTTGCGCACGTCGTCGATGGTCAGCGCCCGGTCGTCCGCCTCGAACAGCGGGTGGCCGCGCCCGCAGTAGAAGTGGTTCGTTTCCTGATAGAGACCGACATAGGACAGGCCCGGCACGATGCGGGGAAAGCTGGCGATCGCGAGCTGCAGGTTGCCGCCGACCACGTCGCGCAGCAGCTCGTTCGGCGGGCGGGTGAGGATGGACAGGGAGACCTCGGGTGCCGCGTCCGTGAAGCGGGCGAGCACGCGTTCCAGCGGTGCCTGCGGGTCGGACAGCGTGTTGTCCACCAGCCCGAGGTTCAGCGTCCCGGTCAGCCGGTCGCGCAGCCCCCGGACCCGCGCGGAGAATCGGTCGAGCGTGTCGAACACGCGCCGCACCTCGTCATAGACCGCCTGGCCCTCCGGCGTGACTTGGAATCCCGACCGGCCGCGCCGGCACAACCGCACGCCGAGCCGTGCCTCAAGGTCGGAAAAATGCGTGGAAATGGTGGAGAGGGACAGATTCAGCTCGCTTTGCGCGGCGGTGAAGCCGCCGGATTCCACGATGGTCATGAACAGGCGCAACAGGCGCAGATCGACGGTTTCCAGGCTCATCCAACCCATCCCGATAAGGCTTGCCGCCTGGGCGACACTCTTGCAGCATGCCCGCGGAACGGCAAGGGCGGCGGCCCTCTCACTTTGACGCCTGTCGAAGCAAGCTCCAAAAGAATGGCATTTTTTCGGAGTTGTAACCGCCGTCTAATGCCGGAGACAGGGAACGACGGCAAGGCGCCGCAAAGGCGCGCCACAACGGCTTCACGAAAGGGCGAATCATGACGAATACGACGAACACGACCCGCTTCCAGGGCGGCGTCAGCCGCCGCGCGGTGCTGGCGGGGGCCGGCGGCCTCGCCGCCGCGGCCACCGTGACCGGCTTCCCGAACATCCTGCGCGCCCAGGACAAGTCGCTGAAGGTCGGCGTCTATGGCGGCTACTTCAAGGAATCCTTCGACAAGCACGTCTTCCCCGAATTCACCAAGGCCACGGGCATCGCCGTGGAGTCCGTCGCCGAGCCGACCGGCGAGGCCTGGCTGGTCCAGCTCGAACAGGCCGCCCGGGCCCGCCAGGCGCCGGCCGACGTGTCGATGATGTCCCAGGTTGCCATGCTGAAGGGCATGAGCGCCGACCTCTGGGCGCCGCTCGACCTGGGCAAGATGCCCAACACGGCCAATGTGCTGCCGCACCTCGTGAACAAGTACCCGGACGGCCGCGTCGCCGGCATCGGTGCGGTGTCCTGGTTCATCACGCTGGTCACCAACACCCAGTCCTACCCGCAGGCCCCGGCGAGCTGGGCGGCGCTGTGGGATCCCGCCAACAAGGGCAAGCTCGGCCTGATGGCGCTGGTCAGCAACAGCTTCCTGCTGGAGGTGGCCGCCGCCACCCACTTCGGCGGTACCAAGCATCTGGACACGGAGGCCGGCCAGCTCGACTGCTTCAAGAAGCTGGCGGAGCTGAAGGACAACGTGAATCTCTGGTACCGCGACGAGGCCCAGTTCGAGGCCGCGCTGAAATCGGGCGAGATCCCGATGGGCCAGTACTATCACGACGTGACCGGCCTCGCCGTCGCCGACGGCCAGCCGGTCCGCTCCACCTTCCCGAAGGAAGGCGGCATCAACGACAGCGGAAGCTGGGCGGTCACCCGCGCCTCCACAAAGCTCGACCTCGCGCATGTCTACATCGACTACATGAGCCAGCCGTCGGTCCAGGCGCTGCTGTCGCGCAAGGTCGGCACGGCACCCACCATCCCGCGCGCCAAGACCGACCTGACCGACGCCGAGTTCGGCGCCGTCTCCTCCGAGATCGCACCGATCGTGCCGCGCTACGACATGTACCAGACAAAGGCCGATTGGCTGAACGAGAAGTGGACGGAGATGATCGTCGGCTGAGGCTGGCTTCAAGGCCGGACGAGCGCTGGCTCCCTCTCCCCTCCGGGGAGAGGGTTGGGGTGAGGGGGCCGGCGTTGCCGGACTGTCCGGTTCCCCGGCAACTCCCTCACCCTCCCGCCGCGCGGGTCCCTCCCTCTCCCCTTGGGGAAAGGGAGCAGGCCGTCTTCCCGCCCTCACTTCCCCGTCTCCTCCTCCGGAAAGCACGCCCATGTCCGCTCTCGTCCTGGATGGCCTCGCCAAGCGTTACGGGTCGGTCGTCGCCGTTCATGGCGCGACCCTGCGCATTCCCCACGGGCAGTTCGTCTGCCTGCTCGGCCCGTCGGGCTGCGGCAAGACCACGCTTCTGCGCATGATCGCCGGGCTGGAGGAGCCGTCCGGCGGACGGCTGTTCATCGATGACCGGAACATCACGGAGATGCCCGCGCACAAGCGCGACTTCGGCATGGTCTTCCAGTCCCTGGCGCTGTTCCCCCACCTGACGGCGGGCGAGAACGTCGCCTATCCCCTGCGCATCCGCGGCGTGTCCGCCGCGGACCAGCGCAAGCGCGCGGCCGAGCTTCTGGACATGGTGCAGCTTCCGGGCATGGCCGACCGGCCGGTGTCCAAGCTGTCCGGCGGGCAGCGCCAGCGCGTCGCCATCGCCCGCGCGCTCGCCCTGTCGCCGAAGCTCTTCCTTCTGGACGAGCCGCTGTCGGCGCTCGACGCCAAGCTGCGCGAAGCCATGCAGATCGAGCTGAAGCAGCTCCAGCAGCGGCTCGGCATCACCACCATCGTGGTCACCCACGACCAGCGCGAGGCCATGACCATGGCCGACCTCGTGGTCGTCATGTCGCAGGGCCGGATCCATCAGGCGGCCTCGCCGGTGGAGGTCTACCGCCGCCCGGCCGACGCCTTCGTGGCCGACTTCATCGGCATGACCAACCTGCTGGAGGGCGAGGCGGCCGGCAACGGCACCCTGTCCGTCCCCGGCGGCACTCTGGTCCTGCCGGAGATGACCGGCAACAGCCGCGTCCTGCTCTCCATCCGGCCGGAGGACGTGGTGGTGCACGGCAACGCGGAAGGCGGGCCGAACCGGCTGGCCGGCAGGCTCTCCTTCGTGCGCGACCTCGGCGCCTCGGTCGAGCTGCGCATCGATGTCGCAGGGCGGGAGATCGTCGCCGTGGCCCACCCGAAGGACCGCCCCTCCGTGGCGCCCGGCAGCCCCGTGACGGTGGAACTGCCGCCGCAGGCCTGCGTCCTGCTGCCGCTGGCCACGGGCCATGCGGAGCGGGCCGCATGATCCGGCGTCCGCCCCGCACGCTCGCCGAGCACGCGCCGATCCTCTTCCCGGCGCTGATGCTGATCGTCTTCTTCGTCATTCCCTTCGGGCTGATGATCGCGGTCAGCTTCTTCCGCCGGGTCCAGGGCGGCTTCTACGAGCCGGACTTCGTCCTGGCGAATTACGAGCGCTTCCTGTCGGCCTTCTTCGGCAACGTCCTGTCCTTCTCGCTGATGCTGGCCGGACTGGTCGCCGTGGTGGCCGTGGCGATCGCCTTCCCCTTCACCTACCGGCTGGTGCGGCTGCCGCACCCGGCGCAGGTGCGGTGGCTGGTGTTCCTTCTGTCGGTGCTCTCCCTGTCGGAGGTCATCATCGGCTTCGCCTGGTCCACGCTGCTCTCCCGCACGGCCGGCATCACCAACCTGCTGGTCGCGGTCGGGCTGATGGAGGCGCCGCAGTCGCTGAGCCCCGGCTTCGGCGCGCTGCTCGCCGGCCTCGTCTACCAGGCCTTCCCCTACACGGTGCTGGTGCTCTATCCGGCACTCGCCCGCTTCGACTTCAGCCTGATGGAGGCGGCGCGCACGCTGGGCTCCTCGCCCGCGCGGGCCTTCTTCACGGTGCTGGTGCCGGCCCTGCGCAACACCATCGTCGGCACGGTGATCATGGCCTTCGTCTTCGCGCTGGGCTCCTACCTGCTGCCGCAGCTTCTCGGCCGGCCGCAGCACTGGACCTTGTCGGTGCTGATCACCGACCAGGCCATCTACCAGTCGAACATGCCCTTCGCGGCGGCGATGGCCGTCTTCCTCGTCCTCGTCAGCTTGGCGCTCGTCGGGCTGGCGCTCATCCTCGGCCGCCGGGAGGGTTCGCAATGAGATCGGCTACCATCGGCAGCGTCCTGGCCGGCCTGCTGGCGCTTCTCCTCGCCGTGCCGCTGCTCGTGGTGGCCGGCGTCTCGGTGAACGCGAAGAAGACGCTGAGTTTCCCGCCGCAGGGCTTCTCGCTGTCCTGGTACGCGGAGATCTTCACCGATCCCGGCTGGCGCGGCGCGCTCGTCAACAGCCTCACGCTCGCCGGGCTGTCGTCGGCCCTGTCGGTGCTGATCGCCTTTCCGCTGGCCTGGTTCCTGTGGCGCTGGAAGGCCCCCTGGGCGCGCGCCTTTGAGATCCTGGGCATGACGCCCTTCATCCTGCCGCCGGTCATCACGGCGCTGGGGTTCCTGAGCTTCTGGAGCGCCATCGGCGCCTATGGGCAGCAATGGACGGCGGTGGTCAGCCACGCGGTGTTCTTCGTGACGCTGCCGCTGGTGACGCTGTCGCTGGGCTTCGCCGCCGTGGACCGCTCCTACGTGGAGGCGGCCTCGACCATGGGCGCGGACGACCGCGCGGTGTTGCGCACGGTGATCCTGCCGCTGGTGCGGCCCTACATGATCTCCGGCTTCGCCTTCGCCTTCGTGCTGTCGCTGAACGAGTACATCGTCGCCTACATGTCCGTCGGCTTCACGATGGAAACCCTGCCCATCAAGATCTTCAACGCGCTGCGCTACGGCTACACACCGGTCATGGCCTCCGTGACCGTGCTGTTCGTCGCCATCACCGCCGTCATCTTCGGCCTGATCGCCCGTTTCGGCGACCTTCCGCGCCTGCTCGGCGCTTGGTCGAAGAGCGACTGAACGCCGGAGATCCGCCCTTGAACGCTTTGATCCTCTTCCGCCACTTCCCGTCATCCCCGCGAAAGCGGGGATCCAGGACGTCCCGGAGGGACCGCCTAGCGAGCTTCTGGATCCCCGCTTCCGCGGGGATGACGACCGAGCGTCGCGAGGCCGTCCGCCCGCCGAGTGGCACACTCCGAAGAATTTTTGGCTCCCGCCTCACCAGCGAAAGACCTCTCCCATGATCGATCCCAAGAAGCTCGACCAGCTCCGCGCCCGTTACAGCGGGTCCGGCGGCGACGACATCCACGATCCGGAGTTCAAGCGCGTGGCAGCGCTCCAGTTCCAGGGGGGCAAGCGGGTGCAGCCCTTCTCCGGCGTCTCGACGCTGCTGGACGCCCCCTACCGGCCGGACGCGCCGGGCCTGCCCGATTTCGGCGGGCTGGAGATCGCGCTGATCGGCGTGCCGATGGACCTGGGCGTCACCAACCGCGCGGGCTCGCGGCTGGGGCCGCGCGCCGTCCGCTCGGTGGAGCGCATCGGCCCATACGAGCATGTCCTGCGCATGGTGCCGTCGGCGGCCTGCGCCATGGCCGACGTCGGCGACGTCCCCCTGAGCAGCCGCTTCAACCTGGAGACCTGCCACGCCGACATCCAGGCCTTCTATTCGAAGGTCGCGGCGGCGGGCGTGGTGCCGCTGTCGGTCGGCGGCGACCATTCCATCAGCTATTCGATCCTGAAGGGCCTCGCCGCCGAGCGGCCGGTGGGCATGATCCACATCGACGCCCATTGCGACACCAGCGGCGCCTATGAGGGTGCGAAGTTCCACCATGGCGGTCCCTTCCGCCAGGCGGTGCTGGATGGCGTGCTCGACCCGGAGCGCACGATCCAGATCGGCATCCGTGGCGGGGCCGAGTATCTGTGGGAGTTCTCCTACGAATCCGGCATGACCGTGATCCACGCGGAGGAGGTGCCGCAGCTCGGGATCCCGGCGATCATCGAGACGGCGCGCAAGGTGGTCGGCGACGGGCCGGTCTACGTCTCCTTCGACGTGGACAGCCTCGACCCCGCCTTCGCGCCGGGCACCGGCACACCGGAGGTCGGAGGCCTGACCACGCGCGAGGTGCTGCAGCTGCTGCGCGGGCTGGTCGGGGTGGACGTGATCGGCGCCGACGTGGTGGAGGTGGCCCCGCAGTACGACGCGACCACCAACACGGCCCAGGCGGCGGCCCAGGTGCTGTTCGAGCTGCTGTGCCTGTCCACCCACGCGCTGGAGAAGCGCAAGGGGCGCTAAGACCCCGAAACCGTTCCAGGGAGGAAGCCGATGACCATCGCCGCCATGGACCATGGTGGGCAGGAGTCCGCGCGCCCGATCACCATGTTCGGGCCGGATTTCCCCTTCGCCTTCGACCGTTACGCGCGCCATCCCGCCGGGCTCGGCCGCATCCCGGCAGCGCGGCACGGGACCGAGGTGGCGGTGATCGGTGGCGGCATCGCCGGCATCGTCGCCGCCTACGAACTGATGAAGCTCGGCCTGCGGCCCGTCCTCTACGAGGCGGACCGGATTGGCGGGCGGCTGCGGTCGGAGCCCTTCAAGGGCGGGGACGGCGTCTACGCGGAGCTGGGGGCCATGCGCTTCCCGCCCTCCTCGACGACGCTGTTCCATTACTTCGACCTGGCGGGGCTGGAGACGCGGCCCTTTCCGAACCCGCTTTCCTCGGCGACGCCGAGCACGGTGATCGAGCTGGCGGGAGAAAAGCTCTACGCGACCACGCCGGACGACCTGCCGCCCCTGTTCCGGGAGGTGCAGGAGGCTTGGGCGCAGGCGCTGGAGGAATCCGCCGACTTCTCCGCCATGCAGAAGGCGATAGCGGCCCGCGACGTCGCGGCCATCAAGGGGATCTGGAACCGGCTGGTGGAGGTCTGGGACGAGCGGACCTTCTATGGCTTCATCTGCGAATCCTCCGCCTTCCGCCGCCTGTCCTTCCGGCACCGGGAGGTCTTCGGGCAGGTCGGATTCGGCACCGGCGGCTGGGACACGGACTTCCCGAACTCCATGCTGGAGATCCTGCGCGTCGTCTACACCGACGCGGATTCCGACCACCGCATGGTGGTGGGCGGGGTGGAGCAGCTTCCGCTCGCCCTGTGGCGCCGCTCGCCCAAGGGGATGGCCCATTGGCCCGAGGGCACCTCGCTGTGCGGCCTGCACAACGGCATGCCGCGGCCGCGGGTGGACCGGATCGAGGCCGCACCCGGCAACCGCATCGCCGTCACCGACCGCTGGGGCAACCGGCGTGACTATGACGCGGCGGTGGTGACGACGCAGCTCTGGCTCTTGTCGGCGCGCATCCATTGCGACGAGGTGCTGTTCAGCCATCCCATGTGGATGGCGATGGAGCGGTCGCATTACATGCAGGCGTCCAAGACCTTCGTCATGGTGGACCGGCCCTTCTGGAAGGACAAGGACCCCAGGACCGGCCAGGACCGGATGAGCATGACGCTCAGCGACCGCATGACGCGCGGCACCTACCTGATCGACAACGGCGAAGGCCTGCCGGGCGTGATCTGCCTCTCCTACACCTGGAACGACGACGCGCTGAAATGGCTGTCGCTGCCGGTGGACGACCGGGTGCGGCTGATGCTGCACAGCCTGAAGCAGATCTACCCGGACCTCGACATCGCCCCCCACATCATCGGGGAGCCGATCACGGTGTCCTGGGAGTCCGACCCGAACTTCATGGGCGCCTTCAAGGCGAACCTGCCGGGCCATTACCGCTACCAGCGCCGGCTTTACTGCCACTTCATGCAGGAGGGGCTGCCCTCGCGCCAAAAGGGCATCTTCCTGGCCGGCGACGACATCTCCTGGACCGCCGGCTGGGCGGAGGGGGCGGTGACCACCGCGCTGAACGCCGTGTGGGGCGTGATGAACCATCTGGGCGGGGCGGCCCATCCGGAGAACCCCGGTCCGGGCGACCAGTGGGACGCGCTGAAACCCATCGAACTGCCGGAGTGAGCCTCATGCGCATCGGTTTCTTCCAGGCCGCCAGCGAGACCGGCGCGCCGGACCGCAACCTCGACCGGCTGGAGCGGGCGGCCGAGGCGGCGGCCGGGCAGGACGTCGCAATCCTGATCGCGCCGGAGATGTTCCTGTCCGGCTACAACATCGGGGCGGTGGAGGTTGCCCGCCACGCCGAACCGGCGGACGGCCCCTCGGCGGCCCGCGCCTCCGCCATCGCCCGCCGGACCGGCGTGGCCCTGCTCTACGGCTATCCGGAGCGGGGAAGCGACGGGGCCGTCTACAACGCCGCGCGGCTGATCGGCCGGGATGGCACGCCGCTGCTGAACCACCGCAAGACCCACCTGTTCGGCGACCTCGACCGCAGCCAGTTCGCGCCGGGCGAGGACCATTTCGCGCTGGCGGAGATCGACGGGCTGCGGATCGGCGTGCTGATCTGCTACGAGGTCGAGTTCCCCGAGCTGGTCCGGCGCCACGCGCTGGCCGGAGCCGACGCCGTGCTGGTGCCCACGGCTCTGATGAAGCCCTTCGACATCGTGACCCGCTGCGTGGTGCCGACCCGTGCCTTCGAGAACCAGATCTTCGTCGCCTACGCCAACCGCACGGGCGTGGAGGGCGAGCTGGATTATTGCGGGCTGAGCTGCCTTGCCGGGCCGGACGGCGCCGTGCTGGCGCGCGGCGGGGAGGGGGAGGAGCTTCTGGTGGCCGAGCTGGACCCGGCGGCGCTCGCCGCCGCCCGGGCCGTCAGCGGCTTCCTCGCCGACCGCCGCCCGGCGCTCTATCGTGCACTGTCCGGGGAGCCGGAAAGGCTGTAAGCCGGGCAAAAGAAAAGGCCGCACCGGGTTGCCGGGCGGCCTTCAAGTCTAGGGAGGAAACGTCCCACAGGACGATCTGGATTGATTCTAATGATGCATCGCAAAAATTGCGAGTTGCAGGTTCAGCATGGCTGCATTGCAAAAATGCGAGTCCGCGTTCTGGGCGGTCATGCAAGCGCATGTCAGGCGCGAAAAGGCAGGGGTTTCACCGTTCCGGGGGCTTTGAACAACAAGGCATCCCTGATGGCTTCATGAAAAAACTGTTGTCATAGAGAACAAAGTTTGTTAATGAAAGACCCACGGCCTGATGGTCTGGGGAGGACGCCCGGAAGGGCAAATAAAAAAGTGGCGGTGCCGACGACCACCTTGATAAAAAGGGGCGGGGTACTGCGAATGCAAAACAGTTCGGGGTCGATGCGCGTTTCATTCGCTGCATCGGCCCCGAACTGTTTTCGGGCTTCGGTTGAGATGCCTCAGGAGAAGGCGTAGGCGTCCATTGCCAGCACACCGTAGGTGTGGCTGCGGTGGACTGGAACACCCGCCGTACCGGGGGAGCCAGCGCCCAACGCCACGAAGAGCGGCAGCAGATGCTCGTCGGTCGGGTGGTTCTCGGCAGCAAAGGGCGCGCGGCTGCGGTAGTTCAGCAGATCGTCCACCCGCTGTTCCGCGACAGCCTCCGCCATCCAGTCGCCGAAGCGGACCACCCAGTCCGGCGCCTCGATCAGGCCCTCGCGCCGGGTTGAGAAGAGTGCCCGCAGATTGTGGGTGAGCGAACCCGAGGCGAGGATCAGAACGCCTTCATCCCGCAGTGGGCGCAGCGCCTGGCCGAGCCGGTAATGGTGCTCCGGGCTTTCGTCCGGCTGGATGGAAAGCTGGGCAACCGGCACATCGGCCTGCGGGTACATGAGCGACAGGGGCACCCAGCTTCCATGGTCCAGCCCGCGGCTCGGGTGGGCGCGCACGTCGAAGCCCGCCTCCAGCAGCAGGCGCCCGGCCCGCTCCGAGACCTCCGGCGATCCCGGCGCCGGGTAGCGCATGTCGAAGAGCGCCTGGGGGAAGCCGCCGAAGTCATGGATCGTTTCCGGCGTCTCGGCGAGCGAGACGACCGGAATCTGCGTCTCCCAATGGGCGGACACCGACAGGATCGCGCGCGGCTTGCCGAGCTGCGCGCCGAAGCCCTTCAGGAAACGGTGCGCCTCGTTCTCCTCCAGCGCCAGCATGGGGGAACCGTGCGACAGGAACAGGGCGGGTGTGGAGGGCATGGGATGACTCCCCAGCTTGGAGGGTGTTCAGACGTTCCGCGGCAATACTTACGCTAAGAACAGGTACTTAGCCGTCACCCCCGCGAAAGCGGGGGTCCAGAGCTTTGCCTAGAGACTTGCTCTGCGAGTTTCTGGATCCCCGCTTTCGCGGGGATGACGGAATAACGCGCCTATTCTCCATATAAACACTGAGACACGCACGTGCCTCCCCGCCAGCGACGGGAAGGCACGGTGCCGCATCAAAACTCGTCAGTAGGTGCGCTGCGGCTCGGCCGAACCGAAGCGGTCGGTCAGGCCGGGCACCCGCAGGGCGAAGGCGCCGCTGCCGAGCAGGACCTGGACCAGCAGGGCCACCGTCCAGAAGGCCGGATATTCCCAGCCGCCGTTGGGCGAGGAGAAGCCCCAGCCGTTGGGCAGGTGCTGCAGGGTGGCGCCGACCAGGATCGGCACGAGGGCCAGCGCAATGGCGCGGGTCCAGACGCCGGCGATCAGCGCCAGCCCGCCGCCGACCTCGCCCAGGATGACGAGATAGGCCAGGAAGCCCGGATAGCCGATGCTTTCAAAATAGCCGACCGTGCCGGGGATGGTGAAGACGAAAACCTTTGTCAGCCCGTGGGCGAGGGCGAGCACGCCCAGCGAAACGCGCAGGAGGAAGGCGCCGTACGCGGCGGTGCGGACATCGATCATGGCAACCTCGGGTCTCTGGTGGGTTCGGTTGCCGTGGAGCATGCGCGCCAAGCTGCCATTCAGGAAATCATCGATGCCAATGGCGATCATTCATGCAATGAATATCCCATGGACATCGCCCGGTTCGACCTGAATCTGCTGCGCGTCTTCGAGGCGGTCTTCCAGGAACGCAGCGTGACGCGCGCCGCCCAACGGCTTCACCTGACCCAGTCGGCGGTGAGCAACGCGTTGACCCGGCTGCGGGGTGCCTTCGGCGACGATCTGTTCATGCGCTCCGCCGCCGGGATGGAGCCGACGGCACTGGCGGAGGAGATGTACGGTCCCATCCGCTCCGCGCTGGAGGGGGTGCGGGCTGCCGTCGCCCTGAACCTGCCCTTCGAGCCGGCGCGTGCCGCCGCCTCCTTCACGCTGGGCATGTCGGACCATGCGGAGTTGGTGCTTGGTCCGCCGCTGATCGCCAGTGTGGCACGGGACGCCCCGGCGGTCGAACTGACGATCCGCCATTGCGACAAGGGCACGGCCTTCGAGCTGCTGGATTCCGGCGCGATCCAGATCGCCGTGGGCATGCTGCCGGAGGCACCGGCCCGGATGACGCGGATCCTTCTGCCGCGCGACCCGCTGGTCACGCTGATGAGGGACGGCCACCCGGCGGCCGAGGGTGCTTTCGATCTGGAGCGGTTCCTGGCCTTCCCGCACCTGCTGGTGTCGGCCACGGCGGGCCGGGTCGGCGCCATCGACCGCGCCCTGGCCGAGGCCGGGCGCCGGCGCGACCTGCGGGCGGTGGTGTCGCACCTGCTGGTGGCCGGCCCGATCCTTCAGCAGAGCGACCTGTTCTGCACCATGCCGGAACAGGTGGCGCGCTCGCTCGCCGGGGCCTTCGGGCTGGCCGTCCGGCCCGCGCCCCTGCCGGTGCCGCTCTCCCGCATGTCGATGATCTGGCACAACCGCCATGACCGGCAGCCAGCCCATCTGTGGCTGCGCCGGCTGATGGCCGGGATCGCCAGGGCGGAGGGTTCCGGACACACGGCCGAGGTCTGACCCAGGCCTTGCGGGGCAACGAGCCTCAGCGGACCTGGATGCGCTGGAGGAAGCGCTCCACCTCGCCCTGGAGAACCTCGGCCTGGCGCGACACCTCGCCGGTGACGCCGAGCACCTGACAGGCGGCGGCGCCGGTCTCGCTGGCGGCCTTCTGCACCTCGGAGATGTTGCTCGACACCTCCATGGTGCGGTTCGATGCCTCCAGCACGTTGCGCGTGATCTCGACGGTCGCCGCGCTCTGCTCTTCGATGGCCGAGGCGATGGTGGCGGTGATCTCGTTCATCGCGGCGATGGTGTCGCCGATGCCCTGGATCGCCGTCACCGCCTGACCCGCGACGTCGCGCATGGAGGTGATCTGTGAGCCGATCTCCTCGGTGGCGCGGGCGGTCTGGTTGGCAAGCTGCTTCACCTCGCTGGCGACGACGGCGAAGCCCTTGCCGGCCTCGCCGGCGCGGGCCGCCTCGATCGTGGCGTTCAGGGCCAGCAGGTTGGTCTGCTCGGCGATGCTCTGGATCAGGTGGACCACCTCGCCGATCTTGTGCGCGGCTTCGGTCAGGCCGGCGACGGTGTTGTTCGTGCGCGCGGCCTCCTGCACGGCGTTGCCGGCGATGCCCGAGGATTTTGCCGCATGGGTGGAGATATCCCGCAACGCCATTGCCATGCGCTCGGCGGCGCCGGCAACCGTCTGGACATTCGTGGAGGTCTGCTCCGACGCGCTCGCCGAAGCGGTCGCTTGCCGGCTGGTCTCCTCCGCGATGGCGGACATGCTCTGGGCGGTCGCCTCCAGCTCGGTGGTGGCGGACGCCACGCTGCCGACGAGCTGCTTGATGGTCGCCTCGAAGTTCTGCGCCATGCGCACCTGTTCGGTGACCGCTTGCCAGCTCAGCATCGCGCCGCAATAGGTCTTCTTCTTGTCGAGCACGGCAATGAAGCTGAGGTCGATCCACTCCTCGCCGATCTGCAGGCGGCACTTGTAGGGCAGGGCCGACGGATCAGGCAGCTTCGCGCGGAGATCCGCGGCGATGGCGGGGAAGAGGTCGGCGGCGTGACGTCCCATCACGTTCTTGGCGGTCGCCGGGAAGGCGTCGCCGAGCCGGCCGATCAGCTCCTTGGCGGCCGTGTTGATGTAGGTGACCGTGAATCCCTGCGACGTGTCGCACCACAGCAGCGGCACCGGCACGCAGTCGATCATCATCATCGCGGATTCGAACCAGGTCTGAAGCTCCGCGTGGCGATCCTTCAACGCGTTGTACTTCTTCTTAGACGCGAACGGCTTCCACATGCGGTCCCCCCATCGGCACGGCGCCGCCCAATTCCGGACGGTCAGTTATACCCTCATTCCGTAAGACAAGCTTTAGCGCAAAATTGTTAAGAAAATACTACGCGTCAACCCTCGGTCGCGTGCGCTGCAAAAAGGCCATAAGTTTTCAAGGTCGCGGATCGATCCGGACCCGGAACGGGAATTTCGTTACGGCGCGTCATGCGTGTGACATGTCATTATTCCCTCTCCCGAAGGAGAGATGCTCTCTTATTACTGAGCGCATAGGCAATAAATTCAAAATCCGAAAATCCAGCCCGCGCGTATTCATGATCAATAAGGTGGTAGGGGGTACCGCATCCGGCGAGTAATCGCCCGGCGGGCGAGGCACCTCCCACCCGGCAACACTGCACAGGCATGCTCATGCATGCGCGCATTTACGTGAGCGGGAGAGCACGGATGTTTCTTGCGAATTGGAAAATTGCGAAGAAAATTTTCCTTCTGATTGGCTTGCTGAGCATGGTCACACTTGTGGTCGGCCTCACCGGCATCTCGGGAATCCGGCTGCTGGAGGAGTCCGCGATGCGGATCGACTCCACGGGCGAGGAGGCGCTGATCGGCGCCCGCGTCAACCAGAACGTCATCGCGCTCAACCGGTCGGAGTTCGGCCTTGCGGCCTTCCCCGAGGCCGATCAGGTGCGCAACATCGAAGCCATCATCCAGGAGCAGAAGACCCAGCTCCACGAGCGCGTGGCGAGGCTGCGCGAAACCGCCAACCCGGAGCAGGCCGTCATGCTCCAGGAGATCGAACGGGCCTACGCCGCCTACGAGCGCCAGCTCGACCTGACGCTGGAAGCCGCCCGCGCCCAGGGCGGCAAGGTCGAGGTGTCGGAAGCCCAGCGCGTGATCCGCGAAGCAGCCCTCCAGGGCCGCAAGGCCGCCGGCGACCTGCAGACGGCCGTGCGCGCCTACGCCGACCATGCGGCCCAACGCTCCACCCAGATCGCCGAGGAGGCGCATGTCACGGGCGCCCGCACCGAGCGAGTCATGATGCTCGTCGCCTTCGGTGGACTGGCCGGCGGCATCATCGCGGGCTGGGCGCTGGCGCGCTTCACCATCGGCAACCCGCTGGCCCGCTCCATCACCTCCCTGCGCGCGCTCGCCGACGGCGACCTGTCGGTCGAGATCTACGGCACCGGCCGCAAGGATGAGATCGGGCAGGTCGCCGACGCCATGCAGGTCTTCAAGGTCAATCTGCTGCGCACCCGGCAACTCGAGGAGGAGGCAAAGGCCGCCGAGGAGCGGGCCGAACAGGAGCGCCGCGCGGCCATGATGCGTCTGGCCGACGAGTTCGAGGCGACCGTGCAGGGTGTCGTGGAAACCGTTTCCGCCGCCGCCACCCAGCTCCAGTCCAACGCACAGAGCATGTCCGCCATCGCCGCCCAGACCACCAACCAGGCGACCGCCGTCGCCGCCGCGACCGAGCAGGCGAGCAGCAACGTGCAGACCGTCGCCGCCGCCTCGGAGGAGCTGGGCGCCTCCATCGACGAGATCAGCCGCCAGGTCAGCCAATCCGCCCGCATGTCCGGCGAGGCCGTGGTCGAGGCGGAGCAGACCAACCACCGGGTCGAGGGGCTGGCCACGGCCGCCCAGCGCATCGGCGACGTGGTGAGCCTGATCCAGAGCATCGCCAGCCAGACCAACCTTCTGGCGCTGAACGCGACGATCGAGGCGGCACGCGCCGGCGAGGCCGGCAAGGGCTTCGCCGTCGTCGCCGGCGAGGTCAAGAGCCTCGCCAGCCAGACCGCGAAGGCGACGGAGGAGATCGCCGCCCAGGTCGCCGAGATCCAATCCCAGACCCAAGGTGCCGTGGAGGCGATCCGCAACATCGGCCAGACCATCACGGGCGTGAGCGACATCTCCGCCGCCATCGCCGCCGCGGTGGAGGAGCAGAGCGCCGCCACCCAGGAAATCGGCCGCAACGTCCAGCAGGCCGCCAGGGGCACCGAGGAGGTCGCGAGCAACATCGCCGGCGTCAGCGGTGCGGCGAACGAGGCGGGCGCCGCCTCCTCCCAGGTGCTCGCCGCCGCCACGCAACTCAGCCGCGAGGCCGGCGTCCTGAAGTCGGAAGTGAAGGCCTTCATCGGCCGCGTGCGGGCCGCCTGAGGGCCGCGCAAGAGGCTTGGGCCGGCGCGAAACGCTCTCCCGCGGCGCCGGCCCGTCCGTTACGGGCGCCGGAATGATCAAGGGGACGAAGGCCATGCCTTCGTCCCCTTTTTTCGCGCAGCTTCCGGGACGCGGTTCCAGAGGGCGCCGGTCAGAACGCCCGCGTCGTTTCCTCGGCGGCGACCCGCCAGCCGGGCCTGGCCCGTTCAAGCCGTTGCCGGATCGCGTCGATGTGGGCCTGCCCGTAGAGGATCAGGATGTTCCGGTCCGCCTCGGCCAGGATCGCTTCGGCCACCAGATCCTCGCGTTCGTTGGTCAGGGCGGAGGGAAGCTGCTCCCGCGCCATTTCGGTCGAGCTGGCGATGGACAGGGCGATGCGCACGGCGGCGCGGATGCGCTCCTGGATCCAGCCGGGCGCTTCGTCGAACATGCGGCGGGCTTCGGCGAGGTCGAGATCCTCCTTCTCGCCGTCCGGCGGGGGCAGGGCGGCAAGGAGCTGGGAGAGCGTCACGTCCACGTTGCGCACCTCCGGTCCCGGGCTGCCGAGGATCTCGCGGTTGTTCTGGAGCACCAGATCCTTGCCGAGCAGCGCGCCGATGATCTCATAGGGGTGGCGGTCGTCGGTGGGCTTCCATTCCGCCCCGAGCCGGCTCATGACGTCGGCCATGCCGGCCTTCGGGTCGGCCATGTCCGCCTTCACCTCCTCGTAGAAGACCAGCCAGCCCTCGGCCCGCCGGGCGGCGACGAGGTCGGCGACCTCCTTGTAGAAGCGAGGCTCACCAAGATGGGCCATGCCCTGCATCTGCACCTGCCGCGTCCCGTCGGTCAGGGTCAGGCGGGACAGCTCCAGCGGCATCTTGCCGGCGATCCAGGGCAGGGCGGCCACGGCCGCGGCCACGATCACGAGGCCGGCAACGAAAAGGACCCCGACAACCGTCAGGGCTTTGCGGAAGAAGCGCTTCATCGATGTCCCGTTGCAGCGTGCGAGCGCCAGAGGCGAGTGCCGGAGTGTGGCAGGCGCCGCCGCCCGCGTCGAGGGTTAGGCCCCGCGCGCCGCCAGCGCCCGTCCGGCCTTCGACGCCGTCTCGCGCCCCAGGATGCCGGAAATCCAGCGGCCGGTCTCGGCCACCGCCTGGAGGTCCACGCCGGTTTGGATGCCCAGCCCGTGCAGCAGATAAACCACGTCCTCCGTCGCGACGTTGCCGGAGGCTCCCTTGGCGTAAGGGCAGCCGCCGAGCCCGGCCACGGAGGAATCCACCACCGCGACACCCGTCTCCAGGCAAGCGAGGATGTTGGCGACAGCCTGCCCGTAGGTGTCGTGGAAGTGCAGGGCGAGCCGGTCCACGGGCACGGAACGCGCGACCGTTTCGACCATTTGCCTCGCCCGCGTCGGCGTGCCGGTGCCGATGGTGTCGCCGAGCGAGACCTCGTAGCAGCCCATCCCGGCCAGCCGGGCGGAGACCTCCGCCACCCGCTCCGGGGCGACCGGCCCCTCGTAGGGGCAATCCAGCACGCAGGACACATAGCCGCGCACGCGCAGGCCCCGCTCCAGCGCGCCGGCCACGACGGGGGCGAAGCGTTCCAGGCTTTCGGCGATGGAGCAGTTGATGTTCCTTTGGCTGAAGCTCTCCGACGCCGCGCCGAAGACGGCGATCTCCTCCACCCCCGCGTCCAGCGCCGCCTGCAGCCCCTTCAGGTTCGGCACCAGCACGGGATAGTCCGTGCCGGGGCGCCGCCGGACGGCCTTCAGCACCTCGGCGGAATCGGCCATCTGCGGGACCCATTTCGGCGAGACGAAGGCCCCCGCCTCGACCGCTGGCAGGCCGGCCCCGGCGAGGCGTTCCACCAGCTCCACCTTGGCGGCGGTGGGCACGGTGACGGCCTCGTTCTGGAGGCCGTCGCGCGGGCCGACCTCGACGATGCGGACGCGTTGGGGAAGGGGCATGGTCCGGCTCCTCACTCGCTCTCGAACTCGATCAGCTCCACGCCTTCCTCGACCTGGTCGCCGACGGCATAACGGATGCCGGTGACGGTGCCGTCCTTCGGCGCCTTCAGCGTGTGTTCCATCTTCATGGCCTCCAGCACGATCAGCGGCGTGCCGGCGGTGACCGCGGCGCCGGGCTCGACCAGCAGGGCGATCACCTTGCCGGGCATGGGGGCGGTGAGCTTGCCGCCGGGCCCGTCATGGCCGGCCGCCTCGGCCAGCGCGTCCACCAGCGACAGCCGGTGGGCGACGCCACCCGTGAAGACGGTCATCTCCAGCCCACGCCGCACCCAGCGACCCGTCAGCCGAACGCCGCCCAGTTCGGCCTTCAGCGTGCCGTCGGGCCCAAGGCTGCCCCGCGCCTCCAGCGTCTCGCCGCCGGGCAGGGACAGCCCGTACCCATCACGCCGGTATGTGACCCCCACCCGCCGCTCGCCGCCGGCGTCGCGGAAGGTCAGAGCCTCCTCCGCCTCTCCGTTCAGCCGCCAGCCGTTGTTCATGGCCCAGGGGCTGTGCGGGTCGCCGGACGACGCTGCCGTGACACGGCCCTGGGCCGCGCGGTCGAGCAGGAGCCCGAGCGCCGCCAGCGCCAGCACCCGGTCCGGCGCCGGGGCCGCACCCGGCAGCAGGGCGTCGTGGTGCCGCTCGATGAAGCGGGTATCGAGTTCGGCATCCAGGAAGGCGGGATGGCCGGCGATGGCCGCCAGGAAGGCCGTGTTGGTGGTCAGCCCGACCACCTGCGTCTCCGCCAGCGCCGCGCGCAGCCGACGCACGGCGGCCGGGCGGTCATGGTCCCAGACGATCAGCTTCGCGATCATCGGATCGTAATGGATGGAGATGGCGTCGCCCGACCGCACGCCCCCGTCGATCCGCACATGCGGGCCGGGCGCGGGGAAGGAGAGATGGTCGAGCCGCCCGGTCTGGGGCAGGAAGTCGCGGTCGGGATCCTCGGCGTAGAGCCGCACCTCGATCGCGTGGCCGTTGACCCGCAGATCCTCCTGGCGCAAGGGCAGCGGCTCGCCGGAGGCGACGCGGATCTGCCACTCCACCAGATCCTTCCCGGTGATCAGCTCCGTGACCGGATGCTCCACCTGAAGACGGGTGTTCATCTCCATGAAGAAGAAGGAGGAATCGGCGGGATCGTAGAGGAACTCCACCGTGCCCGCCCCGACATAGCCGATGGCCCGCGCCGCCGCGACGGCGGCCTCGCCCATGGCCCGGCGGACTGTATCCGGCAGGTCGGGGGCGGGCGCCTCCTCGATCACCTTCTGGTGGCGGCGCTGGATGGAGCAGTCCCGCTCGAACAGGTAGACGCAGTCGCCCCGGCCGTCGGCGAAGACCTGGATCTCCACATGGCGGGGCCGTTCCAGATAGCGTTCCAGCAGCACCCGATCGCTGCCGAAGGAGGCCGCGGCCTCCCGCTTGGCGCTGGCGAGCTGGCCGGCGAATTCCCCAGCGCCGGTCGCCACCTTCATGCCCTTGCCGCCGCCGCCGGCCGAGGCCTTGATCAGCACCGGCCAGCCGATGCGTTCGGCCTCGCGCAGCAGCAGGGCGGCGTCCTGGTCCTCCCCGTGATAGCCGGGGACCAGCGGCACGCCGGCCTCTTCCATCAGCGCCTTGGCCTCCGACTTGCCGCCCATGGCGCGGATCGCCGAGGCCGGCGGGCCGATGAAGGTGACGCCGGCACCGGCGCAGGCCTCGGCGAAGGCGGCGTTCTCCGACAGGAAGCCGTAGCCGGGATGGATGCCGTCCGCACCCGCGCGCCGGGCGACCTCCAGGATGGCGTCGGCGCGCAGGTAGCTCTCCCGCGCCGGGGCTGGGCCGATGTGGTGGGCCTCGTCGGCCATCTCGACGTGGAGGGCGTCGCGGTCGGCGTCGGAATAGACGGCCACCGTCCGGATGCCCATGCGCCGCGCGGTGCGGATGACCCGGCAGGCGATTTCGCCGCGGTTGGCGATCAGGATCTTCGACAGCATCGGTTCACCGCTTCACGAGGAGGGGTTCCAGGAGGGTTTGCGCTTGTTCAGGAAGGCGCCGACACCCTCCCGTCCTTCCGCGCTCGCGCGCTGCCGGGCGATGCGCTCGGCCGTATCGCGGATGACCGCCTCGTCCGTCGGCCGGCGGGCGACGGCGCGGATCAGGTCCTTCGCGGCGGCCTGGGAGGCCGGGCCGCATTCCAGCAGCCGCGCCACCAGCCCTTCCACGGCGGTCTCCAGCCCGTCCGCCGGGACGACCTCGTGGACGAGGCCCAGCCGGTGCGCCTCGGCCGCCGTGAAGCGCTCGGCGGTGAGGAAATAGCGGCGGCAGGCGCGCTCCCCCATCGCCGCGACGACGTAGGGGGAGATCACCGCCGGGATGAGGCCAAGCCTCACCTCGGTCAGGGCGAAGCTCGCCGCCTCCGACGCGAGGGCGATGTCGCAGGCCGCCGCCAGCCCGACGCCGCCGCCATAGGCCGGTCCCTGCACGACGGCGACGGTCGGCTTGGGGCAGAGGTCGATGGCGCGCAGCATGGCGGCGAGCCCCATGGCGTCGGCCAGATTCTCCTCATGCCCGTAGCCGGCCATCCGCTGCATCCAGGACAGGTCGGCCCCGGCGGAGAAGCTCTTGCCCCGCCCGCGCAATAGCACGAGCCGGACGGCGGGATCCCCGCCCAGCCGCTCGAAGGCTTCGGTCAGGGCGGCGATCACCCCCTCGTTGAAGGCGTTGTGGACTTCGCCCCGGTTCATGGTGACCGTGGCGACCCCGTTCGCGGCGATCTCTGTAATGATTTCGCTCATGGCCCGCCTCACATCCGGAAGACGCCGAAGCGCGTGGGCTCGACCGGCGCGTTCAGGGCCGCCGACAGGCCCAGTCCCAGCACCATGCGCGTGTCGACCGGGTCGATGATGCCGTCGTCCCACAGCCGGGCGCTGGCGTAGTAGGGGTGGCCCTGCTCCTCGTACTGGCGGCGGATCGGTGCCTTGAAGGCCTCCTCCTCCTCGGCCGGCCAGCTCTTGCCCTGGCCTTCGAGCCCGTCGCGGCGGACCTGGGCCAGCACGTTGGCCGCCTGCTCGCCACCCATGACGGAGATGCGGGCGTTCGGCCACATCCACAGGAAGCGCGGGCCGTAGGCGCGGCCGCACATGCCGTAATTGCCGGCGCCGAAGCTGCCGCCGATGATGACCGTGAATTTCGGCACGTTCGCGCAGGCGACCGCCGTCACCATCTTGGCGCCGTCCTTGGCGATGCCGCCATGCTCGTATTTGCGGCCGACCATGAAGCCGGTGATGTTCTGGAGAAAGACCAGCGGGATGCCGCGCTGGCTGCACAGCTCGATGAAATGGGCGCCCTTCTGCGCGGATTCGGAGAAGAGGATGCCGTTGTTGGCGACGATCCCCACCGGGTAGCCGAAGATCCGCGCGAAACCGGTGACCAGCGTGGTGCCGTAGAGCGGCTTGAACTCGTCCAGTTCGGAGTTGTCCACCACCCGCGCGATGACCTCGCGGACGTCGTAGGGCTTGCGCGGGTCGGCGGGGATGACGCCATACAGCTCCGACGGGTCGTGGCGCGGTTCCACCGGAATCTGAGCTGCGACGCCCAAGCTCTTGCGCCAGTTCAGGTTTCCGACGATGCGCCGGGCGATGGACAGGGCGTGGGCGTCGTTCAGCGCGTAATGGTCGGCGACGCCGGACACGCGGGTGTGGACGTCGGCGCCTCCGAGATCCTCGGCGGACACGACCTCGCCCGTGGCGGCCTTCACCAGCGGCGGGCCGCCCAGGAAGATGGTGCCCTGGTTGCGGACGATCACCGCCTCGTCGGACATGGCCGGCACATAGGCGCCGCCGGCGGTGCAGCTGCCCATCACCACGGCGACCTGCGGGATGCCCGCCGCCGACATGGTGGCCTGGTTGTAGAAGATGCGGCCGAAATGGTCGCGGTCGGGGAAGACCTCGTCCTGGTTGGGCAGGTTGGCGCCACCGGAATCGACCAGATACAGGCAGGGCAGGTTGTTCTGCTGCGCGATCTCCTGCGCGCGCAGGTGCTTCTTCACGGTCAGGGGGAAGTAGGTGCCGCCCTTCACCGTGGCGTCGTTGGCGACGATCACGCATTCCCGGCCGGCCACCCGCCCGATGCCGGTGATGATCCCGGCGGCGGGGATGCTGTCCTCGTACACGCCATGGGCGGCGAGCTGGGACAGCTCCAGGAAGGGCGTGCCGGGGTCGAGCAGGGTCTGCACGCGGTCGCGCGGCAGCAGCTTGCCGCGCGACAGGTGCCGCTCGCGCGCCTTGGCGCCGCCGCCCTGGCGGACGGTGGCGACGGTGGCGCGCAGCTCGTCCACCACGGCCCGCATGGCGTCCCGGTTGCGGGCGAACTCCGCGCCGCGCGTGTCCAGGGAGGAGGTCAGCTCGGCCATGGTTCAGGCGGTCTCCTTGAACAGCTCGCGCCCGATCAGCATGCGCCGGATCTCCGAGGTGCCGGCCCCGATCTCGTAGAGCTTGGCATCGCGCAGCAGGCGGCCCGTCGGGTATTCGTTGATGTAGCCGTTGCCGCCCAGGCACTGGATCGCCTCCAGCGCCATCCAGGTGGCCTTCTCGGCGGCGTAGAGGATGGCGCCGGCGGCGTCCTTGCGCGTCGTCTCGCCCCGGTCGCAGGCCTTGGCGACCGTGTAGACGTAGGCCTTGCAGGCGCTCATCGTCGTGTACATGTCGGCGAGCTTGCCCTGCATCAGCTGGAACTCGCCGATCGGCTGGCCGAACTGCTTGCGGTCGTGGACATAGGGCATCACCACGTCCATGCAGGCCTGCATGATGCCGAGCGGCCCGCCGGCCAGCACCGCGCGCTCGTAGTCGAGGCCGCTCATCAGCACGTTCACGCCACGCCCGACGCCGCCCAGCACGTTCTCCTCCGGCACCTCGCAGTCCTGGAAGACCAGCTCCCCGGTGTTGGAGCCGCGCATGCCCAGCTTGTCCAGCTTCTGCGCGACCGAGAAGCCCTTCATGCCCTTCTCGATCAGGAAGGCGGTGATGCCGCGCGGGCCGGCGTCGGGATCGGTCTTGGCGTAGACCACCAGCACGTCGGCGTCCGGCCCGTTGGTGATCCACATCTTGGTGCCGTTCAGCACATAGCGGTCGCCGCGCTTTTCCGCCCGCAGCCTCATGGAGACGACGTCGGACCCGGCGTTCGGCTCCGACATGGCGAGCGCGCCGACGAACTCCCCGGTGATCAGCTTCGGCAGATAGCGGGTCTTCTGTGCGGCGGTGCCGTTGCGGCGGATCTGGTTGACGCAGAGGTTGGAATGGGCGCCATAGCTGAGGCCCACCGAGGCAGAGGCGCGGGAGATCTCCTCCATCGCCACGACATGCTCCAGATAGCCCATGCCGGCGCCGCCATACTCCTCCTCCACCGTGATGCCGAGCACGCCGAGGTCGCCGAACTTGCGCCAGAGGTCGGCGGGGAACTCGTTCTCCCGGTCGATGTCGGCGGCGCGCGGCGCCACCTCGTCCGCGCAGAAGCCGCGCACCGAATCGCGCAGCATGTCCGCGGATTCCCCGAGGTCGAAATTCATGGTCGGAAGTTGGTTGCTCAGCATGTCCGTCCCCTCTGTCGGCGCCCTTCGGAGCTGTCTGGAATTGCCTCTGGCGTCCTTATAGAAACGAGCATACGTTTTTTTCCTGATGAGGCAAGCCGCCAATCCGGCTATACAGCAATCAGACGAGCGAACCATCCGAAGGCGAGGAGAGCCGGCCGTCATGGCGCGCACCGCCGGGTCCCACGGGCCCACCACATTCGAGGCGATCCGGCAGGAAGGGCTGCGCCTGATCTACGAGCACGGCTACGAGGCGATGAGCCTGCGCCAGCTCGCCGCCGAGGTCGGCATCCAGGTCGGCTCGCTCTACAACCACATCCGCAACAAGCAGGATTTCCTGTTCGAGCTGATGCGCGCCCACCATGACGGGCTGCTGGGCGCCTGGGAGGAGGCGAGCCGGGCCGCCGAACGCGACGCCGAGGATCCCGTCGCGCGGATGAAGGCCTTCGTCGCCTTCCACATCGCCTACCACATCGACCGGCGGCGCGACGTCTATGTCGCCAACTTCGAGCTGCGCAGCCTGGAGCCCGGCAACTACGCCGCCATCGTCGAGATGCGCCGCCGCTACGAGCGGGAGGTGATCGGAATCGTGGAGCGCGGCGTGGCCCGGGGGGTCTTCGCCGTGTCCGATCCGCAGGCGGCGAGCTACGGCATCCTCGCCATGCTCACGGGGGTCTGCACCTGGTTCCACCCGGAGGGGCGGCTGGGCACCGCCGAGATCACCGAGCTTTACACGGGCATGGTGCTGAAGAGCCTGGCGGCGCCGGGCTGACCGAAAGGAGCCGTCGGGGCCGCGGGGAGGGCGGACAGTCGGCATGGCACCCATCCTCCGGACGCATTGCCGGGAGGCGGGCAGGGCGGTGACCGGCGCATGCCCGCGCGGTTATGGTGAAGATCCCGCCCGCCGCGAGCCGCCCGCGCTCCCCGATCCAGGTGCCTTCCCTTGAACGCCGTCGCCAATCTGTCGGGCATCCTGTCCGTCATCGCCCCCGTCTTCATCCTGGCCGCCATCGGCGTCTATTGGGCGCGCGCGAAGCTCCCCTATGACGGATCCTTCGTCACCACCTTCACGGTCAACGTCTCGACCCCCTGCCTGGTCTTCACCAGCCTGTCGAAGCTCTCGGCCGAAGGGGATGGGGCCTTGTCGATGGCGCTGTCCAGCGCCGGGGTGATGGCGATGGGGGCGATCGGCGGGGCGGCGATCCTGGCGCTGTGCCGCCTGCCGCTGCGGCCCTATGTGCCGGCGCTCGCCTTCCCGAACGCGGGCAACATGGGCATTCCGGTCTGCCTCTTCGCCTTCGGCGAGGCCGGCATGGTCTATGCGGTGGTCTTCTTCAGCACCATGTCGGTACTGCAATTCTCGCTCGGCCCGGCGATGGCCGCAGGCGTCACCGACGTGAAGCGGCTGCTGAAGGCGCCGATGATCTACGCCGTCGCCGCGGCGCTGATCCTGAACCGGAGCGGCCTGGGCGCGCCGCTGTGGCTGACCAACACCACCTCCCTCATCGGCGCCTGCACGGTGCCGCTGCTGCTGCTGGCGCTCGGCATCGCGCTGGCGAGCCTCAGGCCGGGCGGCCTCGCCCGTGCCTTCTTCATCTCGCTCCTGCGCTTTGGGCTGGGGATCTCCGCCGGCTTGATCATGGCCGAAATCCTTGGGCTGGAAGGCATGATGCGCGGCGTGGTTCTGGTGCAGAGCAGCATGCCCGTGGCCGTCTTCAACTATCTCTGGGCGCTGCGCTACAACAACGCGCCGCAGGACGTCGCCGGAGCGGTGATCGTCTCAACCGCCCTGTCCTTCGCCACGATCCCGCTGATCCTGCTGCTTCTGCCCTATATGTGACGGCCTCCCGGCCATGCAGTCCGCTTGCGCCCGCGCCGCATCGGCCCTAGCTTCGCGGCCCGAACCGTTCGTGACCAAAAGCCTTGGCAGGTGACCATGAAAGCGCGCGTGAAGTGGGTTGAGGGCAAGATGTTCGTCGGCGAGTCCGGCAGCGGCCACAGCGTCATCATGGACGGCGCGCCGGAATCCGGCGGGCGCAACCTGGGCATCCGCCCCATGGAGATGCTGCTGATCGGCATGGGCGGCTGCACCGCCTTCGACGTGGTGCTGATCCTGGAGCGCGGCCGCCAGCCGGTGACCGACTGCGTCGTGGAGATCGAGGCCGAGCGCGCCGAGACCGACCCGAAGGTCTTCACCAAGATCCGCCTGCACTACATCGTCACCGGCCGCAAGCTCGATCCGGCGAAGGTGGAGCGGGCCATCGCCCTGTCGTCGGAGAAATACTGCTCCGCCACCATCATGCTGGGCGCCACCGCCGAGGTGACCCACGATTTCGAGGTCGTCGAGGCGGCCTGACGAAAAAAGCGAAGGGCCGGGCGGGACAGCGCATTTTTGGCTTGCGCCCACCGCCCGGCCGGGCTACATACCCGGCCCACGCCGACGACGTCCCCTTCGTCTAGAGGCCTAGGACACCGCCCTCTCACGGCGGTAACAGGGGTTCGAATCCCCTAGGGGACGCCACTCTCACAGGCGTTTGCTCGCAGCCAGAAACAGCGGTCTTCCCGATCCCAAGCGGTCGGCGATGAAGACCGGTGGAAGCGAATCTTTCAAAGAATTGCATCCGCCAACGCGACAGCCCCGAACCGATGGCTGTGTGGGTCGGTCATTGCGATTCGACTGTTTTCGAACGCATCACGTCCAACGCGATGGCACGTAGTCTCTCACTTCTCTATCTGAAGCTCCGCCTTCCGCGCTGCTGATGAAGGAGAGGGAATGACCAACACGATCAAACTCGCCGCCTACGGCACCCTGCGCCTGGGCCAGCCGAACTGGGGGCGGTTCCTGCCTCGGGCCGTTCATCTCGGGACGCACCGCATCGCCGGGTTCCGGCTGTTCGACGGCGGGGCCTATCCCTATGCGGTGCCGGGCGGGACGGGCGGGATCGTGGCCGACCTTTTCAGTATCGACGCGGCGACGCTGCGGCAATGCGACCTGCTGGAAGGGCACCCCGACCACTACGCGCGGCGGCTGGTCCCGGTGGCGAGGCATGAGGTCTGGCTGTACTGCGTCGAGCGGGCACCCCATGGGCTCCGGCCCATCGCGCATGGCGACTGGGTCGAGCACATCGCGCCGGGTTCGGCGGTGCGGGCCGCCGCTGGCGTAGGGGAGGGGCGCTGAATGCCGCTGTACTTCGCCTACAGGTCCAACATGGATCCGGTGCAGATGGCCCGGCGCTGCCGGGACTCGCGGCTGGTCGGGGTCGGGGTGCTGGACCGGCACGCGTTCCTCATAAACCGGCGCGGCGTGGCGACCGTGGTGCCGGCACCGGACGACAGCGTGGAGGGCGTCCTCTGGGAGCTGTCCGGCGACGATCTCGATGAACTCGACATATGGGAGGGCACGGCCAGCGGACACTACGCGCGGTCCTTCAAGCCGGTGCGGATCGTCGAGACGGGCGGAACCGTGCCGGCGGTCGTGTATGTGGCCGCCGACGGGCGATGCGGACCCGGATGCCGGCCGGGATATGGGGAGCGCGTGCTGAGCGGCGCGCGCCAACATGGGTTGTCGGCGGCGTATCTGGCGCGGCTGGAAGCCCTGCTCGGCCTCGCGGCGCCCGCCGCCGGAACGGCGGAGGAGGGCACGTAGGCCGGAACGGGAAAGCCCCCGTGCCCGCCGGGCAAGGGCGGAGACGAGGGCTTGAAAAACGGGCTCGAAAAGAAGCGCGCTGAAAGGCGGGCCTGTCCGGCCCGCCCGTGCGCCTTACTGGCCGGCGCTGCCGCCAGCGCCCGAACCGCCGCTGGCGCCACCCGGCTGCGAACCGCCCGTCGGGCTGTTGGAGGGCGGGCCGCCGGCCGGGCCCGTGCCGCCGGTGGTGGTGTTGCTCGTGGTGGCACCCGTGGTGCCCGTGCCGCCGCCGGTGTTGCCCGTCGTGCCGGCGCTGCTGGCCGGCCGGTCCTCGCGCAGGGCGGCCATGGTCCGCTCGTCCACCTCGCCGCTCGCGTCGAGGCCGTTGGCCTGCTGGAAGTCGCGCAGGGCGCGCTGGGTGTTCGGACCCCAGATGCCGTCCACCGCGATGCGGTGGCCGTCCTCGCGCAGCTCGCGCTGGACGGTGCGGACCTCCTGGCGGCTCAGCGACGCGTGGCCGCTGCCAGCGCTGCGGCTGGAGCTGGCCTGGCTGGAGCCGCCGTCGCCGGTGACGGCGTTGCGGATCTCGGAAACCGACGGGACCTTGTTCTCAACGCCCTCGTCCATGGTGGCGCCGGCATAAGCACCGCCGGCACCGCCGATCACGGCGCCGACCGGCCCGCCCACCACGGCGCCCGCCGCGGCACCGCTGAGGCCGCCCGTGCCGGCCCGGTTCTCCACGGAGCTGCCGCAGGCGCCCAGCGCAAGGGTGGCGCCCAGGGCCATGACGATGGTCGATTTCTTCATTGTAAGCCTCCGTTTAGCCTTGAAGGAAGCCACCGGGCATGATCGTCCGGGGCTCTGGCGGTTCCGACGTCGTTTCAAACGCCATCGCAAGGCATTCGGTCCAAGCGTGAGTGGAAATGGTAACGCTCCTATCCATTCGCACTCCCGTTGCTCCCGCGTCGGGTGGTAGCCGTCGGTGCCTCAACAGCGCGCGAGGACAACCGTCACGGCCTGTCGGGGTGCCGGGCCGTCTGTTCAAGCGTGTTAAGCCGCCCTGGCCCACGGGTTTCGGGAGAGTCGCGGAACAGGCCCATGCAACCCCGCGCCCTTTCACGTGTTTCCTCCGCGAGGAGGACTCCCATGAAAGCATTCATCTCATCCGTGATCTTCGTGCTGGCCATGGCCGTCGTGGCCGGCTACGTGCTGGAGGGGTATTTCGCCGTCCCCGCCGACGCCGCCTTCGCGCGGGAGAGCGTGCGGGTCGGCGTGGAAGGCTCCATCGAGCACCGCCACTTCTCCGGCGACGCGCCCGTCACCGAACAGGTGAGGTGACCGGCCCTGCGGCGCGGGGCCGCTATGGAGTGTACATGTCTCGCCAAGCGGTAACGTTTTGAAAGACAACCGCTTTTCCGTCATCCCCGCGAAGGCGGGGATCCAGAAGTCCGCTGAACGAATGCTGTGGAAATGTCCTGGACCCCCGCTTTCGCGGGGGTGACGGCTAAGTGGTTGGTTTTCATGAATATTCTGCCTCGGAGATATGTACACTCCATAGCGCGATGCCGGGGCGAGATCGAAGCCGGAAGCTGAGCAAAGGAAAGCGCGCGGCGGTGTTCCGTCGCGCGCTTTCCTTGTCGGCTTCCTTGCCGGCCCGGCCGGAGGATCCGGCCGGGCCCGCCCGTTCATTCCGCCGGATGCACCCGCGTGCCGTGGTTGCGCGGCACGCGCCGGCCAGTCACCTGCTCGTACCAGCCGAGATGGTGCTCCTTGGCCCAGTTCTCGTCCACGTCGCCCTTGCCCATGGCGTCGAAGGCGCCTTCCATGCCGATGGTGCCGATGTAGATGTGGGCGAGGATCGCCGCGATCATCAGGCCGCCCAGCACGCCGTGGATTACGTGCATGATCTGCATGCCGCCGATGCCGGTGATGAAGAAGGGCATGATCAGCAGATAGCCGCTCAGCGCCAGCAGGGCACCGCCCAGCACCACCGACCAGAAGACGATCTTCTGCCCGGCGTTGAACCGGCCGGTCTCCGGATGCGAGCCGCCCTTGGACAGCAGCCCGCCCAGCTCCTTGATCCAGATCCAGTCGGCCTTTTCCGGGATGTTGTCGCGCAGCCACAGCACGAAGATCAGGAACAGGCCGATCACGAAGGGCACGCTGAAGAAGTTGTGCAGGACCTTCGAGGCCTCGGCCAGCACCGTGTGGGCCGAATGGCCCATCAGCGGGATCAGCAGGGACCGTCCGAAGGTGACGACCAGCCCGGTCAGCGCCATGACGATGAAGCTGACGGCCGTCGTCCAGTGGGCGAAGCGCTCGAAGCCGTTGAAGCGCGGCACCGTCAGGCCGGTGCGTCCGCCCTCGATCCGGATGGTCCCGCGGATCAGGAAGAAGAGCGCCAGAGCCACGGCCATGCCGCCGACGGCGATGGCGATGCCGTAGCGCAGCCAGACGGTGCGGAACTCCCGCCACAGCCGGCCTTCCGGCTGGACGATGACGCTCAGCTTCTCGTCCGGGATGGAGACGCGCCCCGTCACCTTGCCGGTCGGCGGCTGGTAGAGCAGCACGTCGTCGGGATTGGCGGGGGAGTTGGGGCCGGGCTCCCGGTAGATGCCGACGCTGTCGGTGGAGCTGGGCGTGTCCTTGCCCAGCTGCTGCACCTTGGGAACGCCCTGGACTTCCTGCGCCCGGGCCTCCTGCGCCAGGGCCAGGTGTCCGGCCAGCAGGGGCGCCGCCGTCAGGAGCGCCGCCAGGACCAGGAATTGCCGAAGCTGCCTCATGGTGTGGTTCCTCGTCGCTGGCGGGGTCAGGTGGCGCCGGTGCCGGCGCCGGGGGCGAAGGCATCGCCCTGGTCGCGGTCGCCGTAAGCGGTGGTCCAGCCCCAGGCGCCCGATCCGTAGCCGCGCCGCAGCACGCGCTCCCGGTAGATGTCGGCCAGCACGTCCCCGTCCCCGGCCATCAGCGAGCGGGTCGAGCACATTTCCGAACAGAGCGGCAGCTTGCCCTCGGCCAGGCGGTTGGAGCCGTAGCTCTGGTACTCGGCCGGGGTCACGTCCTCGATCGGGCCGGCGGCGCAGAAGGTGCACTTGTCCATCTTGCCGCGCCCGCCGAAGTTGGTCGTCTTCGGGAACTGCGGGGCGCCGAAGGGGCAGGCGTAGAAGCAGTAGCCGCAGCCGATGCACAGCTCCTTGGAGTGCAGCACCACCCCGTCGGCCGTCTGATAGAAGCAGTCCACCGGGCAGACCGCGGCACAGGGCGGGTCGTTGCAGTGCATGCAGGACATCGAGATCGACCGTTCACCCGGCACGCCGTCGTGCAGCGTGATCACGCGGCGGCGGTTCATGCCCCAGGGGACCTCATGCTCGTTCTTGCAGGCGGTGACGCAGGCGTTGCACTCGATGCAGCGCTCGGAGTCGCAGAGGAATTTCATGCGGGCCATGGAAGTGGTCCTTTCTTACGCCGGCTCGACGCGGCAGAGCGTCACCTTGGTTTCCTGCATGAAGGTCACGGGGTCGTAGCCGTAGGTCGTGATCCCGTTCACCGGTTCGCCCAGCACGATGGGGTCGGTGCCCGGCGGGTACTGGTCGCGCAGGCTCTCGCCCTGCCAGTAGCCCGAGAAGTGGAAGGGCATGAAGATGGTGCCCGGCCCGACCCGTTCGGTGACAAGCGCCCGGACCTTGGCCTTGGAGTTGTTCTCCGGCCCATAGACCCAGACATAGCCGCTGTCGCGGATGCCCAGCCTTTCGGCGTCCCTGACATTGATCTCCGCGAACATCGACTGCTGAAGCTCGGCCAGCCAGCGGTTGGAGCGCGTCTCCTCGCCGCCGCCCTCGTACTCGACCAGGCGGCCGGAGGTGAGGACGAAGGGGAACTTCGAGGCGATGCCACTGTCCACCGCCTTCTTCTGAAGCGACTGGGCGAGCTGGACGAGGCGGAAGTCGCGCCGGTCCTGAATGGCCGGGAATTCGGTGACCAGGTCCGTGCGCGGCGTGTAGATCGGCTCGCGGTGGATCGGCACGGGATCCGGCAGGTTCCAGGCGACCGCCCGGGCCTTGGCGTTGCCGTGCGGCACGCAGCCGTGCTTCAGCGCCACGCGTATGACGCCCATGGACAGGTCGGTTTGCCAGCTCACCTCGTCGATCTTGTCGCCGCCGATCAGCTCGACGACGCGCCGCTCCTCCGGTGTCAGGTCCCGGTCCCAGCCGAGCTTCTTCAGCACGGCCATGGTGAATTCCGGATAGCCGTCCTGGATCTCCGAACCCACGGAGTAGGATCCGTCGGCCAGCAGGCTGACGCCGTTGCGTTCCACGCCGAATCGGGCGCGGAAGGTGCTGCCGCCGTCCATCACGTGCTTGGACGTGTCGTACAGGTTGGCGCTGCCGGGATGGCGCAGCTCCGGATGGCCCCAGCAGGGCCAGGGCAGGCCGTAATAGTCGCCGGCGCAGGGGCCGGTCGAGGCGCGCATCGTGATCTTGTCGAAGTCGGCCTGATGCTTCATGTGCAGCTTCAGCCGTTCCGGCGACTGGCCGGTCATGCCGATGGCGAGCGCGCCGCGGTTGATCTCGCGCAGCAGGTCCTCCGGGACCGGCCGCCCGTTCTCGACCGTGATGTGCTTGAACATCTCGTCCGCGAAGCCGAGCTTGCGGGCGAGCAGGTGGATGATCTCGTAGTCGTCCTTGGATTCGAACAGCGGCTCGACGACCTTCTCGCCCCACTGGATGGAGCGGTTGGAGCAGGTGCGCGAGCCGTCCGTCTCGAACTGGGTGGCGGTCGGCAGGATGTAGGTGCCGTTGCGCCGCTCCGGGATCGCGGCGAAGGAGGTCGGGTGCGGGTCGGCGATGACCAGAAGCCGCAGCTTCTCCAGCCCCTTCACCATTTCCGGCATGCGGGTGACGGTGTTGCCGCCGTGCCCGAAGCAGACCATGGCCTTCAGGTTGTCGGGCTGTTCGATCTGGTCGCGCGGCGCCAGCACGGCGTCGAACCAGCGGGTCGTCGGGATGCCCTTCTTCTCCATCAGGTCCTTGGAGGCGAAGCGGCTCTGCATGTAGTTGTAATCGACGTCCCAGACGCGGCACCAGTGCTTCCACGCGCCTTCGGCCAGCCCGTAATAGGCGGGCAGGGTGGAGACGTCGAGCCCGAGGTCGGTGGCCCCCTGCACGTTGCAGTGGCCGCGGTAGATGTTGGCCCCGCCGCCGGAGACGCCGATGTTGCCGAGCGCGAGCTGCAGGATGCTGAAGGCGCGCACGTTGGCGGTGCCCACCGTCTTCTGGGTGGCGCCCATGCACCAGATCAGCGTGCCCGGCCGGTTCTTGGCGATCTTCTCGGCGACGACGAAGAGCTGCTCGCGCGGCACGCCGGTGACACGCTCGACCGTCTCCGGATCCCACTTGGCGACCTCGGCGCGGATCTCGTCCATGCCATAGACGCGCTGCCGGATGAACTCCTTGTCCTCCCAGCCATTGTTGAAGATGTGCCAGAGCAGGCCCCAGATGATCGGGATGTCCGTGCCGGGGCGGATGCGCACGAAGTCGGTGGCGTGGGCGGCTGTGCGGGTGTAGCGCGGGTCGATGACGATGAAGGGCGCGCGGTTGCGCTCCTTGCCGCGCAGCATGTGCGGCATCGAGACGGGGTGCGCCTCGGCCGGGTTGCCGCCGATGATCAGCAGCGACTTGGAGTTCTGGATGTCGTTGTAGCTGTTGGTCATGGCGCCGTAGCCCCACGTGTTCGCCACGCCGGCGACAGTGGTGGAATGGCAGATGCGCGCCTGGTGATCGACGTTGTTGGTCCCCCAGAAGGCCGCCAGCTTGCGGTAGAGATAAGCACCCTCGTTGGAGAATTTGGCGGAGCCGAGCCAGAAGACGGAATCCGGCCCGGATTGCTGACGGATGGCCATCAGCTCGTTGCCGATCTCCTCGATCGCCTGTTCCCAGCTGATGCGCTGCCACCGGCCGTCGACCAGCTTCATCGGGTATTTGACGCGCCGCTCGCCGCCGGTCAGTTCGCGCACCGAGGCGCCCTTGGCGCAGTGGGTGCCCTGGCTGATGGGGCTTTCCCAGCCCGGCTCCTGCTGCACCCAGACGCCGTTCTGCACCTCGGCGATGACGGTGCAGCCGACCGAGCAATGGGTGCAGATGTTCTTGCGCGTCACCACCTCGGTGTTGGGCATGAGGGCACGGGCTTCCGCCTTGCGGGTCATGACGGCGGGCATTGCGCCCAGCGCCGCCATGCCGCCCGCGGCGATGCCGGACCGGCGCAGGAAGCTGCGGCGGTTGATGCCGCCGCCCTCGGACGAGGCGGCGGATGCCGCCACGATGGTGCGGGCGAGCGACCCGCGCGCGGCCTTGCCGGAGTTGCGCTTGATCAACATGGACGGGCGTCTCCCCTCAGAGCCGGTTGAGCGCGTAGTAGCGCTTCACGTGGTCGGTTTCGCGGTAGCGCGCCTTCAGCTGCTCCTCCGGGGTTTCGGCCTGCGGCTCGGGAGGTGCCGCGGCGTTGACCGCGGCGACGGCGCCGATGGCGCCGGCGGTGCCGAGCCCCAGGCCTTTCAGGAGAGCGCGGCGTTCGATTCCCGGCTTCTTGTCGTCTCGGCTCATGACGGGTGCTCCTCCAGCCGTTCTGCTTTGCCGGACGCGTCGGGTCCGATCGGGACCAGGGCAAAGGCGTCCGTTTCGATTTCCAGGAAAAGCCGGCCGATGACCCCGACCGGCTGATAGAAGTCCGCCGCGGCCGCCCGTTCCAGGTCGCCGAAGAAGCGGTCCGCCCAGGGGGCGATGTGGCGGTCGTAGAAGCGTTTCTGGACGTCCAGGTCCGGCGGGCCGAGGTCTCCCCCGATCAGGGCGGCCATCACCTCGCACAGGCTGGCGATGTGGTCTTCCGGCTCGGCGACGCCGGGCGCCCGCTCGACGCCGAGCAGGCTCAGGTCCTCGCGCAGCCGCGCCAGCGGCCGGTCGTTGAGGAAGCCCGTGCGGTAGTAGGAGGCGTAGGGCACCAGTTCGCCGCGCACGACGCCGATGAACAGGGCGTTGTACTCGTGCTCCAGCGCCTGCGTGTCGGCGCCGCGCGCACCCGCCGCCAGGACATCGAAGGCGCGCCCCAGCGGGGTCTCGCCGTCGCCCTGGAGCGCGCCGACCGCGGCGAGCAGTTCGGCCGACGGCGGGCGGGCCAGGAGCTGGGCCAGGAGCGTGTAGAGCCGCGCCCTCAGCAGATCGGCCTCGTCGGCACCGGCATCCGCGCCGAACTCCTCCCTCACATCGTCGAGTCCCGCGGCGCGATCGTCGATGGCGCCCTCATGATCGGCCAGCGTCCCCATTCATCACCCCGGATGCCAAGATTCTCCGCGTGCTTGCGCAAACAGCGCCGCGCCCCAAAGGTTTCACGGCCGTGGTCATGCTGGGCGAACGCTTTCGGGATCGCCTTCCGGAGGTATCTCGACGCCGGCCATCGGCAGGCCGTCCGGCGGTGGCAAGGGGGCCAGCTCCTCGGAAGCCCGGCCATCGGAGTCCGGATCGGAGAGGGGAGAGCCGTCCGTGCCCGCCGCCTCGGCCAGCAGCGGATCCTCCGCCGGTTCGGCCGCCGGCGCCGTTTCCGGCTCTTCCGGCTCCTCCTCGCGGAAGAAGTTGCTCAGCAGCTCCTGGATGTTGTCGGAGGGCAGGAGCTGCCCGAAGCCGGGGGCGTTGCAGTCCCAGTCATATTCGGCGAAGCCCCGGAAATCGGCGATCTTGGGATCGCTGCACCAGGCCTTGCGCAGGGCGGCGACCTTCAGGGATTCCGGCACGCCGGGAGCGAGATAGGCGGTGTAATCGCTTCCCTCGCCGAGGCTTTCGACGGGAGGCAGGGCTTCCGGACCGGCAATGGCCGGCGCGGAATCGGCCATCGCTTCATCGGGAACCGGCGGGATGGCCGGCACGGCCCTGGCCTCCTCCCGCGCCGCTTCCCCGTCCGGAACCAGGGCGGGGAGCGGTGCCTCGGCCTCGGTGGTCCTGGCCCGCTGCTTCAGGCGGGACCAGCGGTCGAGAAAACCTTCCGTGCTGTCAGGCATCGTCGTCCTCCGGGAATGAGACCGGAACGCGCCGGCCCAGCGCCTCGGTGTCGGCGCGGTCGCGCTGGCGCTTGTGGAAGGGGCGCTCGACATGGTGCCGGGCGAGGAAGTCCCGCATCCAGGCGGCGATCGGGGCGGGCAGGGGCAGGGCGTCGATCAGGTCGTCGCCCGCGTCGGAATGAGCGTCGATCTCGCCGGGATCGACGGTCGCCTCCAGCAGGGTGACGCCCGGCCCCTCGCCGCCACGGCGCAGGATCACATAGACGGAGGGGCGGGTGCTTTCGAGATTGTGCTTGTAGTTGTCCGTCTCCGTGCGGAACAGCTCCAGCTCCACCGCGCCCGCGTAATAGCGGGTCCAGCCGTCGCCCTCCTCCAGGATGGTCCAGGGCGGCAGCGGAAGCGCGTCGGGCAGGACCGTCACGGCCTGCCAGCGTTCCGGCTGCCAAAGGCTGTCGATGCGCCGGCGCTCGACCAGCACGCCGACGCTCATGCGTTCGGTCGGGTCCATCGCGGGCTCCTTTCCGGCAGGGTCCAGCTTGGCCGGGCGGGAAAGGCGGCCGTTCCAGCCCCAGCCTTCCCGCCGAGCGCGCGGCTCCAGGCGCGCAGGATCGGCGCGTCGCCGTCATTCTCCCAGACGTCCATCCAGGCCAGCAAGTGGCGGGCGACGCTCTCCAGCAGTTCGGCCGCGTCCAGTTCCCCGAACCCCTCCTCCCGCAGGGCCGTGCGGGTGGGATCCCGGCCGGGCGAGTCGTCGTCCGGGTCGCCCAGCGTGTCCACCCCGAAGCCGACGACCGCCCAGCCTGGTACGTCCGGATCCCGCGTGCCGTCCGGCACCGCGAAGCGCACGCCGCCGATCCACCCCCCATTGACGAGCAGCCGGTCCGGCGCGCCCTCCGGGCCGCCGAGAGCGATCTTCACGTTCGGTGGCCCATGCGCCACCAGCGCGTCGGCGAGCGCCAGCATCGCCACGCAAGGGGCAAGCCGCGTGTCCGCCAGCGGGCGGTCCGGTTCCAGCACGACGGCGGCGTCGAGCAGGTCGGTCCGGCGCGTCCAATGCAGCGTTCCGGCCTCCGCACCGGCCTCCGCATCGCGGCAGGCGGCGGCGAAGGCGCCGCCGTCGCGCCGCGGCACCAGCCGGAACAAGGGTGGAAGCTGCGGCAGGCCGCTTCCGTCCAGGGAAGGGGTGTCCAGAAGGGCGTCCGGTGAAGACATGGATGGGGCCATTCTCGTGAGCGGCGCGTGGAAAAGATCGGAAATGAAACGCGCGCGCGGGACACTTGTTGCGGTCGCGCGTTGTTCTTCCGAGAGCGAGGCTGTCATGCAAAGGAGATCTCCCGTGCGCGCCGTCCTGTCCCTGACCGTCGCAGCCCTTCTGTCCATCTCCTCGGCCATCTCCCCGGCCATGTCGCAGGAGACGCGCGGGCAGGAGCTGGCGAAGGACCCGAACGTCCAGCAGAATCAGCCCGACGGTCCCAACGCGCAGGGCGTCCGTTCGCCGAGCGCCGGGACTGCGGAGAACACCGACGCCATGGACCTCCAGCAGGCCCTGGCCGCCGTCCGCAAGGCGCCGCCGGACCTCCAGGGCCGGCCGGTGCCGCGCCCGAACAGCTGGGCGAGCAGCCCGGACAACCCGCAGGAACCGACCCGGTCGGGCAATCCGTCGGACCTGAGCAGCCAGGAACTGAAGTAGTTTTTTCCGCTTGCCTTCCCCTTCGGCACCGCCTATAAGCCCCGCACCGCACCGGTGGAGACGCCGGGACGGTGCGGATCGAAAGTCCGCGCCGGAGCTTGGAGCGCTTGCGGGCGTAGCTCAGGGGTAGAGCACAACCTTGCCAAGGTTGGGGTCGAGGGTTCGAATCCCTTCGCCCGCTCCAGTTTCCGGATCAGCCGGCACCAGCGCCGGCCAATCCTTGACCGGCCAGTCCTTGAAAATTCGAATGTGATGGGCCGTCCCGCAGGGAGCGGCCTTTTTTCTTGCCCGCTTTTTCTCTTGGCCGGTTTCTTCCGCGTCGCGCCCCGGCCGGCGGGCAAGTTCCTTACGAAGGAGCGATGTGACGGCAGGCTTCGATTTCACCGTCGTGGTGGGGCCGCGCCAAGTCCGCCGGTCGGGGCGCTGGACTTACCCGCGCGTCCGGTCGAAAAGCGCCGCGTAGCCGCCGAACATCACCGCGCAGCCGATCAGCGTGCTGTAAAGCCCGAGCGGCGGCAGGAACTTGCTGGCGGTGGCGGCGACGCCGCCGGCGAGCAGGAGCAGCCAGACCAGCTTGTCCTTGTTGATGAAGGGCCGGCGGGGCGGCGCCGGGCGGCGGAAGTGGTGGATGTCGGCCATGGTCTCTGCGTCGTGACACGGATCGGTGCCGGACGGTAGCACGGAACCCACCGGGCGGGAACCCGCGCCCTGTCCCGCTGTTCGCAGCAGACCGGCAAGGGGAGTGGGTGATGGCGGAAGCGATCCGGGGTGTGATCTTCGATGTGGACGGAACGCTGATCGATTCGGTCGATCTGCACGCCGAAGCCTGGCAGGAGGCCTTGGCCCATTTCGGCTACGAGGTCGGGTTCAACGAGGTGCGGGCGCAGATCGGCAAGGGCGGCGACCAGCTCATGCCCGTCTTCGTGCCGCGGGCGGATCTGGAGCGGATCGAGAAGGACATGGATTCTTTCCGCCATGACCTCTTCGCCCGGAAATACCTGGACCGCGTCCGCGGCTTTCCGGGAGTCCGCCCGCTGTTCGAGCGGCTGCGCCGGGACGGGATCCGGATCGCGCTCGCCTCTTCGGCCAAGGGGGACGAGCTGGAGCACTACAAGCGCGTGGCCGACATCACCGGCCTCGCGGACGCGGAGACCTCCTCCGACGACACCGATCGTTCCAAGCCCCATCCCGACATCTTCCTGGCTGCACTCGAACAGCTCGGTCTCGGGCCGGACCAGGCCGTCGTGGTCGGCGACACGCCTTGGGATGCCAAGGCGGCGACCAAGGCCGGGCTTCCGATCATCGGCGTGCTGTGCGGCGGCTTCCCCGAGGAAGAACTGCGGCAGGCAGGATGCGCCGAAGTCTACGGGGATCCGGAGGATCTCCTGCGCAACCTGGACCGGCTGATAGACGGCCGGATCCGCGCGCAAGGTTGATCGGGACATGGGCCGGGCAGGGCGCCCGGCTTGACGGCCTCAGGCGAGCTGCCGCTTCAACGCGGTACGGGCGGCCTCATCAAGCACGGGAAGCCCGTCGCGTGCCTCCAGCACGAGGGCGCTGCTGTCCGAGAGCGTCCGCAGGGCGTATCCGACGACGGGGGGCGGGCCCTCGGCCAGCGGACGGTCGCCATAAAGCGGCGTGAAGCTGCATCCCCGCAGTGTCGCGCGCAACATCAATGCCTCGTCGGTCGCGGCATCGCCGGCGCTGGCGGGCGCGCCGAACAGCAGGCTCTCCGCCTCCTGATCGGTGACAAGCCCGCGTTCCAGCATGATCTCCACCATGGCGGCACTGGTCGTCACCGGAGTGGTGCGGCCCTTCCAGCAGAAGCGGCCGTCGTCCCAGCCGACATCCGGCGACCGGAACACCATGTGCGGGTCGGCGCCGCCCGGCGAGCCCGCGACGATGTAGTTGACCCGAAGCAGGCCGTTCCAGACGCCAGCGGGTGCTACGATGCAGGACAGGCCGCGCCGCGTGAGGCGCAGATAGGTGTCGTTGATGCCCGAAGGCTCGAAATCGAAGAGCATGCTTGCCTCACCCTCGTGCCGGATATCCGTCACCGGTGCTATTCAGGTGAGGCGCGTGGTCGGCGCCGCAACCCCGCAAAGAGACTACCCCCTCTTTGGGCAGGTCTCTTGCTCCGGCCAGCCGCGGCCGCTCCGGCGGCTGGCTCGCGCTACGGCCTTGCTTCGGAACCGCTTCCGGCGGGTGGCGGCCCTGCCGGCCGGGTGAGGATGAAGGCGGCAACCAGCGCCATCACGCAGCCAACCCCTGCGAGGACCAGCGTTCCGCTTCCCAAAAACAGAAGGACCGTCCAGCTGGACAGAAGCCCGGCCAGCGCTGCCGCCTTGGCCCGGCGCGGAATGGCGCCATGCACCTGCCAGTCCCGGATCAGCGGCCCGAACCGCGGGTCGGCATACAGCCGGTCGCGCAGGGCCGGACTGCTCCGGGTGAAGGCCCAGGCGGCCAGCAGCAGGAAGGGCGTCGTCGGCAGCAGCGGCAATGCCGCGCCGGCCGCGCCGAGCCCCAGGAACGCGTAGCCGAGCGCCAGGAAAAGACGGCGACGGACCGGCGGCACCGTTCCGACCGGCACCTCGGACCCTGTAGCGGCGTCCTGGTGGCCGTGGGCGTGATCCGGGGGGAGCTGTTCCATCAGTGCGCGGCCGTCAAAGCACGGCCACCAGCGCCGCGTAGCGCGCGGCTTTGCCCACCGTGACCAGCAGCAGGAACACCCGGAAGTCCACCCGCAGGATCCCCGCCACCAGGGTCAGCGGATCGCCGATGAAGGGCGCCCAGGCCAGCAGGAGCGACCACAGCCCGAACCGGTTGTACCAGCGGGTCGCGCGTTCCACCAGGGCAGGGCGGATGGGGAACCAGCGCCGGTCCTGGAAATGCATGAGGTAACGGCCGATCGCCCAGTTGCAGGCCGAGCCCAGCACGTTTCCCGCCGTCGCCACGAGGACCAGCGCCGCGACATCGTACTTGCCAGACGCGTGCATCCCGGCCAGCAGGATCTCCGACTGGGCCGGCAGGACCGTTGCGGCCAGCAGGGCCGTCAGGAACAGTCCGCCATAGGCGGCGATGTCCATCATGGAAAAGGCCGCCCGCGCCGATCCGGACCGGACGCGCCCTGCTGCGGATAAAAAGTCGCATAAGCATAATTATGGAAAACATCGTGAGGCGGGTAGGTGGTGGGCGAACGCTGCCGGGCCTTGGTCACAGGACCTCGCCCTCGAACCAGTGCCGGCCCTGGCGATCCTCGACCTCGATCACCCAGACGTCGGGGTCGTAGCGCGTCTGGCGCGCGATGTAGGCATCGGCGACCGACTCCTCGACCGGTTCGGGACCGGTGCCGCGCGACCAGGACAGCCGTTCCTTCTCGCGCACCTGGACCAGCACGGCGAAGCGTCCGTCCAGCCTGTTGATCTTCAGGATCACGGTGCCCCGGCCGGGTTCTCCCTTGCGCAGGACCATCATCGGCACGCCCTGGGAATCGGCGGCGCGGATGTGCGCCGTTACCCAGAGGCCCGTGGGAAGCCGCTCGTCCATTCCGTTCCTGCACCCGTCCGTCCTTGGCCGCATCTCACCTTGCAGAGCATCCGGAGGTCCGTGCCCGCGCATCGGGAAACGGCGCTCGCCTTGAATTGCTCCCCGATGTAGAGATGGGTCATGGCGACACTCCTGGACGCTCTCGACGCCGCCGTCAATCACCATGTGGCCGGCCGCCTCGGCGACGCGGAACGGCTGTACCGGCTCGTCCTGGCCGTGGAGCCGGGACAGCCCGACGCCCTGCATCTTCATGGCGTCCTGGAAGCCCAGCGCGGCCGGCCGGACGTCGCCGTGGCGCGGATCCGGCGCTCCCTCCGCCTCCATTCTTCGGCCGCCGCCTGCGCCCATCTCGGCGGCGCCCTGCGGAGCCTCGGCCGGATGGTGGAGGCCAGGCACGCCCTCCGCCGAGCGCTGGCACTGGACCCGACGCAGGCCGACGGGCTCGACACGCTCGGTACGGTGGACCATGCGGAGAATTGCTATGGGCCGGCGGTGGCGTGGCTGTCGCGCGCGGCGCTCCTGCGCGCCGGCCATGCCGCGACCCTCACCAATCTGGGCACGGTCCTCCGCGACCAGCGCCGCTTCGCGGAAGCCGAGGCGGTGCTGTCCTCCGTCCTGGCCCGCCACCCCACCGCCACCGCCACCGACGCCGGAATGGCGCTGGCGGTGAGCCGGCTGGTGCGGGGCGACCTGCGCGGCGGCTGGCGGCTGTTCGAATCCTGGCGCTGGAAGCGCTTCAATTCGGCGCCTTGGCTTGGCGAACCGCTGAAGGGCGAGACCATCCTGCTGCACGCCGAACAGGGATTCGGCGACACCATCCAGTTCGCGCGTTATGTCCCGCTCGTCGCACAGGCCGGTGGCCGGGTGGTGCTGGAGGTCCCTGCCCCGCTCTACCGCCTCCTGGGCGTGCTCCCCGGTGTGCAAACCGTCGTCCAGGGGCCGGAGCCGCCGCCGCACGACCGCCATTGCCCGCTGATAACCCTTCCCCTCGCCTTCGGAACGGACCTGGACGGCATTCCGGCGCCCAAGGCCTATCTCGCCGCCGACCCGTCCGACGTCCGGCGCGCCCGCGCCCGGTTCGATGGCGCCCCGTTCGACGCCGAGGCGGCCTCAGGCGACGCCAAGCCCCTGCGCGTCGGTCTGGTCTGGGCAGGCAATCCGAAGCACCGGAACGACCACAACCGCTCCATCGCGCCGGAGCGGCTGCGGCCGCTGTTCGCGGTGCCGGGGGTGCGCTTCTTCAGCCTCCAGGCCGGGCCCTCGCGTGCCGCCCTGCCCCGCCTGCCCGGCTCCGTCACCGATGTGATGGAAGGTGTTCGGGATTTCGCCGACACGGCCGGAATCCTCGCGCATCTCGACCTCGTCATCGCCGTGGACACGGCCGTCGTGCATCTCGCCGGAGCGTTGGGCGTGCCGGCCTGGCTTCTTCTTCCCTACGCGCCCGACTGGCGCTGGCTGCTCGACCGGCCGGACAGTCCCTGGTACCCGAGCCTGCGGCTGTTCCGTCAGCCACGCCCGGGCGACTGGGACACGGCGCTGGCGACCGTCGCCGCGGTCCTGCGTGGCGTCGCAGCCGGCAAGGGGCGCGCAAGGACGGCTGCCTTGCCGCCGGAGGAGCTTTCTTCCGTCCCGCCTCTCCCGCGCTAGGCCAAACTTTCCCGGTGGTCGGCAAATTCCGGAAGGCCAACACGGATTGAGCGGATAAAAACAAGAGATTCCAACATCTTGCGAAATGTCTCTCGGTTGGCATCCGGCTTGCTTGTAGGGGCGCAACGTTCTTTTGCCCTTCCCGTGGAGACCCCCGGCCATGAGCATCTTCGGTTCGATGACAACCGCCGTTCTCGGCCTGAACGCCCAGTCGAAAGCGCTTGGCCACATCTCGGACAACATCGCCAACGCCTCGACCACCGGCTACAAGCGGGTCAACACGGCCTTCGAAACGCTCGTGCTGCAGTCCAGCCAACGTCTGCACGCGCCCGGCGGCGTGGTCGCGCAGCCGGTCTTCATGAACAACATCCAGGGCAGCCTGACGCAGGTGCAGAGCCCGACCAACATCGCCATCCAGGGGCAGGGCTTCTTCAGCGTCACCAAGCTTGCGACCCAGGGCAACACCTCGGGCACGGTGCAGACCCAGACCGGCACGGTGGACGCCTCGGCGACCTTCTACACCCGCGCGGGCGATTTCGAGTTGGACAAGAGCCGGTACCTGGTGAACAGCGCCGGTTACGCGCTGAACGGCTGGGTGGTCGATCCGCTCACCAACGAACTGCGCCGGGACCAGGTCGCGCCGATCCAGGTGAACACGCTGATCGACAAGCCGGTCGCGACGAACCAGATCGACCTGTCGGCCAACCTGCCGGCGAACCCGGCGCCGGGCGTGAAGATCCCGACCTCCAGCATCCAGATCTTCGACACGCAGGGCAACCCGCGGACCATCAACTTCAACTGGCGCCAGCAGGGTGCCAGCGACTGGCGTCTGGCGATCGACACGCCGGGTTCGAGCGCCAAGCCGGTCGACGGGACCTTCCAGGGTTATCCCGCCACGATCGCCTTCGGCCAGAACATCCCCGGCGTGACGGCCGTCGCCCAGGTCAATACCGTGCGCATCTCGGGCCAGAACACCAGCGGTCAGGACAACCTGCGCGTCGGCGAGACCTACAGCGTCAATGTCGACGGCACGGTCTACAGCCTGAAGCTTACGAACGAAAACATCGCGTCCATCAACACCTTCTCAGGCTTGGCCGGCGCGCTGGCGAACCAGATCAACTCGGCGTCGCCCGCGGCCCCCGTCATGGCGACCGTGGCCGGCGACACCATCCGGCTGGTGGCGCGCAACGCCGGCACGCCTTTCAGGGTGAGCCAGAGCGTCCAGTCCGTCACCCCGACGAACAACACCGTGACCCCCGCGGTGACCACCCCGGCCAGCTCCACGGCGGGTGCGATCACCAAGATCACCTTCCCGCAGCCGCAGATCGACATCGGCGACGTGTTCCGGGTCCGCATCGACAACGGCACGCCCACGGACATCGCCGTGACCATCCGCGCCCAGACCTACGCGACCTACGGCAACACCACGGGCGTCGTCCAGGAGCTGGCGAACCGCATCAACGCGGCCGGCCTCGGCGTCACGGCTTCGGTGACCAACAACGTCCTGTCGATCCAGGACAACACGGCGGGCAGCGGGTTCACCCTGGTTTCCCACGACGTCGACAACTCCTCGCCGGCGGCGAACGCGATGACCGGCTCCTTCTCGGTCGCCAACGTCGCGGGCGTCCGCCAGCAGCGCACCGTTACGTTGACGGGAACGCCCGGCGACATCGGCACGCTGTACTCGCTCAGCATCAACGGCACGGCGGTGACCTACACCACCACCGGCGACGAAATGACGATGGAGGACATTTCGGCGGCGCTGGCGAACCGGATCAATTCGAACACCTCGCTGCCGGTGACCGCGACCGCACAGGGCGGCGTCATCACCATCATTTCAAAGACGGCGGCCTCGCCGTCCTACCCGAACACGATGACGCCCACCGCCGTCCCGGGCGAATTCACCTTCGACGGCTCGACGGTGGACGTCGGGGACACCTACACGGTGACGGCGAACGGCACCCCCTATGAGCTGCAGATCACGGCGGCCAACGCTGCCCTCTACGACACGCCCGCGAAGGTGTTGAACTACTTCGCCGCCGCGATCGGACCCGGCGCGTCGGTCGCCGGAAACACGCTGAATACCGGTGACGCTGCCGCGACCGCAACGGTGTCGGACGCGCCCATCCAGCAGTTCACGCTGGAGCAGCTGGCCGTCGCCGGCCAGACGCCGGCCCACATCGGCCTGACCTTCGGCAGGACGCCCGAAACCGTCGGCACGCTGACATCGATCTCCACGGCCCTGGTCGGCACCGGCACGGGCGTCAGCGGCGCCTCGCAGAGCGCCGGCCGGGACGCGACGGTGACCTTCACCGTCGATTACGGCTTCGGCCCGCAGCAGGTCACGCTCAACCTCGGCAAGTTCCAGCAACCGGGAGGGCTGACGCAGTTCGCCGGCGAAGAGATCAACATCACCCAGCTTGTCCAGGATGGTTCCCCGCGCGGGCAGTTCAAGGACGTCGTGTTCGGCGACAACGGCGCCGTTCTGGTCAATTACGACAACGGCCGCAGCAAGCTGGTTGCCCGCGTTCCGATTGTCACCTTCAACAACCCCAATGCCTTGGCAAGGGCGGCGGGCGGCGTGTTCCTGGAAACGGAGGATGCCGGCAAGCCGAACTTCAACGATCCGGAGACGAACGGTGCCGGCGCCGTGATCGCGAGCAGCATCGAGGGATCGAACGTCGACATCGCCGACGAGTTCACGAAGCTGATCGTCACGCAGCGCACCTACTCCGCCAACACGAAGATCGTGACGACCTCCGACGAAATGCTTCAGGAAGTTCTCGGCCTGAAACGCTGACGCGCTGACCGGAGAGGCGGCCAGGCGCCGCCTCTCCTCGCCTCTCCCGGCCTTCCATTCCACTTCCGGCCAAGGCGCCGGAGCCCCGTTCCGGTGGCGAAAGGTCCTCCATGTCTCTCTTCGGTGCTCTCGGAAGCGCGACCGCGGCGTTGCGCACCATCCAGGCCAACGTCAAGGTGGTCTCGGACAACGTCGCGCGGGCGGACGACCCGAACCGGACGCGGCACACGCTGTCCCAGATGGTGGACGGCAGCGGCTTCGTCCGGACCACGGAGTACCGCCGCGAGGTGGACAGCGCCCTGCTCGCCCAGGTGCAGGAGCTGAGCGCACGCGCCGGAACGGCGCAGACCCAGTCCGAGTACATGCAGAAGCTCGGCGACCTGATGCGCACGACCAACGGCAAGCCGCTGCTGAACAGCTATGCCGAGGAATTCGCCGCGGCCTGGAAGACACTGGAAGCCACGCCGGAAAACGAGGTCGCCGCCTACCAGCTCGTGGAGGCCGCCAACAACTTCTCCCGCGAGATCAACCGCGTCTCCGAGGGCACCGAGGATCTGGAGCGGGAGATGCGCGACGACCTCGGCACCTCGCTGGACAAGGTCAACAGCCTGCTGCGCGACATCGACCAGATCAACGACGGCATGGCGTCGCTCCAGGGGCAAGGGGCGGCTCCGAACGAGGTGGCCGACAAGCGGGACGGGCTGATCCGCGAACTCAGCGCCTACATCGACATCCGCACCGTGACGCGGCCGGACGGGCGCGTCGCCGTCTTCACGCCGTCGGGCTTGGCGCTGGCCGACGCGGACCCGGCAAAACTTACCTTCGACGGCGGCAATATCAACCTGGTGGTCGGCAACCAGAGCACCCCCGTCAACCAGCATTTCCAGGAGGGCAAGATCGGCGCCCTGCTGCGCATGCGCGCCGACGGCTCCAAGTCCGACCCGCCGACGGCGCCGAGCGCCGATCCTATGTCGGAGGTGATCCGCAAGCTGCGCTCGCAGCTGGACGGTCTGGCCGAGGCCTTCACCAGCGGCACCAAGGAAGGCCAGCCGACCAGCTTCCGGGACGCCTACGACAACGCCGAGCCGGTCGCCGCGGGCGAGCAGGCCAGCGGCTTCTTCGTCGGGAGCGACCGGTTCACCCTCGCCGTGAACCAGAAGCTCCTGAACAACGAGGTGAAGATCAAGGCTTCGGCCATCAAGGACGTGGTCGTCGCCATGAACAGCCCTGGCCGCAGCCTCGCGGCGGATGGCCTGAAGCTGGAGGACAAGACCTACGGCGGCATGGTCAGCGCGATCACCGGCACCTGGATGAACGCCGCCAGCAACGCCAAGAACAAGGCCGACCTGAACACCGAGTCCAAGCAGCTTCTGGAGGAGCGCTACCACAGCACCACCGGCGTCAACATCGACGAGGAGATCGCGATGTTGCAGCAGCTCCAGACCGCCTACGCCGCGTCGGCACGGGTCATGCAAGTGACCAACACGATGTTTGATGCGCTGGAAAGGATCGTCGGATGAGTTCGATCACGCAGGTCGGCAGCTACGCCAGCTATCTGAGCCTTGTCCGCAACCTGTCCAACGGGCAGCAGAAGGTCGACCAGCTTTCCCAGCAGCTGACGACGGGCGTGAAGTCGGTCGATCTCAACGGCTATGGCGCCGAGACTCAGAAGCTGCTGGAGCTGCGCGCGGAGATGGTCCAGCGCACGAGCTACGTCCAGACCATCGACACGGCGGCACCCCGCGTGAAGGCGACGGACGTCGTGCTCGAGCATTTGGAAAAGCTCGCCTCCGACTGGCAGAGCAACAACCTCATGCCCTTCCAGCCGGGCCCGCCGACCGTGAACACCCTCATCAACTCCAATCCGGAAGGGATGAAGGTCAAGGTCAACACGGAGCTGTCCAGCTTCACCCACAACGCCAAATACACCGTCAGCGCGGTGCCCTCGGACACCGGCCCCAACGGCACCTACGACATCACCCTGACGGACGGGCTGGGCGGGCGCACCATGCGCTCCATCAATCTCGCCACCGTTCCTCCAAGCGACGGCGGCGGCTACAACTTCGAGATTTCCGGCGGGATCGGCGACGGTGCCGTGGTGAACCTGGATTTCGAGAATCTCCAGGCCGCCGCGAGCAGTTCGTTCGAGATCACATGGCCGCAGGCCAACGAGACGCGCGAGCGCGCCGAGGGCGCCCTGCGCGACATCCAGCAGATGCTGAACGAACGGTTCGGCGACCGCTATCTGTTCGGCGGATCACGTTACGCCACCGAGCCGGTCGGCGACCTGCTGGCGAACCGGCAGACCTCCAAGGTGACCTTCAACGGTTCCGGGGGCCAAGTTCATGACGTCTTCGAGGTGACGGTCGGGGACCGCCGGTTCATGGTGGGGCTCACGGACGGCGTCCTCCCCTTGGTCACGCCGCCGAACATCGATCCGAGCAGACCTGACGTCGAACCTGGCGATATCCAGTGGATCAACAGCGACAGCCTGACCGATGTGGCCAACGCGCTGAAGGATCAGATGCAGAAGGCGGACCCCGCCCTTCCCCTGATCGCCAGCGCCGCGAACGGCATCATCACGCTGGTCGGCAACAACCCCGGCGACAGCTTCAATGTGTCGGCCCGTGTGCAGAACAGCGCTACGATCGAGAATTCCTTCGATCCGGTCACCTCGACCGGTGCGGTGGCGGGTGGTTCGCAGACGGACAGCTTCACGGTCAATGGCGGGGGCGTCGACATCGGCGATACCTTCGAATTCACGGTCACCATCGGCGATCCGGATGACGTCAACAATCAGAAATACTACAACGAGAACCCGGACGCCCCGCACGACCTGCCCACCTTCCAGGAGTTCAAGGTCAGCTACACGGTGACGCCCGACGATTACCAGAGCGGCGCCGTGACGACCGTGGACCATGTGGCGGACAAGCTGCGCGGGGTCTTCGACAATCTGAGCCCGAAGCCGCCGGTGACCATCAACCCCGCCGGAAGCGGTGCCGGCATCACACTGACCAGCGATGGCGTCCTGCCGACGGAACACGCGAACCTGGGCAAGCTGTTCTCGACCTCGGTCAAGATGACCAACGGATCGCTGGACAACACGGTGACCGTGGCGACCCTGCCGCCGGAGGCGGTGATGATCAAGGACATCCCCAAGGCCTCGCCGCCGGACCTTCCCTTCTACGACACGGAGTACCTGACCAAGCGCCAGGATCCGAAGGCCTGGGAAAAGGCCAAGGCGACGGTCGACGACGGCTTTTCGGTGACCTACGGGGTCGTCAGCACCGATCCGGCCTTCCAGACCCTGATCAACGCGTTCCGCGCGGCGCGCGCGGCGGCCTCCAATCCCGGCAAGTACGAGGAATACGTCTCCCAGTCGCGCGAACTGATGTCCCAGGCCAAGGACCAGCTTCGCTCCGTCCATGCGAAGCTGTCGTCGGACGCCGCAACGCTGGAGCAGAAGAAGACCTTTCACAAGGACTCCATGGCGACGGTGACCGAACGCATCGCCGGCGTCGAGGGCATCGACCAGACGGAGGTCGCGACCCGGCTCAGCAACTCCATGAACGCGCTCGAGGCCGCCTACACGGTCGCCGGCCGGACCCAGAAGCTGTCCCTTCTGAACTATCTGGCCTGAACCATCCTCTCTGAACCTTTCGACCTGACGTGGTCCGGCTCCGGTCGGCCACGCGGGCGGTGCCAGCCGGAGAGAGGCAAGCTGCGGAAATCGGGATAGGGGGCGATCCTAGTGGATCGCACCCCTCCCACACCACCCGGCATGCGGGTCCGCACCGGGCGGTTCGAAGGATTGAGGTCATGCGAGTCTGGGCAGCCCGAGTTGGTCGGCCCACTTGATCGTGAGGACGGCGTTGAGGAGCATCCCGCTGTTGCGCCACCAGCGGCGGCCGTTGGCCGCGACCTGCTGGGCAATGGCGGGCGT
>NZ_JAFIQV010000001.1 GCF_017356015.1 Azospirillum sp. SYSU D00513
CGTGTCCGTCAGGTCGCTCGGGTAACGACGGTCGTCATCTTTGTACTTTTCCCGCTGCGCGTCTGTCCACATCGTCCACTCCTCCTGCCGTCACCAACAGGCAGAAGCAGGTTTCAGTCAAACAGGCTCTCAAAGCCCGCCGATTCGCTTCGGCGGGCTTTTTCTTTGGTCCCGCCCTCCTTGTCCCGCCGGCTGCGCGTCGCAAGCGCCCGGCCGCCCGCTCGGTCAACCACTCATACGATTTTCATGAAGTCCTGACCTGTGGTCAGGACTTCCGCGCCATGGGGCGCGGGGGCGGGGCGCGGGGCCGCAGGCGCGGCCCTAAACCGGGTTCGGAGGTCGGAATTTCCGAACCCGGTATCAGGGGCGAATACAGCCGAAGTCGAAGAATACATATGGATGCTCAAGGCCATACCGGTGGCTGCCGAGAAAAAGAATGAAGATCCGTTAAGAGCCACTTGTCACAGCTCCTTGCCCGCAGTCCGCCTGTACGCGGAATTGTGTCACTTGACGCCCCTTCAATTGCCTCCGCATAGTCGAAAGAGGTACGCCAAGGGAGCTAGAAATGTCGAATGTTGCCGGCAAGGCCTATGCGATGAACGTCATCACGCCTATGAGGCCTTGCCTGACCTGGGTCAACCGGTTGATCTTCATGTTCGCGCGCGCGGTGCCCGCGACGCTGTCGGGCCTGCTCGGCCTGTCGATCATCCATTTCGCCCGCTGGGTCATCATCCCCCGCGACAAGTGGCCGGATTTCGGCCAGCCGAAAGAGCAGCTGATCAACGACTACATGCTGTTCTGCTCGAACTTCAACGGCACCTGGGACCAGTACATCGACGCCTTCTCCGACGGCCTGCCCAACGGACTGGATCTGTTCTGGTATTCGAGCACGAAATACCCGCACTCGATCCCCATCACGCCGTTCAAGAACTACATCCGCGCCAACCAGATCGACACCGACTACTACTACAACGCCACGCCGGGTGCCGCACAGCGCGACATCAAGGCGGCGCTGCGCGTGCGCCGGGCGCTGCTGGACCTGGCCGAGAAGCACGCCACCCAGACGCCGGCGGAATTCGCCAAGTCCTACCGGGACGCGCTGGTGGCGGTCCAGAACGACCTGGGCTCCAACGGCTGGGCGCCCGTCGCTTCCAACGACACCATGAACGCCGAAATCAACCGCCAGCGCTTCATCGATGAGGTCTGGAAGAAGCCCGAGGCGAAAGGCGAGCCGGCGACGGCGCCCGCACCGCAGGCCGAGGAGGTCCACTGATGCCCAACTACGACGGCGGCCATTATTTCCTGACCGCGTTCTTCCCGGTCGATCTGGAACCGTGCAAGGACTCACAGGGCGTCGTGACGTCGCCCAGCTCCCGGCTGCGCAACGCGCTCGCCACCCTGCCCAACACCGTCCAGGTGCCCCGCGGCAAGCCGGGCTACGACCGGCGCAGCCCCTTCGCGCGCAACAAGCGCACCCATCTGGCCCGCATGGTCGTGATCGACGACCCCGCCTACAACGGCCGTGACCCCGGCGACGCCATCGTCCAGGGCGCCACGGGCGTCGATCTGCTGGCGGCCCAGCCGCAGGACCATCTGTCCCGCCCCTGGCTGATGCTCGCCGCCGACTTCGACGCGCCGGAGGGCGCCGACGGGGCGCTCGACGCCTGGGCCAGGGAGATCTGGACGGAGATGGAGCCCGAGCTCCGCGCGGTCTTCCGGAACTGCGTCGGCTTCGACAAGGTCCAGGACGCGGCCGGCTTCGCGGCCTACCTCCGCAAGGGGCAGCTCGAGACGACCATGTCGTTCAACGACTACTGGATCGACCCGCCCCCGCTTCCCTCCATGTCCATGCCGGCCCTGGCCGCGCGGGCGCTCGGCGCCTTCGCCTTGGTCGGCATTCTGGGCTGGGGGCTGAGCCTCACCGGCTTCCCGGCGGCGCTGCTCGGCGGTCTCGTCGCCGTGGCGGCGGGCGTGGCCGCGGCCCGGCGCAAGGCGGCCTGCGGCACCATCAGCCTCGCCCAGGCGCTGCGCGTCCTCGGCGGGGTGGCGGCGCTGGTCGGCGGCCTCGAATACGCCGTCTGGGCCGTGCTGGCGAGCCTGCCGCAGACCGCCGGCTGGGCCGGCATCGGCTGGATCGCCCCCGTCGGGCTGCTCGGCATCGCCGCGGCGCTGGCCGCGGGTGCGCACACCATCAACAAGCTCGGCTCGGCCCCCTTCGGCACGGCCCCCAACTCCGACCTGCGGTCGGTGCTGAAGAGCCTGCACCTCCAGCAGAACTTCACCCGCTTCGCGATCGACAACCAGGGTGTCGACGCGGCGTCCCTGCACAAGGAGTTCGGCCGCTTCCTCGCCGAACTCAAGCCCTCCGACATCAACGGCCCGACGCAGGCTCCGGGAGTGTTCCGGTCATGATCACGCTGACGACGACGAAACCCGCGGCCAAAGAGGTCGAACTCGAACTCGCCGACATCCAGGGCAACATCCTGACGGCCTATGGCCGCCTGGGTTTCCCCAAGGCCCGCTACCTGGTGCTGAGCTTCGACAAGAAGAAGGCGCCGCAGGCGCGTGAGTTCGTGAACGCGCTGCGCCCGAAGATCACGACGGCCCTGCGCTGGCCCAGCTCGAAGGACATCCCGACCGGTGCGGTGGTGGCGGAGCGGCCGATGGTGGCGCTCAACGTCGCCTTCACCTTCGACGGGCTTCTCGCGCTCGGCGTCTCGATCCGCACCCTGCGCGGCATGCCCGACGACTTCATCGAGGGCATGCGCGCCCGCCGCACGATCCTCGGCGACGACACGCCCGAAAATCCGGTCGAGGAGTGGGATCCGGTCTGGAATCCCGAGCGGGCCGAAGGCACCGTCCACATGCTCGTCACGCTGAACGCGCGGATGCGCGAGGACGGCACGGGCCTGCCCGTGCCGGAGCTGGACGTGATGACGAGCTGGATCCAGGACCTCTGCGCGCGGTCCGGTGGCGCCGTCCGCATCCTGAAGGGCCATGGCGGCCCCGACGCCGAGTACCAGGACCTGTCGGCCCTGACGCAGGACGGCATCCCCTGCGCCAAGGAGCATTTCGGCTACACCGACGGCATCAGCGACCCGGTCTTCGACGGGCAGTACCCCGACGGCTACGCCAAGTCGGTCGCGGTCGGCGGCGGCGCCACCGACGGCCAGGGCAACTGGCGGCCGCTGGCGACCGGCGAGTTCCTGCTCGGCTGGCCGGACGAGGCGCAGGAGATCCCCGGCGCGGCCATGCCGCTGGACTTCAGCCGCAACGGCACCTTCATCGCCTACCGCAAGATCGCCCAGGACGTCGGGGCCTTCAACGCCTGGGTCGAGGACGCCGCGGCCAAGCTGAAGGTTCTGTGGGATCTGTCCAGCCATGAGGAGGCCAAGGAAACGCTGCTCGCCAAGATGGCGGGACGCTGGACCGACGGCGTGCCGCTGGCGGTGGCGCCCGACTACCGCAGCTGGCTTTCCTTCAACCAGGAGTTCCCGGCCGACAGCAAGGACCCGGCCGTCCTGGCCGAACGCGGCCGCCGGCTGGTCGATTTCCTCTACCAGGGCGACGAGACGGGCAGCCGCTGCCCGGTGACGGCCCACATCCGGCGCGCCAACACGCGCGACATGCTGGATCCGGAGGCCGCCAACAAGGACCCGAAGTCCCGCATGGGCTCGGCCCTGAACAACCGCCGGCGCATCCTGCGGCGCGGCCTGCCCTTCGGCGGGAACAACGGCACGCCGGGCGAGAAGGGCATCGTCATGCTGGCCGTCTGCGCCAGCCTGCAGCGCCAGTTCGAGTTCGTCCAGCAGCAGTGGATCAACTACGGGCTGGACTTCAACGCGGGCAACGACACCTGCCCGATCATCGGCAACCACGGCGAGGACGCCAAGTTCGTCATCGCCGCCGACCCGAAGACCGGCAAGCCGCCCTTCATCGCGGCCCGGCTGAAGCAGTTCGTCCGCACGCGCGGCGGCGACTATTTCTTCGTGCCGTCGATGACCGCGCTGCGCATGATCGCCATGGGCGTCACCGACCCGACCTGACGCGCCGAATTGACACGCCCATCTGGTGCGTGACGGCGGCCCTTTTCCTCGGGCCGCCGGACCGGCTGGGCCGGTGAAGCAGAAACAGGTGAGGCGGAAATATGGGAGAAACGGTCCGGTAACCCCGTTCCACCCGTTCCGCGCTGTTTCACCGGCCCGTCCGGCCCCCTATATTCGGCCTATGCCGATCCGTATGCTCCCCGACACGCTCGTCAACCGCATCGCCGCCGGCGAGGTCGTCGAGCGCCCCGCCGCCGCCGTCAAGGAACTGGTGGAGAACGCCATCGATGCCGGCGCCACCCGCATCGAGGTGGTGGTGCGCGACGGGGGCAAATCGCTCATCACCATCACCGACGACGGCTGCGGCATGACGCCCGAGGAGCTGACGCTCGCGGTGGAGCGGCACGCCACCTCCAAGCTGCCGTCGGACGACCTTCTCGACATCCGCTCGCTGGGATTCCGCGGCGAGGCCCTGCCCTCCATCGGCGCCGTCAGCCGTCTGACCATCACCAGCCGGCCGCGCGGGGCCGACAGCGCCTGGGCGATCCTGGTGGACGCCGGCGCCAAGGGCGCGCCCCAGCCGGCGGCGCTCGCCCAGGGCACGCGGGTGGAGGTGCGCGACCTCTTCGCCGCCGTGCCGGCGCGGCTGAAGTTCCTGAAGGCCGCGCGCACCGAATACGACCACATCTCCGACTGCATCGAACGGCTGGCGATGGCCCATCCCGGCGTCGCCTTCACGCTCGCCGACGAGGGACGTTCGGGCCTGCGGCTGGGTGCGTGCGGCGGCGAGCCGGCGGAGGCGCGGCTGGCGCGGCTCGGCGCGCTGATGGGGCGCGACTTCCAGGACAACGCCATTCCCGTGGACGCCCTGCGCGAGGGCGTGCGGCTCAGCGGCTGGATCGGGCTGCCGACCCTGCACCGCCCGACCGCCCGCCACCAGCACCTGTTCGTCAACGGCCGCCCGGTGCGCGACAAGCTGATGGTGGGTGCCGTGCGCGGCGCCTACATGGATTTCCTGCCGCGCGACCGCCACCCGCTGCTCGCCCTGTTCCTGGAGCTGGACCCGCAGGAGGTGGACGTGAACGTCCACCCGGCCAAGGCGGAGGTGCGCTTCCGCGACCAGGCGCTGGTGCGCGGGCTGATCGTCGGCTCCCTGAAGCACGCGCTGGCCGAGGCCGGCCACCGCGCCTCCTCCACCGTGGGTGCCGCGACGCTCGACGCCTTCCGGCCGGAAACGCTGGCCACCCCGCCGGCGGGAGCCTACCCCCTGCCCGGCGGCACCCCCGCCGGACGGCCCTCGCCCTGGGAGGGCGGCGGCTTCGGAGGCGGCTTCGGTGGCGGTTTGGGACAGGGGCCGGCGGCTGGCTTCGGCGAGTACCGGCAGCCCTCCTCCTACCCGCCGCGCGGCCTCGCCGAGCAAGCGGTGGCGTTCCAATCGCCCTTCGCGCCGAAGCCCATGGGGCAGGTCCCGCTGTCGGGCCTCGACGTGGCCCCGTCGGCCCGCCCGCCGGAATACGCGCCGGAACCCTTGGGCCGCCCGCGCGAATCCCACCCCCTGGGTGCCGCGCGGGCGCAGGTCCACAACAACTACATCGTCGCCCAGACCTCGGAGGGCATCGTCATCGTGGACCAGCACGCCGCCCACGAGCGGCTGGTCTATGAGCGGATGAAGACTGCCCTGCTGGAGGGCGGCGTCAAGCGCCAGGCCCTGCTGATCCCCGAGCTGGTGGAAATGGACGAATCCTCCGCCGACCGCCTGCTCGCCCGCGCCCCCGAACTGGCCGAGCTGGGGCTCGTGCTGGAGGGGTTCGGCGCCGGCTGCGTCATGGTCCGCGAGGTGCCGGCGCTGCTCGGCCAGGCCGATGTGAAGCCGCTGGTCCAGGACCTCGCCGAGGAGCTGGCCGAACTGGGCGACGCCCTGTCCCTGAAGGAGCGGCTGGAATCCGTCTGCGCCACCATGGCCTGCCACGGCTCGGTGCGCTCCGGCCGCAGCCTCAACATCGAGGAGATGAACGCCCTGCTGCGCCAGATGGAAGCCACCCCCCACAGCGGCCAATGCAACCACGGCCGCCCGACCTACGTGGAGCTGAAGCTCTCGGACATCGAGCGGCTGTTCGGGCGGCGGTGAGAGAAAGGCTTTAATAAACCTTTATGAAAAGGCTCACCTAATACTAAAATTTGGACCGGTCAGAAGTAGGATCAGAAAGCATACATCATGGAGATGCGTTTGATGACTTTTCTCATGAGTAATTACAGGAGGCAGACTTCATCGCTTTTCAGAATTTTACTGGGCAGTATACTTTTTACCACAGAATACTGCCCAATTCACAATTCCACCCTTTAGTAGTTCGCCTCCTCATACTCGTTAGCTTCTGGCGCGCCAACAGCCATCACGACCGTGCGTGCACTGACATTCACCCAAAATCGTCCGCATCTATTTCCTCGTACATTCTGGAGAGCGCGATTAACATCGGTGGCTGCGGGGACGCCAAACTGGCTAGCGAAGGTGACCGCATACCCTCTGCCCGTCCAGAGTTGTCCGTCAGAAGATTGGTTGCAAGGAACACCCCAGGAGGCTTTTTCGCCACGAGGGATATAGGGGGTGCCAACGTAATCTGCCATTATATGTCCCTTTGAGTAAGCCTGCACAAATACACAACTATGCATGCGAACGGAGCATCGCTTTCCACCGATACGCATTACTACCTTGATTAAGGTACCCCATAAGGTAGTATGGTGGCAATGCGATTCTTTGTTTTCGTCATCCGACAGATACATGCAAACGAATGAAAAGCCCTATGGCTACATTTAGAAGAAAGAGTGCGAATATGAATGATAATAAGCATACCCATGTCACCTCACCCGCCAATAAAAGCCAAAGTGAAGGTGACGCACTCAACAAATCTGCAGAAGATAATTTCTACAACGACGCCGCCAACAATACAGGCAAAGGGCAATTCCTGGCGGACTACAGCGTCGATAAATCCATAATCTCGAAAAAGCGGGTCAAGTGGAGCCTGCTGAATGGGTTATCATTGCGCACTTGGCAAAGATCTGCGGTTGATTCTTGGCTTTCCCATAATGGGCGAGGCATAATGAAGGTGGTAACCGGAGCTGGAAAAACAATTCTGTCATTAGCAGTCGCTGAGCATGTACAGAATAATCTAGAAAATGATCTACATGTTGCAATTATAGTCCCATCTGTTGTTTTAGCAAACCAGTGGAGAAGCGTCCTCCTGCAGCATGGAAGCTTAGGAACTGAAGCAATTGGAATGCTAGGTGGCGGGCATTCCGACCAGTTCACTTCAGAGGTCCGCATACTTATAGCAGTTCTTAACTCAGCTGCTCAGAAATTGCCTGAAATCGTTCGATCTGCAAAGGTCGGCGATCGTTTATTGCTAATTGTGGATGAGTGTCACCGAGCGGGAGCATCTGAACGCCGTAAAATTTTTGAAACACAAAGGCGCTTCTCTTTAGGACTTTCAGCAACTCCAGAACGTGGCGACGAATTTGACGATAGCGCTAATAACGATGAAGCTTACCAAATGCCGTCAGGGGATGCTGTCTTGGCAGCCGAGCTTGGCGAAGTCGTCTATCAACTGAACTATGCCGAAGCAATTAAGACAGGAACACTCGCCGATTTTAAAATTGAACATTATGGCCTAGCACTCACTACCGATGAAAGAAACAAGTACGACCAAATTTCTCAAAGTATTTCTGACCTTCGGCGTGAACTAGAAGGGCGTAACAAAAGAGGCGAAGCCCTTCTTAGATGGTGCCGCTCTGCAGCGGGAAGGAACGACCCTCGGGCTCACCAATTTATTCAATTAACAACTGAACGAAAAATTTTACTCTACAAAATGACGTCACGTGTCGATGCCGTCAAATTGATCATCGAGCAGGCTCTTTCGTATGACATAAAATCAAAGGTTATTATTTTTCATGAAAGCATTGAAGAGGTAAACAGGATTTATAAAATTCTTGTGGACCATGGATATCCAGTTAGGGTTGAGCATAGCAAGCTGACCGGAACAGAGCGAGAGAAGGCTATTCAAGATTTTCGCTCTGGAAGCGCTCAGATAATTGTGTCAGCTAAGTCACTGATTGAGGGGTTCGATGCACCATCTGCTGATATCGGGATAATCGTTGCCGCCTCCTCATCCGTTCGACAGAGGATACAGACATTAGGACGCCTGTTGCGTAAAGGGCAGGATAAGGTAAAGCAGGCTCGGCTTATAATTTTCTATGCTCATAAAACGGTTGATGAATTTATTTATGAAAAAGCAGATTGGGAGGAGTTTGTTGGAAAAGGAAGAAATGAATACTATAAATGGGCGGATATCAAAGAGCCCCCACAGGCTGTGGGCGAGCCTCCACGCCGACCGCGGCGCCATGACGGCGACATCACGCCCAACGAATTAGAAGCCGGCGGACCTTACCCAGGGGTGTTTGAGGGAAGAATTTTTAGCCGTGACAGCCAAGGTAACATCATTGATGAAGAAGGAAAGTCTCTTCGGCCTACGGCAGAACTGAAGGCTATTTTGGCTCAGTGGATGCACGGCGGTGGTCGGTTCGCAGTAACGCCAACCCGCAAATACATCATACGTATAAACGGAGGAAACAAGGAAGGACATAAGTTACTATGGCTCGGCATTGCCCCTACCGAAATGTTCAATACCTCACCAGAGAAGGCAGCATCTTACTCGACCGGGCCGCTGAAGGAAGGTGATGTCTACCCATTCTCTCTTGAAAAGTCGTGCAAGTTTTCTGTTCTACAACGTGACCCACGTTTGGTCGCATTGAAAAAAGGCCGAAACGTGCAATTCGTAGTTTCTCCGGAAAAGCTAATCGATGCTGAAAAAGCTGAACGATTACAGAAAATTATTGACTCACTTCATCGCGTTTACCGCTCAGGACGCTTAATAAATAAAATATTAGTCACTGATAACGGAGATGCGGTATATGAATACGAGGGAGTTCCTTACTTTATCGGAAAAGCACCAGAAGGAAAGCAAGGCTTCGAATTTGATAGCTAATTGCATTGACCAGGAAGTTGCATAGAAAAGCTATTGTCTAACTCTCATGCAGCTTTGCACATAACGTCACAGGAGGTAGATTGCTTATTGCCCCTACTGCTCCGTCCGGCGCTGGATGTAGTCCAGCCCGCCGATGCGGAACCAGCGGTAGCCGTAGGGTTCCAGCACGAGGTGGTGGCGGCCGTCCTCGCAGGGTTCGCTGTGATCCTCGGACAGCAGGTTGATGAGGCGGCAGCTCGTGCCCTTGTCGTCGGGGTCGAGGCGGACCTCGTGCGGGCGGTCATCGAAATTGTGGAGTGTCAGCAGGGCGTTGTTCCGCCAGGAATAGCGCAGGGCGAGGATGGCGGGGATGCCGGTCTCCACGATGTCGAAGTCGCCCCAGCCGATCTCCGGGCATTCCTTGCGCATGCGGATGATGCGCTCCATCCAGTTCAGCAGGGATTGCGGGTCGCGGCGCTGTTCGGCGACGTTGACGCGCTTGTAGCCGTAGGGGCCGTCGGCGATCACCGGGCGGACGGGCTTCTTGGCCTTGGTGAAGCCGCCCTGCTCCTCCGGGGTCCATTGCATGGGCGTGCGGGCGCACTCGCGTTCCGGCAGGCTGAGGTCGTCGCCCATGCCGATCTCGTCGCCATAGTTGAGGACCGGCGTGCCCGGCAGGGTGAAGAGCAGGCTGTAGGCCAGCTCCAGCCGGCGGCGGTCATCCTTCAGCATCGGGGCGAGCCGGCGGCGGATGCCCCGGCCGTAGAGCTGCATGTTCTCCTCCGGCCCGAAGGCATCGAAGACCGCCTGACGCTCCTCCTCCTCCAGCCGGCCGAGGTCCAGCTCGTCGTGGTTGCGCAGGAACATGCCCCATTGGGCGGTAGCGGGGCGCGAGCGGGTGTCCTTCAGGGCCTGGGCCAGCGGTCCGGTGTCGGCCGTCGCCAGCGCCAGGAACAGGCGCTGGTTGACGTGGAAATTGAACATCATGTGCATGCGCTCGCCGTGCTGGCCGAAATACTCCATGTTGCCCTTGGGCTCGATGTTGGCCTCGGCCAGCAGCAGGGCGTCGCCCTTGCGCCACTGCACGAACTCGCGGAAGGTCCGCAGCAGGTCGAACCGCTCCTCCTGCTGGACCACCTGCGCCCCTTCGGTCGCGATGATGAAGGGCACGGCGTCCATGCGGAAGCCGGAGACGCCCAGCTCGATCCAGAATCCGATGATCTTCAGCAGCTCCGCCTGGACCTCCGGGTTGCCGGTGTTGAGGTCGGGCTGGAACTCGTAGAAACGGTGGAAATAGTAGGCCTTGGCCTGCTTGCTGTAGGTCCAGGTCGTCTCCTGCACGCCGGGGAAGACCATGCCCTGGTCGGCGTTGGCCGGCTTCTTGTCCGACCAGAGATACCAGTTGCGGTACTTGGAGTCGGGGTTGCGGCAGGCCTCCTTGAACCAGGGGTGCTGGTCGGAGGTGTGGTTGGCGACGAGGTCCATGATCAGCCGGATGCCGCGCAGCTTGCAGCCATGGCTGAACTCCACGAAGTCGCCGAGCGTGCCGTAGCGCGGATCGACGTTGTAATAGTCGGTGATGTCGTAGCCGTGGTCGCGCAGGGGCGAGGGCTGGAACGGGCCGAGCCAGATCGTGGTCACCCCCAGCCCGTGCAGATAGTCGAGCTGGTTCAACAATCCCTGGAAGTCCCCCATTCCGTTGCCATCGGAATCCATGAAGGTGGACAGGGACAGATTGTAGATGACCGCGTTCTTGTACCAGAGGTCGTTGATCACGCCGGCTCTCCCTTTCCGCGACCGCCTTTCAACAGCGGCGAGGCTCGGAGGTGCCCTGCGGGTCAGGCGCCGTAGCGCAGGAAATGGAGGCGCGTGTCGCCGTAGCGGCGCTCGTCCAGCGCCGTGAAGCCGTCGGGCAGCGGCAGGGGATCGGCCTTGGCGACCTCCACCACCGCCACGGCACCCGGCGCCAGCCAGCCGGCCCCGGCCAGCCCGGCCAGCGCCCTCGGCGCCAGCTCCCTGCCGTAGGGCGGGTCGAGGAAGGCCAGCGTGCAGGCTTGGCGGGGCGGCGGCGGCTTGGTGGCGTCGGCGCGCAGCACCGCAGCGCGCTCCCCCTCCCCCAGATCGGCGATGTTGGCGCGGACGGCGTCCAGCGCCGCCCGCCCGATGTCGAGAAAGCTGCAATGGGCGGCCCCGCGCGACAGCGCCTCCAGCCCGAGGGCGCCGGTGCCGCAGAAGGCGTCCACCACGACGGCGTCCTCCACGGGCGAGCCCTCCTCCGGCCCCCAGCCCGACGAGGCCAGGATGCTGAAGAGGGATTCGCGCGTGCGGTCGGTGGTCGGCCGCGTGTCCATGCCGCCGGGTGCGGCCAGCCGCCGCCCCCGGTGCTTACCGGCGACGATCCGCACGGCCCCGCTCCGTCCGGCCGCGCTCGCCCGGACCCGCCTGACCGCGTTCGGCCTGGCCGCGCTCGGGGCGGCCGCCTTCCGGGCGCCCGCGCTCGGCCCGCGCGCCGCCGGCCGGCTTGTCCGTCCCGCCCGGCTTCGGTTTGCCCGCAGAGGGTTTTGCCGCCTGCGGCTTCGTAGCTTGAGGCTTGCCCGCATGGGGCTTCGCCGCGTTGGGCTTGCCCGCATAAGGCTTGTCGGAATGGGGCTTGTCGGCACCCGGCTTGGCCGCCCGGCCCCGCGACTGGGCACCGGTGGCCGGCTTCGCGCCGGTGGCCGGCCTTGCTCCGGCGACGTCGTCGCCCTGGTGCGCGGCGCGGCCCTTGCCGGCCCCGCCCCGCTTCGTCCCGCCGGGTTTCGGCGCGGCCTTGGCCCAACCGGCCTTGCTCACCTTGACGGGCGGCTTGCCGGCGGCGGCGGGTCTGGCGGACGACATCGCCTCGCCGCGCTCACCGGCGGCGGCGCGGGCGGGTGCTGCGTCCTGCCTTGCGCTGTCCGGACGTCCGCCATCGGGCCGTGCGTCAGGTTCCCCGCCCGGCTTGCCGGTCTTGGGACGCGCCCAGCCGGCCTTGGCGCGGGACGGCTTCGGGGCCGCGCTCTCCTCGCCCGTGTCGAGTTCGGGGCGGTACCTGGCCGGGGCGTGCTGCCGGGCCGGAGCCTTCGCCTCCGCCTTGGCCCAGCCCGCCTTGGCGTCGAAGGGCTTGGGCGCCACCTTGCCGACGCCGGAGCGGGACGGGGCGCTCTTGGCCGCGTCGCCGCCGGCCAATCCCTTGGACGGCTTCGCGGGTGCCTCCTCGGCGCCGCTGAAGAAGCGGGCGACCTGCTCCTTCACGATGCGCCGGGGCACCTCCTCCACCTCGCCCTCCGGCAGCTTGCCGAGCTGGAAGGGGCCGTAGGCGACGCGGATCAGCCGGTTCACGGTCAGGCCCAGCGAGTCCATCACCTTGCGGATCTCGCGGTTCTTGCCTTCCTTGATGCTGACGGTCAGCCAGGCGTTGCGGCCCTGGACGCGGTCGAGCACCGCTTCCACCGGGCCGTACTTCACCCCCTCGATGGTCGGGCCCTTGGCGAGGGCCGCCAGCTGGATTTCGTCCACCTCGCCGAACACGCGCACGCGGTAGCGCCGGGTCCAGCCGGTGGCCGGCATCTCCAGGAAGCGCGCCAGCTCGCCGTCGTTGGTGAGCAGCAGCAGCCCCTCGGTCGTCAGGTCGAGGCGCCCGACGGAGACGACGCGCGGCATGTTCGGCGGCATGCGGTCGAACACCGTCTCGCGGCCCTTCTCGTCGCGTGCCGTGGTCACAAGGCCCGACGGCTTGTGGTAGCGCCACAGCCGGGTCGGCTCGGGTTCCGGAATGGGCTTGCCGTCCACCTGCACGATGTCGCCCGGCCGCACCACGAAGGCGGGGCTGGCGAGCGCCGTGCCGTTGACGGCCACGCGGCCTTCGGTGATCCAGCGTTCGGCGTCGCGGCGCGAGCAGAGGCCCGCGCGCGCCAGCCGCTTGGCGATGCGCTCCCCGCCTTCGGCGTCGGGGCCGTCGGCAGGGGTTTCGATGGGGTCGAGATCGGGGGTGTCCATGGGCTGCGACCATAGGGCCTGGGGGCCTCGCCCGCAAGCCATGGCCTTGCTTTCCCGCTGATCAGATGCCCGCGCTCATTCGTCCAGCCGGAAGCCGACCTTCATGCAGACCTGGAAATGCGCGACCTTGCCGCCCTGCACATGGCCGCGGATCTCGTCCACCTCGAACCATTCCACATTGCGCAGGGTCTTGGCGGCGCGCTCGATGCCGTTCTTGATGGCGTCGTCCACCGTGGTCTCCGACGAACCGACGATCTCCACCTTCTTGTAGATATGGTCGCTCATGAGGGGCTCCTGTTGGCCGTGACGAAAGCTCAACAGGAAAGGACGGCGTTTGGCACCTTGACGCTGTCCGGACGGCGCGCGACGTTTGCCCGCATGCGCAAGCTCTCATCCAGCAATCCCTCACCCCCCAAACCCTCACCGATGGAAATCGCCTTCGAGGAGGCGGAGGCCGCGGCCAAGCGCGGCGAGGTGCCGGTGGGCGCCGTGCTGGTCGATCCCGCGACGGGCGACATCCTCGGCCGCGCCGGCAACCGGACGGAGGAGCTGGCCGACCCCACAGCCCACGCGGAGGTGCTGGCGATCCGCCAGGCCTGCGCGGCGCGCGGCGAACCGCGCCTGCCCGGATGCGACCTCTACGTCACGTTGGAGCCCTGCGCGCTCTGCGCCACGGCGATCAGCTTCGCGCGGCTGCGGCGCGTCTATTTCGGGGCCTACGACCCCAAGGGCGGGGCCGTGGAGCATGGCCCGCGCTTCTTCGGCCAGCCGACCTGCCATCACGCACCCGACGCCTATGGCGGCTTCGACGAGACGCGGGCCGGCCGGCTGCTGCGCGACTTCTTCCGGGAGCGGCGCTAGGCCGCTCCCGTCCGAAAGCACTTACCGTCCGACCGCGCGCCAGCCGATGTCGCGGCGGCAGAAGCCGTTCGGCCAATCGAGCTTGTCCACCGCCTGGTAGGCGCGCGCCTGCGCCTCGGCGACGGTCGGGGCCAGCGCCGTGACGCCCAGCACGCGCCCTCCGGTGGAGAGCACGCGCCCGTCGTCCGACAGCTTGGTGCCGGCGTGGAAGACGGTGACGCCGTCCACCGCGTTGGCGGCCTCGAAGCCCCGGATCTCCGTGTTCTTCACGTAATCGCCGGGATAGCCGTTGGCGGCCATGACAACGCAGAGCGCGGTCTGGTCGTGCCAGCGCAGGTCGATGCTGTCGAGCACCCCGTCGGCGGCTGCCACCAGCGCCGCCAGCACGTCCGACTTCATGCGCATCATCAAGGTCTGGCATTCGGGATCGCCGAAGCGGACGTTGAACTCCAAGGTCTTCGGCACCGGGCCGTCCGGCCCCTGGAGGATCATCAGCCCGGCGAAGAGCACGCCCTTGAAGGGCTTGCCCTCGGCGGCCATGCCCCTGACCGTGGGCAGGACGATCTCGCGCATGACGCGGTCCTGCAGGTCGGGCGTCAGCACCGGGGCCGGGGAATAGGCGCCCATGCCGCCGGTGTTGGGGCCGGTGTCGCCGTCGCCGACCGCCTTGTGGTCCTGGGCGGAGACGAGCGGCAGGGCCGTCTCGCCGTCGCACAGCGCGAAGAAGCTGACCTCCTCCCCGTCCAGGAACTCCTCCACCACCACCTCGGCGCCGGCGGCGCCGAAGCGGCCCTGCACCAGCGCCTCGTCGATGGCGGCGAAGGCCTCCTCCGCCGTGCGGGCGACGGTGACGCCCTTACCGGCGGCGAGCCCGTCGGCCTTCACGACGATGGGGGCGCCATTCTTCCGCACGAACGCCTTGGCGGCCTCGGGCTCGGTGAAGCGCCCGTAAGCGGCGGTCGGCACCTTGTACTTGGCGAGGATGTCTTTCATGAAGCCCTTGGAGCCCTCCAGCTCCGCCGCCGCGGCGCTGGGACCGAAGGCCTTGATGCCGATGGCCGTCAGCCGGTCCACGAGGCCGAGCACGAGCGGCCCTTCCGGCCCGACCACGACGAAGTCGATGCCGTTGTCACTGGCAAACCGGACCAGGGCGTCCACATCCTCCGAGCCGATGGGCACGCACTGGGCGACGTCGGCGATGCCAGCGTTGCCGGGGGCGCAATAGAGCGCGTCGCACAGCGGCGAATTCTGGATGGCCCAGCACAGGGCGTGTTCGCGCCCGCCCGACCCGACGACCAGGACTTTCATGGCACCTCGTCCTTCCGTGCTTGTTGCCTGCGGGCAGCCTTGTATCATGGCCCGGCCATGACACAAGACCTTGATCAGACGACCCCGATCATCGCGGCGGAGCCGCGCCCGGGCTCCAACCTGCCGGAATATTCGGTCGGCGACCTCGCCCGGCGCCTGAAGCGCACGATCGAGGACGAGTTCGGATTCGTCCGGGTGCGCGGCGAGATCTCCCAGCCGAAGAAGCACAGCTCCGGCCACGTCTATCTCCGCCTCAAGGACGACACGGCGGTGATCGAGGGGGTGTGCTGGCGCGGCACCGTCGCGAAGCTGGCGATCCGGCCCGAGGAGGGGCTGGAGGTCATCGTCACCGGCCGCATGACGACCTACCCCGGCCGCTCGCAGTACCAGCTCGTCATCGAGACGATGGAGCTGGCGGGCGAGGGCGCCCTGCTGAAGATGCTGGAGGAGCGCAAGCGCCGGCTGGCCGCCGAAGGGCTGTTCGACCCCGGCCGCAAGAAGCCCATCCCCTTCCTGCCCACGGTCATCGGCGTCGTCACCTCTCCCACCGGCGCGGTCATCCGCGACATCCTGCACCGGCTGAACGACCGCTTTCCCCGCCATGTGCTGCTCTGGCCGGTCGCGGTCCAGGGCGACAGCGCCGCCGCCCAGGTGGCCGCCGCGATCCAGGGCTTCAACCGGATCACACCGGGCGGGCCGGTGCCGCGCCCCGACCTGATCATCGTGGCGCGCGGCGGCGGTTCGCTGGAAGACCTCATGGCCTTCAACGAGGAGGCCGTGGTGCGCGCGGCGGCGGCCAGCGCCATCCCGCTGATTTCCGCCGTCGGGCACGAGACCGACACGACGCTGATCGACTTCGCCTCCGACCTGCGGGCACCCACCCCGACCGCCGCCGCCGAGATGGCCGTGCCGGTGCGGGCCGAGCTGCTGGCCCAGCTGCTGGACGGGCAGCGCCGCCTCGTCGCCGGGTCCGGGCGCCTGCTCGCCGAACAGCGCACGCGGGTGGAAGGGCTGGGGCGCGGCCTCGGCGACCCGCGCGCCCTGCTGGAGGGCTGCGCCCAGCGGCTCGACGACCGGGCCGAGCGGCTGCGGATGGCGTCCGTCAGCCTGCTGGAACGCCGCCGCACCCGCGTCGGCGAGCTGTCCGCCAAGCTGCGCCACCCGCGCGAGAAGCTGATGCAGGCGAGCCAGCGGCTGGCCTCCGAATCCCGCGCGCTCGACGGCGCCCTGCGCCAGGCGGTCACCGCGACGCGTGGCCGGCTGGAACGGGTGACGGCGCGCCTCTCGCTCCGCCCCAGCCGCATCAAGGCGGCCGAAGGCGAACGCCGCCTGGAGGACCTGACGCCCCGGCTCGACCGCGGCTACGCCAAGCTGCTGGAGCAGCGCTCGGCCCGGCTCGCCACCGCCGGGCAGCTCCTGGAAAGCTACTCCTACAAGGGCGTGCTGGAGCGCGGCTTCGCCCTGGTGGAGGACGCCACGGGCAAGCCCCTGACCAGCGCGGCCGACGCCGCGCCGGGCCTCCCCGTCACCCTCGTCTTCGCCGACGGCAAGGCCGCCGCGACGATGGACGGCGGCGCGCCCAGGCATGAGCCGAAGCCGGAGCCGAAACCCGAACCGGAACTGGCCGCCGCCGCCCCTGCCCCGGCACCGAAGCCCAGGGCGGAGAGGAAGGCGGCGGAAAAGAAGCCCTACAAGTCGCCGGTGCAGGGGAGCTTGTTTTAGGGCCGGTTAATTTCCTCTCCCCTTGGGGAGAGGATTAAGGTGAGGGGGTCCGGCGATTGCCGAACTGCTCGGTTCCCCTGCCCCCCCCTCACCCTCCCCTCTCCCCAAGGGGAGAGGTTTAAGCCGTGTCTTTCCCGTTACTTCAACTTCCTCAAACCACCCCAACAAACCGCCAGTTCAGCGTCTCGCCGCTGCGGAAGGGCAGGATGCCGTCGCCGTCGGGGAGCAGGACGAGGTCGGGCGCCTTGGTCGGGGTGCGGTCCAGGGCGACGCGCTCCTCGGACGGCGGCAGGCCGTAGAAGCGGGGGCCGTTCAGGCTGGCGAAGGCCTCCAGCCGGTCGATGGCGCCGGCCTTGTCGAAGGCCTCTGCGTAGAGTTCCAGCGCGGTGGCGGCGGTGAAGCAGCCGGCGCAGCCACAAGCGCTCTCCTTCGCGGTCAGGGCGTGCGGGGCCGTGTCGGTGCCCAGGAAGAAGGGTCCCTCGCCCGAGGTCGCGGCCTCGACCAGCGCCTCGCGGTGCGCCTCGCGCTTGGCGATGGGCAGGCAGTAGAGGTGCGGGCGGATGCCGCCGGCGAAGATGTCGGAGCGGTTGATCAGCAGGTGGTGCGCCGTGATGGTGGCGCCGATCCGGCCCGACGCGGCGTGGGCGCGTACGAAGGCCACGGAGTCCGCCGTGGTGCAGTGCTCCAGCACCACGCGCAGGGTCTTGTGGCGCTCCAGCAGCGGGGCCAGCACGCGGTCGAGGAAGACGGCCTCGCGGTCGAAGATGTCGATGGCCGGGTCGGTCACCTCCCCATGGATCAGGATCGGCATGCCGATCTCCGCCATGCGCTCCAGCACCGGCTCGATCCGCGCGATGTCGGTGACGCCGTGGGCGCTGTTGGTGGTCGCGTTGGCCGGGTAGAGCTTCGCCGCCGTGAAGACGCCGTCCCGGAAGCCCTGGGCCAGATCGTGCGGGTCGGTGCCGTCCGTCAGATAGGCTGTCATCAGCGGCGTGAAGGACATGCCCGCCGGCAGGGCCGCCAGGATGCGGTCGCGGTAGGCGCGCGCGTCGGCGGCGGTCGCCACGGGGGGCTTCAGGTTCGGCATGATGATGCCGCGCCCGAACTGCGCGGCCGTGTAGGGCAGTACGACCTTCATCATGTCGCCGTCACGCACATGCACGTGCCAGTCGTCGGGACGGCGGAGGATGATGCGGTCAGCGGACATGGGGGCTCCGGGAGGGCGGCGGTTTCGGTTGCGCGGTGTTCTAGCCCCTTCCGGCGGCAGGCTCAACGGCTTGGCTTTTTCCGTCACCGTTTTGGTGACGCAAGGCCAGAAAGCCGCTAGGACATGTCCTAAATTTAGGACTCGCCCTGAACTGGATCCTTCGATGAGCCTGATCACGCCCCGCACCCCGACCGGAACGATGGAACTGCTGCCGCGCCAGCAGGTCGCCTTCCAGCGCCTCCTGGACACCATCCGCCGCGGCTACGAGCGGTTCGGCTTCGTGCCGGTCGAGACGCCGGTGTTCGAGACGGTGGAGACGCTGCTGACCAAGTCGGGCGGCGAGACGGAGAAGCAGGTCTATTTCGTGCAGTCCACCGGCGCCATCCAGCAGGGCCACAAGCCGGACATCGCGCTGCGCTTCGACCTGACGGTGCCGCTCGCCCGCTACGTCGCGGAGCATGAGCGCGACCTGGTCTTCCCCTTCCGCCGCTACCAGATCCAGCGCGTCTACCGGGGCGAGCGCGCCCAGCGCGGGCGCTTCCGCGAATTCTACCAGTGCGACATCGACGTCATCGGCAAGGACAGCCTGTCGCCGCATTTCGACGCCGAGATCCCGGCGGTCATCCACCATGTCTTCAGCGAGCTGAATTTTGGCGGCTTCACGATCAACGTGAACAACCGCAAGATCCTGCTGGGCCTGCTGGAAGGCATGGACATCACGGACGAGGAAAAGCGCGTCCTGGTCCTGCGCGAGATCGACAAGCTCGACAAGATCGGCCAGGACAAGGTGCGCGAGAGCCTGACCGGCACGCTGGGCGTGCCGGACTCCGTGGCCGGCCTGCTCCTCGGCCTGATCGAGGCGGAGGGCACGAACGAGGAGACCCTCGCCCGGCTGTCCGCGCTGGACATCCGGAGCGACCAGTTCCGCGAGGGCGTGGCCGAGCTGACCACCGTCATCGAGGGGCTGAAGGCGCTTCAGGTGCCGGACGGCGTTGTGCGCATCAACCTCGCCATCGCGCGCGGGCTCGACTACTACACCGGCACGGTCTACGAGACCTTCCTGAACGACCATCCGGGCATCGGCAGCGTCTGCTCCGGCGGGCGCTACGAGAACCTGGCGAGCCACTACACCAAGTCGAAGCTGCCCGGCGTGGGCATCTCCATCGGCGCCACGCGGCTGTTCTACCAGCTCATGGAGGCCGGGCTGATCCAGGACGGCGCGCCCACCGCGCAGGTGCTGGTGACGCAGATGGACCCCGCCCTGTCCGCCGATTATTTCCGCATCGCGACCGAACTGCGCGCCGCCGGCCTCAACACGGAAATCAACCTGGAAGGCGGCAAGTTCGCCAAGCAGATGAAATATGCCGACCGCACCGGCGTGCCCCTGGCCGTCCTCATGGGCTCCGACGAGAAGGCGCGCGGCACGGCCGTGCTGAAGAACCTCGCCAAGGGGGAGCAGGAGGAGGTCCCGCTGGCCGACCTCGCCGCGCGGGCGAAGGCGATGCTCGGGCTGTAAGGCCTTTGGGGCCATGGGCGCTGCCCATGGCCCCTGCGGGCGAAGATCCCGGCGAAGGATCAGCCGAAGAAACTGGCGTCGAATGTGCGCTGGCGGGTTGGGTCATGGTCGTCGGAGCCGCTGTAGACCCCGCGCCCATCCGTGTAGTCGCCGATGACCCCGAGAGTCGCGCCGAGGCCGGCGTCCTGGATGCGGTCGATGATCGCGCCGGCATTGCCGCCGAACTTGTCCATGATCGACGCTTCGTCGAAGTTGCCGAGAATGTTGTCGTGCAGGCTCTGCATCCGGTCCGGCGTGGTACCGGCGTCGGAGGAGTCGGGTGCGAATTTCGCGATGTCCAGCAACCGCGCCCCGCCCTCGCGCAGGTGCGTCGCATAGGCGATGCCCAGGTCGATAAAGGCATCGTTGATTTCGGTGTTGTAGTAGAAATAGTTGTCGTCGAGGTGATCCCAGACGACCCTGAAGGCGTCCTCCTGGTTGCCATTGACCTGAAGGGCGTCCAGCGCTCCGTTGACGCCGCGCTCCTCGATCAGTTCGCTGACAATGGTGTCGAGGTCCTGGCTCGGCTCGAACTTGCCGTCGGCCGCCATGTCGGCGCCCGTGAAGGTGACGCCGGTCAGGTTCACGGCTCCGTTCCCCTGAAAATCCAGATCGATCAGACCGAGGCTCCCGGCACCGATGGTGACGGTCGTGTCCTGGCCGATCACGATCTCCTCGATATCGGCGAATTGAGACGAGGACAGGTTGGTGACTTGGCCATCCTCACGGTCGATCTGGATGTTCTTCTTGCCGAATTCGAACTCGTAATGGCCGGACCTTAAAAAGGACAGGACTCCGTCATTCAAGGAGACGGTCTTGGAGCTTCCAAGAACTGCCATTTCATTCCTCCCTGCTGATATGATGAACCGTGGCCGACATCAGGCGTTTTCGGGCTTCACGGGGATCGCCGCGAAACGGATGATCGCTCACAAGCACAATTTCTTTCGCCATCCGCTGCCGAAGACTTCGGTCTACAACCGGACGGCGCAGAACCTTCGCAGAAAGGTCTGAACCCAAAAAGGGAGATTCCGGGTAAACCCGTCGGTGCCGGACGGCCGGGGGGATGAGTTGCCATGGCACTCGGGGCCAATGGGCTTATACCCATTGGCCCCCGTCACCACTGATTTGTATGTTTTCCGGCCCGGGGGCCGGGCGTCGCGGCAGCCGCCGTCAGGCCGCCCGGATCGACGCCACGAGCGTCGCGACCTCGCCCTTGAGCTGGCCGGCGTTCCGGCGCACCTCGTCGAGCTGACGGACCATGTCCTCCATGGCGGCATTCGACCCGTCGGCCACCCGGTTCACCCCCTCCACGATGCCCGTCAGCTCCCGGGCGCTTTCCGCGGTCAGCCGGACGTGGCGGGCGATGGACTCGGCCGACGCGCCCTGCTCGCCCACCGCCGTGGCGATGCTGACCGTCACCGCGTCCATGCTGGAGACGGTGTCCACGATGGTGCGGATCGCTTCGGCCGTCCGGCGGGAGGAGGACTGGATCTCGGCGATCTGGCGGGCGATGTCGTCGGTCGCCCGCGCGGTCTGGCCGGCGAGCTGCTTCACCTCCGACGCGACGACGGCGAAGCCCTTGCCGGCCTCCCCGGCGCGGGCCGCCTCGATGGTCGCGTTCAGGGCCAGCAGGTTGGTCTGTCCGGCGATGCTGCCGATCAGCCGCGTGATGTCCTCGATCTGCTCGGCGGTCGTCTCCAGCGTCGCGACGATCTCCTGGGTGGAGGCCGCCTGCCGGCTCGCCGCCGCGACGATGTCCGATGCGCGCCCGAGCTGTTCACGGATCAGGCCCGTCGATCCGGCGAGCTGGTCGGTGGCCGAGGCCATGTCCTGCACCCGGCCGACCGTGCCGTCGATGGAAGTGCGGGCGGCGGCCAGCGCCGAACGCGTGCTTCCGATGCTGGCCGCCGCTCCGTCGGCCTCCGTCCGCAGGCCGGTGGAATCCAGCACGATCTGGTCGGCGGAGCTGCCGATGATGCCTTCCAGCTCGTCGGCGACGCGGCAGAGGGCCGTGCGTCGCTCGGCGCTGCTCCGCGCCTCCGCTTCCCGCTGCTCCCCGGCCAGGGCCTCCGCCCGCGACCGCGCCTCCTCGGCGTCCCGTGCGGTGGACTCCAGTGCCGTGAGCAGCGAGGCGCCCTTCCAGGCCGCGTAGCCCAGCACGCCCACCTCCACCAGCACGGTGGCGGCGTGGAACAGGACGCGCACCACATCCCCACCCTGCGGGAAGACGGCGTGGGGCAGCACGAAATTGAAGAGGATGTGATGGACGGCCACCGTCACCGTGGCCATGAGCAGCGCGCCGAGATCCATGTAGACGACCAGCACGGCCAGGTTCGCGAAGAACAGGAAATGCAGGTCGATCTGCCAGGGCCGGCCCTCCGCCATCGAGACGGCGAGCATGCCCATGCCCATGAGCGCCACGGCGGAGAGGGAACGGGTGACGGCGCCGTTGCGGGTGAGGAGCCGTGCCACGGTCACGGTCAGCGCCAGGCCGGCGGCCATGACGCCGCCCCGCCATCCCTGCCCCACCCACCAGGACAGCAGCGCCAGCCCCAGCACATGCAGCCAGACATAGGCCACCATGAAGCGCTCCGCGCGCGCGCGCAAACCATCGAGACTGCTCATCCTGGCCTCCCTCACGAAACTCATCCCCTTTTGAAACCTGTTTCCTGCCGTGTCACGATTCCGCGGCGCAGCCGGCGAAGCGCGGATCCAGAAGCAGCCAGGCGCCGCGCCGGTACATGTCGGCGGCGAAGCCTTCATCGTCCGGCTGGGCGACGACGATGTTGCCGAAGGCGCCGGACCGCAGCGGCAGGCCGCCGGCCGCCACGACCCGCCCCACCGCTTCCGACAGAGACGTTCCCGGCCCGAAAACCACGGCGACCGGCGCCCGTGCATCCAGAGTTCCGGCCTTGAGGGCAAGGGCCGGCGCGACCATGAACATGGACAAAGTTAACGCCGGTAAATAAACGGCCATTCCCTTCATCGCGGCACTCCTCCCGAAAGCGATCCGTTTTCTCTGCTTACGGATCACGCTCGAAGATGGATTAGCTCACAAAGGTTTATATCTGATTTCTTTTGCTGCTCTTGCACTGCGGCATGAACCCTTCGCCCAACCCATGCTCCGGCATGGGGCCGGCGAGCGGAGACTGTGTCCTGGGCGTCGTGCTGGGCGCTGGGGCGTCAGGCGCCCACGCGCGCTCGGAACAGTGCTGCCGCTTCGTCCAGGTAGCGGTTGAGGAGGCCGGGATCGCCGGACCCGACACCGATCTCGGTGAAGCGGCGGCGCGCCCTGTCCCGCTCCCCGGCAAGGAGTGCCGGATCGCGGCCAAGCGCCACCGCCCGCGCGACGAAGCCGTCCGCGTCGGCGACGTGGAAGTCCGGGCCGACGACCCCGGCGACGTCGCCCACGGCCAGCGTAACGGGAGAAACGCCATCGGCAAGCGCGTGGACCGCGCTGGCGCCGCCGCCTGTCCGTCGGGGATTCAGGAAGACGTCGCAGACGCTCAGCAGGGCGCGGATCCGGTCCACGTGGCCGAGGCAGCGGAAGGCCCCGCTGTGCCTCGATCCCGCAAGGCGTCCGGGCAGCGCCCTGACATCTCCGGCGAAGAGCACCACCCCGCCCTCGACCCTGTCCAGGACGCGCTCCAGGATCGCGATGAAGCCATCATCGGCCTCCTCGTCGAGGCGGTTGCCGATGACGGCGTAGACAGCCACGCCGGGCGGCAGGCCCCAATCCTCGCGCGTGGAGCCCTCCGGGCCGCCCATCAGCGAAAAGCCGAACCGGTAGGGCCGCCAGGACGCCGCCAGACGGCGATTGCCCGAGGGCCTGGGCGAACCGGCGAAGCTCAGCACGATGTCGCCGAGGGAAATCGCCGTCCCGCTCGTAGTCGGAATGCACAGGACCGGGAACCAGGGAGCCACGAGATCGGCCATGATCACCGATCCGCCGAAGGCGACCACCGTATCGGGGTCATACCATTCGATGGCGCGCGCGAACCAGCGGATCTTCTTGGCACCCACCCCCGGTTCCGTGGAAGAGAGGAAGCGGTAGCTCCGTCCTCCTTCCTCGACGATCTGCTTGCCGTCGTAACGGCTTTCCAGGGCGGCAGAAAAGGGCGGAACGAAGAGCGTGTGGTAATGACCCGGCATCATGTTGGTGTTGAGGATCACGACCTCCTTGCCGCACTGCTCCTCCAGCGTGTCGGCAAGCTTCAGCAGGTCGCGGGACGGCTGGTGCCGCATCGACAGGAACTGGTTCGTGACCAGCACGACACGGCCGTTGGGGGCGCGCGACGCCGGGCGCGGCGCGAAGCCGATCCCGGTGCGCCGGCGCAGCTCCTCCACGAGGGCCTCAAAGAAGGGGAAGAGGTTGGAGGGCACGAAGCCCGGAGCGCTCTCCGGCTCCATGCTCATCAGGAAGAGCTGCCGGCTGACGCACCAGTAAAGCTGGTTGGCGGCGTCGAGGCTCGCCCGCGCCAACCCGCTCCGGCAGCGGTCGAGCATGGCGATGTAATGCCGCAGGTCGCCGGTCACGAAGCCGAGCGCCGAGTCCAGCAGGATCGGGTCGGTCCCGGATGCTGCCGAGCGCAGCTCCGCGACGCGGTCCGGCCCGGCGCCCCTCAGTTCCGCGCGCAGCGCCTCCAGGCCGGCGCCGATGGCCCGCAGCTCCTCGCCGTCCGCAGGCGGCGTGGCGAGGAGAGCCGCGAAACGGGCCACGCTCCGGTCCCCGGACGGGGACGCGCCCGAGGGTTCACCGCCGTCCACGCCGACGGCCCGTCAGTCGCGGAAGTTCACATATTGCAGCGGCTGCTCGATCTTCATGCCGCGGACATGCTGGATGGCCTCCTGAAGGTCGTCGCGCTTCTTGCCGGTGACGCGCAGCTCGTCGCCCTGGATGGAGACCTGGACCTTCATCTTGCTGTCCTTGATGCTCTTGACGATGGTCTTTGCAAGATCCTGGGCGATGCCCTGCTTCACCGTCACGACGTGGCGCAGCGTGTCGCCGGCCGCCCGCTCCGGCTTCTTCGAGAAGTCCAGCGCCGAGGCCTCGAGCTTGCGGCGGGTGGTGTACATGCGCAGCAGCTCGTGCAGCGTGTTCAGCTTCGTCTGGTCGTCGGCGACGATGGCGATGTCGTCCTCGGTGCGCTCGATGGTGCAGTGCGAGCCCTTGAAGTCGAAGCGGGTCTCGATCTCGCGACGGACGCCCGCGATGGCGTTGTCGAGTTCGTGGACGTCGGTCTTGGACACGATGTCGAACGACGGCATGGGCTTCCTTCTCCCTGGGACTGGCGATCTGGCCGAAAGCTAGTCGAGGCGGCCCCGCGCGACAACCGCTAAGAGCGCCGCCCGCCAGCGCCCCCACCAGCGCCACCCACCAGCGCCACCCACCAGCGCCACTCAAGGGGGCGGGGCGGCGCCCCGCCCCTTCCCCGCCGGCCCGCCGCCTCCCCACCGGCGGCTCAGGTCGGCTGGCCGGGATGCTGGAACTCGAATCCGCCCCCGCCGCCGCCCGGCGCGTTCCGGCCCGGCTGGTTGTCATAGGGTTTGTCCGGCATCTTGGGCTGCGGCTGGGCGTAGAAGCGCGGTTCGCGGTCGTCCCAGGAGCGTTCGAAGGGCAGCCGCATCATCGGCCGGGTCCCGTTGCGCTCGGCCTCGCGCATGGCGTTCTGAAGCTGCTCGGCCATGCGGCGGTCCCAGGGCAGGCTGTAGAGGTTGGGCGCCTGCTCCCACATCAGGGTGACGTAGATCGCCTCGTTCTCCACCATGGTGGCGCTCAGCACGGTGGCTTCGGCGACCTTGGTGTTCAGCCACTCCAGGGTCACCGGCTTGGCCTTGCCGAGCAGGGCCGCCGGGGCGGCGTAGGCCGCCGGCAGCATCAGGGCGAAGAGCAGCACGATCAGCGCCCGTGCCGCACCGCTGCGTGCCCACCGCACCGCGGAGAGCACCATCAGAAGCGCCACGATGGCCAAGAATCCGAAAAGTATGGTCAGGTCTTCCATGACGGCGTCCCCGGTTGCGGGCCGGACCGGCCCGGACAGTGCTTCAGCCCTTCACGGACCGCAGAGGCTTGTGGAGGGCGTGAAGCGACCCCGGCACCAGCTCTCCCTGCTCGGTCAGGGAGAAGCGGAAGGCCGTGATCTCCTGCCCCTCGTGGTCGAGGCGGACCCGCGTCGCGGCGATCGTGCCGGCGCCCGCCTGGTTTTCCGTCTTCACGCGGGCGACCACCCGCACCCAGATGGGCGAGACGTTGTCGAGGTTGCGGAAGAGGTGGAGGTTGACCGTGTATTCGCCGGGCGGGACCCCGCGCGAATAGGAGGTTTCGAAATTCACCTCCGTCGGGTCGGCGTAGCTGCCGAGATCGTCGCGCAGCAGGTTGAAGATCAGGCCGGACTTGTTGGAGTAGCCGACCGGAACGTCGCCCGGCGCCTGGACCCACAGGTCGATGTCGGTGCGCAGCTTGTCGTCCCAGCGCGCCTCGACGATGACGTTGCCGGGCGGCTCCTCGGAGGCGACGGCGGTCCCCTCCTTGCCTTTCGGGTTGATGTGGGGCAGCAGCAGCAGAACCATGCAGACGAAGCCGGCCAGCGCCAGCGTGATCATGTCGCGGAAGACGGTGCCCGTGTCGTCGCCTTCGTTCCAGGGATCATACATGGGCGGCACCATCGGCCGGGCGGAGCGAGGCGTTGGCCATGCCCGCACTGCCCAAGCCGGTCATGCCGCCGGCCGCCGGACGCGTCCTGACCGGCTCGCTGACCGCCTCGCCCGGGCCGCTCTCGGGATCGTCGTGCGCCGCGTCGATCAGGGTGGCGGCGAGGTTCGCGGTGCCGGTCGCCAGGATCTGGTAGTTCGCCGTCAGCCAGAGATTCAGGACCGATCCGACCAGCGTGGTGTAGAGCGCGACACCCATGCCCTCGATCATGGTGCCGACCATGCCGCCGATGGAGCTGGCGTCGCCGGCCTTGCCCGGATCGACGCCGTTCAGCGCCTGCACGAAGCCGACGACCGTTCCGATCAGGCCGAGCATCACCAGGGCGTTGCCGATCTGGCGGATGAAGACGATGCGCCCGAACAGCCGCAGCTCCATGGCGCGGGTCGCGTTGCCCATGCCCGAGCGGGCCAAGGCGCTGCGGTAGGCATCGAGCCGGCCGCCCCGGCCGCGCGCGATGTTGTCCAGTTCGGACGTCACCTTCTCGATGCGCCAGGCCGTCGCCACGAGGCCGACGATGAACAGGAGGAAGATGAGAATGCTGATCCGGCTGTTGTCGCCTGCGATGACCGCCTGCACCCAGCCATTGATCCAGGCGAGCGCGAGAGCCGCGGCGCCGAACAGATTGATGGCCGCGAAGCGGGCCCACAACATCCACTGATTCATCGGCGCACTCCACCAAGCTTGAGGAGGCGGGCCTAGGCCGGCAGCCCGTCGAACATTGAACCCAATGGATCTGGGAAGAGTTCCCACGCCCGCCCACGGCGCTTAAGTCAGCCGTCCAGACCCATTTTGCGGATGCGGCATCGGCCGGCCGTCATGCGGCCCCCGGAAGGCATGCGGGAATGCATAGGGCAATGGGGTGAAACCACGGGCCAGCGGGCGGCGGAACACGGCGCGCCACGAAAAAAGAAGGCGTCCGGCGGTACCAGCCGCCGGACGCCCTCGCGTCCCGGAATTCTCCTGAAAAGCCGGAGGCCGGAGCCCCCGGCTTAGTACCGGAGACGTATCACGCCATCTCTTCCGCGTAGTGGCAGGCGACCAGCCGCTGGTCCACCTCGCGCAGGGCCGGCACGTCGGTGGCGCAGTTGGGCCGGGCGTGCGGGCAGCGCTTGTGGAAGGGGCAGCCCGGCGGCGGGTTCAGGGGCGAGGGCAGCTCCCCCCTGGGCACGGCGCGCTCGCCGCGCAACGCCGGGTTCACCCGCGGCGTGGCGGCCATCAGGATGCGGGTGTAGGGGTGGCGCGGCCGGTCGTAGATGACGTCCTTCGGCCCATGCTCCACCGGCCGGCCGAGATACATCACCATCACGTCGTCGGCGAGGTGGCGCACGACGCTGAGGTCGTGGGAGATGAAGAGGTAGGCGAGCTTCATCTCCTCCTGCAGGTCCATCATCAGGTTCAGGACCTGCGCCTGGATCGACACGTCGAGCGCGGAAACGGGCTCGTCCGCCACCACCACGCGGGGCTCCAGCATCAGGGCGCGGGCGATGGCGATGCGCTGGCGCTGGCCGCCCGAGAACATGTGCGGGTAGCGGTCGATCTGGTCGGAGCGCAGCCCGACCTTGTTCATCATCGCCAGCACCCGCTCCCGCCGCTCCGCCTTGGACAGGCCGGTGTTGATGACCAGCGGCTCGCCCAGGATGGAGCCGACGGTCTTGCGCGGGTTGAGCGATCCGTAGGGGTTCTGGAAGACCATCTGCACCGTGCGGCGCAGCTCCTTCATCTCCGGAGCGCTGCGCCCGGTAAGGTCGCGCCCGTCATAGAGCAGGCGCCCCTCGGTCGGCGGCTCGATCATGGTGACGGAGCGGGCCAGCGTGGACTTGCCGCAGCCGGACTCGCCGACCACCGCCAGCGTGCGCCCGGCCTCCAGCCGGAAGGACACGCCATCCAGCGCGCGCACGGTCGCCATCGGCTTGAACAGGCCGCGCCGCACCGCGTAGTGCTTGCGCAGGCCGACGGTTTCGAGAACGACGTCGCTCATCGCGCGGCTCCTTCGCCCAGACCTTCGCCGCTTGCCTGGCCCATTCCCCGCGTGTGCAGCCCGCCCGGCAGAATCCCATCGGGGAGCGGCACGTCCGGCAGCGGGTAGAAGCAGCGCGCCAGCCCCTCGTCCACCTCGAACAGGGCCGGCCGCTCGGAGCGGCAGCGCGCCGCGGCGAAGCGGCAGCGCGGGTTGAAGACGCAGCCCTCCGGCCGGTCCATGATGCCCGGCACGACGCCGGGGATGGTCGGCAGGCGGCGCTTGCCGAGCGCCCGCTCCGGCAGCGCGTCGAGCAGCGCCCCGGTGTAGGGGTGGCGCGGCCGGGTGAACAGGGCCTCCACCGGGCGGGTTTCCGCCACCTGGCCGGCATACATCACCACGGCGCGCTGTGCTGTCTCCGCGACCACGCCCATGTCGTGGGTGATGAGGATCAGCCCCATGCCGCGGTCCCGCTGCAGCCCGACCAGCAGGTCGAGGATCTGCCGTTGGATGGTGACGTCCAGCGCCGTGGTCGGCTCGTCGGCGATCAGCAGGCGCGGGTTGCAGGCCACCGCGATGGCGATCATCACGCGCTGGCTCATGCCGCCGGAGAGCTGGTGCGGGAAAGCCGACAGGCGGCTCTCCGGGTCGGGGATGCCGACCTGCTCCAGCAGCTCGATGCAGCGGCGGCGCAAGGCCCGGCCGGACAGTCCCTCGTGGACCTTCAGCGTCTCGCCGAGCTGGAAGCCGACGGTGAAGCAGGGGTTCAGGCTGGACATCGGCTCCTGGAAGACCATGGCGATGTCCTTGCCCACCACCCGGCGCCGCTGCGCGGGCGACAGGGAGAGCAGGTCGGTGCCGGCGAAGTTCAGCCGGTCGGCCGTCACCCGGCTGCCCGGCGGCAGAAGCCCCATGAGGGCGAGCGAGGTCACCGACTTTCCGGAGCCGGACTCGCCGACGATGCCGAGCACCTCTCCTTCCTCCACGGAAAGGTCGATGCCATCGACGGCGCGGAAGGTGCCGGCGCGGGTGGTGAAGGCAACCGAGAGGTTGCGGATGTCGAGAAGGGCCATGGGATCAGCGCTTGAGCTTGGGGTCGAGTGCGTCGCGCAGCCCGTCGCCGAGCAGGTTGAAGGCGAGCACCGTGACCAGGATGGCGACGCCGGGCCAGGTGACGACCCAGGGCGCGCTTTGCAGGAACTGCAGCGAGGAGGAGAGCATCGTGCCCCATTCCGGCGTCGGCGGCTGCGCGCCGAGGCCGAGGAAGCCGAGGGCGGCGGCGTCCAGGATGGCGGTGGAGAAGCCCAGCGTGGCCTGCACGATCAGCGGCGCCAGGCAGTTGGGCAGCACCACCACGAGCATCAGCCGAAGCCGCCCGGCCCCGGCGACGCGCGAGGCCACGACATAGTCCTTGCTGGCCTCCGCCAGGACGGCGGCGCGGGTCAGGCGGGCGTAGTGCGGAATGACCACCACGGACACCGCGAGCATGGCGTTGACCAGCCCCGGCCCGAGGATGGCGGCGACCACGACGGCCAGCAGCAGGCTCGGCAGGGCCAGCAGTATGTCCATCGCGCGCATGATGAGCGTGTCGGCGATGCCGCGGAAGAAGCCGGCGGTCAGGCCGAGCGCCAGCCCGACCGCGAGCGACAGCGTCACCACGATCAGGCCGACCAGCAGCGACAGCCGCGCCCCGAAGATCAGGCGGGACAGCATGTCGCGCCCGATGTCGTCGGTGCCCAGCAGGAAGCGCCAGGATCCCCCATCCTGCCAGACCGGGGGCACCAGGATGGCGTCGCGGTACTGGATGTTGGGGTCGTGCGGCGCCACGAACGGCGCCGTCAGCGCCGTCAGCGCGATCAGGACGATCACGGCGAGGCCGATGACGGCGCCGGTGTTCTGCCGGAAATGGTACCAGAATTCCGCCAGCGGGTGCGGGGGCCGGCCGGGGGCCGGCGTGGTCGCGGGTGTGGCCGCGGACTGGGTTTCGGTCGTCATGGGAGGATCACCGCGCGTGCCGGATGCGGGGGTTGAAGACCCCGTAGAGAAGATCGACGATCAGGTTGACGGCGATCACGGCGGTGGCGATCAGCAGCACCCCGCCCTGGAGCGCCGGATAGTCGCGCCGGTTGATGGATTCGATCAGCCACTTGCCGACACCCGGCCAGGAGAAGATCGTCTCGGTCAGGATGGCGCCGCCCAGCAGCGTGCCGACCTGGAGGCCGATGACGGTGACCACGGGGATCAGCGCGTTGCGCAGGGCGTGCAGCCCGATTACCCGCCGCTGCGGCAGGCCCTTGGCGCGGGCGGTGCGGATGTAGTCCTCGCTCAGCACCTCCAGCATGGCCGAGCGCGTCATGCGCGCCACCACGGCGAGCGGGATGGTGCCGAGCACGATGGTCGGCAGGATCAGGTGGCGCAGCGCCGACCAGAAGGCGTCCGTCTCCCCGACCAGCAGCGTGTCGATCAGCATGAAGCCGGTCACCGGCTCGATGTAGTAGAGCAGGTCCAGCCGCCCGGACACCGGCGTCAGCCCGAGCTGCACCGAGAAGAACAGGATGAGCAGCAGCCCCCACCAGAAGATGGGCATGGAATAGCCGGTGAGGCTCAGCCCCATCACCCCGTGGTCGAACCAGGAGCCGCGCTTGACCGCCGCCAGCACGCCGGCCGGAAGCCCGATCAGCACCGAGAAGAGCATGGCGCAGAAGGCCAGCTCCAGCGTCGCCGGGAACAGGGTCGCGAACTCGCTCAGCACCGAGTTGCGGGTGACGAGCGAGGTGCCGAGGTCGCCGGACAGCACGTTCCCGACATAGTCGAGGAACTGCTGCCAAAGCGGCTGGTCGAGCCCCATCTCGCGCCGCAGTTCGGCGAGCCGTTCGGGCGCAATCCCGCGCTCGCCCACGCGCACCTCGATCGGGTCGCCGGGCACGAGCCGGATCAGGAGGAAGGTGAGAAAGGTGATCCCCAAGAAGGTCGGGATCACCAGACCCAGCCGGGTCAGGATGAAACGGAGCATCGACACTCACCGGAAGCCGTTGCGGCTCTTGTGACGGAAAGAAAATTGAAAACGCCGGCCTATCCACGGGAATAGGCCGGCGCGTTCCTGGAGGGCGCCCCTCTCCGGGGGAGAGGGCGCCCTCAGATCACTTCATGTCCACTTCGGCGAAACGGTGGACGCCGAAGGGGTCCATCTTGTAGCCGGACACCTTGTTCGACAGCACCATGTGCACGACCGAATGGGCGGTGGTGAACCAGGGCGCCTCCTCCTTGAAGATCACCTGGGCCTGCTCGTACAGCTTGGTGCGGGCGCCGATGTCGGTGGTGCGCTTGGCCTGGAGCACGAGGTCGTCATACTCCTTGTTGCACCACTTGGAGATGTTGGACCCGCCCGGACGGGCCGCCTCGCAGCCGAGCAGCACGTGCAGGAAGTTGTCCGGGTCGCCGTTGTCGCCGGTCCAGCCGAGCATGCCGAGCTGGTGGTCGCCGTTCTGGAGGCGCTTGCGGTACTCGCCCCACTCATACTGGACGATCTTGGCCTTGACGCCGATCTTGGCGAGGTCGGCCTGCATCATCTCCGCCATGCGCTTGGCGTTGGGATTGTAGGGGCGCTGCACCGGCATGGCCCAGAGGTCGGTCTCGAAGCCGTCGGGATGACCGGCCTCGGTCAGGAGCTGCTTGGCGCGCGCCTGGTCGAAGGGATAGTCCTCGATGGCCTGGTTGTAGGACCACATGGTCGGCGGGATCGGGTTCTTCGCCGGGACGCCGGCGCCCTGGTAGACCGCCTCCACGATGGCCTTCTTGTCGATGGCCATGTTGATGGCGCGGCGCACGCGCACGTCGTCGAAGGGCTTCTTCGTGACGTTGAAGGCGAGATAGCCGACGTTCAGCCCCTCCTGCTCCATGAGCTGGAGGTTCGGTTCCTTCTTCATCGCCTCGAGGTCGGCCGGGTTCGGGTACGGCATGATGTGGCACTCGCCGGTCTTCATCTTGGCGTAGCGCACCGCCGCGTCGGGCGTGATCGCGAAGACGAGATTGTCCAGCGCCGGCTTGGACTGCCAGCCCTCGAAGGCCTTGTAGCGGATGACCGCGTCCTTCTGGTAGGCGACGAACTGGAAGGGGCCGGTGCCGACCGGCACCTGGTCGATCTTCTCCGGCGTGCCCTTGGACAGCAGGAAGTCCCCGTATTCCTTCGACTGGATCGCGGCGAAGGGCATGGCGAGGTTGGCGATGAAGGGGGCTTCGACCCGGTTCAGCGTGAAGCGGACCGTGTAATCGTCGACCTTCTCGATCGACTTCAGCAGGTCCGGCATCGCCATGTCGTTGAAGTAGTCGTACGAGCCGCCGGACACCTTGTGGTAAGGGTTCTCGGCCTTCCACTGGCGCTCGAACGAGAAGATCACGTCATCGGCGTTGGCCTCGCGCGTCGGCTGAAAGCCGCCGGTCGGGTGCCACTTCGCGCCACGGCGGAGCTTGAAGGTGTAGACCAGCCCGTCTTCCGAAACGGTCCAGCTTTCGGCAAGGCCCGGAATGACCTTGGTGCCACCATACTCGAACTGCACCAGGTTGTTGTAGACCGGCAGCGACACGTCGAAGCTGGTGCCCGTGGTGTTCAGCATCGGGTTGAAGTTTTCGGGGCTGCCCTCGGAGCAGTAGACGAGGGTCTTGGCGGCCTGGGCCGGCGCTGCAAGCGCCAGCGCGGCGGCCATGCCGAGCCCGGCACCCAGCAGAATGCGCTTCATTGCCTGGAGTCTCCATCTTCCGGTTGCCGAACCGCCGATTTCCCGGCGGCTGGTTGTTGTTTAACCTATTTGAAACAGCCGGGGGAATCGGTGTCAACACAGTCGGTGGATCGGCTCTTCGGCCGATGCCCTTCGGCGGAGGGCTCCGACGAGCCGGAATCCAGCCTCCATGCGCCTTGCGCAGCCCCCGCTTGCGGCCGAAGGCGTCACGCCCGCCGGGCCGACATGGTAGGGTCAACCAATCTGTCCTTTCCGATCCGGATGTTTCATGCCCGACTCGCCCCGCCCGGGACCGCTCGCCGCCTACGCGCTTCTCGCCGTGAGTTCCGCCCTGTTCGCCTCGAACTCGCTGATCGGCAAGGCGGCGGCCGGGTCCGTCCCGCCCGCCGGGCTGGCCTTCTGGCGCTGGGCCGTCGCAGTCCTCATCATCCTGCCCTTCGCCTGGAGCGGTCTCGCGCGGCACCGGGCGGAGCTGCTGCGCGGCTGGAAGCGGATGCTGCTGCTGGGTGTGCTCGCCATGGGCGTCTGCGGAGCCCTCTTCTACATGGGGCTCGAGCACACGAGCGCCACCAACGCGGCGCTGATCTATGCCACCTGCCCGGTGATGATCGTGATCATCTCCGCCCTGTGGCTGCGCGAACCGGTGCGGCCGCGCCAGATGGTGGGCATCGCGGTGGCGCTTGCCGGCGTGCTGGCGATCCTGACGCGGGGAGAGGCCGGGCTGCTGCTGGCCCTGTCCTTCAACATCGGCGACCTCATCGTGCTGGCCAGCGCCCTGTCCTGGGCGGTCTACACGGTGATGCTGCGCCGCTCGCCGAGCGGGCTGCCGGTGGTCACCAGCTTCGCGGCCAACGCGCTTGCGGGCCTGGTGGTGCTGGCGCCGCTCTACGTCTGGGAGACGCTGGCTGGCCGGCCGGTGGTCCCCACCCCGGCCAACCTCGCGAGCATCCTGGGTGCCGCACTGTTCGCCTCGGTCCTGGCCTTCATCGCCTACCAGAAGACCATCGGGCTGCTGGGTGCCGCGCGGGCGGGTGCGGCGCTTTACGCCACGCCGGTCTGGACCAGCCTGCTGGCTTGGCTGCTGCTCGGCGAGGCCTTGCAGGGCTTCCATTTCGTCGGCATGCTGCTGGTCCTGGCCGGGGTCGCCATGGCGACCCTGCCCGCCCGCGGCGCGGCCAAGCCCGTCCCGGGGAAAGCCGCCGAACATCCCGCGAAGGCCTGACGTGACGACGCCCGTCCTGCTCTGCGCCGACGATTACGGGCTGGCGCCCGGCGTCGGCGCCTCCATCCGCGAACTGATCGCCGCCGGCCGGTTGAGCGCGACCTCCGCCATGACGGTCTGCGCCTTCTGGCCGCAGGAGGCGGCGCTGCTGAAGCCGCTGGCCGGCCGCGCCGATGTCGGGCTGCATTTCACCCTGACCGACCAGCGCCCGCTCGGCCCCATGCCGCGCCTCGCCCCGGACGGGCGGCTGCCGCCGGTCGGGCGGCTGATGGCGCTCTCCTATGCGGGGCGGCTCGACGCGGCGGAGATTCGGGCCGAGCTGGACCGGCAGATCGCGGCCTTCATCGCCGCCTGGGGGGCACCGCCCGACTACATCGACGGCCACCAGCACGTGCAGCAGCTTCCCATCGTGCGAAACGCCGTGGCCGACGCGCTGGCCGTCGCCCTGCCCGGGGCTTACCTTCGCGTCTGCCGGGAACCGCGCGGGGACATCCTGCGCCGGGGCGTGGCGGTGCCGAAGGCGCTGCTGATCGACGCGCTGGGCGCCGGCAGCGCGCGGCTGGCGCAGCGGCGCGGCATCCCCAGCAACGACCGCTTCCGGGGCGTCTACGACTTCTCCGGCCGGGTCCCCTTCGGAACCCTGATGGAGCGCTTCCTCGACCGGCCGGCCGGACGCACCCTGGTCATGGTCCATCCGGGCCTTGCCGACGAGGATCTGCGCCGCGCCGACCCGGTCGTCGGGCAGCGGGAGGTCGAGCACCGCTATCTGATGAGTGCCGGCTTCGCGGAGCTGCTGGAAAGAAAAGGCCTCCGGCCGGCCCGCTTCCGGGACCTGCCGAAGGCCTGATTTGTCAGGGCGCTGGGGCTGGGCGGCCTCCGATGGCCACCGGCCATCGGAAGCGGTCAGGTGCCGTAGGGCCAGTCCTTCTCGGCATTCTCCATGCGGCTTGTGCGCTCGCGCTCGCGCAGCTTGTAGCGCTGGACCTTGCCGGTCTCGGTGCGCGGCAGCTCGTCCAGGAACTCCACGGCTCGCGGGTATTTGTAGGGAGCGATGCGGTCCTTGACGTAGCTGCGCAACGCCTCTGCCAGATCCTCGCTGGGCGGCACGCCCTCGCGCGGAACGATGAAGGCCTTCGGGATCGAGCCGCGCAGGGGGTCGGGCGAGGCAACGACCACGCACTCGTCCACCGCCTCGTGGCGGAGCAGCACGTCCTCCAGCTCCAGGCCGGAGATCTTGTAGCCCGCCGAGACGATCAGGTCGTCGGTGCGGGCGCTGTACCAGAAATAACCGTCCTCATCCATGTGGAAGGCGTCGCCGGTGAGGTTCCAGCCTCCCTGGACGTAGAGCGACTGGCGCGCATCGTCCAGGTAGCGGCAGCCCGTCGGGCCACGCACCGCCAGCCGCCCGATTTGGCCGGCCGGCACTGGCTGAAGGCTGTCGTCCACGATCATCGCCTCGTAGCCGGGGACCGGCTTGCCCGTGCAGCCGGGCCGCAGCCCCTCGGGCGTGGCGTGGAGCACGGCGTTCAGCATCTCGGTCGTGCCGAGGCTGTCCAGGATCTCCTGCCCGGTCAGGTCGCGCCACGCCTCGAAGGTGTTGACCGGCATGGGCTCGCCCGCCGACACGCAGCTGCACAGGCTGCTGAGCCGGCCCCGCTCCAGATAGCCCTCCCGCAGCAGCGCGATCATGGAGCGGTAGGCGGTCGGCACGGTGAAGAGGCGCGTGGTCCGGTGGCGCACCATCGCGTCGAGCAGCGCCTCCGGCGTCCAGCGCTCCAGCAGCACCACCGAGGCACCGGCGCGCAAGGGGAAGAGCAGCAGCGCCCCGACCCCGAAGGCGAAGGCCAGCGCGGTCGAGCCGCAGAAGACGTCCGCGTCCGTCGTGCCGAGGATGGAGCGCGGCGACAGGTCGGCCACGGCCAGCAGGTCGCGGTGGAAATGCACCGCCGCCTTCGGCGTGCCGGTGGTGCCAGAGGTGAAGAGGATCAGGGCCGGGTCGTCCGACGCGGTGTCGGCGGGGGCGAAGTCGGCGGGCTTGCTGCCCAGCAGCGCCTCCAGCCCGGCGTCGGCGCCGCCGTTGAAGGTCAGGGCCGGCACCTCGCCCGGAACGGAGTCGCAGGCGGCCCTCATCTCGGCGAGGTAACGGGCGTCGCAGAGCGCCACGTTGACCGCGGCCTTGGTCAGGACATGGGCGAGTTCCGGGGCGCGCAGCAGCGGCATGGTCGGCACCACCACGGCGCCGGCCTTCACCGCCGCCAGCCAGCAGGCCACCAGCATCGGCGTGTTCGGGCCGCGCAGCAGGACCCGGTTGCCCGGAACGATCCCGAAATCCTCGGTCAGAACGCGGCCGACGCGGTCCACCGTGTCGCGCAGCCGGCCATAGCTCCAGACGTCGTCGCGGCCATCGGCCCCGACGCCGATCAGGGCGGTGCGCCCGTCCCAGCCGCGCTCCCGCCAGGGGTCGAGCAGCGCCGAGGCGGCGTTGAGGCGTTGGGGATAGAGCAGGCCGGCTTGTTCGAGCAGGAAGTCCGGATTGTCTTGCGGTGCCGGAAGGCGGTCGCGGACATAGGTGTCGATGTGTCCAGTCGTCGGCATGCTACCACTCCCTGCCGCTGCGAAGGGATGTCTCGCGTCGCACGGTCGATCCCGTCACCAGCGTCTCCTCTTCAGGCTCGAATTCAGGCACGAATTGTCGGGCGCGGGCCCGGCCACCGGTTCCCGGAGCCGGCAGTCGCGCGTGTGCGTGGCGGCGCGCCATTGCGCCATGGCCGCCCCTGTCGTCGGGGCTCTTGCGGTGATGACGTCCGTCACGGAACCGGCACGCGCGGCGCGGCGCGCCGCAGCCTGGATGTGACGGGGGATGCAACGGGGCGAGCCGCCGGTTTCCGGCGGCTCCGCGCTGCGGCCGGGGTTCCGGCCGGAACCGCCGAAGGTCCCTTCACGCTCATCCTCCCGTTGCGGCGCGGGGCTGAAAACACCCCTCGCCTCCGCCAGACGAAAGGTCAGTATAGGGCGGCGCCCTGTTTTTTTGCCATGCAAGGACCGAATGGTGGACAGGCCAGCAATAGCCATCCGTGGCGGATGATGCTCAAAAAATGGATTTTCCGCCCGCGGTGCGGTCACCGGCTGCCCAGATATTGGTCGATTTCCGCCTGCTCCATGACATGGGTCGTGCCATGGATGATGCCGTTGGCGACCTGTATGACGCGGTGGATGATGGCGGCGGAGGCCTGGCAGTCGGCCTCCAGCTTCGCGGTGTCGCCGCTGCGCAGATCGGCGGCGAGGCGTTCCAGCGTGTGGGCGACCACCTGGTGCCCACGGGCGATGGTGTCCTCGAACGGCGTCCGGAACCTCGCCGGAACATGCTCGTAGGCGGCGATGGCGAGGTCGCGGTCGGAAAAGCCGCTTTCCCGGAAGTGCTCCCGGTAGTCGCGCGGCTGCCAGGACAGGCACTCCTCCATCATCTCCGGCATTGCCGGGATCATCTCGATCAGCATCACGATTTCGTTGAAGTGATTGAGATAATCGGTCGCGAGCAGCGTCTTCTCGGAGATGTTCGTGCCCCGCACCCGGTCCCGCCATTCCAGGAAATCCCCCAGCTCGCCGGGAGAGACGCCATCGGCCGAGGGCGGGCTGCTCTGCTGATCATCCATTCGCGGGTTCGGCAAGGTTTCCGGTTGGGGCCGGCGGGAGGGGAATGGGCGCGTGGCCCGCGCGCCGTCATCGTGCGGCGCATCATACGACGGCGGGAGCCGCCCTGTCATTACCGGCGGACAAGGCCCGACCCGGCGGATGGCCCTCCCCTCCGGCGGGCGGGCGTTATGACCTAAGCCCAATCGACGGTCCGGGGTAATTCGAAGACGCTAATCTTGCCTATCCTTTTGGGATCACTCCTGATAAGCGGATTTTTGCACCATATGAACTTGACCTTTGGGGCTTAGAATCCCGAAATTTACAACAGTTCAAAATCAAGATGGCGGTGTCCTCGGAACCGCTCGGCATTAAGGTACGGGGAGAAACATGGATCAGCGCACCCGCCACCTGATGGAGCATCTGCCCTATCTGCGCCGCTACGCCCGTGCTCTGACGGGATCGGGCACGCGCGGCGATGCCCTGGTGACGCGCACCCTGGAATGGTTCCTGGACGGCGGGGGTTCGACGCCGGAAACCGACACATCGCGCGAGGCGCTCTACCGCTGGCTCAACCTCCTTCAGGACGACGAGCGGGAGCCGCCGGAGCCGACCAACCACCCGGTCGAGGCCGCGCTCAACACGCTGCCGGAGACGGAGCGGCGCCTCTATCTTCTTGTGAACCTCGAGGACCTTCCGATCGCCGACGCGGCGGAGGTGCTGGAGATCCCGCCCGAGGAGGCCATGGAAGGGCTGACCCGCGCGCGGGAGGCCGTGCGCAACCGGCTGACGGCGGTGATCCTGGTGGTCGAGGACGACGCCATCATCGCCTTCGACCTGTCGGAGACGGTGCGCGGCATGGGCCACATCGTCTGCGGCAACGCCGCCACGATGGACGAGGCGCTGTCGCTCGCCGCCGAGCACACGCCGACGCTGGCCCTGATGGACATCCGCCTGGCCGAGGGCGACAACGGGATCGAGGTCGCGCGCGAGCTGCGCCGCCAGCGCTTCCTGCCGGTGATCTTCGTCACGGCCTTCCCCGACGACCTCGCCAAGCGCGGGCTGGAGCATCTGGGCCCGGTCATTCCCAAGCCCTTCACCCGCGAACAGATCGAGCAGGCCATCACCCGCGCCGTCTTCACTCCGGCCCCGGAACAGGCCAAGGAACCGGCCCAGCCGCAGTGATACGATTTTCATGAAGTCCTGACCTGTGGTCAGGACTTCCGCGCCACGGGGCGCGGGGCCGCGGTCGCGGCTCTATACCGGGTTCGGAGGCGGAATTTTCCAAACCCGGTATGACGCGGGACTTGGTCCGCAACATCCCGATAACGTGAAACGGCCCGGCGCACCCAAGCGCCGGGCCGTTTCGCTGAGCAGCTTGGGCCGTGCGGCTTGGCCCTGTTCCTTTCCAGGAACGCGCCTTACTTGAACACCACCGTCTTGCTGCCGTTCAGCAGCACCCGGTGCTCCACGTGGTACCGGACGGCGCGCGCCAGGACGATGTTCTCGATATCCCGGCCGATCGCCACGAGGTCGTCCGGCGTGCCGGTGTGATCGACGCGCTCGGCCTCCTGCTCGATGATCGGGCCCTCGTCCAGGTTCGAGGTGACGTAATGGGCGGTGGCGCCGATCAGCTTCACGCCGCGGGCGTGGGCCTGGTGGTAGGGCTTGGCGCCCTTGAAGCTCGGCAGGAAGGAATGGTGAATGTTGATGGCGCGCCCGGCCAGCCGCTCGCACAGGTTCGAGGACAGCACCTGCATGTAGCGGGCGAGCACGACGAGATCGACCCGCTCCTCCTCCACGATCTCCAGGAGGCGCTCTTCCTGCTGCGCCTTGCTGTCGGGGGTGACCGGCAGATAGTGGAAGGGAATGTTGTGCCAGGCGGCGAGCTGGTAGAAGTCCCGGTGGTTGGAGACGATGGCCGGGATCTCGATCGGCAGATAGCCGGTGCGGTAGCGGTACAGCAGGTCGTTCAGGCAATGGCCGAACTTCGAGACCATGATCAGGACGCGCTGGCGCTTGGCTCGGTCATGCAGCTTCCAGGTCATGCTGAAGCGCTGCGCCACCTGCTCCACGAAGGCGGCCTCCAGTTCGCGCTGCGACAGGCCGCCAGGGGCCACCGCGAAATGGACGCGCAGGAAGAACAGGCCGGACAGCCGGTCGCCGAACTGGGCGCTGTCGATGATGTTGCAGTTCCGCTCGGCCAGGAAGCCGGACACCGCATAGACGATGCCGACCGCGTCGGGGCACGAAATGGTCAGGATGTATTCGGAGCCGGTTTCGGACATGCGCTTCACTTCAGGTCGGCCAGGAACGGTGCTGGACTTGAAAAGAGGGCGCACCTCCTAACACGAACGCGCGGCGGATGCATCTGCCGCGTCGGCAAGGGTCCCGCGACGGCACCGCATGGGGCTCGGACGCGCAAAAGCCCCTCGCTCCGCCGGGGGCGGAGCAGGGGCTCACATCAGCGTGACGACCGGGAAGCGCCGGTCAGACGTCCCGGAAATGTTCGAGTTCGCGGCTCAGGTCCGTCGCCTCGCGACGCAGGGTGCCGAGGCGGCTCTGGTCCGGCGAGGGGCTGTGCTGCTCCTTGCGAAGCTCGTCCTCGACCTCACGCTGTTCCTGCTGGATGATGTTGAACAAGGCTTCCTTCAACATCCTGCCCTCCCGAGCTGAGTGGTGTGCGGCTGCGTTTCGTCGCGCCCATGATCAACGAAACGAAGCGGGAAGTCGACCCCTCAGAGGTCGACTGGCCGATGGTGCAAATATACGACACTCCGCCATGGACTCACCCTATCCATGGGAGCCTTGACAACCCTTTTTCGCGCGATCAATGGTTAATGATATTGGTTAACCGCCGGCTCCCAGACGGTGTTCCCTCCACGCTTCCGCCACCCGTTCCTTTGGCCGCATTCCCCTGGCCGGCCCGCCGTGCGAGGGTGCGTCCCGCGCCGTCCGGAAGGACCGGAAGGGCTTACCTGGAACATTCGTGCATCACTCCGGAAGAAATCGAGCATGCTTCTCAAAATGTTGCCGTTTCCCCGTTGCAATGCAGCGCGGCCCATGACTGTTTCGCGCCGCCCGCCCCTTCCGCGGGCCGCATCGGGGAGGCATGACGTGTCGCGGTACGGGCGCCTTTTGGGACTGGTCGGCCTGGCGGCCATGGCGGTGACCGCAGCAGGCTGCGCGCCAGTGGTTGTGGGCGGCGCCGCGGCGACGGGCGCCGTCATCGGCTCCGACCGCCGTGGCATCGAGGAAGTCGCCACCGACACCGGGATCCAGGCGACGATCAACAATCTCTGGTTCCAGCATTCGATCGAGCTTCACCGCCGCATCGACATGTCCGTGAGCCAGGGGCGCGTGCTGCTGACCGGGCGCGCCACCGACCCGCAGATGCGGCTGGACGCCGTCCGGCTCGCCTGGCAGGCCCAGGGCGTGACGGAGGTCATCAACGAGATCCAGGTCGACAACGAATCCGGCCTCGTCGACTCCGCCCGCGATTCCTGGATCACAACCCAGCTGCGCACGAAGCTCACGTTCGAGCGCGGCGTGCGCAGTGCAAACTACAGCATCGAGACCGTGAACGGCGTCGTCTACCTCATGGGGATCGCCGCCGGCCAGGGCGAACTCGACAAGGTCACCGCCATCGCCCGCTCCCTTCCCAACGTCCAGCGTGTCGTCAGCTACGTGCGCTTCCTCCAGCCCTGAATCCTCCTGACATGCTCCCCCTCCCCGCCTTTGCCCGTCCTTCGCTCGCGGCGCGCGCCGCGGCCATGATGCTGGCCGTCTTCCTGGCCGTCGCGGGGTGGGGAGCGCCGCCCGCCCTGGCGCAGGAGTCGAGCGCCGCCAACCGCCTCTTCGTGCAGGCGCTCCAGCTTGTCCAGCAGGCGGACGGGACCTACGACAGCGCAGAGGAGAGCCGCCTCCTGAAGGAGGCGGACAAGCTCTTCAACGAGATCGTCGCCAAATACCCGGACAGCGCGCTGGCGGTGCAGCTCGTCACCAACCAGTTCGTGGGCGACTTCGATTTCTTCGAGTTCCGTTCGCGCATCCGGGCGCTCGTCTGCAACGAGCCGCTGTCCAGCCTGTGTTTCCTGCACCGCATCAACGAGATGATGCCGCCGGTGGAGACGCCGATCCAGGCGGCGCGCTGGGACTGGCTGTCGCTGGCGGTCGCCTACCACCAGCTCGGTGACACCGACCGCGCCAAGGAGATCATCGCCCCCTTCGTGAGCGCGGTGCGCCGGGGCGCCGTCTCGGATTCGAACGGGCAGGACCTGTTCGTGTCGCGCGCCCTGGCGCTGATGGGCCAGATGCAGCTGGCGCTCGACATCACGCGCCAGATCCCCGAATGCTCGACGCGCATCTACAACCTCGCCGACATCGCCAAGGCGGCGGCCTGGCGCGGCGACGCGGGCCTGGTCGCCGCCCTGGCCGACGAGGCGAAGGCCTACGCCTCGGCGCGCGGCTGCGCCTGGGAGATGGGGCTGGTGGTGCAGACCCTGCTGCGCGCCGGCAAGGAGGCCGCGGCCCGCACCCTCTTCCTGAACACGGTCGAGACGCAGTTCTCGAAATTCCGCGAGACCCAGGGCGACTGCTGCCCGCCGGAGCTGGCGGTGGCGGCGGCCGAGCTGGGCGACGCCAACCTGGCGCTCGGCCTGCTGCGCACGGTGCAGGACGAGAATCCCTGGACCATCCCAACGGTGCTGGGCCGGCTGGCGCGGCGCGAGGACCCCGCCGTGGCGCTCGCCTACGCCGAGCAGACCCAGGACCCGGACATCCGCGGCGAGGCGCTGGCCGAACTGGTCGAGGCTGCCCAGCGGCGCGGCGACCCGGCCCGCGCGACCGAGCTGATGCGCCGGCTGGACCGGCTGGTCGAGGAGGCCAAGGGCAAGCGCCCCGCCCTGCTGGCCCAGAAGGCCAAGGCGGAACGGATCCTCTACAACGACGACCGCTGGCGCCGCAGCTTCCAGGCCGCCCTGAACGCCGCCGAACGCGCCAGCAACTTCGTCCGCCGCGACATCGGCGCCCCCCTCCTCGCGGCGCTGGTGCGCATCGAGACCGGACAGCCGATGCTGGACTGAGTGCACACCCGAACACCGAAGCCGGAGCCACAGCCATGATCTACGCGCTCGACGACAAGGTCCCGCAGCTCGACCCGACGAGCTGGGTCGCGCCCAGCGCGACGCTCGTGGGCGACATCCTGCTGGAGGGGGAAACCTCCGTCTGGTGGGGTGCCGTGATCCGGGCGGAGAGCGAGCGGATCCACATCGGCTTTGGCAGCAACGTGCAGGACAACGCCGTGCTGCATGTCGATCCGGGCTTCCCCATGACGCTGGGCCAAGGCGTGACGGTCGGGCACCAGGCCATGCTGCACGGCTGCACGGTCGGGGACGGCACGCTGATCGGCATCGGCGCCACGGTGCTCAACGGCGCCCGCATCGGCCGCAATTGCCTGATCGGCGCCCACGCGCTGATCCCCGAAGGCAAGGAGATCCCGGACGGGTCCGTGGTCATGGGCATGCCCGGCCGGATCATCCGGCAAGCGACCGAGCAGGACATCGAGCGGCTGCGCGGCCCGGCGGACGGCTACCGGGAGCGGGCGCGCCAGTACCGGGCGGGCCTGCGTCCCTTGCCGCAGGGCTGAACGCCGGGACCGGACGGCCCGGACGACCTGCTGTCAGGACTCTCATCACCATCGGAACGGCCCGCCGCGGATAACCCCGGCGGGCCGTTCTCGTTTCACTCCCTTGTCCTTCATGCCAGCCGGCGCCGACCCGGCAAGAATGTGCAAGACGATTTACCGCCTACATATGCATTCCCTAAATCATACATGGAAATGCGGTTTTCGAGTTCTGCGCTTGCGGCAGACATTTCTTCTGCAACCACTTGCAAAGCCATTATTGCAAAAGTAGTAAGCCTTATGCCGCCACCCAGGCAGAACGCCTATGCATTCAGCTGCATGAGCAGGCCGAGGCCGGTCCGGATGCAACGGAACTTTTTCCGCGCCGGCAGGGCTTGGCCTCAGGCCATGATGTCAGGGGCAGGCCGGCGCATGGTTCGACCGGAGATAATTCGAATGGCATCCACGCTTTCCAGGCCGCCGGGCCGATCCGCCGCCAAGCGCATGGCAAGGACCGTCCTGCCCGTGCTGGCCCTTTCCGCCGCCCTCTCCCCGCTCGCCTCGCCGGCCTCGGCCTGGGAACGCGGGGTCTTCTCCAACCCGCCGGTCCTGCCCCTGCAGAAGGGTGTCGTGGAGCGGCCCAACCTGCTCGCTGTCCCGCAGGACGGCTCGGGCAAGGACAGCAAGGATGTCCTGGACCTCCGCATCGACTACACGGACAGCGAGATCTACAATCCGGCGACGGGCCGATACGACAAGGTGCGGCTGCGCAGCTATGTCGGGACCGGTGTCGATCCGGACCGGCCCTTTATCGCGCCCACGATCGAGGTGGCACCCGGCCAGACCGTCAGCGTCAAGTTGAAGAACGACCTGCCGAAGGACCCGACCTGCGCCGACGAACATTCGTCGCACATGAACACGCCCCACTGCTTCAACGGCACGAACCTGCACTCGCACGGGCTGTGGGTCAGCCCGTCGGGCAACAGCGACAATGTGCTGCTGTCGATCTATCCCGGCGTGGCCTTCGAATACCGTTACGACGTTCCGCCGGAGCATCCCGCCGGGACCTTCTGGTATCATCCGCACCGCCATGGCTCGACCGCGCTCCAGGTGGCGAGCGGCATGGCCGGCGCCTTGATCGTCCGCGGCAACCGTCTGCCGGGTGCGAACAACAACGGCGACATCGACACGCTGCTCAAGGGGAAGAACCTCGAGCCCTTCACCGAGCGCACGCTGGTCCTGCAACAGATCCAGTATTACTGCCTCAACGATGTCAAGGATTCGACCGGCGCGGTAAAGAAAACGCTCGATTGGAACTGCAAGGAGGGGCAGACGGGCGTCATTGACGGCTATACGGACGAAGCGGGCAATTCCGTTTTCGGCCCGAACTCGTGGAAGGCCTCCGGCCGCTTCACCAGCATCAATGGCCAAGTTCTCCCGACCTTCCGGCACATCAAGACCGGCGACGTCGAACGCTGGCGCCTCGTCCATGCGGGCGTGCGCGACACCATCAATCTCGAAATCCGCCGGATGAAGCTCGACGCGCTCAAGGGCAACCCCGACCTTGGCCCGTCGAAGCAGGAAGATTTCGTCAAGACGGCCTGCAGCGGCGATCGGGTGGAGTACCAGGTCATCGCGGCGGACGGCCTGACCATGGCAAAGGCGCAGGCGCGCACGCAGGTGACGCTGCAGCCGGGCTATCGCAACGACTTCCTGATCGCGTTCCCGGAACCGGGCGCCTATTGCGCGGTCGACGTTCCCCTTCCCGGCCCCGGCAGCGTCAACCAGGGCGACAACGGGAACCGTGTCCTCGCCTTCGTCGAGGTCGAGGGGACGGCGACGCTGCCGACGGTGAACGGAAAGCCGGACCTCCGTCGCCACATCACCGAGCAACTGGTTGCCTCCGCCGAGCGCACCATGCCCGCCGCCGTTCGGAACACGGTCGTCAACGACCTGAAGAACGGCCTCACGCTCAGCAAGTTCGTGCCGCATGGTGACCTGACGGGCATTCCGGACCATGAGGTCGGCAAGCAGTTCCTGTCCTTCTACATCGACGGCAGCGAAAGCGAGAACGGCCAGCAGGTCTTCAAGTTCGAGGTCAACAACAACGACGGAAGCCCCGGGCGGCCCTACGACAGCAAGCCTTACGATCCGTCGCGCATCGACCGCGAGCTGACGCTGGGCACGGTTGACGAATGGACGCTCGAATCGCATGCCGTGAGCCACCCCTTCCACATCCACGTCAACCCGTTCCAGGTCGTCGCCATCCTGAAGCAGGAAGGGGATAAGGTGATCGACGTGAGCGCGGAGGATGCCCCTCGGCTGAGCGACGATGACGAACAGTACCGGGGTATGAAAGGCGTCTGGAAGGACACGCTCTGGATCAAGAGCCTGAACGGCCTCGCCGCGCCGGGGCAGTCGGAAGCGGAGTTCGTGAGAGACAACGAACAGAACATCTACAAGATCATCGTGCGAACCAAGTACCAGCGCTATGTCGGCGACTTCGTCCTGCACTGCCATATCCTGGACCATGAGGACCAGGGAATGATGCAGAATGTAAGGATCAGCCTTCCGAAGGGGCCGGCACCGATGGCGATGGGCCAGACGCCGGCCACCCCGGCGCAGACCCAGCCGATCCATCCCGCCTCCCATATCGTGAAGTAAGGGCGCGGACGTAAAAGACGCGACGGCCGGGCGAAGGATCCGCCCGGCCGATCGTCACAGCACCTGCTTCGGCAGGGACAGCAGCTCCTTGCGGATCTGGGTCAGGCTCGGGCGGTTGTGCGGGCCGAAGGCGATGGGGCGGCACAGGTGCATAGCGGTGACGCCGACGCGCGCCGTCAGCAGGCCGTTGATGACACCCTGTCCCATGCGGGTGGAGATGGCGGCGGCGAGCGAGCCGCCCAGCGCCTCCACCGCGACATGGTGGGCGCTTTCCGTCACGCCGGCCACGGCGATGTTGCCGAGCATCCGGCGCAGCAGCTTCAGCGAGCCGACATAGCCCGGCCGCGCCCCGTACAGCGCCGTGACCTCGCGCACCAGCTTCAGGTTGCGCCACAGAACGACCGCCAGGTCCAGCACCGCCGCCGGGCTCAGCGCCGTCGCCACCGCCGTGTCGCGCGAGGCCCGCAGCACGAGCTGGTAGGCCTGCCGGTCGATCGGCGCCAGCACCTCCCGGTCGAGCAGCCGGACCACCTCCGCCTGGTCGTGGGCGTCGGTGATGTGCTCCTTCACGCGGTCGAGCGCCGGGACCAGCTCGGCCCGCCCCTGGTAGAGGCGCTCCAGCGAGCCGGCGAAGCGGTCGGCCTCGCCCTCGCCCGGTTCCGCGCCCATGCGGTCGGCCTGCTGGCGCAGGGTCTCGATGTGGCGCAGGCGGCGGATCGAACGCATCTCATCCAACAGCATCTTCAGGGCGGCAACCGCCGCCACCCCGATGAGCAGCGACACGCCCACCCCCAGCGCCGTGCTGGTGCCGAAGGCGCGGTTCAGCAGGTCCGCCGTGTCGAAGCCCACCGCCACGACCACCAGCGCCGCCACCGCCCCGGCGAGCCAGCGCCCGACCCGGCTGCGCGGCCGGGCCACGGCGGCGGCCATGGCGGGCACGGCCAACTCGGGTTCCCGGCCGGTGAGGATGGCCTGCTCCTCCTCCACCGGCACGGGGGCGGCCCGCTCCGGTTCCAGCTCCATGGGCGCGACGCGGGGGCGGCCCCGCTCCGGCGCGCGCTCGTCCATTTCCCAGCGCCCGCTCATTCCAGGTAATCCCCGAGCAGGAACTGCAGGGCCTGGTCGAGGCGGATGTGCGGCAGGCCGCGGCTGTCCCCGGCGATGTCGGCGGGAGGCCGGAAGCTGAGGAAGTTGTAGGGACGCTCCACCCCCGGCGGGAAGGCGTCGGCGTCCTCCGGGATCTCGCCGGGGAAGAGGACCGTCGGGCGGTCGCGCCCGATGGGCACGCCGCGCACGCAGCGGAGCTGGCGGCCCTCATGCTGCGTGACGACGGTCTCCGTGCATTTCAGGGCGGCGATGGCCATGGTCTCGACATTCGCCCCCTCGTACCGCATGCGGTTGCGGGCGTCCGCGATCATGCGGTCGAGGAGATGGCGCAGGCTGGCGTGCTGATGGGCGGCGATGTGGTCGGCCTTGGTGGCGGCGAACAGCACCCGGTCGATGCGGCTGCCGAACAGCCAGTCGAACCAGCGGGAGCTGCCATGCCGGAAGGGGTCGAGGCTCAGCTCCAGCGAACGCTTCATGTCCGCCATGCCGTCCGGCCCGGCGTTCAGCGCGCCCAGAACGTCGATCAGCACGATCTGGCGGTCGAGCCGGGCGAAATGCTCGGCGAAGAAGCGGCGGACCACCTTGGTCTTGTAGGACTCGTAGCGGTCCTCCATCAGCTCCCACAGGCTGCCGCGCCCGCGCTTGTCGCCGGGCAGCGGGCAGAAGGTCAGGAGCGGCGCGTTCTCCATGTCGCCCGGCTCGATGAAGCGGCCGGGCTGGATGAGGCTGAGCAGCGTGTCGCTGCGGCGGCAGGCGTGCAGATAGTCGGTGTAGAGCGACGCACCCCGGCGCGCCGCCTCCTCCTCCGCCGGGGCCGCCGGGTCGATGGTGGCGAGCCAGCCGCGCCAGGAGGCCGACAGCGCGTCGCGCGGCGGGCGGGCCGCCATCTCCAGCGTGAGGCTGCTCCATTCGGTGAAGGACTGGCGCAGCAGCGGCAGGTCCAGCAGCCATTCGCCGGGATAGTCCACGATGTCCAGGTTCAGGGTGGAGACGGACTGCACCATGCGCTTCAGCGCCTTCGCCGGCCGGTAGCGGATCGACAGCCGGAGCTGGCCGATGCCGCGCGTCGGCTCCGGCCAGTCCGCGAGCGGGCCGGTCAGCGAGGCGAGGTGCCGCTCCACGTCGAAGCGCGGCACGTCGGCGTCCGGCTGCGGGCGCAACCGTGCCGCCTGGTAGCGGCCGGAGGCGACCACGTCCAGGAAGGGCAGCCGCTGCGCTTTCAGCAGGTTGTCCACCAGCGCCGTGACGAACATCGTCTTGCCGGCGCGCCGGAGTCCGGTCACGCCCAGCCGGACGTCCGTTTCCAGCACGCGGCCGGAGGCGCGTTCCAGCAGGCGGGAACCGGCGTCGGTGATGTCATTGAGATCGGGGAACCGCAAGGCAGGGCGCTCGGCAGGGAACGGGGTCCCCGTTCATATGGGGTCGCCCGGCCCGGCGGCAAACGGCCACGCTTGGGGTGAGGCCTCCGGAAGGGCTCTCCCGTCCGGAAAAGCCGCTCACATCTTGAACTGGAGCAGCCCCGGCGCTTTGTCGATGATCTCCTCCAGGATCAGGGAGGCGGTCTGGAGTTCCTGGTCCAGCTCGGGCCCGAGCTTGCCGGCGTAGGTGGGGCGGTTCAGCTTCTCGTGCGCGTCGTGCAGGCTGCGCAGTTCCGACACGAAGATCTCGCGGGCGCCCATCGGCAGCACCGGGTTGGCCGACAGCACGAAGAAGAAGCGCATGCTGGCCCGCACCAGCAGCGCCAGCATCACGGCGTCCAGCCGTTCGAACTGGTCGCGCAGGTCGTCGGTGCGCGCGTCCACGACGTTGCGCAGCCGCTGCTCGATCAGGATGACGAGCGCCTGGAACTCACCGACCTTGTCGCGGAACTCGCGGTAGGCGCTGAAGCTGTGGCGGCTGGCCTCATGCTCGGCGGTCTGGGCGAGCTTGGCGGCCTCGCGGCACTGCCGCTCCAGGGCGCCGAGCAGTTCCTTGACCTCGGCACGGGTGTATTGGCGCTTGCTCATGGTGGCTGGGCTATCGGAAACCGGGCTGGGGACCGTCTCTTCGCCGGTCCGCGGGCCGGGAATGTACCATGTCCGCACGGTCCAGGTCATGGGAGTCCTGCTTCGCCCCGTCAGTGGTCCGCCTTCACCCCGTGGCTCGGCCTGCGCAGCAGCGGCATGAAGAGCAGCGCCCCGAAGAAGACGAAGGCCATGATCAGCAGGCAATCGTTGAAAGTCATCACCGTCGCCTCCCGCTGGACGAGCCCGGCCATGACCCTCAGGGCGGCGGCCTCGGCGTCGGCCACCCGCCCGTCGAAGCTGGTGGTCAGCCCGTCGAGCATGGACTGCACCTCCGGCCGGGCGAGGTTCAGGTTGTCGCCGAGTCGGTTCATGTGCAGGGCCAGCCGTTCGGTCATGACCGTGTTGATCACCGCCAGCCCGATGGCGCCGCCGAGGTTGCGCATGAGGTTGTACAGGCCCGACGCGTTCTTGATCTGGTCCGGCGGCAAGGTGCCCAGCGCGATGGCGTTGACCGGAATGAAACAGAACATCAGCGACACGCCGCGCACCGCCTGGGGCAGGAACAGCTCCCAGAAGCTGGACTGCGCCGTGAGGAAGCTGTTGAGCCAGACGCCGGCACCGAACAGCATCAGCCCCATCGCCAGCATGATCCGCAGATCGAGCTTCTTCGACAGCATGCCGGCGAGCGGCGCCGACAGGAACTGGAAGATGCCCGTCACGAACATCACCGTGCCGATCTGGAGGCTGTTGTAGCCGCGCACGCGGGCGAGGAAGAGCGGCTGGAGATAGACCGCCCCGTAGAGCCCGACGCCGATGATGAAGCTGTAGAGAGAGCCGATGGCGAAGTTGCGGTTGAGAAAGGCGCGCAGCTCGACGATCGGGTTGCGGTAGGTCAGGACCCGCCAGAAGAAGCCGATGCCGGCGAGGGTGGCGACGATGGCGAAGGCGAAGACCGCCTCGTCGTCGAACCAGTCCTGGCGCGGTCCCTCCTCCACCACGAATTCCAGGCTGCCGAGGAAGGCCGCCATCAGGAGCAGGCCGAGTATGTCGAAGCCCTTCAGCAGGGCGCGGTTCGGCTTGTCCACGTCCACCAGCGTCCAGACCAGCGAGGTCACGATCACGCCGGGGATCACGTTGGCGAGGAACAGCCAGTGCCAGGAGAAGGTCTGGGTCAGCCAGCCGCCGAGCGTCGGGCCGATGGTCGGCGCCATGGTGGCGACCAGCCCGATCATCACGGAGATGCCGGCCTGGCGCTTGCCGGGGAACAGGGCGAAGCTGGTGGCGAAGACCGTCGGGATCATGGCGCCGCCGATGAAGCCCTGGAGCGCCCGCCAGACGATCATGCTTTCGATGCCGCCGGCGAAGGCGCAGGCCACGCTGGTCAGCGTGAAGCCCGCCGCCGCCGCCGCGAACAGCACGCGAGTCGAGAGGATGCGCGACAGCATGCCCGACAGCGGGATCATCACCACCTCGGCGATGAGGTAGGAGGTCTGCACCCAGGAGATCTCGTCGGCGCTGGCCGACAGGCCGGCCTGGATCTCGCCCAGGGAGCTGGCGACGATCTGGATGTCCAGGATCGCCATGAACATGCCGACGACCATGGCGAAGAAGCCGATCCAGTCGCGGCGGGTCAGGACGCGGGGGGCTCCGGGCGCCTGCGGGCCGGATGGGGAAGAACCGGATGGGGAGGAAGGGGCGCCCGCCGCGTCCCGGTCCTTCGGGGGGAATGAGGACCGGGACGCGGGGGCTGTCTCGCCCGGCGGCGAAGGGGGGACGCCGCGGGCGGGATCGGAATGGCCGCCGGAGAGGGTCGAACCTGTCATCTCTGCCCTCCCAGGGGCGGTTGCTCTGCTCCCCGGAGGGCCAGAGCGGTCACACGTTCAGCGTCGCGGCAATCTCCTGGAGAACAACCACTCTTCCGTCATCCCCGCGAAAGCGGGGATCCAGGCCGGCAAACCACTCCCGCGCGGAGCACTGGATCCCCGCTTTCGCGGGGATGACGAGTAAGTTGCTGTCCCTACGGGAAAGTGCGGCGCTGGCTGCGTGCCGTGGTCTCCGGGCAGGAACGTTATTTCGACGCGATGGCCGGCGCCGCCTGGGCGGTGCCGAAGATGGAACCGGCGACGTGCGGATGGTTCTCCGCGCCGCGGGTGTCCACCTCGGCCTCGACCGACAGGCCGGGGCGCAGCAGGCCGGCCAGCGCGTTGTCGCGCGGCAGGGCGATGCGCACGGGCACGCGCTGGACGATCTTGGTGAAGTTGCCGGTGGCGTTTTCCGGCGGCAGCAGGCTGAACTGCGAGCCGGACGCCGGCGCGAGGCTTTCCACCTGCCCTTCCAGCACCCGGCCCGGATAGGCGTCCACCGTGACCGTCACCTTCTGGCCCAGCCGCATGCGCTCCAGTTGGGTTTCCTTGAAGTTGGCGAGGACATAGACGTCGGGCAGCGGCACCAGCGCCATGAGCTGCACGCCTGGCCGGGCGTACTGGCCGACCTGGACGCCCCGGTTGCCGACCACGCCGTCCACGGCGGCGCGCACCACGGTGTTCTCCAGGTCGTTGCGGGCGGTTTGCAGCGCCGCTTCCGCCTGGCGCAGATGCGCCTCGGCCTCGACACGGCTGGCGTCCAGCACGGCGATCTGGTCCTTTTCCGCCTGGAGGGCGGCGCGGGCGCGGGCCACGCCGGCGGCGGCCTTGCTGAGGTCGGCCTCGGCGGTCTCGAGCTTCTGTTTGCTGGTCCAGCTCTCCGACGCCAGCGACCGGGTGCGGTCGTAATCCTGCTGGGCGCGGCGCTGCTCGACCTCGGCGCTGGAGAGTGCCGCGGCGGCCTGGTCGATCAGGGCGCGCTGAAGCTCCAGCTTGCTGTCGATGGTGCCGAAGGCGGCCCGCTGGGCCGCAACGCTGGCCTCGGCCTCCGCGACCTTGGCGCGGAAGTCCTGGTCGTCCAGCACGGCCAGCACGTCGCCCGCCCTGACCTCCTGGTTCTCGGCCACGCGGACCTCCCGCACATAGGCGGAGACCTTGGCGCTGACGACGGAGACGTCGCTGTGCACATAGGCGTTGTCGGTCGCCTCGATGAAGCGGCCCTCGTGCCACCAGTGCCAGCCTTCCCAGCCGGCGCCCATCAGCGCCGCGGCGGCGACGCCCGACAGCACGATCTTCCGAACGCCGGCAGCAATGGCCATGATCATCCCCGTGGTCTCATCCGGTCCAGGTCACGGCCGGCGGACGCCAGGCCTGCACTGAACCGTTCAGTTTAGTCTTGCGGGAAGATGTGCCCCGCCCTACCTGCTGTCAAGACTGAACTGAACGGTCTAGTTTTTAAAAAGGGCTTTCCATCGATGGCGCCACGCGCTACGGCCAAGCGACGTTTCGAAGGCGAGGAACGCATGACCACACTGACCGTCCCCACCCCCGAGGCGGGCTCCAAGCCGGCGCAGATCCTGGAAGCGGCCGGCAAGCTGTTCCTGGAGAACGGGTACGGTGCCGTGAGCATGGACGCGGTCGCCAAGACGGCGAACGTGTCCAAGGCCACGCTCTACGCGCATTTCGGCAGCAAGGAAGAGCTGTTCCGGACCATGGTCGCCTGCGAGTGCCACTCCTACGCCCAGGCCACCATCTGGGAGGAGGCGCGCCGCATGGAGGTGGCCGAGGGGCTGCGCCTGCTGGGCCGGCGCTTCGCGGCGCTGCTGATGTCGCCCAAGGCGCTCGCCGGCTACCGCATGGTGGTGGGCGAGGCGCACCGCTTCCCCGAACTGGCCCGCGCCTTCTACGAGGCCGGCCCGGCCCGCTCGCTCGCCCAGATGACCGATTTCATGGCCGACGCCGACCGGCGCGGGCAACTCTCCATCCCCTCCCCCCGGCTGGCCGCCGAACAGTTCATGGGCATGATCAAGTCGCATCTGCACATGCGGCTCCTGTTCGGGCTGGACCAGTCGCCCGAGGCGGAGCACGTCGCCTACATCGTGGACAACGCCGTCGCCCTCATCGTCAAGGGCTACGCGAAGGGCTGAAATCGCGGGGGTCCGCGAATCGTCCCTTTGATCGCGGCGCCACCCTGTGGCTCTATGCGGCCGCCGGCCAGTCCCTTTTCCGTGGGGAGTGGGTCCGGCGCCCCCGGATCGGGAACGGAAAACAGTGGCGGTTCTCTCACATCAAGGCTCGGGCAGCCTGTCGCCGAAGCGCCCGCAACTCACCCTCGGCAGCAAGATCCGCATGATCAACTGGGGCCTCGTGTTCCTGGTCGCGCTGCTCACCGGGGTGGGGGTGGCGCTGCTCTATTCGGCCGCCGGCGGCAAGTGGACGCCCTGGGCGCAGCCGCAGCTCGTCCGCGCGATCCCCGGCTTCGTGATCATGCTGGCGATCGCGCTGGTGGACGTGCGCCACCTGATGCGGGCGGCCTACATCATCTATTTCGCCGTTTTCTGCCTGCTGATCGCGGTCGAGATCATGGGCCACATCGGCATGGGCGCGCAGCGCTGGATCGACCTGGGCTTCTTCCAGCTCCAGCCGTCGGAGCTGATGAAGCCGGCCCTGGTGCTGGCGCTGGCCCGCTATTTCCATGGCGTCACGCTGGACCAGATCGGCCGGCCGCTTCTGCTGATCCCGGGCCTGCTGCTGGTCTTCGCGCCCGTGGGGCTCGTGCTGATGCAGCCGAACCTCGGCACCTCGCTTCTGCTGATCCTGGGCAGCGGTGCGGTCTTCTTCGCGGCCGGGGTGCGGCTGTGGAAGTTCGGGCTGGCCATCGCCGGGGGCGTGGGCGCCCTGTTCATCGGCTGGGAGTTCCTGCACGACTACCAGAAGCAGCGCGTCTACACCTTCCTCGACCCGGAATCCGACCCGCTCGGCACGGGCTACAACATCCTCCAGAGCAAGATCGCGCTGGGGTCCGGCGGGCTGTTCGGCAAGGGCTTCATGATGGGCTCGCAGAGCCAGCTGATGTTCCTGCCGGAAAAGCACACCGACTTCATCTTCGTGGTGCTGGCCGAGGAGTTCGGCATGGTCGGCGCGCTCACCATCCTGATGCTGTACCTGATGCTGCTGATCTACGGCGTGGTGATCGCGCTGAGCTGCCGCAGCCAGTTCGGCCGGCTGGTGGCGGTCGGCATGACCACGCAGTTCTTCCTGTACGTCTTCGTCAACGTCGCCATGGTGATGGGGCTGATCCCCGTCGTGGGCATTCCGCTGCCGCTCGTCTCCTACGGCGGGTCGGCGATGATGACGCTGCTGATCGGCGTCGGTCTGCTGCTCAGCATGTCCGTCCACCGCGAGATCCGCATCCCCAAGAGCGGCGTCGCCGACCTCTGACGCCGCCGGAAAGGCGGGGGCGCCCTCCAGGCCGGAGCCTACGACTTAAGCACTATTATTGTTTGTCGGAATGACAAACCAACCCCGAATTGAAAGGATGGGCTTACTTCATCCGGTTTCGGGGGAACCGTCGCCATGCAGCAGCAGGACATTATCGGAAAGGTTGCGCTGGAGGCCGGGAGTCTCGGCGTTCAGGTGGCGGATGTGTCCGGCAACGTGGAGGAGGTCGCGCGGCGCTTCGGCGCGCAGGCCGAGGCCTTCACGGAGTTCCGCACGGCCTCCCTGGAAATGGCCGGCAGCAGCGAGCGGATCAGTGCCGCAGCCGTGGCCGCCCAGCGGGTCGCGGAGCACGCCAAGGGCGAGATGTCCGGGTCGAAGCTGTCCCTGGAGCAGGCGGTCTCGACGATCCGGACGCTGATCGACGCGGTCGGCGCCATCAGCACCGAGGCGGCCGACCTCCATCAGATGCTCCAGCGCGTGCACAAGATCGCCAGCGGGATCGAGGCCATCGCAAAGCAGACCAACCTGCTGGCGCTCAACGCCACCATCGAGGCCGCGCGGGCGGGCGACGCGGGCCGCGGATTCGCCGTCGTGGCGAGCGAGGTCAAACTGCTCGCCCGCCAGACGGCGGACGCGACCGCCGACATCCACAGCACCATCCAGGCCCTGTCCGGAAAGGCGGAGGAGTTGCGCCGCAAGGCGGCGGACAGCTCCGGCCGGGCCGAGGCGGCCCGCGAGGGAACCACCGCCGTGGCCGCCGTCATCGAGACGGTGGACGGGGTCATGCGGGAGATCGACGAGAACGCTCTGGAAATCTCCTCCGCCGCCTGCCAGGTGCGCGAACGTTGCGCCGGGCTGGTCGAGCGGGCGTCCGGCATGTCGGAGGAGGTCGCCCAGTCCAACCGCAACCTCCAGGCCGCGCAAGGAAGGCTCAGCGACCTCGTCGGCATGTCCGAGCGGCTGATCGGCCTGACCGCGCTGGCCGGCACGGAAACGGTGGACACGCCCTTCATCCGCATCGCCGTGGAGCGGGCCGCCCGCATCTCCGCCCTGTTCGAGGCGGAAATCGCCGCCGGCCGCCTCACGGAGGCCGACCTGTTCGACGAAAGCTACCGCCCGGTCGCGGGCAGCGACCCGCAGCAGGTCACCACCCGCTTCACGGATGCCTGCGACCGCCTGCTTCCGGCCGTCCAGGAACCCGTCCTGTCCGAGGACGACCGGATCGTCTTCTGCGCCGCCCTGGACCGGAACGGCTATCTTCCCACGCACAACGCCAAATTCTCCCAGCCGCAGCGGCGGGGCGACCCGGCCTGGAACGCGCTGAACAGCCGCAACCGCCGCATGTTCAACGACCGCGTCGGCCTCGCCGCCGGGCGGAACACCGAGCCCTTCCTGCTTCAGACCTACCGGCGCGACATGGGCGGAAGCTTCACGCTGATGAAGGACGTCTCCGCCCCAATCACCGTGCGCGGCCGCCATTGGGGCGGGCTGCGCGTCGCCTACCGGGTGTGACGCCGCCGGCCGGATGTGACGCCGCGGGCCAGAGTGGAGCCGGCCGGAGCGGGCGGCCCCGCCCCGATACCCGGCCCCCTACCGCAGCGACGGCGGGGCCATCAGGCCGCCGTCGCTCCACAGGGCGTTCTCCCCGCGGGCGATGCCGAAGGGGACGGTCAGGTTGCGGGCGAAGATCTCACCATAATTGCCGACCGTCCGGAGAAGCCGCCCCGCCCAGAGATCGTCGAGCCCGACCGGCTCGCCCACCCCCGGCGTCACGCCGAGAAGCCAGTCGCGGTCCCGCGAGGCCTGGTTCGGCCGGCCTTCCAGGTTTTGCGAGGTCACCCCCATCTGCTCCGCCAGCAGGGTGACGTGGACGGTCCAGGCGACGATGTTCCGCCAGACGGGATCGTCCGCGCGCACCACCGGCCCCTGAGGTTCGACGGCCATCCGGTCCGGGAAGACGACGTAGTTTTCCTCGACGCCGCGCTGGCGTGCGCCGACCTGCAGGAAGAGCCGGTCGGACACCATCAGGTCGCACTGGCGCTGCATGAAGGCCTGCCAGCGCCCCTCGCCCGACCGGAAGGTCATGGGATCGAGCGAACCGCCGGCCACGGCGATCTGGCCGGCGAGCCAATCCTGGGAGGTCGTTCCCTCCTGCACGCAGACGCGCGCTTGGCGGACGTCGCGCAGGGCCGCGTAGCCGAGATGGCGGTGCGCGATGACCGCCGGCCCACCGTGAAAATAGGTGGCGGCGAACTGCACCCCGGGTTCGGCGTCGCGCTTCATGGTGCGGGTCGCGGGCGCCATCAGCACGTCCACATCGCCGTGGTGCACCGCCTCGAACCATTGGCTCGCCTCGAGCTCCGCGAAGGTCACCGCCTTGGGTGAACCGAGGACGGCCGCCGCCACGCCCCGGCAAAAGTCCATGAAGAAGCCACGCGGCCCGAGGTCGCTCTGAACCCCCGTCCCCGGCGCCATGACGCCGCAGGTCAGCGTCCCGCGCGCGCGGACGTCGTCGAGAACCGCCGCGCCGGCGGTGGCCGGGAGGAGGGGAAGGAAGAAGGCCGCGGCAAGGCACGCAAGCCGGCCGGAACAGGGTCTGTATCTGGAGGAAAGCGACATCGGCGGTACCATCCAAGCGCCGGCCCGGCAGCAGGGCCTCACGCATCAACCTACACAAGCGTGCAGTATGGCATCGCAAAGGTTGTCGATCCATTACCCGGGTTACAGCACTGACATGCGCGTTACGGTGCGAGAATGGCGCCTTGCCCGTCGCGTGAGGCGTCGCCTGCCGGCCCGGCGGGCAGCAGGACCGTGACGACCGTCCCCCGTCCGGGCTTGCTGTTCAGCTCGATCCGCCCGCCATGCCCCTCGACGATGGTGCGGCAGATGTAAAGGCCGAGGCCGACCGTCGCCTCGCCCCCCGTGCCGATCGTTCCGGCGCGCGTGAAGGGATGGAACAGCAGGTCAAGTTCCTCCCCCGCCATGCCGCGACCGCTGTCGGCGACGTCGATGCGGACCGGAGCCTCCTCCCCCGCTCCGTCCCGCCGGACGGACAGGCGGATCGCCGAGCCCTGCGGCGAGAATTTGACCGCGTTGGACAGCAGGTTGTTGAGCACCTGCTCCAGCTTGGCCGGATCGGCCTGCAGGACCGGCAGGTCCTCGGCGATTTCCGGCAGGATGGTCATGCCCTTGCCTTGCGCCAGGATGCGGTTGGCCGCGACGTTGCGGCGGACCAGCGCGGCAATGTCGGTCGGCCGGGGAAAGAGCCGCAGCCGCCCGGCCTCCACCGCGGCCATGGACAGGACATCCTCGATCATGTGGCGCATGAGGAGGCTGGATTCGCGGATGCGCTCCAGGCAGGCCGCCTCGTCCTCGTCCATCCGGCCGGACAGCCGGCTTTCCAGAAGGGCGGCGAAGCCGCTGACCGCCTGGAGCGGCGAGCGCAGGTCATGCGCGAGCATGCCCATGAGCCGGTTCTTCTGCTCGTTGCTCACCGCGAGGTCCCGGTTCGCGGCGGCCAGCGCGCGTTGCGAGGTCGCGAGATCGTTGTTGAGCCGGCTCATCTCCTCGAACAGGGCCTCGGTCCCGAGGGCCGGGCCAGGGCCGGGGCTGTCGGCCAGCGGACGCAGCCGCCCCGCCAGTTCGGGCTGCTCCGCCGAGAGCGTTTCCACCAGGGGGCCAAGGCTTCCCGGCGCCCGCGTCACGGCCAGCAGCAGTTCGCCACCCTCGCGGCGGCCCGAGATGTAGAGCGTGCTCAGCCCGTCCGGAGCCGTCGCGACCGGGCGGTCCAGGACGGCACCCCCGCCGCGCAGCGCGCTGAGCATGTCCAGCGCCCGCGTCACCGGGTCCGGGCCGCTCCAGCCGGTCCCGGACGGCGGCCCCCCCAAGGACGCGAAGAGCGCCGGAAAGGGCATGCCCTGGCGGAGCTTCAGCTCGGCGATGCCCCGCCCGGCCACGCAGTGCGCCAGCAGGCGGCCATCCTGGCCGCAGATCAGGACCAGCCCATCCATCGGCCAGGCCTAGCGGGTGCGCAGGAGGAAAGCCGGCGCGCCAGCGGGCAAGCCGTTGCCGAAGCCGCTCCTGGGGCCGCCCCCGGGACCGTCCGCCGCGCCGGGTCCGGCCTCCCAGCTCTCGGCCAGCGCCACGGCCTCGGCGGCGCTGGCCGCGCAGCCGTCCGCCCCGACCTTGCGCCAGAGGTCGGGCGCGAGGTTGAAGGGATAGCCGCCGACCAGGATGCGCAGGGTCCGCCCGCGCAGGCCGGCCCGCACCGCGCCGATCAGTTCGGTAACCGTCCCGACATGGGCGGTGATCGTCGCCGATACGGCGAGGAGGCGGGCATCCCGCTCCTCGACCGCCTGGAGGATGCTGCGCGCCGGCGTGTTGGCGCCGAGATAATGGCTGTCCCAGCCGGCCATCTCGAAGAAATCGGCGACCATGCGGATGCCGACCTCGTGCAGCTCGCCGCTGACGCAGGTGGCGACCATGGAGCGGCCCCGGCGCGGGCTCTGGAAGACGTGCGGGTAGAGCTGCGCCATGATGGCCTGCGTCGCGGCGGTGGCGAAATGCTCGTGCCCGACCGTGATGGCGCCGGTCTGCCAGAGCCGCCCGACCTCGCGCAGGACGGGCTGGAACACATGCAGGTAGACGTCGCGCACCGGCGCGCCGGCCGCCACCCGGTCCAGCACCAGGGCCGAGGCCCGGCGCCGGTCACCGGCCAGAAGCGCGTTCAGATAGGCCTGCGCCAGCTCGCCGAACGGCGCCTCCGGCCGCAGGAAGCTGGGTACCGCCGCCGGCATGGAGGGAAGGTCGCGGAGTGCCGCCGCGATGCAGGCCAGGGCACGCTGACCCAGGGCGCCGCCGACCCGCTCGCCCACCACCTCGGCGAGCGCGGCGAGGCCGTCGGCGAGGTCCGTTTCGGGAAGGTTCAGCCCGGTGAAAAGGATCTTCGCCCAGGCGACATAGCCGCGGAACAGCTCGGGGCTGTCGGTGGCGGCGGCCTCCGCGAGATAGAGGATGTGGTGGCCGGTGTCCTCGACGCACTTGCGGCGGCCCGCCTCGCCATACCGCTCCGTCAGGTCCGGACGGGACGCGAACAGCCGCTCCACGGCCGCGCGGGCGAGCGCGTCGCGTTGTTCGGTCATCGGGTTCGGGATCGGATCGGGGATCCGATCGAATGCGGGCCGATGAAGGCCCACCAGCTCCGTCGCGTCCGTCACACGGCCTCCGGTCCAACGGTCGGGGCATTCTCCGCCAACCGCGCCCTTCGCGCAACAAAGCCCGCTATGGGTTTCAGCGGATCTTCTGCATGGCGAAGGTCAGCCGCTTCACCAGATCCTGCTTGGACACGGGCTTCACCAGATAGCCGGAGATGCCATAGGCGATGGCCCGCTTCACGGTGTCGGCCTCGCTGTGGGCGGTCAGCACGATCACCGGGCAATCGGCGTGCGCGTTTCCGGTCGCGGTGCGCAGGGCATGCAGCAGGTCCAGCCCGCCCATGCGCGGCATCTCCAGGTCGCAGATGATCACGTCGATGTCCGGGGCGTTCCGGGCCAGCCGGTCGAGCGCCATCACCCCATCCGAAGCCTCGAAGACGGCGCGGACCTTCAGGTCGCCGAGCATTCGCGCGATGAGCTTGCGCGTGAAGCTTTCGTCTTCGACCAGCAGGACGCCCAGCCCTTCGATGGCCGGCACCAGCTGATCGGCCCGTCTTTCGTCGAGCGTCATCATCCACTCCGTTCGGTCGCCACCCGCCCGGCGCGGCGGTCCCTCACGACTGTCTGCAACCCTCGCGCGCCTTCTGGATATCAGAAAAGCCATTCGTGTCCTTATTGTCCAGACGATTCGCGAAGTGCCTGTGGACCGGTGCCGTCGCTCGACGAAGCCAAGCGCTTGTTTTCCCGCCTCTTCCTTGGGGTTACTCCGAAGGCCATATTTCCTTTTTCGGGTCTCCTGCGGCTCGCCTGTCCGCCCCGGCAGCGGCTTGCGGCGGCCTGTTCCCGGGTGGGGCGATCTGCTAAAGGGTGGGCATGTCACGCCGCCGCAGCGGGTCGCCCCGCATCTCCCACCCGGACCAGTTCGATCTGCTCGACCTTCCCGAGCCGACCGCCGTCATGATCACCTATTCGGGACGGACGGTCGATCTGGCGAATCCGGACTTCGCCCCCTTCGACATCGAGGACATCGCGCGCCCCCTGGCCTACCAGTGCCGTTTCGTCGGCAACACGCGGGCCTTCTTCAGCGTCGCCCAGCATTGCGTGCTGGCCAGCCATCTGGCGCCGGAGGGGTTCGAATACGACGCGCTGATGCACGACAGCGAGGAGGCCTTCACCGGCGACTGGCCGACCCCCTGGAAGGCGCGGATCGGCCGGGAGGCGATCCGCGAGGCCGTAGCACCCATCAAGCAGGCGCTCGCGAAGCGTTTCGGGTTCCGTTACCCGGAGCCGAAGGCGGTGAAGCTTGCCGACCAGCGGTCGCTCGCGACCGAGCTGCGCGATCTCTGCGCGCCGCACCGCGTCAACTGGAAGGACCTGCCACCTCCGGCCGCGGAGCCCATCCTCCCGCTCGGCCCGGAGGAGGCCATGGCCGCTTTCCTCGCCCGTTACCGGGAGTTGCGGCCGGCCTCCCTCGGCTGAGAGGCCGGAACGGGAGGCCGGCCGGGGAAAGGCGCGGAAAAGCGCCGGCCGGCGTCAGGCCTGGCCGGCCGTCTGACCCGGCCGGCGGCCGCGGCGCGCACCCTGCGCGGGCGGAAGGGCAATTTCGCCCTCCTCGTCCACGGCCACCGGGGCCACCTGGGCCGTGTCCGACTGCTGGGCGCAGCGCTCGGCCAGTTCGCGGATGGCGCCGCGGATCTGCGGGTCGCGGATGTTCTGGAAGTAGCGCGCCAGCATCAGCGCCTCGCGCGAGCGGAGCGTGTTCTCGTTCTCCTCGCTCTGCGGCTGGCCGGCGGCCGCGCTCCCCTCCGGCGCGCTGGACCGTTCGTCCAGCCCTTCGAAGAAGACGGAGACCGGCACCCGGAAGAACTGCGACAGCTTGAACAGCCGGCTCGCCGACACGCGGTTGAAGCCGCGCTCGTACTTCTGGAGCTGCTGGAAGGTCAGGTCGAGCGCCGCCGCGACGTCGCTCTGGCTGAGGCCGGCGAGCATGCGCAGTTCGCGCAGGCGCTGGCCGACGAACACATCGACCTCGTTGAGGCCTTCCTTCTTCTCGCGTCCACGCTTTTTCACAACGCCCCCCGCAGTCATCTCATCCCCTTTCCGCTGGTGGCCCGGCGCCCTCACCCCGGAAGCACAGCGCCGCGCCTTAAGAAACATCGAACACCCCCACCGCGACCAAAAGGTCATTCCGGCGAGGGATATTGCAACTCAGCTATGACCTCGCGCCCGTGATGTCAACCTGCGCTTCCGTTTTTAACGGGCTGGATGCGCGTCTTTTTGAAAGGCCGCATGCTTCCGGAGCAGGTGGCAATCCAATATTTCGGGTTAATACGCCTATATTGCCGAGCCCTCCGAAGGGGGCCGCGCATTGGCCTCCGGGACGGCATCCGGGACGATGGCGGGCCATCCTCTCCAACAGGCCGGAGGCGTGACCGATGCGCACCGCTAGGCATTTTTTGCCGGGCAAAGAATGGTTCGACCGAAAGAATTAACCCTCTCTTCATCAAGACGACCCAGCATGAGCGCCATGGCCAGACCTCGGCGCGGAACTTGCAAACCTCCATCGGACCGGTCTTTCCGGACCGGCGGGAGGGCAGGATCCGCAGCCCGCGCCGGGGGTGGATTCCGTTCGGGGACAGTCGCGTGAACAACCTGATCCAGACCTTGCGCAATCTCGGGCCCGCCCGCCTCGCGGCGATCGGCGGGGTCGGTGTCGTGCTGATCGGGTTCTTCATCTACCTGGCGACCCGGCTGTCCACGCCGGACATGGTGCTGCTCTACGCCGACCTCCAGCCGGCCGAGGCCGCCGCCATCTCCAAGAAGCTGGAGGAGGCGCGGGTCCCCTTCCAGGTGGACGCCAGCGGGACGAAGATCACGGTGCCGTCCGAGCAGGTCGGGCCGATGCGCATGCAGATGGCGGCCGCCGGCCTGCCGTCCGGCGGTTCGGTCGGCTACGAGCTGTTCGACAAGTCCGAGGGCTTCGGCACCACCAGCTTCATGCAGAACATCAACCACCTGCGCGCACTCGAAGGCGAGATGGCGCGCACGGTGCAGACCCTGGCCGGGGTGAAGCAGGCGCGCGTCCATCTCGTGCTGCCCAAGCGCGAGCTGTTCGCCCGCCAGCAGAACCCGGCGACCGCCAGCATCTTCCTCCAGCTCCAGCCGGGTGCCCAGCTCTCCCGCGAGAACATCCAGGCGATCCAGCATCTGATCGCCGCCTCCGTGCCGAACCTGGACCCCAGCCGCATCTCCATCGTCGACGACAAGGGCAAGCTGCTCGCCCGCGGCACCGGCAACGACAGCGCGGACGCGCTGGCGGCCTCGGCGGAGGAGAAGAAGACCGCCTATGAGAGCCGCCTCGCCCGCACCATCGAGGACCTGCTCGGCCGCACCGTCGGCTACGGCAAGGTCCGCGCCGAGGTGTCGGCCGACCTGGACTTCGACCGCATCTCGACCCAGTCGGAGATCTTCGACCCCGAGAGCCAGGTCGTCCGCTCCACCCAGACCGTCACGGAGAATTCCGAGAGCAGCGACCGCGACCCGCTCCAGCCGGTGACCGTCGACCAGAACCTGCCGACCGCGCAGGCCTCGGACAGCGCCTCGCCCCTGTCGCTGAACAAGTCGAACCGGAGCGAGGAGACGGTCAACTACGAGATCAGCCGCACCACCAAGAACCATGTCCGCGAGACCGGCCAAGTGCGCCGCCTGTCCGTGGCGGTGCTGGTGGACGGCACCTACGCGCCCGGCCAGAACGGCGTGATGAGCGCCTACCAGCCGCGAACCGACCAGGAGCTGGAGAGCATCCGCACCCTGGTCCGCTCGGCCGTCGGCATCGACGGCGTGCGCGGTGACACGCTCGACGTCATCAACATGCGCTTCTGGCAGCCGGAGGACGACCTGCCGCCGCCGCCGGAGCTGATCCTCGGCATGCAGCGCGAGGATCTGATGCACATCGCCGAGATGCTGGTGCTGGGCATCGTCGCCATCCTGATCATCCTGCTGGTCATCCGCCCGCTCATCACCCGCGCCTTCGAGAAGGCGGAGGAGCAGGAGGAGGACGACATGGACCGGCTGCTCACCGACCAGAGCGGCATGCCGGCGGCGCTGGCCGCCCCGACCGGGGCTCTGGCCCAGGATCTGGCGCTGGAGGCCGCCCAGGCCGACGAGGATCTCGAGCAGATGATCGACATCAACCGGGTCGAGGGCCGCGTCCGCGCCTCCTCCCTGCGCAAGGTGGGCGAGATCGTCGAGAAGCACCCGGAGGAGGCGGTCTCCATCCTGCGCAACTGGCTCTACCAGGAAACCTGATCGGATGGGCACGCCATGAGTTCGGTCCGCAAATTCCTGTTCAACGAATCCTTCGACATCGACGTGCCGACGCGCGCCGTGGCGCCGGAGGAGGACGACTACCTGCCGCCGCCGGCACCGGAGCCCGACCCCGAACCCGAGCCGGCCGTCCCTCCCCCGCCGACCTTCAGCGAGGAGGAGCTGGCCGCCGCCCGCGCCGAGGCCTTCGCGGAGGGTGCCTCCTCCGGCCGTTCCGACGGCTACGGGAAGGGCTTCACGGACGGGCTCCAGAAGGGCCAGAAGGACGGGCACGAGAAGGCGCGCGCCGAAATCGAGGCGACCGTCCAGGCCCGGACCGCGAAGGCGCTGGAGCAGATCGGCGCCGGCGTGGCCTCCCTGATCGCCGCGCGCGAGGCCGACAACGCCCTGCGCAGCGACCAGCCGGTCCACATCGCGCTGGCCATCGTGCGCAAGCTGATGCCGGAACTGGCGCTGCGCGGCGGGCTGGGCGAGATCGAGGCGATGTTGCGCGCCTGCCTGACCGACCTGGTGGACGAGCCGCGCCTCGTGGTGCGGGTCGCCGACGCCATGGCGGAGCCCCTGCGCGAGCATCTGGAGCAGATCTCCAGCCTGCGCGGCTTCGGGGCCAAGCTGATGGTGGTGCCCGATCCGGGCGTCAAGCCGGGCGACGCGCGCATCGAATGGGCCGACGGCGGCATGGAGCGCGACACGGCGCGCCTGCTGGCCGAGGTCGAACGCATCGCCGGACGCCTGCTGGAGGCGCCCGCGCCATGACCGACCGCATGAACACCGATACGTCCAACACGATCCATTCCAACACGGGCCATTCCAACACGGGCCATGCCCAGGCGCACCATCTGGCGCGCACACGGTTTTCGGAGATCTAGATGTCCAACGACAGCTTCTCGCTCGACGAGCTGGAAAACGGTGGCCGCGGCGGTGGCGGCGGTGACATGGACTACGACGCCGGCCTCGGCCCCGCCAAGGACCTGGAGGCGGTGTACGACATCCCCGTCCAGATCTCGGCGGTGCTCGGCAAGTCCACCATGCAGGTGAGCCAACTGCTGAAGCTCGGCCGGGGTGCGGTGGTCGAGCTGGACCGCAAGGTCGGCGAGGCCATCGACATCTACGTCAACAACCGCCTGGTCGCGCGCGGCGAGGTGGTGGTCGTGGAAGACCGGCTCGGCGTGACGATGACCGAAATCATCAAATCGGAACGCGGATGACCGTCTCGCCCGACACCGCCCCCGACACCAGGAAGGCCCGCGGCCGCAACGGCGGCGCCGCGGCCCCACCGCGTGCCGTCCGCCCGCGCGGCGGGCTCGACGCCGCGACGCTGATCGGGCTGGCCGCCGCGGCCGGCGTGATCCTGGTCGCCATGGCGGCCGGCGGCAGCCCGGGCGCCTTCCTCGACATGCCCTCGCTGCTGATCGTGCTCGGCGGCACGCTGGCCGTGACCACGGCCTCCTTCTCGCTGGGCGACGTGGCCGCGGCCTGGTCGGGTGCGGGCGCCGTTCTGGTGCAGAAGACCCGCGACCCGCGCGGCATCGCCCGGCAGGTCATGCTGCTGGCCGAGGCGGCCAAGCGCACCGGCCCGGAGATCCTGCGCGAGCTGACCGGCGGGCTGAAGGGCGACCCCTTCCTGCACCGCAGCGTCGCGCTGGTGACCCAGGGCCTTCCGGCCGACGACATCGAGCGCATGCTGGCCGGCGAGGTCGAGGCCTCGGGCGCCCACCGCATGCGCAGCGCCGCCGTGCTGCGCCGCGCGTCCGAGGTCGCCCCGACCATGGGGCTGATCGGCACGCTGGTCGGGCTGGTGCAGATGCTGGGCGGCCTGAACGATCCCTCCAGCATCGGCCCGGCCATGGCGCTGGCGCTGCTGACGACCTTCTACGGTGCCGTGCTCGGCAACGTCGTGCTCGCCCCTCTCGCCGCGAAGCTGGAGCGGACGGCGGGCGAGGAGGCGCTGACGCGCACCCTCTACACCATCGGCGCGGTGTCCATCGCCCGCCAGGAGAATCCACGGCGTCTCGAGATGCTTCTCAACGCCGTCCTGCCGCCCGAAAAGCGGATCCAGTATTTCGACCGGGACGAGTCCCGGAGTGGAGTTTGAGCGATGCGTCTGCTGATCGTTGGAACGTTGGAAGGCTACATCACCGCCGCCGGCAAGATCGCCATGCAGCGCGGCGCCAAGGTGTCCCACACCGACAGCATCGAGGGCGCGCTGAACGCCCTGCGCGCGGCGGCGGGCGCCGACATCGTGATGATCGACGTCAAGCTCGACATCGCCACCTTCATCGAAAGCCTCAAGAACGAGCGCATCACCATCCCCGTGGTGGCCTGCGGCATCGGGACCGACGCCGCGGCGGCGGTGAAGGCCATCCGGGCCGGTGCCAAGGAATACCTGCCGCTTCCTCCCGACGCGGAGCTGATCGCCGCCGTGCTGGCGGCGGTGGCCGAGGAAAGCCACTCCATCGTCTGCCAGGACCCGACCATGCTGGCGACCTTGCGGCTCGCCGAGCAGGTGGCGCCGAGCGACGCGTCGGTGATGATCACGGGCGAGAGCGGCACCGGCAAGGAGCTGATGGCCCGCTTCATCCACCGCAAGAGCCGGCGGGCGAACGAGTCCTTCGTCGCGGTGAACTGCGCGGCCATCCCGGAGCACCTGCTGGAATCCGAGCTGTTCGGCCATGAGAAAGGCGCCTTCACCGGCGCCGTGGCCCGCCGGATCGGCAAGTTCGAGGAGGCGAACAACGGCACGCTGCTGCTCGACGAGCTGTCGGAGATGCACCCGCGCCTTCAGGCGAAGCTGCTGCGCGCGATCCAGGAGAAGGAGATCGACCGGATCGGCTCCTCCCACCCGACGAAGATCAACGTCCGCATCCTCGCCACCTCCAACCGCAACCTGGAGGCCGAGGTCCGCGCCGGCAACTTCCGCGAGGATCTGTACTTCCGGCTCAACGTCTTCAGCGTCGCCATCCCGTCCCTGCGCGAACGCCCGGCCGACATCCCGGCGATCGCCGACCATTTCGTGAAGAAATACTCCGAGGCCAACGGCCTTCCGGAGAAGACGCTGTCGCCCGACGCGCTGGTCATGCTGCGCCACCACCATTGGCGCGGCAACGTGCGCGAGCTCGAAAACACGATGCACCGGGCGGTGCTGCTGGCGCGCGGCGAGGTGATCGGGCCGGACGCGATCATGCTGACCAGCCAGCTGCTGGCGCCGGAAGGCTCGGCCCAGTCCTCCATCCCCGCCGGCTCGCCCGTCGCCCAGCCCTTCGCGGGTCCGGGCGGCACGGTGCCCGCCGCCCCGTCGGGCTTCTCGCCCTACGGGCAGGGGCACGGCGCCTCCCAGGCGGCGCGCGCCTACGCCCCGCCCCCGGGCTTCGCCCCGGCCGCCCCCGCGGCACCGGCGGCCCAGGGCGGCGGCGCGAACCTGCAGGGGCTGGTCGGGCGGACGGTCGCCGACGTGGAGCGCGACCTGATCATCGAGACGCTGTCGCACTGCCTGGGCAACCGGACGCACGCCGCGAACATCCTCGGCATCTCGATCCGCACCCTGCGCAACAAGCTCAAGCAGTACAGCGACGAGGGCATGGCGGTGCCGCCGCCGGGCTCCGAGGACCAGCGGGCGGCGGTCTGAGGCCGCTGAGGCGGGACGGGAACGGCGAACGAGGCGGCGGAAAGACGGACGATGGCGCTCACCGAGCACACAGGCCAGGACGGACAGCGCGGCGGCGGGAACATGTCGGCGCTGACCGACATGCTCGGCGTCGCGAAGGCGTCGCTGAAGCGGGGCGACGTCGTGATGGCGGCCGGCATCATGCTGATCGTCGTCGGGCTGATCATGCCGCTGCCGCCGCTGCTGCTCGACATGATGCTCGGCATCAACATCACGATTTCCGTCCTGATCCTGATGGTCGTGCTGTTCATCGAGAAGCCGCTCGACCTGTCCTCCTACCCGACGATCCTGCTGATCACGACGCTGCTGCGCCTGTCGCTGAACATGGCGTCCACGCGCCTGATCCTGACGCACGGGCATGAGGGGACGGAAGCCGCCGGCCAGGTCATCGAGGCCTTCGCCGGCTTCGTCATGGGCGGCGACTTCATCATCGGCGTGATCGTCTACGCGATCCTGACGATCGTGAACTTCAAGGTCATCACCGCCGGTTCGGGCCGCATCGCCGAGGTGGCGGCGCGCTTCACGCTCGACGCCATGCCCGGCAAGCAGATGGCCATCGACGCCGACCTGTCGGCCGGCATGATCGACGAGTCCACCGCGCGGGCGCGCCGCAAGGAGCTGGAGGACGAAAGCGCCTTCTTCGGTTCCATGGACGGTGCGTCGAAGTTCGTGAAGGGCGACGCGGTCGCCGGCCTGATGATCATGTTCATCAACATCATCGGCGGCGTGGCGCTCGCGGTGCTGCGCTACGACATGCCGGTGATGCAGGCGCTCGACGTCTTCACCAAGCTGACCATCGGCGACGGCCTGGTCTCGCAGGTTCCGGCCCTGGTGATCTCGATCTCCGCCGGCTTCCTGGTGTCGAAGGCGGGTGCCGGCGGCTCCACCGACAAGGCGGTGGTCGGCCAGCTTTCCAGCCATTCCAGCGCGCTCGCCCTGTCGGCCGCCGCCGTCGGCCTGCTGGCCTTCCTGCCGGGCATGCCGCTGCTGACCTTCGCGCCGATCGCCGCCGCCGTGGGCGGGGCTGCCTGGTACCTGCCGCGGATGCGCGCCAAGCAGGAAGTAGAGGAGGCGGAAGCCGCGGCCGCCGCCGCCGACGGGGCGGCCGGACCGGGCGGCGGTCCGGCGCCGGTCGCCGACGAGCCGATCGCCACGGCGCTCGCCATCGACCTCATCCGGTTGGAGCTGGGCTACGGCCTCCTGTCGCTGATCAACCAGCCGCAGGCCGGCAGCCACCGGCTGACCGACCAGATCAAGGGGCTGCGCCGGCAGATCGCCGGCGAGGTCGGCTTCGTCATGCCGGCCGTGCGCATCCAGGACAACCTCCAGCTCCCGCCCAACAGCTACGTCATCCGCGTGAAGGAGATCGAGGCCGGGCGCGGCGACATCCGGCCGAACATGCTGCTGGTCATGGACCCCCGCGGCGACGCCATGGCGCTGCCCGGCGAACAGACGGTGGAGCCCACCTTCGGGCTGCCGGCCATCTGGGTCGAGCCGGGCTACCGCGAGGAGGCGCTGTTCAAGGGCTACACGGTCGTGGATCCCTCGACCGTCGTGACCACCCACCTGACGGAGCTGATCAAGGACAACATGCCGGAGCTGCTGTCCTTCACCGAGGCGCAGAAGCTGCTCGACGAGCTGGACAAGGACCACCAGAAGCTCGTCGCCGACGTGGTGCCGAACCAGATCACGGTCGGCGGTCTTCAAAGGGTCCTACAGAACCTGCTTGCGGAACGCGTCTCCGTGCGTGATCTTCCCACCATCCTGGAGGGTATCTCGGAAGCGGCAAGCCAAACGCGCAGCATCACCCAGATTACCGAGCATGTGCGGTCGCGCCTTGCCCGGCAGATCTGCGACGCGAACATCAACGAGATGGGCTTCATCCCGTTGGTGACGCTCTCCCCGGAATGGGAGCAGAGCTTCGCGGAGTCGCTGGTGGGCGATGGCGACGACCGGCAGCTGACGATGGCGCCCAGCAGGCTGCAACAGTTCATCACCTCCGTCCGCCAAACCTTCGAACGGCATGCCATGATGGGAGAAACTCCCGTTCTGCTGACCAGCCCGCTGATCCGCCCCTTCGTGCGCTCCATCGTCGAGCGCTTCCGGCCGGCCACCGTGGTGATGTCGCAGAACGAGATCCACCCCAAGGCGAAGATCAAGACCCTGGGACAGATCTGATGGCGCATGCGACGGACATGATCCGGGAACGGGCCGGTAGGCGGGAGGCCGGCCGATGAGGCTGAAATCCTTCCACGCCAGGACCATGGCCGAGGCGATGCGCGACGTCCGCGCCGCCCTCGGCGACGACGCCATCATCGTCGCCACGCGCGAGGAGGAAGGCGGCGGAGTCCGTGTGACCGCCGCGGTGGAGGACGACGCGCTCGCCGCCGTCCACGCCCGCATGACCCAGCCGGTCGAGCCGGACGAGCCGGAAATCGACGTGGAGGAGGTGGTCGCCGACGCGCTGCACCGCCACGGCGTGCCGGCGGCCTTGGCCGAACAGCTGATCGACGCCGCCGCCGGGCTGGACACGGACGACCCGCGGCTGGCGCTGGGGGCGGCGCTCGACTCCGTCTACACCTTCAACCCGCTGCCCGACGGGCGCCGCATGGACCGGCCGCTGATGCTGGTCGGCCCGCCCGGCGCGGGCAAGACGCTGCTGGCCGCGAAGCTGGCCGCGCGTGCCATGTTCAAGAACCGCTCGGTCGGAGTCATCACCACCGACACGGTGCGCGCCGGCGGCGTGGCCCAGCTCTCCGCCTTCACCCGGCTGATGAACATCAAGCTGGTGACGGTGGAGGATCCGGACGCGCTGGCCGGCGCCTTCGCCGTGAACAACGGCACGGACCTCGTCATCGTCGACACGGCCGGCCGCAACCCCTTCGACGACGGCGACATGGACGAACTCAAGGCCCTGCTCTCCGCCGGCGAGGCGGAGCCGGTCCTGGTCCTGCCCGCCGGCATCGACGCCCTGGAGGCGACCGACATGGCCCAGTCCTTCCGGTCGGTCGGCGTCCGGCGGATGATCGTCACCCGCGTCGACATGGCGCGGCGTTACGGCAGCCTGCTGTGCATCGCGCACCGGGCGCGCCTGTCCTTCTGCGACATCAGCGTCTCCGCCAAGGTGGCGGAGGGGCTGACCGCACTGAACCCCGTGGCGCTCGCCCGGCTCATGATACCCGCCGAAGAAAAGGCGCCACGCGAGACGGCCCCGCCGGCCCGCGCCAAGAAGAAATCCGTCAGCTCTCCCTCGTCGAGGACCATTCCATGACCGAACCGGTGTTTCCGGCCGCACTCAAGAACGTTCGCCCGCTGCGCGGCGCCAACGTCATCGCCGTGGCCAGCGGCAAGGGCGGCGTCGGCAAGACGTGGTTTTCGATCACGCTGGCGCACGCGCTGACCCGCATGGGCAAGAACGCGCTGCTGTTCGACGGCGACCTCGGGCTCGCCAACGTGGACATCCAGCTCGGCTTCACCCCGCGCAGCGATCTCGGCGCCGTGCTGAACGGCGAGGTGACGCTGGCCAAGGCGGCGCAGCGCTGCCAGGAGACGGGCTTCGACATCGTCGCCGGCCGTTCGGGCTCCGGCACGCTGGCCCAGCTTCCGAGCCAGCGCCTGTCCAGCCTGCGCAACGACCTGCTGGAGCTGGCGCGCAACTACGACTGCGTGATCATGGACATGGGCGCCGGCGTGGACCGCACGGTGCGCACCCTGTCCGGCCCGGCCGGGGTGACGCTGGTGGTGACGACGGACGAGCCGACCTCGCTGACCGACGCCTACGCCTTCATCAAGCTCACCCACGCCACCAACCCGGCGGCCGACCTGCGGGTCGTCGTCAACATGGCGCAGAGCGTGAAGGACGGGGAGCGCACCTACAACACCATCCTGAAGGCCTGCCAGAACTTCCTGAAATACAAGCCGGGGCTGGCCGGGATCATCCGCCGCGACATGAAGGTGCGCGACACCATCCGCAGCCAGGCCCCGCTGCTGACCCGCTCGCCGACCAGCGAGGCCGCGCAGGACGTCCAGGCCATCGCGCAGCGGCTCCTCAGCGGCTCCTGACGCCCGATGGGCGCCACCGCTCCTCCGCCCGTCGCGGCGGTGCCCGCCGTCGCCCCGGTGGCGCCGGTCGCCCAGGCGGCGCCGGTGGCGGAGGCGACCGTCGAGCGGATGCCGCCGAAGCTGCAGGAGGCCGGGCGGCCGGTCGTCATCTCCGGCACCGTGACCGGACGGACGCCGGACGGGCTGACGCAGGTGCGCACCGCCGCGGGCGAGATCCTGCTGAAGAGCACCGCACCTATCCCCGCCGACCGGCCGGTGACGCTCCAGATCACGCCGGCAGCCCTCCTGGCAGCGCCGCACGGCACGGCGGGTCAGCTCGCCCCCGGCCAAACGCTTCCAGGCCAGACGCCCGGCGCGTCGCCCCTCGCCGCCCAGCTTGCGCCCGCCCGCGCGCTGGTCTTCCTCCTCCAGCTCACGCCGGCCGGCTCTCCCCCGCAGGCGGGCGCGCCGGCCCCCGGCGCCGGCGGCACGCCCGGGGTCGTCCTACCCCCTGCCCCGGCACCCGCCCCTTCGGCGCTGCCGCCCCTCCTGCCCGGCGCGGTCGTGCCCGCGCTGGTGATCGCCGCATCTCCACGTTCCGGACCGCCCGCCGGCGCGCTCCCCGGCTCCCCGGCCCCCGCTCCCTCCGGAGCGGCGGCCGGGCCACCTGCCCGCAGCGGGATGGCGGGCACGCCGTCCCGTCCGGGCGCCGCCGCGCCCGCCATGGCGGGAAGCGCCACCTTCGGGGTTCCCGTGGAGCTTGGCGGCGACTCCGCCCATCCGGGCGCGGACAGGCCGGGGCGGGGGAATGCCGCCGTTGCGCCGCAGGCCGGCGCATCTCCCGATGCGCCTGACCTGCCGCAGGGGGCGACCGTCGCGCTGAAGATCCTCACGGTCACGCCCGCCCGCCCGGCGGGCATGCCCGGCCAGGGGACGGACAGCCAAGGAACCGCCGGGCCGGAGGCGCCGCCTGCCGACCATGGCGAGCCCCCCGCGGACACGCCGGACGGGCCGGTCCTGCGTGGAACGGTGGCCGGCGCCACGCCGCAGGGCCAACCCGTGCTGGCGACCCGCCAGGGCATGCTGGTGCTGAACGTCCAGGCAAGCCTGCCGCAGGGTGCCCGCGTCACGGCGGCCCTGGCCGATCCTGCCCAGGCCGCCGCGCACGCACCGGCCGCCGGAACCCCGGCAGCCTTGCCCGGACCGCTGAACGAGCGGAACTGGCCGGCCATGCAGCAGATCGTCGCCACCCTGGCCGGGCTCGACCGAGGGGCGGCGCAATCCCTGCTCTCCACCCTGCCGCAGCCCAACCGCAAGCTCACCGCCGCCCTGACCTTCTTCCTGTCGGCGATGCGCGGCGGCGACGCACGCGGCTGGCTCGGCGAGGAAGCCGCGTCGGCGCTGGAGAGGAGCGGCCGGGGCGAGCTGCTCGCCCAGCTCGACCGTGATTTCCAGGCGGCACGGCAGCAGGCGGGCGAACCGCTGCCGGGCGACTGGACGCCCTTCACGCTGCCCATGTTCGACACCGGCGGGCTGAACCCGGTCCGCCTGCACCTTCACCCCATCCAGGAGGAGGAGACGGGCGAGGGCAAGGGCCGGAAGGAGGCCAAGGGGAGCCGCTTCCTGCTCGACCTGGAGCTGAGCCGTCTCGGTCCCCTCCAGCTCGACGGGCTGGTGCGGCCGAACCATTTCGACCTCATCCTGCGCAGCGGCACGCCGCTCGCCCCGGAGTTCCGGCTGGAGCTGATTCAGATCTTCGCCGACAGCCTCCGCGCGCTCGGCTACAGCGGCGGCCTGTCCTTCCAGTCCGGCGCGCGCTGCTGGGTGAAGCTGACCCGCGCCGGCCGGTCCGGCCCGGCCGTGACGGCCTGATACCGGGTTCGGAAAATCCCGACCTCCGAACCCGGTATGGGGCCGCGACTGCGGCCCCGCGCCCCATGGCGCGGAAGTCCCGACCACTGGTCAGGACTTCATGAAAATCGTATGAGAGGGAGGACCGGGATGCCGAACCGCGACCTGCTGACCACCGGCGCCAACCCGGACGCCCGGCACGACTATCTGGTCGAACTTTCCGGCGAGGCGATGCCCGGTACGGCGCTGACCGTCCGCTACGTGCCAGACCGGCTGGTCGCGCGTGCGGACGGTTTCGCCGCCTATCTCGCAGCACTCGCCGGCTTCGACGGCGGGCCGGAGGCGCTGGCGCTCGCCGTGCTGGACGACCTGAACAACGAACTGGTGCCCCGCTGGGCCGAGGTGGCGGTCGCGCGGACGGCCCCCCTTCCCCACCGGGTCACCGTCGAGGACCGCCAGCCCAACTGGGACAACCCCCACCTGTTCGCGCGGATGCGGGCGCTGTAGGCCAACAAAATAGGGCGAAGCCTGACGGCTCAGCCGCGAGGGTCGGTCGCCTGGAAGGACGGGCGGCGGACGACCTCACTGTGCCAGGCCGCCAGCCCCGGTGCGGCGTCCCGCCAGGGAACGCCCGGATGCCGGAAGGCCACATAGTCCAGGGCAACCCCCACCGACAGCGCGCCGAGGCCGAATCCGGCCGTCAGCAGCTCCAGCTGCGCCTCCAGGGCCGCCGCCGTCCGCTCCACCGCCGCGGTCTGCCGGGCGACCCAGCCAGGGGAACGCTCCCCGTCCGGCCGCCGGCCCTCGATGGCCGCGCTGAAGGCGGCGTCGGTCATGGCCTGCGCCAGGGCGGCGAGGCGCAGCTCCCGCCAGCGCGCCGGCCCCGCCGGGGGCAACAGCCTCGGCCCCGGCAGGATTTCGTCCAGATATTCGGCGATGGCCCAGCTCTCGCCCATCGACCAGCCCTCGTCCGTTTCCAGGGCCGGCACCTTGGAGGCCGGGTTGGCGGCGAGGAGGTCCCCGGGGCTGGTCCAGGGGTCGGTCTGCACCGCCTCCACCCGCGAGCCCGCCTGCCCCTTCTCCCGCAGCAGCACCAGAAGCTTGCGGGCGTACGGGGATGTCTTGTTGACGTACAGCTTCATGAGTTTCTCCGGATGATGACATTGGCGATCAGGGCGGAGGCGGTGCCCGCCGCGAGGCAGGCGGCCCCGATGGCGAACAGGAGGCAGTGGCTGCCGGAAGCCGCGAACAGGGCGGAGAGGGCGTAGCCGCCCGCCATCTGGGTGGCCGCGAAGGCCGCCGTCATCCGGCCCCAGGCGGTCACATGGCCCGCCGCGCCGACGAGGCTCGCCGCCACGCCCGAGGCCAGGGCGACGCTGCCCGGCGTCAGCAGCCCGACCAGGAAGGCGGACAGGACGAGGGCGGGAACGGCGGCGCTGACCAGCGGCAGCGCCACGGCCATGGCCTTGATCCCAAGCGCAAGGGCGAAGGCCGGGCCGAAGCCCAGCCGCCCGGCCAGCCAGCCGCCGAACAGGGCGCCGGCCATGGCCCCGACGCCGAAGGCCGCCCAGACCGCGCCGCCGGTCTCAACCCCCAGACCCAACCCGCGGGCCACATAGTCCGACAGGAACAGGGTGTGGGGCACATAGCCGATGCCGTCGCCGGCATAGGCGACCGTGAACAGCAGCAGGGGCAAGGATCTCACCACCGGCGCGGCAGCGCTTTTTCCCGTCGCGCCCGTCCCAGCGGTCCGCACCGGTGCCGACGGCCAGCGGCGCCAGGCGAACAGGGTCAGCCCCAGCGCCAGCCCGGCCAGTGCCAGCCAGACCGCCTCCAACCCCGCGGGCGCCAGGCCGGGCACGCCGAAGCCGGCCAGCACCACCCCGATCCCGATCCCGGAGAACACCACCCCCGTGGCGCGGGGCTTCAGCGCCGGGGGCAGGCCGGCCAGCACCGCCGGTCCGGCCAGGACCATGACGACCGCCCCGGTTGCCCCCGCCAGCACGCGCCAGGGCGTCAGCCAGAAAAGCCCGCCGTTCCAGGCGCAGGCCATCAGCGACAGCACGGTGAGCAGCATGGCGAGGCGCAGCACCGTACCCATGGGCCAGCGCCGCGCCAGCGGGGCCGCCGCCAGGGCGCCCAGCAGATAGCCGAGCAGGTTGGCGGCCCCCAGATAGGCTGCGCCGTCGGCGTCCAGCCATCCCTGGGCCACGAGGGCCGGCAGCATGGGCGTGTAGGCGAACCGCGCGATGCCCAATCCCAGAAGGGTCGCCGCGAGACCCGCCAGGGCGGGCGCGACCCAGGAGCCGCCCACGGCCTGCCCGGCACCCGTGCTCGTGGCCTGCGGCGGCCTCATCCCTCTGGTCGGCATCGTGAGGTCCCGAACTGTTAGCAGAACCTCAGGCTGCCATGTCGTTGCCATCGGGAAAAACGAATTGTACAGATGGCAGCGATCAACAGCCTTGATGGTGGCGCATGGACAGCACCGACCTGGCCTTCTTCGTCGCGGTGGTCGAGGAAGGCGGCGTCACCGCCGCCGCGCGGCGCCTGAACTGCGTCCAGTCCAACGTGACCGCCCGCATCCGCGCGCTGGAGGCGGAGTTGGGGGTGGCCCTGTTCCACCGGAACGGGCGGGGCGTCCAGCCCACCAGGGCGGCGCAGAGCCTGCTGCCCCACGCGCGGCGGACCGCCTCGGCGCTGGCCGACGCCCGCGCGGCGGTGCGCGACCTGCTGGATCCGGGCCTCGTGCAGGGGCGGCTCGCCATCGGCAGCATGGAGACGACCGCCGCCGTGCGCCTGCCCGCCGTGCTGGCCGCCTATCACCGGGACTTCCCCCAGGTGGAACTGGCGCTGGAGACCGGCTCGACGGGAAGCCTGCTGGCGGCGGTGGCGAGTTTCGGCCTGGACGCCGCCCTGGTTGCCGGGCCGGTCGAGGACCCGGCCCTGCAGGCCGAACCGGTCGGAACGGAGGAGATGATCATGGCCACGGCCGCCGGCCCCGGTTGGACGGAGTTGCTGTCCCGTCCCGGCCTTGCCGCCCTCAGCTTCCGGCGCGGCTGCTCCTATCGGGAACGGCTGGCCGGCCTTTTGGCGTCGTTGGACGCCCGGCATGCGCGCATCCAGGAATTCGGCACGCTGGAGGGCATCATCGGCGGGGTGGCGGCCGGCATCGGCGTCGCGCTGCTGCCCCGGGCGGCGGTGGAGGGCTCTCGGCTGGCCCATGCCCTGGCGCTTCACCCGGTGCCGGAGCCCTGGAACATGGCGACGACCGTCCTGGTCCGCCGCCGCGACGCCCTTGTGACGGCGGCCCTGGCCCGCTTCGCGGATTACGCCCGTATCGGCTGGGCGGAGGAGCGGGCTGCGGCCTGATCTGGCCCGCCCTCATCCCCGCCGGGGCGGGTCACCCGCCGTTCTCTTCCTTGCGGCGCAGGAAGCCGACGAGCGCCGTCTCGTCCAGCAGGAGGTTGTCCTTCTGCCGGCGCTTCTCGTTCTCGCGCTTCTGCCGCTCTTCCTCGGCCAGCTCGTAGCGCTTCACCTCCTGGAAGGCCTGGGCCATTTCGTCGGTGGCGACGGCGACCTGGGCTTCGACCTGGACCAGGGACTCCGCGAGCTTGCGCCCGCGCTCAAGGGCCGCCTGGGCGAAGCCCGCGTAGCTGAAGGCGACATCGAAGTTGGCGCGGGCGGTAGCCTGCTCGGCAGCCATCTCGGCCTTGACCTTCTCGATCTCGGCCTTCAGCCGGTCGGCGAGGTTCTGGAGTTCGGCGAGTGCCCGCCGCTTCTCGTCGAGACGCCATTTGTGCAGGCGGATGATGGTCTTGAGGCTGCTCATTTATTCCCACTGGACCCCGAAGACCTCGGCCAGCTTGGCGTAGCTGGTGTGAAGGTCGGTCGCCTCGCGCTTGCCCTGGCGCAGGAAGGCTTCCAGCGCGGGGTGATAATGGATCGCCTCGTCCACCTGCGGGTCGGTGCCGGCGCGGTAGGCGCCCAGCCGGATCATCTCCGCCATGTTGTCGTAAGCCGACATGAGGCGGCGCGCATGGCCGACCAGCTCGTTCTCGATGGGCGAGTTGCAGCCGGGCATGGTGCGCGACACGCTGCGCAGGATGTTGATGGCCGGGTAGCGGCCGCGCTCGCCGATCTGGCGCTCCAGCACGATATGCCCGTCCAGGATGCCGCGCACCGCGTCGGCGATGGGCTCGTTGTGGTCGTCGCCCTCCACCAGCACGGTGAAGAGGCCGGTGATCGAGCCGGAACCGACGAGGCCGGGGCCGGCGCGCTCCAGAAGGCGGGGCAGCTCGGCGAAGACCGTCGGCGGATAGCCCTTGGTGGTCGGCGGCTCGCCGGCCGAAAGCCCGATTTCGCGCTGGGCCATGGCGAAGCGGGTGATGCTGTCCATCATGCACAGCACGTCGCGCCCCTCGTCCCGGAAATACTCGGCGACCGACATGGTGAGATAGGCGGCCTGTCGGCGCATCAACGGCGCCTCGTCGGAGGTCGCGCAGATCACAATGCTGCGGGCGAGACCCTCCTCGCCGAGATCCTCGGTGATGAACTCCTGCAATTCGCGTCCGCGTTCGCCGATCAGCCCGATCACGGCGATTTCGGCGGCGGAAAAGCGCGCGAGCATCGACATGACCGACGACTTGCCGACACCGGATCCGGCGAAGATTCCCATGCGCTGGCCGCGGCAGCAGGTGAGGAAGGCGTTGATGGCCCGGATGCCGAGATCGAGCTTCTCGCCCACCCGCGCGCGGGAATGGGCCGAGGGCGGGTTGTTGCGGATCGGCACGCCGCGTGGCCCCTTGGGCAGCGGCCCCTTGCCGTCCACCGGCTCGCCCAGCGCGTTGACCACCCGGCCGAGCCAGGCCTCGCAGGGGAAGACCGCCGGCTGACCGGCCGCGACCAGCGCGCGGCAGCCGAGCCCGACGCCGTCGAGCGAGCCGAGCGGCATCAGCAGCGCCCGCCCCTGCCGGAACCCGACCACCTCGCAGGGGATCGGCCGTCCGTCGCGGGCCTCGACGACGCAGCGTCCGCCGACTGACAGTTCGCGTTCGATGCCGCCCACCTCGACCAGAAGTCCGAGGACGGCGGTCACGCGGCCGAAGCGGCTGTAACCGGGAAGGCTGTCGATCTCTTCGAGGAGACGGGCGACGTCGGCGGGCATGGTGGCGGCATTCGCGGACGTGGATGGGACGATCGGCGGCCCGGAACGGTTGTCTTGCCGGACCCTTGCACCATGTTGGTTTGGAATGGTTAAGTTTGGGTGAACTGCTATGCCGCTGGCGTTAAGCTGAATCGTCTGTTAACCTCTGTAAAGAGGCAAGGACCTATGCTATAAGGCCTAAACACCCACCCAGAGCGCATAGCAAGCATAACAGGTCAGGATACCGCCAATGAGGGTTTTGCTGGTCGAAGACGACTCCTCCGTCGCGAAGAGCATCGAGCTTATGCTCCAGACGGAAGGCTATATCGTTGACTCCACCGACCTCGGTGAGGATGGCCTCGAGATCGGCAAGCTGTACGATTACGACATCATCATCCTCGACCTGATGCTGCCGGACATCGACGGCTACGAGGTCCTGAGGCGGTTCCGCGCGGCGCGCGTGACGACGCCGATCCTGATCCTCTCCGGCCTTTCGGAACTGGACCACAAGATCCGGGGCCTGGGCGTCGGGGCCGACGATTACCTGACGAAGCCCTTCGACAAGCGTGAGCTGATCGCCCGCATCCAGGCGATCGTGCGGCGCTCCAAGGGCCACTCCGACAGCATCATCCGCACCGGCCGCCTGACCGTGAACCTCGACACCCGCACGGTGGAGGTGGACACCCAGCCGCTGCACCTGACGGGCAAGGAATACGGCATCCTGGAGCTGCTGTCCCTGCGCAAGGGCACGACGCTGACCAAGGAGATGTTCCTGAACCATCTCTACGGCGGCATGGACGAGCCGGAACTGAAAATCATCGACGTCTTCGTCTGCAAGCTCCGCAAGAAGCTCGCCAACGCGACGAACGGCGACAACTACATCGAGACGGTCTGGGGCCGCGGCTATGTGCTGCGCGATCCCAACGAGGAGGCTCCCCCGCCCTCCCCGACGGCCCGCGTTCCCCAGCAGGCGGCCGGCTGACGGCAGCCTTAGGGCAAGGCACCTCTTCGATCGCGGTCCTCGACAAGGGGCGGCGCCGGATTTCCGGCCCGCCCCTTTTCCTTTTGGTGGATTTGACGAGGACCGGGAAGCGCCCTATCTTGGGTGCAGGGAGAGAGGGGCTGCTATCCCCTCCCTCCCCGCCCGGTCCTTACTTCAGAAGATCAAGCACGCGCTTGAGCACTTCCAAAGCCAGGATCAGGAGAGAGAGGATTTCCTTCATCCTCCTACCCTCCCTTGTGCGGCGGAGGTGGCGGCCCTCCCGCCACCTCGTCCGCGCCTCCCACGATAGGGATTCATACGAACGGATGCGAGCGCGCGTTGCCTGTTCGCGCGCCTAACCGTCCGGCAGCAGAAAGGGCCGCGTCTCGCGACGCGGCCCTTTCTCTTTTGCAACGCAGGGAAGCGGCGCGGCTCGCTCTTACGCCGCGATCTTCGCCAGCTTCTTGGCGCGGCTGTCCACGAGCCACCAAGCGCCGCGCGCGGCGATGTTGTAGAGGCCCGTGTAGGGCTTCAGGCCGCAGGCCTTGAAGATCATCGCCAAGGCGCGGTTCACATGCTGCGGCCGGTAGCGCCCGTAGGCGCGGCGCATGTAGGCCTGGTTGTAGGTCTTGTGGTCGTAGCTGGCGTCCGCCGGCGCGTTGGCGGCGAAGTAGGCGTAGGCCAGCTCGTCGTCCTCCGACTCGCCGATGCGCGAAAGGGCGACCTTAAGCCGCTGGAACTTGTTGAGCTGCTCCACGCCCAGATACTTGCGGGTGTAGGTGTAGAAGAGCTTGAAGTGGCGCAGCTCGTCCGCGGCGATGTTCCGGCAGATCAGCTTCAGCACCGGCTCATCGGTGGAGTCCGCGATGGCGGCATAATAGGAGCTGGTGCCCGTCTCGACCATGCAGCGGGCGATCATCTCGCCGGTGCGCGAGCCGCGCGCCGACACGCCCTCTTGCAGGGGGATCTTGTAGCCGTCGCGGAAACGCTGGACCGCCTCCTCGAACCTGAAGGAGGGATCGGCCAGCTCGGCCCAACGGCCGAGCGCGCGGCCGTGCTGGACCTCCTCGACCGCCCAGTCCTGCGCCGCCTGCTTGAATTCCGGATCGTCGTGGAAGACGCGGCACAGGTGCGCCGTGTATTCGTCGGCGTTGAACTCCACCAGTGCTGCCGCCTTGATCAACGGGACGAGGTCTGGATCGACCTTGGAATGGTCGAGCCGGTCCCAGGGCAGTTCCTCGTAATGCCAGTGCATCCGCGCCATTCCGCCCAAGCTCCCCTGTTCATAATGCGAGCGTCAGAAACAAAGACGCGCCCCGTCGGCATTACCGGAGGGCGCGCGTCACTTGGAACCATTCTACAATCTTCATGCCGCGATGCAACGGCAATGCCCGGAAGGCGCCTCGGCCTTTCGGCCGGGGAAGCCCGCCCGGGCGGGACGCCTCAGTGGGCGGCCTGCGGCGCGTCGGCCGCTTCGAGCATGGCGCGGGCGGCTTCGAGCCGGCCCTCGATCACCGCGCGGTCCGTGTCGGACTCGGCACCGTCCAGCTCCTGGCTCAGGGACTGGATGGTCTGCTCGACCTCGGCGCGGTTGATGTCCGCGACCGGCACGGCCTGCTCGGCCAACACGGTGCAGCGGGTCTCCGTCACCTCGGCGAAGCCGCCGGCGACGAAGACGCGGTTGACCACGCGGTCATCCTCGTACACGTCGATGATGCCCGGACGGACGGTCGAAATCATCGGCGCGTGACCGGCGAGCACGCCGAAGTCGCCTTCCGTGCCCGGCACCACGACCATGTCGACGGGCTGCGAGGTGATCAGCTTTTCCGGCGAGACCAGCTCGAATTCAACTTTATCGGCCATGGGGCTCCTGGTGCCTCTCATAAGAACCCTCTCCCCTTTTCAGGGGAGAGGGAAACCTCACTGGTGGACGGTCGATGAAGCGCCGGATCAGGCGGCTTCGGCCAGCTTCTTGGCCTTGGCGACGGCCTCGTCGATGGTGCCGACCATGTAGAAGGCGGCCTCCGGCAGGTGGTCGTAGTCGCCGTTCACGATGCCCTTGAAGCCGCGGATCGTCTCTTCCAGCGGGACGAGCACGCCCGGGGTGCCGGTGAACACCTCGGCGACGTGGAACGGCTGCGACAGGAAGCGCTGGATCTTGCGGGCGCGGGCGACGACCAGCTTGTCCTCTTCGGACAGCTCGTCCATGCCCAGGATCGCGATGATGTCCTGGAGCGACTTGTAGGTCTGCAGGACGCGCTGCACCGAGCGGGCGACACCGTAGTGCTCCTCACCGACGACGCGCGGGTCGAGGATGCGGCTGGTCGAGTCCAGCGGGTCCACCGCCGGGAAGATCGCCATTTCGGCGATCGAACGCGACAGCACCGTGGTGGCGTCCAGGTGGGCGAAGGAGGTGGCCGGAGCCGGGTCGGTCAGATCGTCGGCGGGCACGTAAATGGCCTGCACCGAGGTGATCGAACCCTTCTTCGTGGAGGTGATGCGCTCCTGCAGGGCACCCATGTCGGTGGCCAGCGTCGGCTGGTAACCCACCGCCGAGGGGATGCGGCCGAGAAGCGCCGACACCTCGGAGCCCGCCTGCGTGAAGCGGAAGATGTTGTCCACGAAGAACAGCACGTCCTGGCCTTCCTCGTCGCGGAAATACTCCGCCAGCGTGAGGCCGGTCAGGGCGACGCGGGCGCGGGCGCCCGGCGGCTCGTTCATCTGGCCGTACACCAGGGCCACCTTGGAGCCCGGGCCGTCGGTCTTGATGACGCCCGACTCCATCATCTCGTGATAGAGGTCGTTGCCCTCGCGGGTGCGCTCGCCCACGCCGGCGAAGACGGACACGCCGCCGTGCGCCTTCGCGACGTTGTTGATCAGCTCCATGATCGTGACGGTCTTGCCAACGCCAGCGCCGCCGAACAGGCCGATCTTGCCGCCCTTGGCGTAGGGAGCCAGCAGGTCGATGACCTTGATGCCCGTGACGAGCACTTCGGATTCGGTCGACTGCTCGACGAACTCCGGAGCGGAGCGGTGGATCGGCAGGGTGCGGTCGGCGCCGACGTCGCCGCGCTCGTCGATCGGCTCGCCGATCACGTTGATGATGCGGCCGAGGGTGGCCGGGCCGACCGGCACGGAGATCGGGGCGCCGGTGTCCACCACCTCCTGGCCGCGCACGAGGCCGTCGGTGCTGTCCATGGCGATGGCGCGAACGGTGTTCTCGCCGAGGTGCTGCGCGACCTCGAGAACGAGGGTCTTGCCGTCGTTCTGGGTGTGGATCGCGTTCAGAATGGCCGGCAGATCACCGTCGAACTGGACGTCGACGACGGCGCCCGTAACCTGCGTGATCTTGCCGACGGCGTTGGTCGCCTGGATGGTGGCCATGGAGTAAAGCTCCCTCGGAACTCGGTTTTGTCGAAGCAGCCGCCTTGACGGCGGCGATTGGTTTACCGACCGCGCTTAGATCGCCTCGGCACCGGAGATGATCTCGATCAGCTCCTTGGTGATGTAGGCCTGACGGGTCCGGTTGTAGGTGATCGTCAGCTTGCTGATCATGTCGCCGGCGTTGCGCGTGGCGTTGTCCATCGCCGTCATCCGGGCGCCCTGCTCGGAGGCGGCGCTTTCCAGCAGCGCGCGGTAGATCTGGATGGACAGGTTGCGCGGCAGCAGGTCGGCGAGGATCTGCTCCTCGTTCGGCTCGAACTCGTAGAGCGCGCCCAGCTCCTCCGCCGTCTCGCCCTTGACCTCGGGGATGGAGAATGGAACGAGCTGCTGGACCGTCACGACCTGGGAGATCGCCGACTTGAACTGGTTGTAGACCACCGAGCAGACGTCGAACTCGCCGGCCTCGAACATCGCCAGCAGCTTGCGGGCGATCGTGTCGGCGTCGGCGAAGGACAGGCGGCGGCGGCCGACATCCTCGTAGCTCTCCACGATCAGCGAACCGAAGTCGCGGCGGAGCTGGTCGCGGCCCTTGCGGCCCACGGTCATGACCTTGACGGTCTTGCCCTCGGCCTGGAGCCGCTGGATCTGGCGGCGCGCCTCGCGGACGATGGTGCCGTTGAAGGCGCCGCACAGGCCGCGGTCGGAGCTGACGACGACGAGCAGGTGCACCTGGTCGGAGCCCGAGCCCGTCATGAGCTTCGGACCGCTGCCGCCGTCCTGGACGTTGGCCGCGAGGGAGGCCAGCATGCGGCCCATGCGCTCGGCATAGGGACGCCCCGCCTCGGCCTGCTCCTGCGCGCGGCGCAGCTTGGCGGCGGCGACCATCTTCATCGCCGAAGTGATCTTGCGCGTCGACTGGACGCTGCCGATCCGGTTTTTTAGGTCCTTAAGGCTTGGCATGCCGACCCTTCATTCCGCTCTTGTGTGACCGCCGGCCCGGGGCTCATGGCCCCGGACCGGCGAGCAGGTCTCAGACGAAGCTCTTGGAGACGTCGTCGATGAAGGCGCGCAGGCGCTCCTCCGTCGCCGGGGAGATCTGCTTCTCCGTGCGGATCGTCGACAGGATGTCGGCGCCCTTGCCGCGGATCGCGTCGAGGAGAGCCCGCTCGAAGCGGTTCACGTCCTCGGTCTTGATCTTGTCCAGGTAACCCTTCACGCCGGCGAAGATCGAGACGACCTGCTCCTCGACGGGCAGCGGCTGGAACTGCGGCTGCTTCAGCAGCTCGGTCAGACGGGCGCCGCGGGCCAGCAGGCGCTGGGTCGAGGCGTCGAGGTCCGAGGCGAACTGCGCGAAGGCGGCCATCTCGCGGTACTGGGCCAGCTCCATCTTGATGGTGCCGGCGACCTGCTTCATCGCCTTGATCTGGGCGGCGGAGCCGACGCGCGACACCGACAGGCCGACGTTGATGGCCGGGCGGATGCCGCGGTAGAACAGGCCGGTCTCCAGGAAGATCTGGCCGTCGGTGATCGAGATGACGTTCGTCGGGATGTAGGCCGACACGTCGCCGGCCTGCGTCTCGATGACCGGCAGCGCGGTGAGCGAACCGGCGCCATGGGCGTCGCCCATCTTGGCGGCGCGCTCCAGCAGGCGGCTGTGGAGGTAGAACACGTCGCCCGGATAGGCTTCGCGGCCCGGCGGACGGCGCAGCAGCAGCGACATCTGGCGGTAGGCGACGGCCTGCTTGGACAGATCGTCGTACACGATCAGGGCGTGCATGCCGTTGTCGCGGAAGAACTCGCCCATCGTGCAGCCGGTGTAGGGCGCCAGGAACTGCAGCGGGGCCGGGTCGGACGCGGTGGCGGCGACGACGATCGAGTATTCCATCGCGCCGGCGTCTTCCAGGGTCTTGACGATCTGGGCGACGGTGGAGCGCTTCTGGCCGACGGCGACGTAGATGCAGTAGAGCTTCTTGCTCTCGTCGTCGCCCTGGTTGATCGGCTTCTGGTTCAGGAAGGTGTCGATGACGACGGCGGTCTTGCCGGTCTGGCGGTCACCGATGATCAGCTCGCGCTGGCCGCGGCCGACCGGCACCAGGCTGTCGACGGCCTTGATGCCCGTCTGCATCGGCTCGTGCACCGACTTGCGCGGGATGATGCCCGGAGCCTTGACCTCGACGCGCTTGCGCTCGACGTCGACCAGCGGGCCCTTGCCGTCGATCGGGTTGCCGAGGCCGTCGACCACGCGGCCCAGCAGGCCGCGGCCGACCGGCACGTCCACGATGGTGCCGGTGCGCTTGACGGTGTCGCCTTCCTTGATGGAGGCGTCGCTGCCGAAGATCACGATGCCGACGTTGTCGGTCTCGAGGTTCAGCGCCATGCCCTTGATGCCACCGGGGAACTCGACCATCTCGCCGGCGCGAACGTTGTCCAGGCCGTGCACGCGGGCGACACCGTCACCCACCGAGAGCACCTGGCCGACTTCGGCGACGTCCGCCTCGGTCCCGAAATTCGCGATCTGCTGCTTGAGGATCGCAGAGATTTCTGCGGCGCGGATATCCATCAGACTGCCCCCCCTGAGGCCTTCATGGCGAGTTGCAACTTATCCAGCTTCGTGCGCACGGAGGTGTCCACCATGCGCGAGCCGTACTTGACGATCATGCCGCCGATCAGTGCCGGATCGACGGTGGCGTTCACCAGCACCTTGGAGCCGATAGACGCGCGGAGCGCGTCGGTCACCGACTGGAGCTGGGCGTCCGAGAGCGGCGCTGCCGAGGTGACCTGCGCGGTCACTTCGCCACGACGGCGGGCCAGCTCGGCCAGATAGCCGTCGATCATCCCGTCGAGCGAGAACAGGCGCCGGTTCTTCGCCACCAGCCCGATGAAGCGCTTGGTGAGGTCGGAGATTCCGGCGCTGTCCATCACCGCGTCCATGGCGCGTCCCTGGTCGGAACGGCTGATGACCGGGCTGCGGACGAGGCGGCGGAGGTCGGCGCTCTCAGCCAGGATCTGCTTCAACGTGGTCAGATCGCTCGCGACCTGATCCAGCGCCTTGTTTTCGTCCGCAAGCTCGAACAGCGCTATCGAGTAGCGCTTGGCGAGTTCGGAAACGCCTGTACCTTCAGAAGCCACCTGATCCCTCGAATTGAGTTCGGTAGACGGTGAATTTTCATGGCCGAAAGGGCGAAATTCCGAAGCGTCGGAACCCTTTGGCCGGAAAAGCGAGCGGTCAATATCACAGGAATGGCCCCCACGCAACGGGGTCTGGACCATATGAGCATCCGCTTCATGCCTATGCCGGTGAGGCAGATTGTCGCGCTCCGCTTGCGGTCGGAACCCCGCGAACCCCTTCCCTGCGGCGCCCGGCGCGCCGCCCGGACCGCCCTTTCACGGCGGGACGGGGCTGTGACTTCGCCGCGCGCTTAACAGCGGCTTAAGAATTGAGGCGCAGGCTTGGACCTCACGCCTCCGCGCCGTCCGCGACGGCGAGCCCGCCGATCCCGCCCCCAATTCCGAACGCCCGAACCGCCATGACCGTCGTCGCCTTTTCCCGCGCCCGCTTCACCCCGGACGACCTGACCGAGTTCGGCGACGTCGCGGAAGCCAAGCTCCGCCTCGGTCATTGGGCCGGCATCACGCGGGAGTCCGGACGCGACTACGACCGGCTGCTCGTCCTGCTGCCCGGCGTCGACCGCCCGGTCTTCCGCTTCGAGCGCGACGCGCGCGGCCGCTACAGCCTGAGTTTCAACGACCGCTCCGGCTGGTACGGCATCGGCGCCGGCACGACGGCCGCGGAATGCCTGGCGATCTGGCGCCCCCGGTCGCGCGCCGCACGCGCCGCCACGGCCGTCTGACCCCATGGGCCGACGCGCAGGCCCTGGGACGGGGCCTATGACGAGCGGCCTATAATATATAGATGTGCATCGCGCATGGACCCCGCAAGTGGCTCGCGGAGAGCCCGCAAAGGGCCGTGCTCATCGTCAGCGCGCGGCGGTCTGCTTCGCGCCGAAACCCGAAACGGCCTGAGCCGGAAGGGTGTCGTGCTGCGCGCCGGCCGAGGCGTGGCTTTTCGGCGATCCCGCCGCCACGGCGATCAGTAGCAGGACGAAGGTCACGGGAACGATCGTCAGCGCCGTCTGAATGCGTGCGGACATGCGTGCCTCGGCGGGTTGCGATTTGGGACAAGGCCACTGTCGTAACCCCGGCCGGGGCGCGCCGCAACAGAAATTGCTGCGGCGCGTCAGAGCGCCCCTGGCCCAGGGGTGGGCGCTCCCGTGGGCCGCCGCTACAGGAAGCTGTAGGGATCGACGTCCACCTGGATGCGGACCGACGGCGGCACCTCCACCTGCTCCAGCCAGGAGGCGATCAGCGGCTGCACCTGGGTGGCGCGCGGCGCCTTCAGCAGCAGGCGTCGGCGGTGCCGGCCGCGCAGCAGGGCCAGAGGCGCCGGGGCGGGCCCCAGCACATGCACCGTGTCGCTGCGGGGTGCCGCCCGTCCCAGCGCCATCGCGACCCGCTCCACCGCCACGGCGTCCTCCCCCGACACGATCAGCGCCGCCAGCCGGCCGAAGGGCGGCATGCCGGCCTCCAGCCGCATCTCCGCCTCCAGCTGGTAGAAGCCGTCGCGGTCGCCCTGGGCCAGCGCCTGCATCACCGGGTGTTCCGGCATGTAGGTCTGCAGCATCACCCGCCCCGGACGCTGCGCGCGGCCGGCGCGCCCCGCCACCTGGTGGAGGAGCTGGTAGGTCCGCTCGGCCGCGCGCAGGTCGCCGCCGCCGAGCCCGAGGTCGGCGTCCACCACCCCCACCAGCGTCAGCATCGGGAAATGGTGGCCCTTCGCCATGACCTGGGTGCCGATCACGAGGTCCAGCTCATGGTCGGAGATGCGGCGCACCATCTCCTGGATGGCGCGCGGGCCGAACAGCGTGTCGGACGCCATGATGGCGGCGCGGGCGTCGGGAAAGAGTTCGGCCACCTCCTCGGCGATGCGCTCCACCCCGGGTCCGCAGGCGGCGAGCGAGCCCTCCTCGTTGCATTCCGGGCAATGGTGCGGGATCGGCTGGGACAGGCCGCAGTGGTGGCATTGCAGCTTGCGGGCGAGCCGGTGCTCGACCAGCCAGGCCGTGCAGTTCGGGCATTGCAGCCGGTGCCCGCAGGCGCGGCAGAGCGTCAGCGGCGCGTAGCCCCGCCGGTTGAGGAAGAGCATCGCCTGCTCCCCCTCCGCCAGCGTCCTGGCGATGGCCTGCTTCAGCGAGGGCGCGATCCAGTGGCGGGCCGGCGGGCGGTCCCGGCGCAGGTCGATCAGCTCGACGTCGGGAAGCTGCGCGCCGCCGTGACGGCCCGGCAGCTCGATCCGGGCGTAGCGGTTGCTGTCGGCGTTGACCTTGGTCTCCAGCGACGGGGTGGCGGAGACCAGCACGATGGGGAAGCCGCCGACATGGGCGCGGGCCACGGCCATGTCGCGGGCGTGGTAGATGGCGCCCTCCTCCTGCTTGTAGGCGGAGTCGTGCTCCTCGTCGACGACGATCAGGCCCAGGCTCTTGTAGGGCAGGAACAGGGCGGACCGGGCGCCCACCACCACCGGGATCTCCCCGTTGGCGACGGCGCGCCAGGTATCGCGGCGCTGCGCACCGGTCAGTTCCGAATGCCATTCGGCCGGGGGCGCGCCGAAGCGTTTGGCGAAGCGGCTCAGCCACTGCGCGGACAGCGCGATCTCCGGCAGCAGCACGACGGCCTGCTTACCCGCTTTCAGACAGGCGGAGATCGCCTCGTAATAGACCTCCGTCTTGCCGGAGCCGGTGACACCGTCGAGCAGCGCACAGGAGTAGGTGCCCGACTCCACCCGCTCCCGCAGGTCGTCGGCAGCGGACTTCTGGGTCGCCGACAGCTCCGGCCCCGGCTTTTCCCAGTCCGGCCGGGCCAGCGGGGCGGCGGGCTGCAGCATCACCGGGTCGAGCAGCCCGGCCTCGGCCAGGCCGCGCACCACCGTGACGCCGCAGCCGGCTTCCTCCGCCAGCTCGGCCGGCGTGCGCGGCGGGCCGCCGTCGTCCAGCAGGGCCAGCACGCGGCGGCGCGGCTCGGTCATCTTGAAGCCGGGCGGCGGCTCGGCCCCCTCCTTGCGGAGATAGGCCAGCATCGGCTTGGGCGGCTCCAGTGCCGCCGGAACGCTCATCGCCATGCGCAGCACATGGCCGTTGGGCGTCATGGTGTAGGCGGCGACCCATTCGATGAAGCGGCGCTGCGCCTCGGGCATGGGCGGCACGTCGAAGCGGCGCACCACCGCCTTCAGGCGGCCGGACTCGACCACCCCCGCGCCCTCGCCCCACACCACGCCCACGACCCGGCGCGGCCCCAGCGGAACCTCGACGAAGTCGCCGGGTCCGAGGGCCATTCCCGCCGGGACCCGGTAGTCGTAAGCCTCCCGCAACGGCAGGGGCAGCAGCACGGCGACGCGGCGGTCCGCGCCGGCCGTGGGGGCGGGCTCGTCCCGCGGCGCCGGCCCGGAACTGGCGAACAGGTCCGTCATGGGCTACAGTGCCCCGGACCGAAAGGCCGGGCGATGCGCCGGGACGCGGGTTTCGACGCGCGTTCCGGGCGGCGTGTGCCGGTTTCCCTCAGCTCCAGCAAGCATGGACCCTCGTTATGAAGTTCTTCGTCGACACCGCCGACATCGCCGAGATCCGCGACCTGGCCGACAGCGGTCTCCTGGACGGTGTTACCACCAACCCCTCGCTGGTTGCCAAGTCCGGCCGCAGCTTCCTCGACCTCGTCGCCGAGATCTGTGACGTCGTGGACGGCCCGGTGAGCGCGGAGGTGGCCTCCACCGACTTCGAGACCATGCTGGCCGAAGGCAGGAAGCTTGCCAAGATCGCCAAGAACGTCACGGTCAAGGTGCCGCTGACGCCCGCCGGCCTCAAGGTCTGCAAGGCGATCTCCTCCGAAGGCACGATGGTCAACGTCACGCTCTGCTTCTCCGCGGCGCAGGCCATTCTCGCCGCCAAGGCGGGCGCCAGCTTCGTCTCCCCCTTCGTCGGCCGCCTGGACGACATCGGCCAGGAGGGCATGGGCCTGATCGCCGAGATCGTGGAGATCTACAGCAACTACGAGCATTTCACGACCGAGGTGCTGGTCGCCTCGATCCGCAACCCGATGCACATCGTCGAATCGGCCCGGCTGGGCGCCCATGTGGTGACCGCCCCGCCGTCGGTCCTGAAGTCGCTCTTCAACCACCCGCTGACCGACAAGGGCCTCGCCCAATTCGTCGCGGACTGGCAGAAGACCGGCCAGTCGATCCTCTGAGCAACGGTCCGGACCCGATCATGAGCCGAGAGCCGGGACACAAGCATATGGGCGACGCACCCACCGCCGAACAGGTGCGCGCCTATCTGCGCGACCACCCCGACTTCCTGGTTCAAAACCCGGAGCTGGTCCACCACCTGACGCCGCCGTCGATCGACCGCGGCCGTGGGGTGGTGGACCTCCAGGCCTTCATGGTGGAGCGGCTGCGCGGCGAGCTGCGCCTGCTGAAGGAGCAGCAGCGCGAGCTGATCGGCACCACGCGAGCCAACGTGAACAGCCAGAACCGTATCCACGCGGCCGTGCTGTTCCTGCTGGACGCGCAGAGCTTCGAGCAGCTGATCCAGACCATCACGACGGACCTCGCCGTCCTGCTCGACCTCGACGTCGCCTGCCTCGTCGTCGAATCCAACGGGCAGGACATCCCCCACGTCCACAGCAGCGGCGTGCGGGTGGTGGACCAGGGGGTGGTGAACCAGTATCTCGGCACCGCCGACGTGGTGCTGAACGCCAACGTGCAGGGCGACCCGGAGATCTACGGCCCCGGCGCGGGATTGGTCCGGTCCGAGGCGCTGATCCGCATCCAGGTCTCCAGCGAGACGCCCGACGGGCTGCTCGCCTTCGGCAGCCGCGAGCCGGACACCTTCCACACCGGCCAGGGCACCGAGCTGGTGGGCTTCCTCGCCCGCGTCGTGGAGCGGGTGATCCGCGGCTGGCTGGAACTGCCGGCATGACCGAAGCGCCGCCTCCGGCGGACACGGAACCCGTCCTTGGCTTCTCCGCGCAGGCCGACCTGCAGGACGCGCTGATCGCCTGGCGGCGCTGGCTGGACAGCGAGCGCAACATGTCGCGCCACACGCTGACCGCCTATGTCGGCGACGTGGCCGTCTTCCTGAAATTCCTCACCGAATACACGGGTGGTCGCCCGCCCTCGCTGAACGACCTCGGCAACCTCAAGGCGGCGGACTTCCGCGCCTGGCTGGCGAAGCTCGCCGGCGACGGGCTGATCGCGGCGAGCCGGGCGCGGGCGCTGGCCGCCGTGCGCAACCTGTTCCGCTGGATGGACCGCAGCGGGCGCATGCACAATCCGGTGATCGCCACCCTGACGACGCCCAAGGCCAAGCGCCCCATGCCCCGCCCGCTGACCGAGCTGGACGCCGGGCGCCTGCTGGAAGAGGCGGAGAAGGACCGGGAGGAGCCCTGGATCGGCAAGCGCGACCGCGCGCTCTTCACCCTGCTCTACGGCTGCGGCCTGCGCATCTCGGAGGCGCTGGGGCTCGCCCGCCGGGACGCGCCGCTCGGCGACACGCTGCGGGTGACCGGCAAGGGCAGCAAGGAGCGCATCGTCCCACTCCTGCCCGCCGTGACCGAAGCGGTGCGGGACTATCTCGACGCCTGCCCCTATGACGGCGGGCCGGACGCGCCGCTGTTCGTCGGCGTGCGCGGCGGCGCGCTGAACCCGGCCATCGCCCAGCGCCAGATGCAGCACCTCCGCCGCCTCATGGGCCTGCCGGACAGCGCCACACCCCACGCGCTGCGCCACAGCTTCGCCACCCACCTGCTGGCCGGCGGTGGCGACCTGCGCGCGATCCAGGACCTGCTGGGCCACGCCTCGCTGTCCACCACCCAACGCTACACGGACGTGGAGACCGAGCAGCTGATGGCCGTCTACCGCTCGGCCCACCCGCGCGCCAAGAGCTGAGGGGGAAAGGGCGCCGGCCTGCGGCCGACGCCCTTTCAGAATCCATCCCTCGAACCGTCCGCGCTCAGACTGCCGCCGCCTTCGCCTTCGTGCCGCGCGGGGTGCTGCCCAGCTTCTGGAAGAAGTCGCGGCCGGGCTTCTCGACGAGGTGGAAGAGCAGCCAGGATAGCGCCCAGACGATGGCGAGGAAGAGGACGAAGCTCACCGCCTTGCTCTCCACCCCCAGCAGCGCGTCCACACGCGGCAGGAGCTTGCCCAGCACCGGCACATGGACGAGGTACATGGAGTAGGAGATCACGCCCAGATGGTAGGAGAGCCGGTTGGCGAAGATCCGGTCGCACAGCCGGCTGCCCTGGCAGGCGTTGATGATCAGGACGGGATAGAAGGCGTAGATGACCAGATCGTGCGCCTCGACGGCGAAGGCCAGGGCGAGGCCGGAGAGCACCGCCGCCGTGACGAGGCTGCCCGACAGCCAGGCCTTCGCCAGCGGATGCTTGTGGAGCCGGTAGCAGATCAGCCCGATGCAGAAGCCCGACAGGCAGCGCAGCAGCGGCAGCACGCTGTCCCCCGTCACGACGTCCAGCGGCGTCGCGGGACGGCCCAGGCCGCTGAAGGCGACGAAGGCCAGCCCGGCGGCGCTGAGCGCCAGCATGGCGGCGGTGGCCCGCCAGCCGCCGAAGACGCACAGCCCCAGCAGCAGCGGGAACAGGAGGTAGGCGGCGAACTCCGTGCTGATCGACCAGCTCGGCTCCAGCAGGCTTTCCGTCCCGATGCCCCAATTGTGGACGAGCAGCAGGTTGGCGAGGATGTCCAGCCCGTGCAACTCCACATAGGCCTCCAGCCCCACCTTCCTCATGTCCAGCAGGACGACCCCCGCCGTGATCATGAAATAGAGCGGGTAGACTCGGGCCAGCCGCTTCCACAGGAAGGACAGGTAATGGTCCAGCGACGCGTTGGCCCCGAAATACTTCGAATAGCTCACGGCCATGACGAAGCCGCTGAGGATGAAGAAGAGATCGACGCCGAGGGAACCGCGGATGAACAGGTCATGGACCGGGCCGCTGTCGAGCTGGCTGTGTCCGTAATGGAGCAAAAGCGGCGTGATGGCCGCGACGCCACGCAATCCCGTCAGCGATCGTATCTCCTGTGACATCGTCTCCTGTCCCCCGAAATGGTTCGATGGGCCGATGATTACCCTTTCGATCCGTTAGGGGACAATTGAGCGACCGGCTTTCCGGCCGGCGCAGTGGTATTGCCGCCCGGAGCCACAACCCGCTACTTCGGAGGAAGGGTCTATCCTTCGGCCCAGCCTCATACCACCCGGGACATAACCCGGCGGCGGGGGCCGCCGGCCCCGCCCTACGCCGGCTGGGCGCCCGGCAGGGGCGTGAAGGGGCGCGCCTCGTCGTGGGCGTATTCGATCATGCGGCTGGCGACCTCGCGCTCGGCCATGAAAACGGCGGTGGCGCCGAGCTTTTCCAGATGGGCCACGACCTCGTCGCTGTGCGCCCGCACGGCGATGCGCAGCTCCGGGTTCAGTTGAAGCGCGCGCTCGACGATGCGGCCGGCCTCCAGCCCGTCGGGAACGGCGACCAGCATCAGGCTCGCCCGGTCGATGGCGGCCTGCTCCAGCACGCCAGGGACGGCGGCGTTGCCGTAGACCACGTTGCGGCCGGCGGCGCGCAGGGCCTTGGCCCGCTCGCGCTGAAGGTCGATCACGACCAGCGGCAGCCCGCTGTGCGCGACCGTCTCCAGCACCTGCCGGCCGACGCGCCCGTGGCCGACCAGAACGACATGGCCCGCGAAGTCGTAAGCGGGGCCGCCCCCCTCCTCGTCCATCGCCACGGCCGGGGCCGGAGCCTTCTCCTCCTTCGCGTGGAGGCGGTTCAGGAAGGCGAAGAGGAAGGGGTTGGCGGTGATGGACAGCAGCGCGCCGGCCAGCACCAGCGCCTGCCCCTCCTCCGGCAGGACGTTCAGCCCGACGCCGAGCCCGGCCAGGATGAAGGAGAATTCCCCGATCTGGGCGAGGCTGACCGCGACCATCAGCGCGGTGCTCGTCGGGTAGCGGAAGGCCTTGACCAGCGCGAAGGCGGCGACCGACTTGCCGAAGACGATGATGGCGAAGACCGCCGCCACGGCCAGCGGCTCGCGCACCAGCACGCCCGGATCGAACAGCATGCCGACCGAAACGAAGAACAGCACGGCGAAGGCGTCCTTGAGGGGCAGCAGCTCCTCCGCCGCGCGGTGGCTGAGGTCGGATTCGCTCAGCACCATGCCGGCGAAGAAGGCGCCGAGCGCGAAGGACACGCTGAACAGCACCGCCGAGCCGTAGGCGATGCCGAGCGCGATCGCCAGCACGCCGAGCGTGAACAGCTCGCGCGAGCCGGTCCGCGCGATGCGGGCGAGCATCCAGGGCACGATCCGGCGGCCGCCGATCAGCATCAGCGCGACGAACAGCGCGACCTTGCCCAGCGTCACGGCCAGCGACAGCCACAGCTCCCCGCCCGGCCCGCCCTCCTGGCCGCCGTTCCCGTTCAGCATCTGTGCCACCGGCGGGAGCAGGACGAGCGCCAGCACCATCGCGAGGTCCTCGACGATCAGCCAGCCGATGGCGATGCGTCCGCGCTCGGTCTTGAAGAGGTCGAGCTGTTCCAGCGCGCGCAGCAGCACCACCGTGCTCGCCACCGACAGCGCCAGCCCGAAGACCAGCCCGGCCCCCAGGTCCCAGCCCATCGCATGGGCCAGTCCCCAGCCGAGCAGAGTCGCGAAGCCGATCTGCACCAGCGCGCCCGGCACCGCGATGGCGCGCACCTTCATCAGGTCATCCAGCGAGAAATGCAGCCCGACCCCGAACATCAGCAGGATCACCCCGATTTCCGCGAGCTGCGGGGCCAGGTGCAGGTCGGCCACATAGCCCGGCGTGAAGGGCCCGATCACCACGCCCGCCAGCAGATAGCCGACCAGGGGCGACAGCTTGATCCGGTTGGCCAGGGCGCCCAGCGCGAAGGCCAGCACGAGGCCGGCGACCATGGTGGCGATCAGTGACGTGTGATGGGGCATAGAGGCGGGCCTCCCTTCGCGGTTTGAAATGTTCTTTGCACCTCCCATATGTTGGTCAAATTGGTCATTTTCAACGGAAGCTGTCAGGATTTCCGACCAGAATGCCGCACAGCGCAACGATCAGCCCGGGCCAATGCCGGGCGGCCCGAGGCTTCCTCGACTGGACGCAGGAGGAGCTGGCGGAACGGGCCGCCGTGTCCCGTGGAACCGTCCGCGACTTCGAAAAAGGCCGCCACGCGCTGCACCGGAGCACGGAGACCCTGCTCGTGCAGGCCTTCCTCGCGGCCGGCGTGACGTTCCTGTCCGCCGACCAGGGCGGGCCGGGGGTGCTGTTCAGGGAGGCGGGCGAGGGCTGACCCGCCCCGCCGTCACTCGCGCCAGAAGGGCTTTTCCGCTTCCTGCCGCGCCTCCAGCGGGGTCAGGCCGATGTCGCGCAACTGGCTGTCGTCGAGCGCCTCCAATGCGCGGCGCTGCCGCCCGCGCTCGATCCAGCGGCCCAGCAGGGCCAGGAAACGGCCCGGGAGCGATGCCGCCGGATATGCGGGAAGAATGTTCCGGCCTTGTGCTGAGCGATCGAACGCGTTCATGGGACGGGCCTTTCGGAAGGGATCGTGCAGGCCGGAAACTGCGCCCCTTCCCCCTTGTCCGCAAACGAGGCTTTCTCTAGCCTGCATGAGTTGAACTCATGCGGATGAACCATCATGGCCCGGCGCCTGCCCTCGCTCCACGGCCTGCGCGCCTTCGAGGCGGCGGCGCGGCAGCTGAGCTTCACCCGCGCGGCGGAGGAGCTGAACGTCACCCAGAGCGCGGTCAGCCACCAGATCCGCGCGCTGGAGGAGCAGATGGGCGTTGCCCTGTTCCGGCGCGTGCCGCAGGGGCTTCTTTTGACGGAGGCGGGGCAGCTTCTGCTGCCGGCGGTGCGCGATGCCTTCGACCGGCTGGCGGTCGGGGTCGAACGCGTGCGGGAGCATGAGGCCTCAGGCACGCTCACGGTCAGCGTCTCGCCCTATTTCGCCGGGCGCTGGCTGATGCCGCGCATCGGGCGCTTCCGCGCGCTGCATCCGGGGATCGAGCTGCGCATCAGCGCGAACCCGCTTTATGTGGACTTCACGCGGGAGACGGACATCGACCTCGCGGTCCGCCACGGCCTCGGCACCTGGGACGGGCTGCACGCGGTCCGCTTTCTGGACGATCAGGTGTTTCCGGTGTGCAGCCCGGCGCTGCGCCCGCCGCTGGAGACGCCGGAGGATCTGCGGCACCACGCCTTGCTGAACGACGAGATGCACCACTACTGGGACGCCTGGCTGGCCGGGGCCGGGCTGACGGGCCTAGCGCCCAGCGCGGGGCTGCGGCTGACCGACATCGGGCTGGCGATCCAATGCGCCATCGCCGGCCAGGGCGTCGCCATGGCGCGCGCCTCGCTGATCGAGGAGGAGCTGGCGGCGGGGACGCTGATCCGCCCCTTCGCGCTCAGCATCCCCGCCGATTTCGGCATCTACGCGGTCTGCCCGGAAGCGATGGCCGACCGCCCGAAGATCGCGGCCTTCCGCGACTGGCTGATCGCGGAGGGCCGCAACGACCAGCCGGTGCTGTCCTGACGGCGCTTAGGCCGCCAGCTTCTCGCGGATCAACCCCTTGGTCTCCTCGATCCCGTAGAGCTGGATGAAGGAGCCCATGCGCGGGCCGGTGCTCTGGCCCAGCAGCACCTCGTAGAGCGCCAGGAACCAGGCGCGCAGCTCGGTGAAGCCGTGCGCCTTGCCGACCTCGAACACCTCGTTCTGGATGGCCTCGGCGGTGGCGCCGGCGGGAATGGCGTCCAGCCGCGTCAGCAGGTCCTCCAGCGCGGCGCGCTCGGCGTCGGTGGGGGCGCGGAACTGCTTGGTCGGCTTCACCTGGTCCTGGTAATAGCGGACGGCGTATCCCGCCAGCTTGTCCAGGAAGGGGCTGTTCTCCGGCGTGGCCTCGGGCGCGTAGCGGCTGATGAAGCCCCACATCACGTCCTTGGTCTCGGCGTTCGCCGCACCCGCCAGGTTCAGCAGAAGGTTGAAGGACACGTCGGAGCGCACCGCCGGCGGCTTGCCGTTGTGGATGTGCCAAGCCGGGTTCTCCAACCTCTTGGCCGGCTCCTCCTGCGGGAACTTGCCGACGAAGGCCAGATACTCGTCCACCGCGCGCGGGATGACGTCGAAATAAAGCCGCTTTGCCGCCTTCGGCTTCTGGAACATGTAGAGCGCCAAGCTTTCGGGCGGCGCGTAGGCGAGCCACTCCTCCATCGTCAGGCCGTTGCCCTTCGACTTTGAGATCTTCTGGCCCTTGTCGTCCAGGAAGAGCTCGTAGTTGAAGCCCTCCGGCGGCGGGCCGCCGAGGATGCGCGCGATCTTGCCGGCAAGGTCGGCCGAGGGGATCAGGTCCTTGCCGTACATCTCGTAATCGACGCCCAGCGCGTACCAGCGCATGCCCCAGTCGGGCTTCCACTGCAGCTTGACATGGCCGCCGGTCACGGGGACCTCGACCTTCTTCCCGTCCTCGTCCTCGAAGACGATGGTGCCGGCGTCCAGGTTGCGCTCCAGGATCGGTACCTGCAGGACACGGCCCGTGGCGGGCGACACCGGCAGGAAGGGGCTGTAGGTCTGCTGCCGCTCCTCGCCGAGCGTCGGCAGCATCACCGCCATGATCTCGTCGTAGTGGCGCAGCACGCCGAGCAGCGCCTCGTCGAAGCGGCCGGACTTGTACCATTCGGTCGAGGACTGGAACTCGTACTCGAAGCCGAAGCCGTCGAGGAAGGCGCGCAGCCGCGCGTTGTTGTGGGCGCCGAAGCTCTCATGCGTGCCGAAGGGGTCCGGCACCTGGGTCAGCGGCTTGCCGAGGTTCTCCTTCACCATCTCCTGGTTGGGGATGTTGTCGGGAACCTTGCGAAGCCCGTCCATGTCGTCCGAGAAGCAGAAGAGCTTCGTCGGCAGGTCACTCATCGCCTGGAAGGCCTGGCGAACCATGGTGGTGCGCGCCACCTCGCCGAAGGTGCCGAGGTGCGGCAGGCCCGACGGGCCGTAGCCCGTCTCGAACAGGACGTAGCCTTTGGCCGGCGGGGCTTTCGAGAAGCGCGCGACCAGTTTGCGCGCCTCCTCGAACGGCCACGCCTTCGCCTGCAACGCCAAATCCCGCTCGCCGGTCATGGTGATAAGTCCCTTTGCCATAGGCCTTGAAAAGGAAGGGACCCTAGGGCGCGGAACACATGGCGTCAACTGCGGGCAAGCGGAAAAACAGGCGCTTTCCGCCGGGTGGCCGGGTGGGCGACCTGTCGCGGCGCCCACATTGTCCGGAGCAGGACTTCCCAAACACTCCAAGAACTTAACCGTCATCCCCGCGAAGGCGGGGATCCAGGCTGTGTCTGCAGTTCACACGTAGCCCTGGATCCCCGCTTTCGCGGGGATGACGGAAAGTGGTTATTGTTCAGTCACTTATTGCCGGGCCGGGCGCCGTTTTCACGTCGTGGCGTGGAACGGCAAAAATACCAGCCTCGGGCGGCAAAAACTCCAAAGGGCTCAGGAGTAGGAAGGCTCCCGGCTCAGCGCCTCGGTCTGGCTGCCGGTGCTGCCGGCGATCTGGTGGTGGCCGCCTTCCAGCGTCGCCTTGACCGGGCAGTGGCCGCTCATGCCGCGGGCGACCATGGCCGCGCCGAACAGCCCCATGATGGCACCCGGCAGGTCGCCGCCGCGCCGCAGGCCGCCGGCCGCGATGGCGAGCCCCAGCCCGGTGGAGACGATGCGCTCGCCCATGCCCATGTTCTTCTCGCCGCCGAACAGACGGTCATAGCCTTCGCGGACGATCGTTTCGGTGTTCATGATCCTGATCCCATCGGTTGGCGCGCGGGCCGCGCGCTGCTCAATCCAACCAACGGCTTAGCCCCTGCCGGGGTTCCAGCCCCACCCTCGCGCCCTTGGCGCGGACCTACCCCGCGCAATCGTCCAGCCGGTCGCTCTCCACCACCCCCATGCGCCGTTCGATGACCCCCGCGCGGCGGGACACGTAGGGGCCGGGCTTGCCGGCCGACCAGTTGCGGGGGCTCGGCAGCACGACAGCAAGCAGCGCGGCTTCCCGACGGCTCAGGGTGGCGGCGGACTTGCCGAAATGGTGGCGGGCCGCCGCCTCCGCGCCGTAGACGCCGTCGTCCCATTCGATGACGTTGAGATAGACCTCCATGATCCGGCGCTTGGACCAGAGGGTCTCGATCAGCAGGGTGAAATAGGCCTCCGCTCCCTTGCGGATCCAGGTGCGGTCCTGCCAGAGGAAGACGTTCTTGGCGGTCTGCTGGCTGATGGTGCTGCCGCCGCGCAGCCGTCCGCCATCCTCGATGGCGGCGAAGGCGCCCTCGATGGCGGCCCAGTCGAAGCCGAGATGGTCGCAGAACTTCGCGTCCTCCGAGGCGATCACGGCGCGGACGAGCTGGGGCGAGATCTCCGTCAGCGGCACCCAGTCCTTGTCGATGCCCGACCCACCGACGGCGCGGACCAGCATGAAGGGCGTCACCGGCACCGGCAGGAAACGGTACAGAACAGCCGCCCCGACGCTGACCGCCACCAGCGCCAGCACGGCCAGCGCCGCGATCCGCATCAGCCGCCGCCCGGAAACCCGCATCCCGTGCCTCTCCATCCGATCAGGGGAGGCCACCTTCGGGCGGATGGGGCGCGAGGTCAACAGGGCGTGCTCGCATTGCGGCACCCTGCCCCACTATACTGCGGACATGGACCTGACTTCCGCACCCGACCGGCCCTTCGCGCTCGACGACGCGCTCGCCCTCGCGGCCGGCGCGCGCCGGATCGTGGCCTTGAGCCCGGACGGCGAGGTGAACGAGCTGACCCCGGCCCAGGCGAAGCTGCTGGTCCGCCGCCAGCCGCCGCTGGTCTGCCACGCCCGCGCGCTGGCGCGCCGGCTGGGGCTCGACCCCTTCCCGGCCTTCGACGTGCTGGAGCTGTTCGCCTTCGTGCTGCCGGCCACCTTCTGCGTGCCCACCCCGCGCGGGCTGGCGGAGGCGCTGGACCTGCCCATCCCCGACGGGCTGGAGGCCGACGCGCTGGTGCTGCAGCGGGCGGTGCGGCGGCTGCTCGGCACGCTGGGCGCGCCGGGGCGGGAGGAGAAGTCCGACCCCGTCGCCTTCGCCTGGGAGATGGGGCGCGCCGGCTGGCCCTGGGCGCCCGCCGTGCTGGCGGCACTCGGCAAGCCGGATGGGCCGGACAGTGGCGGCGCGCGCGCGGGCCTGCGCGTCTGGACAAAGCTGAAGGAATGGGAGAACGAGCCGCCTGAGCCGCCGCCCGCCCACCATCCGGTGGAGCCGATGGAGGCGCGCCGCCGGCTGGCCGAGATGCTGTCGGCCTCGGTGCCCGGCAAGGTCGCGGAGCCGCGCCCGCAGCAGGCCGACTACGCCAGCGCCGTCACCGCCGCCTTCGCGCCCAAGGCGCAGGCCGACGCGCCGAACGTCGTGCTGGCGGAGGCCGGAACGGGCGTCGGCAAGACGCTGGGCTACCTCGCCCCCTCCACCGTCTGGGCGGAGAAGAACGGCGGCACGGTCTGGATCTCCACCTACACCCGGAACCTCCAGCACCAGATCGACGCGGAGCTGGACCGGCTCTACCCCGACCCGGCGACCAAGGCGCGCAAGGTCGTGCTGCGCAAGGGGCGGGAGAACTATCTCTGCGTCCTGAACCTGGAGGACGCGATCCGCGCCATGCCGATGCAGCCGCACCTGGCGGTGCCCGTCGGGCTGATGGCGCGCTGGGCCGCGGCGACGCGCGAGGGCGACCTGACCGGAGGCGACTTCCCGGGCTGGCTGGTGGACCTGCTGGGGCGCGGGACGACGCTGGCGCTGGCCGACCGGCGCGGCGAGTGCATCTATTCGGCCTGCGACCATTACAGCCGCTGCTTCATCGAGCGCGGCATCCGGCGCGCCCGCAAGGCCGACGTGGTCATCGCCAACCACGCGCTGGTGATGGTGCAGGCGGCGCTGGGCGGCGGTGAGGAGCCGACCCTGCCGACGCGCTACGTCTTCGACGAGGGGCACCATGTCTTCGACGCGGCCGACGGCGCCTTCGCCGGCCATCTCACCGGCCGCGAGACGCAGGAGCTGCGCCGCTGGCTGCTGGGTGCCGAGGAGAGCGGGCGCGGCCGGGCGCGCGGGCTGAAGCGCCGGCTGGAGGATCTCGTGGCCGGCGACCAGGAGGCGGAAGCCCTGCTCGACGCCGTGCTGATGGGCGCGCGGGTGCTGGCCGGCGACGGCTGGGCGGCGCGGCTCGCCGCCGACAACCCGAACGGCCCTCTCGAACGCTTCCTGCTCGGCGCCCGCCAGCAAGTCTACACCCGCACCCAGGGAACCGGCGGCCCCTACAGCCTGGAGGCCGACAAGGCCTACCCGGTGGACGGGCTGCTGGAGGCGGCGGAGGAGCTGGAACGGGCGCTGACCCGGCTGTCGGAGCCGATCGAGGCGCTGTCGAAACGGCTCGCCCAGCGGCTGGAGGACGAGGCGGCGGAGCTGGATTCCGACCAGCGCCGCCGCATCGACGCCCTGTCGCGCAGCCTGCACCGGCGTGGCACCATGACGGTGGAGGGCTGGCGCGCCATGCTGCGCGCCCTGCCCGCCGAGACGCCGGCGCAGTTCGTGGACTGGTTCGCGGTGGAGCGGGTGGAGGGGCGCATCCTCGACGTCGGGCTCTACCGTCACTGGATCGACCCGACCGTGCCCTTCGCCGAGGCGCTGGCCGGCCCGGCGCACGGCATCGTCGTCACCTCGGCCACGCTCACCGACGGCACCGGCGACACCGCCCAGGACTGGCAGGCGGCGGAGGACCGCTGCGGCGCCTCCCACCTGCCCCGCCCGGCGGTCCGCGCCCAGGTGCCCTCCCCCTTCGACTACGCCAACCGCACGCGCGTCATGGTGGTGAACGACGTGCGCAAGGACGACCTGGGCCAGGTGTCGGCGGCCTACCGGGAGCTGTTCATGGCGGCGGGGGGCGGCGGGCTCGGCCTCTTCACCGCGATCAGCCGGCTGCGCGGCGTCTACGACCGCATCGTCGATCCCCTGGACGCCGCCGGCCTGCCGCTGCACGCCCAGCATGTCGATCCGCTGGACGTCTCCACCCTCATCGACATCTTCCGGGGCACGGAGCACGCTTGCCTGCTCGGCACCGACGCGGTGCGCGACGGGGTGGACGTGCCGGGCCGGTCCTTGCGCCTGATCGTCTTCGACCGCGTGCCCTGGCCCCGCCCCGACATCCTCCACCGCGCCCGCCGCGACGCCTTCGGCCGCCGCCGCTACGAGGACATGATCGCGCGCCTGCGCCTGAAGCAGGCCTTCGGCCGGCTGGTCCGCCGCGCCGACGACACGGGCGTCTTCGTCCTGCTCGACCCCATGATGCCGAGCCGCCTGTTCGGCGCCTTCCCGGAAGGCGTCGAGGTCAAGCGCGTCGGGCTGAAGGAGGCGGTTGAGACGACGGGGGAGTTCCTGCGGGGCTGGTGAGGCGGGCACAAACCGGCATTGCGCATGCCTGCATTGGCACCCTTCGGGAAACGGAAATCCAAAAGCATCGCGGTTGAAAATCCGCAAATGACCTGCCGTTCTCATGGATCGGCCAAGCAACTCAATGTCAGCGGATTACAACCAGCACAAGTGCAGGCATTTTCGGATGCGCAACGACTTTTCTTTGACCAAGCATCCAAAGAATTATAATTAGTATATTAGCATATTCTGCGCACGTTAATGACTCGTTCAGTCCCTGTTCCGCCCAATAGGCTTACCTCGAAGAGGTGAGCGGGAGCGAAGCGTCTACAAGAACAAGGGACGGAACATGAAAGCAGCCTTCCACAGCATCAACGGCCGCATACTCCTTCTGCCGGCCGTCGCCTCGATCGCGCTGGTCCTGGCGGGTTTCCTGTCGATCCGCATGATCGGCGACATCACCTTGTCCGAGCATCAGGCGCGGGCCAGGGTCGTCACGGAATCCGCGGTGAAGATCGTGGAATCCTTCGAGGGCCGGGCGGCACGCGGCGAGATGCCGCTGGAGGCTGCGCAGGACGCGGCGAAGCAGGCGCTCCGTGCCATCCGCTACGACGGGAACGAATACGTCATCGCGCGCGGACTCGACGGCGTCATCATCGTCAACGGCCTGTTCAAGGACCGCGAAGGCTCGAAGTCGATCGACAACAAGGACGCCAACGGCACCTTCTTCAGCCGCGAGATGATCCAGGCGGCCCAGGGGGGTGGCGCCTTCACCTATTATCTCTGGCCGAAGAAGCCGGACACGCCGCCGCTGCGCAAGGCGACCTACTCGAAGCTCACCCCCGGCTGGAAATGGGTGGTCGGGTCCGGCGTGTATCTCGATGATGTCGAGGCGGCCACACGCGAAAACGCGCTGCGCGCCGCGGGCGTCATCGCCGTGCTGGCGCTGCTGAGCTTCGCCGCCGCCCTCTGGCTCGGCCGCCGCATCACCCGCCCGATCCTGGACCTCGGCCGGGCGACGCACCGGCTGGCCGACGGCGACCTGTCCGTGACCGTTCCGGGCCTGGAGCGGCGCGACGAGATCGGCACCATGGCGCAGGCGGTCGCCGTCCTGAAGGAGCGGTCGGCCGAGGCCGCGCGGCTCGGCACCGAGCAGGAGCGGCTGAAGGAGCAGGCCGCCGAGGAGCGGCGGGCGGAGATGCGCACGCTCGCCGATGGGTTCGAGGCCTCGGTCAAGGCGATGGTCGACGCCATGGCGTCGTCCGCGGCGCAGATGCGGGTGTCCGCCGACAGCATGACGGCCGCCGCCTCGACCGCCAGCGGAGAGACGACCGCCGCCAGCGCCGCCGCCGAGCAGACCAGCGCCAACGTCGGCACGGTCGCCTCGGCCACGGAGGAGCTGTCGGCTTCCATTCACGAGATCTCCCGCCAGATCGCGCAGTCCTCGCAGATCGCGTCGGACGCCGTCTCCCGGTCGGAGCGCGCCAACGCCGCCATCGAGGCGCTCGCGGAGTCGGTCAAGCGCGTCGGCGACGTCGTGGCGATGATCAGCGGCATCGCCGGCCAGACCAACCTGCTGGCGCTGAACGCCACCATCGAGGCGGCCCGCGCAGGTGAAGTCGGCAAGGGCTTCGCCGTCGTGGCAAGCGAGGTCAAGACGCTGGCGACCCAGACCGCCAAGGCCACGGAGGAGATCCAGGCCACCGTCGCGGAGATCCAGTCCATGACCGGAGCCGCCGTATCGGCCATCCAGGGCATCGGCGACAGCGTGACGCGGATCGACGAGGTCACCTCGGCGGTGTCGGCGGCGGTCGTCGAGCAGGGTGCCGCGACGCGCGAGATCGCCGGCAACATCCAGCAGGCCGCCGAGGGCACGCGGCAGGTCGCCGGCAACGTCACGGCCGCCCAGCGCGCCGTGATCGAGACCGGGAACGTCGCCTCCGGCGTGCTGGACGCCGCCGGCCTGATGTCCCGCGAGGTCCAGCGCCTCCAGGTCGAGGTCGGCAACTTCCTGTCCAACGTCCGGGCGGCCTGACCGCGGATTGCCGCACGATCGGGTCTGGCGGACGTTCGGTGGATGTCCGCCTGCCCCGATGTCATTTCAGGCCCGTGTTTTCAGGTTCACGCCATCTCCCGCCGCGCCTCGGCCATGGCGAGGTCCAGCACGCGGATCAGCTCCTCCACGCGGTAGGGCTTCGGCAGCACGCGCACGCCCTCGGCGCTGGCGATCTTGTCGCTGTAGCCGGTGCTGAGCACCACCGGCATGTCCGGCCGCAGGCGCAGGGCCTCGCGGGCGAGGTCCACGCCGCTGAGCCGGCCCGGCATGACGACGTCGGAGAAGAGGAGGTCGATGCGTGTCCCGGCGGTCAGCATCGGCAACGCCTCGTCGGCGGTGCCTGCGCGGGCGACGTCGTAGCCCAGCTCCTCCATGATCGCGGCGATGGCCGACGCGACCAGCGGGTCGTCCTCCACCAGCAGCACGCGCCCGCTCCGCCCACTCGCTCCCGCCGCGTCCGGCGGAACCGCCGGCTCGGCTGCCCTGGGAAGCACGGCGGAGCGGCGCAGGAGGAGGGTGATGGTGGTGCCCTGCCCTTCCTCGCTCTCGATTAGGGCAGCACCACCCGCCTGACGGGCGAGGCCGTAGACCTGGGCGAGGCCGAGGCCGCTGCCCTTGCCGACTTCCTTGGTGGTGAAGAAGGGGTCGAAGGCCCTGGCGCGGACCTCCGCCGGCATGCCGGTGCCGGTGTCCGACACGGACAGCCGGACGAACTGGCCCTCCAGCCCGGACGGGTCGCCGGGCTCCAGCGTCACGTTTTCGGCCTCGACCGTCAGCCCGCCGCCGTCCGGCATGGCGTCGCGCGCGTTCACCGCCATGTTGATCAGCGCCAGCTCGAACTGCGTCGGGTCCAGCTCCACCGGCCACAGGCCGGGGCCGAAGCGGGTCTCCACCCGGATGTCCGCCCGCAAGGCGCGCTCCAGCAGGCCGGACGTGCCGAGCACGCGTTCCCGGATGTCGATGGGCTCCGGCCGCAGGCTGTCGCGCCGCGCGAAGGCCATGAGCTGCTGGACCAGCTTCGCGCCCCGGTCCACCGCCTGCTGCCCCGCGTCGAGCAGCGGCTTCACCTTCGGCTCGTCCGTGCGCCGCCCGATCATGGTCAGGCAGCCGCCGACGGCCTGGAGCAGGTTGTTGAAGTCATGCGCCACCCCGCCGGTGAGCTGACCGATCGCCTCCATCTTGCGGGCCTCGTGCAGCTTCTCCACGGCCTGCTCGTGGCGGGCGGTGGCGTCGCGGACGCGCTCCTCCAGCTCCGCGTTCAGTTCGGTGAGCTGCCGTTCGCGGACGCGCAGGTCGGCGGTGGAACGGGCCAGCACCCGGCCGAGCGTGTCCAGTTCGGCCACTCCCGTGGCCGGGACGCCGCCCGTCTCGCCCCGCCCCATGCGGACGGCCGCACCGGCGAGAGCGCGGATGGGGCGTTGGATGCGGCGCGCCACCAGCAGCGAAACGGCGGCGCCCAGCCCCAGCAACACGCCGCTGGCGCCGAGCCCTGCCCACAGCGAGCGGCGGGGTGCGGCGAACAGCTCCTCGCGAGGTGCGGCGACGACGAAGGACCAGCCATAGCCCGGAGCCCGGCTGAAGCCGACCAGCGTCGCCGTGCCGTTGAGCGACATGCTTTCCTGCACGCCCTCGCTCTGGCGGGCGAGGGAGGCCTGCAGGTCCGGCGTGGCCTTCCGGCCGACGAAGGCGGCGTTGTCGCGGTTGCGCGCCACGACCGTGCTGGAGCGGTCCAGGATGGTGCCGAACCAGCCTTCGGGCAGGCGCTGCTCAACCAGGATGCGGCTGAGCGTGGAGGGCGTGAAGGTCAGCCGGAGGTCGTAGCGGTTCTCCCCGCCGATCGTGACGGGCACCTCGACGCAGAGCACCGGTTCGCCCGTGATCGAGGCGGCGAAGAGGTTGCAGGTGTGCGTCCGCCCGGCCTCCAGCTCCTTCCAGGCGCTTTCGGGCGCGGTCGCCTGCGGCAGGGGCACGCCCCAGGCCGCGCGCGTGTTCAGCAACTGCCGGGCGTCGCGGTCGAGCAGCAGGGCCCAGGTGCCCTCGGGCACGGCCATGCCGGCCTGTCCGTGGAAGGCCTGGAGGTCGCCGCTGGCGAGATGCGGCGAGGTGGCCAGCGCGCGCAGCAGCGCCTCGTACTGGCCGAGCTGCCGGTCCACGACCAGCGCCAGGGCGCGCGACGTCGCGAGAAGCTGCTGTTCGGCCTGAGCACGGGCGGAGCGGTGGACGTCGGCGAGCAGGAACACCGTGAGGAGCAGCGCCGGGACCAGCGCGCTCGCCGTCAGCAGCAGAAGCCAGCCGCGGATGGTTCCCGGCCTGAGACGGGCCGGTATGAGGCCCATGCCTGACACGCCATTCGGCTGGGAGAACATGCGCTTCCTGTCGAGCTTCCCGCGGAGGGCCGGGCCGGCGGCCGGCACAACCAGAGCTAGGATAAAGCGCAAGGCGCCGCAAGCCAGCCTTTGGTCAGCGGACCCGGCTCAACCGGCGGGCGCGTAGAGCGCCAGCAGGCCCGACAGCGTCACCATGCTCAGCACGGTGGAGACCAGGATGGCGGCCGAGGTGCGCTCGACGTAGGTCTGGTACTGCTGGGCGACGACGAAGGTCAGGCCGCCGGTCGGCAGCGCCGCCAGAATAAGTGCGCCGGCGGTCCAGAAGGGATCCATGGGGAAGAGCGTCGCGATCAGAGCCCAGGTTAGGGCCGGCTGGACCAGCAGCTTCAGCGCGGTGATCCAGGCGATCTCCCCGGCCGGCGCGCGGATCTGCCGCGTGGCCAGGAACAGCCCGATGGCGAAGAGCGCGCAAGGACCCGACGCCGCCCCCATCAGCTCGCAATATGTGGCCACCGGGCGCGGCACCGGCACGCCGGTCAGCAGCACCGACCAGAGCAGCCCGAGCGCCGTCGCGATGATCAGCGGGTTGCGGACCAGGGCGAGCCCGACGTCGGCGAGCGCCCGGCCGGCCCCGTTGCCCCGGCTGTTGGCGAACTCCATCCAGACCACGGCGATGGCCATCATGACGGAACTCATGATCACCGTGGCGAGGATGGCCGGGGCCAGATGGTCGGCGCCGAAGGCCGCCAGGAACAGCGGGATGCCCATGTAGCCGGTGTTGGAGAAGCAGGCCGTCAGCCCCTGCATGCAGAGGACCTGCGAGCGTTCCCGGTGCAGAAGCCAGCCGATCAGGGCGCCCAGCGCGTAGGTCGCCAGCATGGCGCCCAGGAAGGCGCCGATGAAGGGAACGTTCAGGATCTCCGCCAGCGACCGGCGCGCGGTGCCGAGGAACAGAACCGGCGGCAGCGCCACCCAATAGACGAACTTGTTCAGCGCCTCCGACGAGGCGGCGCCCAGGATCCCGGTCCGGCCCGAGAGGATGCCCGCCAGGATGATGGCGAAAACGGGGAGTGCCACGTTGAGAACGGCTGACATGGGTGCCGACCTTATCCGCCGCGCGGCGCGGCTGTCGAGCAGACCCCCTTCCCCTTTCGCGCATGGCACCCTTGACGGGCCGGCGGCGCGGGGCAAGATTGCGCGGGGCCTATTGCCGCAGGCCTCTTGGAGTTCCGATGATCAACCACCACAGCGCGCTCATCTACGTCATGGTCCTGGTCTCGGCGTCGGACGCCGACATGACCGACCTGGAGCTGGAGACCATCGGCGAGAACGTGCGTTACCTGCCGATCTTCCGCGATTTCGACTCCACCCGGCTGGTCGAGGTGGCGCGGGAATGCACCCGCATCCTGGCCGATTCCGACGGGCTCGACTCCGTTCTCCAGATCGTCCGGGACGCCCTGCCCCAGCGGCTGTACGAGACCGCCTACGCCGTCGCCTGCGACATCGCCGCGGCGGACAAGTCGGCCTCGCAGGAGGAGATCCGCATGCTGGAGATCATCCGCCACAAGCTCGGCATCGACCGGCTTTCCGCCGCCGCCATCGAACGGGGCGCCCGCGCCCGCCACATGAGGCTCTGACCATCTTGGATCCCGTACGCCCCGACCTCTCCGGCCGCACCGTCGGCTTCATCGGCCTCGGCCTCATGGGCAAGCCGATGGCCCGCAACCTCCAGAAGGCCGGCGCCCTGCCGGTCGTCTCCAGCCGCAGCCCCGGCCCGGTGGAGGAGCTGGCCGCCGAGGGCATGAGCCCGGCCGCCGGCCCGGCCGAGGTCGCCCAGCGCGCCGACACCATCGTCCTGATGCTGAGCGACACGGTCGCGGTGGAAGCCGTGACGGCCGCCCTGCTCCCGGCGTTGCGCCCCGGCTCGCTGGTCATCGACATGGGCACGACGGCGGTCGCGGACACGCGGCGGCTCGGCGGCGAGGTCCGCGCCAGGGGTTCGGAATGGGTGGACGCGCCGGTCTCCGGGGGCCAGGTCGCCGCCGTGGCCGGAACCATGACCATCATGGCCGGCGGCACGGAGGAGGCCTTCGCCCGCGCCCTGCCGCTGTTCCAGGCCATGGGACAGCGCATCACCCATGTCGGCGAGCTCGGCGCCGGCCAGGTCGCCAAGGCGGCCAACCAGCTGATCGTGGCCCTGACCATCGGCGCGGTCTCCGAAGCGCTGGCCCTGTCCCGCGCGGCCGGTGTCGATCCCGCCAAGGTGCGCGACGCCATCCGCGGCGGCTTCGCCGAATCCCGCATCCTGGAGCTGCACGGCGAGCGCATGGTCACCGGCAGCTTCACGCCGGGCGGCCGCGTCGTCACCCAGGTGAAGGACCTGAAGCAGGCCCAGGAGCTGGCCGCCCAGTCGGGCATCGAGCTGCCGTCGCTGAACAAGAACCGGGAGCTGTTCGAAAGGCTGATCGAACAGGGCGACGGCGGGCTCGACCATTCGGCGCTGTACCGGCTGTATTTCAAGGATTGAGGCCGGCGACTCCACATTCAACCTGGACCTCGCCACCTCTCCCAAAAAGCCAGCACGTCTCCGTCACCCCCGCGAAAGCGGGGGTCCAGGGCTTTTCCATAGAGTTCGTTTTGTGAAGTTCTGGATCCCCGCTTCCGCGCATAGGCGCTAACTTTGAGGGTTGATCGACCAAAGCAAGGTTCCGACCACCTTCCACCGTCATCCCCGCGGACGCGGGGATCCAGAGTTTCCAAAGGGTTCGCTACGGGAAGGACTGGATTCCCGCTTTCGCGGGAATGACGAGGAGGGAGATTGCAGGCTTCGGCAAAACGGGCCGATGTACAACAGTTAGCGTCCACGCGCTTCCGCGGGGATGACGGCGAAGACGCGGCAGAGAGAAACCGACTCCCTGCCGGTAATGAGCGGGCCTTACTTCTTCAGGTAATCCCGCACCAGCATCTCGGCGATCTGCACGGCGTTGAGCGCGGCGCCCTTGCGGAGGTTGTCGGCGACGCACCAGAAGGCGATGCCGTTCTCGACGGTGGCGTCCTCGCGGATGCGGCTGATGAAGACGGGGTCGTCGCCGGCGCATTCCACCGGGGACACGTAGCCCTCGGGCGCGCGGTGGTCGATCACGGTGACGCCGGGGGCGCGGCGCAGCACCTCGCGGGCCTCGTCGGCGCTGACCGGGTTCTCGCACTCGATGTGGATGGCCTCGGCGTGGCCGATGAAGACGGGCACGCGGACGGCGGTCGCCGTGACCTTGATGCGCGGATCGAGGATCTTGCGCGTCTCCACGTTCATCTTCCACTCTTCCTTCGTGTAGCCGTCATCCATGAACGTGTCGATGTGCGGGATGACGTTGAAGGCGATCTGCTTGGTGAAGACGGACTTCTCGATGGGGTCGTTGACGTAGATGGCGCGGGTCTGGGTGAACAGCTCGTCCATCGCCTCCTTGCCGCCGCCGGACACCGACTGGTAGGTGGAGACGACGACGCGCCGGATCTTGAAGGCGTCGTGCAGCGGCTTCAGCGCCACCACCATCTGGATGGTCGAGCAGTTCGGGTTGGCGACGATGTTGCGCTTGGCGTAGCCGGCGAGCGCTTCCGCGTTCACCTCCGGCACGACCAGCGGCACGTCGGGGTCCATGCGGAACTGCGAGGTGTTGTCGATCACCACGCAGCCGGCGGCGGCCGCGCGCGGGGTGTGGATGGCCGAGACCTTGGCGCCCGGCGAGGAGAGCGCGATGTCCACGCCCTTGAAGTCGAACTTGGCGAGGTCCTGGACCGTCAGCACGTCGTCCTCGCCGTAGGAGACCTCCTGGCCGATCGACCGCTCCGACGCCAGTGCCACGACCTCGTCCGCCGGGAAGTTCCGTTCCGCCAGGGTGGTCAGGATCTCCCGGCCGACGTTGCCGGTGGCGCCGATGACCGCAACTTTGTAACCCATCTCGGCCGATCCTTATGTTCGTGGGAATTCCAAAGCGCTGCACCTAGGCGGTTTGCTCCGGAATTGCAACACGCGCGGCACTGTGACAGGTTGACTTTCGCGCATTCCAGCGCCTCTCCCCCGTCCCTTTCCCAGAACCCGCACGCGCGAGCCGGCATGCAGCCCCCTCTCGAGGACATCATCGCCAAGGCGATCAAGGACTCAGACAAGTCCTTCTTCAACGAGGATTACGCCAAGCAGGCCAGGGCCGTCATGGCCGCTCTCAGGAAGGCGGGCTACGAGGTGGCGCCGGTGAAGCCGCCGCCCGGCCTGGTGGAATGGGCCAAGGAGAACATTCCCTTCGGCCGGCTGCGGCCCGCCGAATTGATCACCCAGATGTACTCGATGATGGTTGAAAACGTGCGCCGGTTCGACAAGTAACTGGGGGCGCCCGCGGAGGCCCGCCCGGCCGGATCCGGTATTACCAGTTTCGGCCGATCACGCTGTGTTTTCAGCGGGTTCCCGCTATGCACCGAAACGGCCACGGCCAAGCCGACCCGTCGTTGACTTGGCCTTCCGAGAAGCGTAAGTGAACCGCCAAACCGACAATTTTTTCGCCGGTGCAGCATAGCTCTCGACGCTGCGGCCGGCACCGGACAGAGGACGAAGCAATGGCAAACGGCAGCGGCCGTCCGCTTTCCCCGCATCTGCAAGTCTATCGATGGCAGTACACGATGCTGACGTCGATCCTTCACCGTGCCACGGGCATCGCGCTGACCGTCGGCACGCTGCTGCTGACCTGGTGGCTCGTCGCCGCGGCGAGCGGGCCGGAAGCCTACGCCACCGCGCAGGGCTTCATCGGGTCCTTCTTCGGCATGCTGATCCTGTTCGGCTGGACCTTCGCGCTCTTCTACCACCTGGCCAATGGCATCCGCCATCTGGTGTGGGATGCCGGTCTCGGATTGGACCTCCCCAACGCCGAACGGGGTGCCTATATGGTAGGCGCCTCCTCCATCGGCCTGACGCTCCTGGTCTGGATCGTCGGCCTGATCGTCTGGTGAGGATTCGGGAACATGGCCAACACTCCGCAAAACAAGCAGAACCTGCGCTCCCCGCTGGCCGAGGCCCGGGGCCTCGGCTCGGCCAAGTACGGCACGGAGCACTGGTGGCACCAGCGGCTGATCTCCATCGCCCTGATCCCGCTGACGATCTGGTTCGTCCTGGCCGTGATCGCGCATCTTGGCGCCGGCTATGACGAGTTCGTGGCCTGGATGCGCTCGCCCTTCTCGGCGATCATGATGATCCTGACGGTCGCGATGACCTTCCACCACGCCCAGTCGGGCATGCAGGTGGTGTTCGAGGACTATCTCCACGTCGAGTGGCAGAAGATGGCCGCGATCATCGCCGTCAAGTTCATCTGCTTCGCGCTGGCGGCGGCCTGCATCTTCGCCGTCCTCAAGATTTCCTTCGGAGCCTGACGTCCATGGCGACCGCGTACAACATCATCGACCACACCTACGACGTCGTCGTCGTCGGCGCCGGCGGCGCGGGTCTGCGCGCCACCTTCGGCATGGCCGAAAAGGGCCTGAAGACCGCCTGCATCACCAAGGTGTTCCCGACCCGCAGCCACACGGTGGCCGCGCAGGGCGGCATCTCGGCGGCACTCGGCAACATGAGCGAGGACGACTGGCGCTTCCACATGTACGACACCGTCAAGGGGTCGGACTGGCTGGGCGACCAGGACGCCATCGAGTACATGTGCCGCGAGGCCATCCCGGCGATCATCGAGCTGGAGCATTACGGCGTGCCCTTCTCGCGCACCCCCGAGGGCAAGATCTACCAGCGCGCCTTTGGCGGCATGACCGCGCATTTCGGCAAGCAGCAGGCCTACCGCACCTGCGCCGCCGCCGACCGCACCGGCCACGCCATCCTCCACACCCTCTACCAGCAGTCGCTGAAGCATGAGGCGGAGTTCTACGTCGAGTATTTCGCGCTCGACCTGATCATGGAAGACGGCGAGTGCCGCGGCGTCATCGCCTGGAACCTCGCCGACGGCACGATCCACCGCTTCCGTGCCCATCTGGTGGTGCTGGCGACGGGCGGCTATGGGCGCGCCTACTTCTCCTGCACGTCCGCCCACACCTGCACCGGCGACGGCAACGCCATGGTGCTGCGCGCCGGCCTGCCGCTGCAGGACATGGAGTTCGTGCAGTTCCACCCGACGGGCATCTACGGCTCCGGCTGCCTCATCACCGAGGGTGTGCGCGGCGAGGGCGGCTACCTCACCAACTCCAACGGCGAGCGCTTCATGGAGCGCTACGCGCCGTCGGCCAAGGACCTCGCCTCGCGCGACGTGGTCAGCCGTTCCATGACCATCGAGATCCGCGAGGGGCGCGGCGTCGGTCCGGACAAGGACCACATCCACCTGCACCTGGAGCATCTGCCGGCGGACATCATCCACCAGCGGCTGCCGGGCATCGCCGAGACGGCGAAGATCTTCGCCGGCGTGGACGTGACGAAGGAGCCGATCCCGGTCCTGCCGACCGTCCACTACAACATGGGCGGCATCCCGACCAACTTCCGCTGCGAGGTGGTCCAGCCGACCGCCGAGAATCCGGACCAGGTCGTGCCCGGCCTGATGGCCATCGGCGAGGCCGCCTGCGTGTCGGTGCATGGCGCCAACCGGCTGGGCTCCAACTCGCTGCTCGACCTCGTGGTGTTCGGCCGCTCGGCCGCCATCCGCGCCGCCGAGCTGGTGCCGGCCGGCAAGTCGCACCGCCCGCTGCGGGCCGACAGCGCCGACTTCGCCCTGGAGCGCTTCGACCGCATCCGCAACGCCAACGGCTCGATCCGTTCCGGCGACCTGCGGCTGGAGATGCAGCGGACCATGCAGAACAACTGCGCGGTCTTCCGCACCGGCGAGGTTCTGGAGGAGGGCTCCAAGCTCATCTCCGACACCTTCGCGAAGAAGGGCGAGGTCAGCATCGCCGACCGGTCGCTGGTCTGGAACTCCGACCTGGTCGAGGCCATCGAGCTGGACAACCTGCTCTACCAGGCGGTCGCCACCATGCACTCGGCCCGCAACCGTCCGGAAAGCCGCGGCGCCCACGCGCGCGAGGACTTCCCGAACCGCGACGACGAGAACTGGATGAAGCACACGGTGACCTGGGTGTCCGAGACGGGCGAGACCCGCATCGGCTACCGCCCGGTCCACCTCTACACCCTGACCGACGAGGTCGAGGTGTTCCCGCCCAAGGCCCGCGTCTACTAAGCCCGCGTCAACGCCAAGGATAACGAAGTCATGGCTGAATTCGCCCTGCCCGCCAATTCGAAGATCGGCGTCGGCAAGACCATCAACGCCGCCAACGGCGCCAAGCGGGCCAAGACCTTCAAGATCTACCGCTGGAACCCCGAGGACGGCCAGAACCCGCGCATCGACAGCTACACGGTCGATCTCGACAAGTTCGGCCCGATGGTCCTGGACGCGATCATCTACATCAAGAACAACGTCGACCCGACGCTGACCTTCCGGCGCAGCTGCCGCGAGGGCATCTGCGGGTCCTGCGCGATGAACATCGACGGCACCAACACGCTGGCCTGCCTGAAGGCCATCGAGGAGGTCGCCGGCGACGTGAAGATCTACCCGCTGCCGCACATGCCGGTGGTGAAGGACCTCGTCCCCGACCTGACGCACATCTACGCGCAGCTCGCCTCGGTGAAGCCCTGGCTGCAGTCGCAGTCGCCGGCCCCGCCCGACCGCGAGCGGCTGCAGTCGCCGGAGGACCGCGCCAAGCTGGACGGCCTCTACGAGTGCATCCTGTGCTTCTGCTGCTCGACCTCCTGCCCCAGCTACTGGTGGAACGGCGACCGCTATCTCGGCCCGGCCGTCCTGCTCCAGGCCTACCGCTGGATCGTCGACAGCCGCGACGAGATGACAGGCGAGCGCCTCGACATGCTCGAGGACCCGTTCCGCCTCTACCGCTGCCACACCATCATGAACTGCACCAAGACCTGCCCGAAGGGTCTGAACCCGGCGAAGGCCATCGCCGAGATCAAGAAGCTGATGGTGGTGCGCCGCTGACCCTCGCCCTCACGGGCTGACGCATAAGGAAGGGGTCCCGTCCGGGACCCCTTCTTGCTTTTCGGGGATCAGAAATCCGGATCGGTCGGCGTCATCGGCGGAAGGTCGGTGCCGGGGCCGAGCGGCGCCTCGCGGCCCGGCACGCCGGGGTTCGGCAGGTCCGGGTTGTCGGTGCTCGGCATCGGGATCGGCGCGTCCTCGTTGGGACCGGGAAAGGGCGAGGCGTTGAGCATCGGGTCCATGGGCGGAAGGCTCCTCGTCTGGTTCGGACTCATGCTGTCTCAACCAACCAGACGGCCCGTTCGCGCGGCTTGAAGCCCGGCGATATGGGGGTATCCTCTTCCGCATCCCCTTAGAACATTCGAACCAAGCACACAGACACAGGGAACAGAGTTCATGGCAAGCACGGCGGCCCGCGCGGTCAACTACGTCAACGGCGAATGGGTCGAAGGCAACCCCGCCATCGTCGGCCCGATGAGCCACACCTTCTGGCTCGCCTCGACCGTCTTCGACGGCGCCCGCGCCTTCGAGGGCGTGGCCCCCGACCTCGACCAGCATTGCGAGCGCGTGGTCCGCTCGGCCGCCGCCATGGGGCTGGAGGCGACCCTGACCGCCAAGGAAATCGAGGCGCTGTGCCGCGAGGCCATCGCCAAGTTCCCCAAGGACGCCGCCCTCTACATCCGCCCGATGTTCTACGCGGAAGAGGGCTTCGTCGCTCCCGACCCCGCCACCACGCGCTTCGTGCTGTCGGTCTATGAGTCGCCGATGCCCGGCACCGCCGGCTTCACCGCCTGCCTGTCCAGCCGCCAGCGCCCGGCGCCGAGCATGGCGCTGACCAGCGCCAAGGCCGCCAGCCACTACCCGAACGCCGGCGCCGCCCTGCGCGAGGCGCGGACGCGCGGCTTCGACAACGCCATCATGCTGGACCCGACCGGCAACGTGGCGGAGTTCGCGACCTCCAACCTCTTCATCGCCAAGGACGGCGCGGTCGCCACCCCCGTCCCCAACGGCACCTTCCTGAACGGCATCACCCGCCAGCGCGTCATCAAGCTGCTGCGCGAGGCGGGCGTCACGGTGGAGGAGCGCACGGTGACGGTCGCCGACGTGACGGCGGCGGACGAGGTCTTCTCCACCGGCAACTACGCCAAGGTCGTGCCGGTGACCCGCGTGGAGGACCGCGACCTCCAGCCCGGCCCACTCTTCCAGCGCGCGCGCGAGCTGTACTGGGCCTACGCGCACCGTTCCTGAGCGGTGCTGCGGGAAAGCCCCTGAAAAGGAAAAGGCGCCGCCCCCGAGGGGACGGCGCCTTTTTCGTGCCTTCGGGCGAAACCCGCTTACATGTGCAGCGGGCGGCCGGCGACGGCGAGTGCCGCCTCCTTGGTGACCTCGGCCAGGGTCGGGTGCGCGTGGCAGGTGCGGGCGATGTCCTCGGCGGACGCGCTGTACTCCATCGCGATGCCGATCTCCGCGATCATCTCCGACACGTTCGGGCCGACCATGTGGACGCCGAGCACCTTGTCGGTGCGGGCGTCGGCCAGGATCTTCACGAAGCCGTCGGTGGTAGCGATGGCGCGGGCGCGGCCGTTGGCGGTGAAGGGGAATTTGCCGGCCTTGTACTCGATGCCGGCGGCCTTCAGCTCCTCCTCGGACTTGCCGATGGCAGCCACTTCCGGCCAGGTGTAAACGACGCCGGGGACGAGGTCGTGGTTGACGTGGCCCGCCTGGCCCGCCAGCAGCTCGGCGAGCGCCACGCCCTCCTCTTCGGCCTTGTGGGCCAGCATCGGACCCTCGACCACGTCGCCGATGGCGTAGATGCCCGGCACGTTGGTGCGGAAGTGGCCGTCGATCTTCACGCGGCCGCGGTTGTCCGTCTCCACCCCGACGCTGTCCAGACCCAGACCCTGGGTGTGGGCGCGGCGGCCGATGGCAACCAGCACCACGTCGGCCTCGATCTCCTCGGCGCTGCCGCCGGCGGCCGGCTCCAGCGACAGGGTCACGCCGGTGTTGGTAACCTTGGCGCCGGTGACCTTGGCGCCGAGCTTGAAGCTCATGCCCTGCTTGCCGAGGATGCGCTGCATGGTCTTGGAGACCTCGCCGTCCATGGTCGGCAGCACGCGGTCGAGATACTCGACCACCGTGACCTGCGCGCCGAGGCGGCCCCAGACCGAACCCATCTCCAGCCCGATGACGCCGCCGCCGATGACGACGAGGCGCTTCGGCACCTCCGGCAGGGCGAGCGCGCCGGTGGAGGAGACGATCTTCTGCTCGTCGATCTCCAACCCCGGCAGCGGCGTGACCTCGGAGCCGGTGGCGATCACGATGGCCTTGGAGGCGGTGACCGTGCCGACGCCCTCGACCTCGACGGTGCCGGGTGCCGTGATGCGGCCGGCGCCCTTTAGCCAGGCGATCTTGTTCTTCTTGAACAGGAACTCGATGCCGCCGGTGTTCTCCTTGACCACCTTGTCCTTGTGGGCGAGCATGCCCGGCAGATCGAGTTCGACGCCGCCGACCTTCACGCCGAACTTGGCGAGGCCGTGCTTGGCCTCCTCGAACTTCTCGGACGCGGTGAGAAGGGCCTTGGACGGGATGCAGCCCACGTTCAGGCAGGTGCCGCCGAGCGCGCTGCGCTTCTCGACGCAGGCCACCTTGAAGCCGAGCTGTGCCGCCCGGATCGCGCAGACATACCCACCGGGGCCGCCGCCGATGACGACGACGTCGTAAGTGCTTTCAGCCATGAGAGGCTTTCCTTCCGCCATTCTTGTCGTTGCCAAAAGCCGTCCCGTCCAGCGGGGATAGCACGCGGCGATTTATGCCCACCTTGGGCGCGGCTGGCAACGCTTCCCTTCGCCGCCGCGGGACGGGCCGGGTTGCCCGCCGGTCATGGCACTATCCGAGCGTCAGCACGGTCCCCGCGACGTGGCGGACGCCGTCGGCATCGCACATGTAGTAGACGGCCATGACCCGCCCGTCCGGCAGGGCCGCCGCCCAGGGATAGCCCACGTCGGCCGAGGCCGCGTCGTCGCGCAGGATAATCTCCGGCGCGTCGCCGATCTCCCCGCGCGCCGGGTCCCAGAGGCGCGCCCGCACGCCGAAGGGTTCGTGCCGGTAGCCGCCGACCACCAGCAGCCGCCCGTCGGGCAGCGGGCAGGCATCAAAGGGGTGGCCGATCACCGGCTGGACCCGCCAGGGCTCCCAGCTGTGGCCCCCGTCGCGCGAGACGGAGGTCGCCAGCCGGTCGTCCAGCCCGGTGGTGCGGTGGAAGGCGATCAGCCGGCCGTCGGCCGCCAGCGCCAGCGCGCTCTCGCAGAAACCCGCCATCTTCTCCCCGTCGATGGCGATCAGCGACCGGTACTCCCAGCTCTCGCCCCGGTCGGCGGAGGCGTAGAGATGGCTCGCGTAGCGGCCGTTGCCGGGGTGGAAGGTGTAGGTGGCCTGGAGGATGGTCCCGTCCGGCAGTTCCACCGCGCGCCCGCGCAAGGCCCCGCCCAGCATCCGGCGCATGCCGGGCACCACGTCCCCATGGCCGGGCAGCGGCGGCAGGAAGCGGTGCGGCGACCAGCTCCGCCCGCCATCGTCGCTCCAGCGCGCGTAGGCGCCCCAGAACAGGTAGATGTCGCCGGTCTGCTGCGGGCTGCCCACGACGGCAGCACCCAGCGCGCGCAGGGCCTCGCCCTCCTTGGCGGGCAGCGGGTACCAGCAGAAGCCGGTCAGCAGCACGCGCCCGTCGCGCAGCACCAGGAGGCTGGGATCCTGGTCGGCGGCCTGCGGGTCGGGCGGCAGCGTCAGGGGATCGCCGGCCGCCCTGCCCTCCCTGTCCAGCCGCAGGAGGACGATCTGCGAACGGGAGTCCAGGTGATCGACATGCTTCAGCCCGGTTTCCGTGCGCCGGTACTCCTCGCCGCGAAGCCAGCGGTGGTCGCGGGCGCGGCGGAAGGCGACCAGCGCCGCCCCGTCCGGCAGGGCCGCGATGGAGGGAAAGGAGGCGTAGAAGAACGGGTCGCGGTAGACGGTCCCGTGCGACACGGAAAAGCGGCTGGTCATTCCTTGCTCCAAAGCCGGGCCTGCCTGAGCCTACCCCGGCGCGGGCCTTCCGGGCCACAGTCCCGCGCGCGCCGGACCAGGGCGGCGCCGAACCGGCTGTATTTGATCTGTTCTTCACCCTCGCCGCTTGAGACCTTTCCGGCAAAGCAGCCGTGCCATAGGGGTAAGAATTTCTTTACCAAGAGCGCAGATGATGGGGGCATCATTTCTTCCCCTTCCGAAAGCCACACCGATGTTGTCCGACACCACCCTGCGCGTGGACGATCTGTCGCCGGAGGAGATCGCCTCCGTCCTGCGCGCCTACGAGGACGGGATCGGCTGCGCGGACCATGACGACGCCTTCGACCGGGCGGTGGATGCCCTGCGCGCGATCCGGCCGCAGCTCCCCGCCAACATCGCCGGCAGCGAGGTCGAACTGCTGCTCGCCGGCGCGGTCGTCCCCTTCGCGCCCACCGCAGTCGCCGCCGCGCCCTACGTCTTCTGCGAATAAGCCTCGGGCCTCGCCCGAAGAAGAAAAGCCCGCCCCGGATCGCCGGGGCGGGCTTTTCGCGTTCCTGGACCATGCGGCTCCCGGCCCTCCTCGAAGGAGGGTCGGGAGGTCGCTTCTCAGAGCCCCGTCTGCGGCTTCGTGGTGTTGTCGGCGGTGCGGGTTTCCGCCGGGTTGATCAGCGGCTGGAGGGCCGGGGCGATGCTCTTCAGGAGCTGGGCCGGCAGCGCGCTGGTGAAGCGGTAGTGGTCGGCCTCCGGCCCCTGCACGAAAGCGGTCATGGTGCCGAAGAAGCGGTCGCCGATGTAGAAGGCGAAGGTGGCCGTCCGGTTCACCGCCCGCGATTCGATCAGCCGCCCGCCGGCGCCGTAGCGGTCGAGACGGTGGTCGCCGGTGCCGGTCTTGCCGCCGATCGGAATGATCTCGCCCGAGGCGTCCTTGAAGGAGCCCCAGACGCGCTTGGCGGTGCCGTTCTGGGCGACGTCCATCAGCGCCTTGCGCAGGGTGGCGCAGATCTCCGGCCGCAGCACGCGCTCGCCCTTCAGCGGCCCCAGCCCGACGACCGCCTCGTAGGGCGTGCCGGCGGCGAAGTGCAGCTTCTTCACGCGCACGGTCGGCTGGCGGATGCCGTCGTTGAGGATGATGCCCATCAGCTCGGCCAGCGCCGCCGGCCGGTCGGCGGAGCTGCCGATGGCCGTGGCGAAGGAGGGCACCAGCCGCTCGAACGGGTAGCCCAGCCGGCGCCATGCCTCCGTCACGCGCTGGAAGGCCTCTTCCTCCAGCCCGATGCGGATGCGGGTGTTCTGCGCGGACAGGCCCTTCTTGAACAGCCACTTGTAGCTTTCCTGGCGCTCCCCGACGCTGGCGTCCAGCACCTCGCGGCGCTTGGCGCCGGGGTTCTCCTGGAGATAGGCGACCAGCCACAGCTCCAGCGGGTGGATGCGCGCCAGATAGCCCAGGTCGTTCAGCGGGAAGCTGCCGGGGCCGTATTTCGCGTAGAGGCCGGAGACGGTCTTGTCGTCCAGCTTGGCGTCGGGCAGCCGGGCACGCATGAACTTGGCGAACTCCTCCACCCCGGCCTTGGGCCGGACGGTGCGGAAGATCACCGCCATGCGGTGCGCCGCCGGCCGCGACCGGCTGGCGAGCAGGGTCAGCGCCTCGTCCGGGCTGCGCTTGGCGTAGAGGGTGTAGAAGCGGTTCAGGAACTCGCTGCCTTCCTTGTCGGCGAAGCGGGCGAGATAGGCCTGGCGCGCGGGATGGTCGGGATTCTGCAGGATGTCGCCGGTGTCGTCGCCGCCCTCGGACATGTAGAACTGCACGATGTCGCGCATCATGCGGATGAAGGGCAGGTTGACGGAGCTGCGCAGCGATTCCGTCACCGTCAGGATGCTGCCGTTGTCCTTGTTGTTGAAGTTCACGAAGCTGTGCAGCCCGCCGCCGGTGAAGAAGGCCTCGGCCGGGCTGGCCGAGTAGCGGCGCTCCATGGCGGCGTCGAGCATCGCGGTCAGCGACCGGTCGCCGCCCGCCATCAGCCAGCCCGCGACCCAGCGCGTCAGGTTGTCCGACGCCTCCGCCTCCACGTCCGCCAGGAAATCCTTGGGCAGATGGGCGTAGCGGGCGTGCAACTCGGCGATGATCTCCAGATAGGTCGTCAGCGTCCGCAGCTTCGCGGTCGAGCCGAGGTCGAGCTTGGCTCCCTCGTTGATGTCCAGCGGCTGGTCCAGGTTGTCGGCCTGAATGCGCAGGTAGTTGGCGTCGGCCCCGCGCTCGTACAGCGTGACCGAATAGATGATCTTCGACATGTCCGTGGACTTGGTGTCGATCAGCCGGTCGCCGGTCAGCCCCATCTGCTGCGCGAAGGCCGGGTCGCCGAGCTTCCCCAGCACCTCGACCACGCGGGCCTGGGTCGGCGCGTCGAGCGTCGATTCGGCGGTCATGTCCACGCGGTCGAGCTGGTAGAGGCTCGACACGCCCATCATGGACAGGAGCTTCGCGCGGATGGCGTTGGGCGCCTTCTGCTCGACGAAGGAGGCGGTCTGGGCCGCGGGCGGCGTGTCGCGGTAGGTCAGCGTGACCTTCAGCGCGGCGTCGCGCAGCGTCCCGTCGATCACGCCCGCCGAGGCCAGGACGCGCAGGTGGCTGTCGGCCAGACGCTCCAGCGCGGCGCGGTCCTGGATCAGGTAGTAGGAGGGGCGGCGCTGGGCCAGCAGCAAGCAGAGCACCTGCTTGTAGACGGTCGCCTTGGCCCGCATCGCCTTCTCGTCGGCGACCGGCTGAGACAGCAGCTTTTCCGCGGCGGAGAGTTCCGTGCCGTACCAGGCCCACAGCCCGTCGCCCAGCCCGTTGACCTCGCCGAAGCCGGGGCGCGCGGTCAGAGGGGTGGAGTTCAGGTAGTCCACCAGGATGCGCTTGCGGTGCTCGCTCGTGTCCTCGCCGTCGAGGTAGGCGCGCACGCTGGCCGAGGCCATCTGGCGCAGCTTCTCCGTCGCCCCGATGGTCTGGCCGTCCGGGGAATGGCGGTACTTCTCGATCTGGGTGGCCAGCGTGGAGCCGCCGGGCGAACGCGTGCCCGGCCGGATGTACTGCACCGGCAGGGTCAGCAGCGCGCCGGCGAAGCGGTCCCACTCCACGGCCGGGTTGCGGCGCGGCTCGTCCTGGTTCAGCAGCTCGCGGTTCTCGATGAACAGGAGCGTGTCGCGGACCAGCGGCGGCACGTCCTCGAAACGGGCGAACACCCGCTCCGGGTAGCGCGCCTGGAACATCGTCTCGCCGCTGCGGTCGAGCAGCGTCAGCCCGGCCTGCGTCTTTTCCTTGTAGATCGGGAAGCCACCGTTCGCCATGAAGGAATCGAGCCGCGGCGACGCCTTCGCCTGCATCTCGATCGTGTACATGTCGCTGGTGAGCGCGCCGAGATAGCCCGGCAGGCCGCTGTAGCCGAAGCGCTCGTTGTAGGGACCCTGGGTCGGGTAGCGGGCTTCCGGGTTCGGGCCCTCGCGCAGCTCGAAGCTCATCTCCTTCGCGACGGTGGAGAGCAGCCGCGCCTGCAGGCGCGAGGTGCGCATTTCCTCCGACGCGACGAGCCAGGCGCCGCCGAGCGTCGCCGACAGGACAACGACCGAAACAGAAACCCGCCAAAACCGCTTCATCCTGGCTCCAGCCGCGTCACGCGCTATCTAACCGCCGGCGGAAATTCGCCGGGTCATAGACCGGAGGCTAGGGTTCGGATGGTTAACAGACGGTATAGGAATTCCCCTTTCGAGCACCAAAAACCTCCACAAAAAAGTCCTAGCCCTAAAAATGGAGGTAGTGTGGCGCGGCGGGCACGGCTTCGACTTGGGCCGGGGAAGACAAGGCAAGGCCAAGGCGTTTTTTGCATTTGCAATGAATTTTCGGAAAAGCCGATGTCATTGTCACAGCGCCCGGACTTTGCGCCGCCGGGCACCGATTCGCGCGCATCGAACGGCTAAGGTTGCGCTTGGCGTCTTGGCAGGCGGAGTTGGCGTGAACGGTGAAAGTCGCGGATTGCGGAGGGAGATGCGGCGGGATGGGGCTTCGCGCAAGGGCGGCAACGTAAACGCTGACCGGCTGACGCAAGCGTCCGAGCACCCTTCCGCCGTCGTCCCGGCGAAAGCGCATGGGCGCTAACTTTTGCACATCGGCCCGGTTATCCGAAGCCTGCAACCTCCCTCAGCGTCATTCCCGCGAAACGCTCTCGGCGAATGCCTCTGGCATTCGCTTGCCGCGTCAGAGCAAACGAAGTTTGCGTGAGAGCGGGAATCCAGTTCCTCCCATAGCGGAACCGTTGGAAACCCTGGCTCCCCGCGTCCGCGGGGATGACGGTGAAAGGGTGTTCGGAAGGTTGCTTCAGTCAGTTAGCCGTGAAACTCAGCGCCCATGCGCGAACGCAGGAATCCAGGCTTCACTCGGACAGCGCGCAACCGAAGGCTCTACCTGCCCCGCCCCTACCCCGCGTGGGTCATCTCCTGCACCTTCGCCAGGAAGGCACCCATGGAGACCGGCTTGCTCAGCAGCTGCGTGTCAGGGTCGAGAGGGCCGTCGCCCAGGCCGGTGTTGTGGGCGTAGCCCGTCAGGAAGAGCACCTTCAGCCCGGGCCGGATCTGCCGCGCCATCTCGGCGAGCTGGCGGCCGTTCATGCCGGGCATGCCGACGTCCGTCGCCAGCAGATCGATCCGCGTGTCGGAGCGCAGGATGGCGAGCGCGCCCTCCCCCTCCTCCGCCTCGATCACGGTGTAATCCTGCTCCTCCAGCGTCGCCACCAGGAGCATGCGAACGAGCGCCTCGTCCTCCACCACCAGAACCGTGCCCTGTCCACGCAACGGCGCCGCCGTCATGGTCTCCTGCGCGGCGTCCTCGGCGTCGGCTCCGTTGTGGCGCGGCAGGTAGAGCGTCACGGTCGTGCCCTGGCCGGGCATGCTGTCGATGCGGGCATGGCCGCCGGACTGGCGGGCGAAGCCGTAGAGCTGGCTCAAGCCCAGCCCGGTGCCCTGGCCGATGGGCTTGGTCGTGAAGAAGGGCTCGAAAGCGCGCTCCTGCACGTCGGGCGGCATGCCCGTCCCGGTGTCGGAGACGGACAGCATGACGTAAGAGCCGGGCTCCAGCCCCGGCACGAGTGCCGCGTGGCCGGCGTCCAGCTCGATGTTGTCGGTCTCGACGATGATGCGGCCGCCGTCGGGCATGGCGTCGCGCGCGTTGATCGCCAGGTTCAGCAGCGCGTTCTCGATCTGGTTGGCGTCCGCCCAGACCCGCCACAGCCCGTTCCCCGGGACCAGATCCACCCGCACCGATTCGCCGACGGAGCGGCGGACCAGCTCGTGCATGCCGGAAACCAGCGCGTTGAGATCGACGCAGGTCGGACTCAGCGGCTGACGCCGCGAGAAGGCGAGCAGCCGCTGGGTCAGGCCGGCGGCCCGGTTCACCGCCGAGCGCGCCGCCTTAACATACTGGTCGATGTCGTGGCGGCCGGCGGCGAGCCGCCGCTCCAGAAGCTCCAGGCTGCCCCCGACGGCCTGGAGCAGGTTGTTGAAGTCGTGCGCGACGCCGCCGGTCAGCTGGCCCACCGCCTCCATCTTCTGGCTCTGGCGCAGGGCTTCCTCCGCCCGTTCGCGCTCGGCCGTCTCCGCCTGGAGCCGCGCGTAGGCTTCCGCCAGCGCGTCGGTCCGGCCCCTCAGCTCGGCGTTCGCCCTGGACAGGGCGGCATGGGCGGCGCCCAGCACGACGACCAGCAGCGAGGCCATCGTCACCAGCAGCGCGATCCCGCCGTAACGCTCCAGCCGGCGGACGAAGGGTTCCAGCACGACGCGCAGGCGCACGGAGCCGAGTTCGACGTTGCCCTGGGTCACCGGCCGCGACACGGTCACGAAGCCGTCCTCCGTCCGCCCATCGGACAGCGAGGCGGTGTCCACGGCCGGAAAGCCCGCATCGGCGTTGCCGCGGGCGTAGCTCACGAACAGCACGCCCTTGGCGTCATAGACGGCGGCGGACCGGATTTCCCGGTTGGCCTGGAGCGCGTCCACATATTCCTGGGCGGCGATCCGGTCGTTGAAGGCCAGGGCCGCCGTCACGGTGGCGGCGAGGATCGCCGCCTGCGCGCCCGCCTCGTCGGTCTTCTGGAGCGTGTAGGCCCGCTCGTTGTAGACGGCGATGCCCACGCCGGCGAGCAGCAGGGCGATGGCGGCCGTCAGCGCCATGGCGGGAACCAGCCTCCAGAGCCTCGGCAAACGGACCACCGGAGCGTCGGCGGCCGGCAGCCGGGTCTCCGGGGCCAAGCCTCCGGGAGAGGAGTCTTCGGGGGAGGGACCGGCTGGAAGCCGGGCTTCCGCTCTCTGAACCGATTGAGCCACGCCGGACCTCCTAGCCCCGATGCCGGACGGAAACCGCCAGGCTCAACAGCTTCGAACTGATGGAAAGCCCGCTTTCGGCGGCGGCGCGGTCGTCGATCTCGAAACGGACGCGGCCCTCGCGGAGCACGAAGTTTATCATGCCCTTCGCGCGCGGCTCCGTCGCCGCGTCCGTCACCGTCAGCACCGGCCGGCCACGCAGCTGCGCCAGCGCCTCGGCCGCCGCCGGGGCCGCGACCTCATGCAGGTACAGGACATGGCAGCCGCGGCCCGCATCGGCGCCGCGCAGCCGCAGCACCGCGATGCCGTGGCCGCCGACGCTCTGCCCGGCCACCGCCCGGTCGAGGGCCCCGCCGAAGGGGTCGTTCCCCAGGATGCAGAGGTTGAAGGGGCTGGACGGTCCGGCATGGGCCGACGGCGGCCACTCGATGAAGGGCGGGAGCTTGTAGAGATAGGTCGCCTTGACGGCGTCTTCGAGCGCCGTGTCCTGGGCCGCCCCGGCCGGCGGGGCGGACAGCAGCGCCGTTCCCACCAACGCAGGCCCGATCAGCGCATGGCCAATCAGCGCAGGAAGCCTCCCCCACCGCAGCAGCCGCCGAAGAAAACCGTGCCGCCCCCCGGATGCCATCCCTAGAACACCGCGCGCAGGCGCCCGTAGACCGAACGTCCGATGTAGCGCTCCGAACTGGTCGAGGGATTGATCGTCTCAAGATGGCGCTGGTCCAGCAGGTTCTGGCCGTGCAGCGAGAATTCGAGCGCCGGGGTGACCTGCCAGCCGATGTGGGCGTCCAGCTCCGTGTAGGCCGGCACGTCCGAAGGGGTCACATGGCCGACCCGGCGCAGCATGAAGTCGAGCCACACGCCCGGCGCCAGCATCATCTCCGACCGGAGCTGCGCCTGGTACTCGGGATCATCGCCGGCCGCCTGGAGGTTCGACGCATCGATCGCGCCCGATTCAAGCTCCAGGTTCTTTCGCAGCCAGTTGCCGCCGGCCTTGAGCGTCCACCAGTCGTTGACGCGGAGGCTTCCCCAGCTCTCCACCCCCCAGGTCTCGCCCTGGAGATCGTTGCGGAAACGCAGCGGCAGGGCCGTGCCGCCAGCGCGCCCGGTCGTCCGCAGATGATCGTAGATGTTGTAGAAGGCCGAGACGGACAGGGTCGTCCGCGCCGTCGGCTGGCCGCGGTAGCCGATCTCGAAGGCGGTCAGCTCCTCCGACCGGAAGTCGGAGGCCTCGACCAGGATGCCCGGCGCGCTCAGCTCCCGGTCCACGCGGGAGGGTGTGCGGACAGCGCGCGAGACCGCACCCCAGAGAAGCGTGCTGTCGTCGAGCTGCCAGGCGAGCCGCGCGTTGGGCAGGAATTCGAAGCCGGTGTAGCTGTTGCGCTCCGCCTTGAGGCCGACCGTCAGCTTCAGGTCGGGGCGCAGCGCGAACTCGTCCTGGACGAAGAGGTTGGCGACGGACAGCGTCTCCGACGGATCGGCGTAGGCGAAAAGGCCCGGCGTCGTGAAGTCGGAATGCCAGAGCCGGTATTCCCCGCCCCAGACGATCTGGTGCCGGTCACCGAGCTTGAAGTTGTGCTGGGCCTGGATGTCCCAGGTCGTGAGTTCGTCGTCGGCGAGGAGGTATTCGCGGTCCTTGCGGTCGTAGTAGGCCTGGAGCGAGACGGACGACCCGTCGCCGAGCTGGCGCGTCCAGCGGCCGAGCAGGTTCCCGCCCTCCAGCGTCATGTCCAGGAAGGCGGTCAGGTTGCGGTAGGTATCGCCCTGGAGCGTGTAGCTGTCCCGCCCGCCCTCGCTGGCGCCATCGATGCGGAAGCCCGCCTGGCTGCCGCGGAAGGCGTCCTTCGACCGGTCGGAGGAGCGGAGCGGTTCCGTGTTCGGGCGGTCGAAACCGCTGGCGTAGAGGCGGTAGCTCCCCGTCTCCCCGAAACGGCCGCCATAACGGACCGTCCCGCCGCTGTCGCGGTTGCCGGCATGGGCATCGACCAGGAAGCCCTGGGTGTCTCGGCTGTGCCGGGTGATGACGTTGATCACGCCGTTGACCGCGTTGGCGCCCCACAAGGTGCCGCCCGGCCCGCTGATCACCTCGATCCGCTCCACGTCGGCGAGCGGGACGTCCACGGATTCCCAGAACACGGTCGCGGCGAAGGGGGAATAGACGCTGCGCCCGTCCACGAGGACCAGCAGCTTGTTGGCGGATTCCTGCGAATTGAAGCCGCGCGCCGTGACCGAGTAGTTGTAGGCATTGAGCCGCGCCACCTCCAGGTTGGGGGCAAGGCGCAGCGCTTCCGGCAGACTGGTGGCGCCGGTGCGCCGGATGTCCTCGGCGGTGATGACGAAGACGGCGGCCGCCGCCTGGCTCAAGGGTTCCGGCCGCTTGGAGATCGAAGTGACCTCGATGTTGGCCAGCTCCTCCAGCGACAGGGTCGACAGCTGTTCGAGGGTCTGCGCCTGCACGTCGACGGGCCGCGCCTGGACCACGACGGCGCCGACCAGCAACGCCGTGCAGGACGCCGAAAGGGTCCGCGCCACGCGACCGCCCATGAAACGACGGCGCTTCCCGCGCCCGCCCTGACCCGCCATCGATTGTCCTGAAGGAAGCCGCCGGATGAACTGAACGCCCCTGTATACCACTGCAGGACGCGGCACTCCTTAGGCGTAAGGGCAGGCGGCTGGGTTAGTACTTTCAGCGGGTAATAGGATGCACTCGAAACCTCCGGCCGCGGCCGAGGGGCCGGGGCGGCGGGGGCGGCGGGGGCGGCGTCAGTCGATCAGATCCTCGACCTCGCGGATGCGGCCGTTGTCGATCATGAACTGCACGATCTGCGGGCGTTCCTTGGCGTAGGCGCGGTGGCGGTCCTTCACGGCGGCGACCAGCGCGCCGTTGCGGCCGAGCAGCTCGTCGGCGAACTCGATCATGCGCAGGTTGGGCCAGGCCTTGGAGCGGATGCGCGCGACCTCCGCCATGGCGTCGGCGGCCGGGCGGTCCGGCTGGGCCTGGGCGAGGATCATCGTCATCGCCGCCGTGGAGCGGGACACGCCGGCGTGGCAATGGACCAGAAGATGGCCGCAGCCGCCGGGTTCGGCCAGCAGATCGCGGCCGAAGGCGAGGATGCGCTCCACGTCCGCGCGGGAGGGCGGGATCTGCCCGCGGAGGGGATCGACGATGTCGTGGAAGCGCAGTTCCAGCCGCTCATGCTCGCCATAGGCGCCGAAGGCGGTAAGATCCTCGCGCTCGGGGTCCAGGATGGACAGGACATGGGTCACGCCGGCCTTGCAGTGGGCCGGCAGTTCCTCGATGCCGCAGACGGTCAGGTCGAAATCCACGAGATCGCGGTTCATGATCTCTCTTCTCCTCATGCGCCGGAAGGCGGCGTTCCGTCGAACGCCGGCCGGGGGAGCCATTTGGGCCGGACGGCCCGGAGCCCGTCAAGCCGCCCCGGCGATGCCGGTTCAACGGCCGGAACCGGCGGATGTGCCCGCCGGCGTGGGAGAAGAACCCGTCAGGCCGCCTTCTCCCCGCCTTGCGCGCCGGCGAGCTTCTCGCGGGCTTCCATGTAGCGCTCGCGGATCTCGATGCCTTCCTTGAGGATCTTCGACAGCGCGTAAACCACCAGCCCATGCGCGGTGCCCATCTCGAAGCCCAGCAGCTCCTCGAACGCGGTATCGAACATTTCCAACACCGCCGTGATCAGCAGGAAGGCGGAAATGGCGAACTGGGCAGCCGTCGGCCATTGGAACGGGAACATGCGGGCGAACTCCTCGGCAACCGCCGGCGCCGGACCATGCGCGCAGCGACTTTCGTGTTAAGACGAAAGAAGAGGGTACCCGAGCCGAGTCTTCCGCTCAACGGGAGAGTGTATTATTCCCGTATGCAGCACGCACTTGTCACGCCGTCCTGCCCGCTCATTCCTCCGTCGGGGCGGCGGCTTCGGCCTCCACGCTTCCCGAGGCGCCCGGCGCGGGACGGCGCGGCCGGGGGGCGCGGACCTTCTTCAGGAGCAAGGAGAAGGGCTTCAGCGCCTGGTCGAACATCGCCGGCCGCCCCTCCAGGCGGGACAGGGCGAAGGCGGCCGATTCCAGGGTCGAGACGCTGTCCTTCCGCGGCTCGCGCCGCGCCTCGCCATAGAGCGAACGGAACTGCGGGTTCAGCACCAGGCGCTGGCACTTCAGGAGCCACGGATTGCGCCACCACAGCGTCTTGGCCTGGCTCCAGGTGCCGTCCAGCACGATCAGCCCCTCCAGCTCCGCCAGCCGCTCGCCGCCGCCCTTGAGGGGGTTTCCGGCCTTGTCCACCACGGCGACCTCCGGCTTGGGCGCGCTGTCGCCTTCCTTCACCGGGCCGAGATAGAGCACGCCCCACCGCTTGTAATCGACCTCGCGCCCGAGGATGCGTTTCAGGTTCGACCAGCTCAGCCCCACCTTCAGCGCCGAGTTCCGGAACTGAAGATGGGCGATCTGCGCCGTGCCCAGCGCCTCGCGCTTTTCCTGCGGGTGCTGGAGGATCAGAAGGAAGACCCGGTTGTCGATCGGCTCCACCGCCTCGCAAATGCACAAATGCGCAGGCTTTAGGCAGGTGGGACAGGTTTCGGCGTTCATGATGCTCTCGAAAGCGGGGAATGTCCGGTCGGCGCGACTATGGGCCGAGCGGCCGTGAAAGGGAACCGGAAGCCGCCGGACGCCCGGATTCCGGGCCGGATCCTGATTTCCGGAGGCATGTCCGGGAAAAGTAACAGAGCGGTAATCTTTTTCGCCGCATGATTCCGTTCGGCTGGGCTTGGATTTTGCACTGCAATGCCCAGCTAATCTGACGGATGGGCCGAGCGTGGCCAACCGGCCGCTCCTCTGGTCCTCCGACGCTGAACAGGAGGCCCGCCATGCTGATCGCACATTTGGCCGCTCGCTTGCTGGAGCAACAACGGGCCAACGCCGAGGCGGAGTTCGCCCGGCAGCTTCCCCTTTACGCGGAAGCTCCCATCCCCTACGCCGACCCCGAGGACGAGGCCGGCGCCCCCCGCATCGAACCCGATTGGGCCACCAACTACTGATACGCTTCCAGGCATCCGATTGACCGGACGCCTCACGGGCGTCCGGTCATCGACCGACCCGCCCCGGCTTGCCGGGACGGCGGCACAGGCGGTATCCCGGCGGTGCTGCTTTTTTCATGCCCCCGGTTCTATCCGCCGAAGGTCGCGCCGTAGCGGTCGCGCAGCAGGTTCTTCTGCACCTTGCCCATGGCGTTGCGCGGCAGCTCGTCCTGGAAGAAGACGCGCTTGGGCACCTTGAAATTGGCGAGCTGCTCCTTGCAGGCGGCGATCACGGCGGCCTCGTCCGGTCCGGCGGCACCGGCCTTGCGCAGCACGACGGCGCTGACCGCCTCGCCGAAGTCCGGGTGCGGCAGGCCGACGACGGCCGACTCCACCACGCCCTCCAGCGCGTCGATCACCGTCTCCACCTCCTTCGGATAGACGTTGAATCCGCCGGAGATGATCAGGTCCTTGGCCCGCCCGACGATGTGGACGTAGCCGCGCCCGTCGATCTTGCCGACGTCGCCGGTGATGAAGAAGCCGTCGGGCCGGATCTCCTGCTTCGTCTTCTCGGGCATGCGCCAGTAGCCGGAGAAGACGTTGGGGCCGGCCACCTCGATCGAGCCGATACCCTCCCGGCCGAGGTCCCGCCCATCCCCGTCCACCACGCGCAGCCGCACCTCCGGCAGGGGGAAGCCGACCGTGCCGGGAATGCGCTCTCCGTCGAGCGGGTTGGAGGTCAGCATGCCGGTTTCCGTCATGCCGTAGCGCTCCAGGATGGCGTGGCTCGTGCGGCCGGCGAACTCCCGGTGCGTGTCCGCCAGCAGCGGGGCCGAGCCGGAGATGAAGAGCCGCATGTGGGCCGTCGCCGCGCGCGTCAGGCCGGGGTGCTGGAGCAGCCGCGTGTAGAAGGTCGGCACCCCCATCATCACGGTCGCGCGCGGCAGCAGCCGCATCACCTGGTCGGCGTCGAACTTCGGCAGGAAGATCATGCCCGTGCCGTTCAGCAGCGTGACGTTGGTCGCCACGAACAGACCGTGGGTGTGGAAGACCGGCAGCGCGTGCAGCAGCACGTCGTCCGGACCGAAGCCCCAGGCTCGGTGCAGCGTCAGCGCGTTGGAGGCGAGGTTGCGATGGCTCATCATCGCGCCCTTGGACCGGCCGGTCGTGCCGGAGGTGTAGAGGATCGCCGCGAGATCGTCCGGCCCGGCGGGCACGGTGGCCGCATCCGGGTCCAGGCCGTGGGCACGCTCCATCAGGCTGCCCTCCCCCGCCGTGCCGAGCGTCAGGAGATGGGCCACCCCCGCCGCCTCCGCGGCCGGGCGCAGCGCCTCCTCCGTCTCCGGCTTGCAGACGAAGACGCGCGGCTCCGCGTCGGTCAGGAAATACTCGACCTCCGCCCGCGTGTAGGCGGGGTTGAGCGGAAGATAGACGCCGCCGGCCCGCACCACCGCGAGATACAGGACGATGGTTTCCGGCGATTTCTCCACCTGCACGGCCACCCGGTCGCCCTTGGCGAGGCCGAGACCGCTCAGAAGCCGCGCCATGCGCCCGACCATCTCCTCCAGCCCGCCGTAGCTGAGGCCCGGCCCCCCGTCCGTCATGATGAAGGGACGGCTCCGGTCCGCCGGGAATCGCGAGCGGAACAACTCGTACAGGTTGGCATCGGCTGAATTGGCGGCTGAACCGGCGGCGGAACTGGCGGCGGAACTGGCGGCGGAACTCATGAGCGCTTCCTCTCCCGATTTTCTTGGTTTTTCCGGTGCGGGAAGCTTAGTGCCTCGTCCGGAAATGCGAAAGGGGCGCCCCGTGGGGCGCCCCTTCCATGTCCCGGCCCGTGAAAAGGACGATCAGCGGGTCTGCTGGATAGCCGAGAGCTGCCAGCGGCCGCCGCGCGGACGGACGAAGGTCCAGACCTCGGTCGCCTCGGTCGGGGTATCGGCGTTGCCCTCGACCGGACGGCCGGTCGCACGCTCCACCGTCACGTCGATCAGCGAGAAGCGCATGGCGACGGTCGCGTATTCCGCGTTCCCCTCGCGCCAGGACTCGGCGAGGTCACCCTGGAGCAGGCGGACGTCCGAGATCCGGTTGGCGACCCCGCGGCGCTGGTTGTCCGCGATCTCCTCGGAGAAGTAGGACACCATCTCCGGCGTGGCGGCGCTGCGGAGCGTGTTCAGGTCCTCGGCCGCGTAGGCGGTCTGCACCGTGCCGAGGATCGACTCGAAGGCCTGGTAGTCCTCGGGGCGGATGCCCAGGGCGTCGACCGGGCGGGCGGCACCGGCCGGGCCGCGGCCCGAACCGTAGCCCGTGCCCTGCTGGGCACCGCCCATGGCGTTACGGTGCATGGCGCCGGCGCCGGCATAGGCCGGACCGCCGCGGTTCATGCCGCCCCCGTTCATTCCACCTGCGTTCATGCCGGTGCGGTTCATCCCGCCCGCCGAAGCGCCGGCGCGGTTGCGGAAGAAGCGCACGGCCATGCGGACCAGGAACACGATCAGCAGCACCTGGAGCAGGAAGCCGAGAATGCCGGCGAAGCTGCCGAGGCCGGACAGGAAACCGCCGCCGAGCAGCATGCCGAGGATGCCGGCGCCGATCAGGCCACCCATCAGGCCGCCCATGAAGCCGCCGCCGAAGAAGCCGCCACGGGCCGGAGCCGCCGGGCTCGCCATGCCGGGCCGGGGCGCCGGGGCGGCCGAACGCTCCATGGGTGCCGCGGTGGAAGGCGCGGTGTTCGTCGAGGGCGGCGCCTGATAGGTGCGGTCGCCCCGGCTGCCGGCGGAGCCGCTGCGGCCGGCGCGGGCGTCGGCCGTGTCGATGGTGCCCACCGTGAAGGTGAGAGCGACGGCCAGGATGGCGAGCGCGCGCGCCGGGCGGCGGCTCGAAACGGTCGTCGCGTTGCGGTCGGATGGCGTTTTCATCGTCATGATCTGCTGCGCTCTTGAGTCCCTGATCTCGTTGTCCAACCATATGGGGTCGGCCGGACGAGGATTTTAGAGGGCCTTGCCAACAATTGCACGCCGATGGGGCCGGGGGCGCATCTTGCCGCAGGCAAGACACTCCGGGACGAAGGGCTTCGGCGCCCCGGCAGGGATCAGGCGGATAAGGATCAGAAGGGAAGAGAGCTTCCCGCCGGTTCGGCCAGGGCCGGGCGCGCGAACAGATCCTCGTCCGACCAGGCGCGGCGGCGTACGTCCATCTGGCGGCGGCAATCGCGCGAACAATAGAGCGGGGCCGGCCCCCGCGGGGAGGTGCGGGCAAACGGCCGTCCACAGCAAACGCAGTGGAGGCTCTTCATGACCTTGCCGCTCATGGCCCTGCCGCTTCCATTCATCTTTGTTGCAGTTCCGTGAAATAGAAAACGCCGCCACTCTTGGCGGCGGCGGCCCTTATCTAACAGTCGGCATCGCTTTTACCAGAGGAGAATTTGGCATAAGGCCTTCCAGACGCAGCCCTATGCGCCCAGCCCTTGAGCCTCCTCCTTACGGGAGATGGCGGCCCCTCCTTCGGACGAGCCACCGCCTGATGGAAAGCGGAGGTTCCCGCGCGGAACCCGGAACCCGCCAGCGTGGTTATCAGCACATGGCCGGCACGGACGGGCCGGCACGGACGCCGAGTCGCAGGGGCCATACGCAGGGGGACACCACCATGACCACCACCCGCACCCGCCGCGCGCCAGCCTCCGCCTACCGGGACGCAAGGCCCGCCTCCTCCGGCATCGACATCGACATCGCGCGGCTGGAACGGCTGCGCCATCTCACGCGCTGGATGGATTCGCGCTGGCGCGTTCCCGGCACGAACATCCCCGTCGGGCTGGACGGCATCGCCAGCATCGTCCCCGGGATCGGCGACACGGCGACCGCGCTGGTCTCCGCCTACATCGTCATGGAGGCCGCGCGCTTCGGCCTGCCGAAATGGATCCTGGCCCGCATGGCGGCCAACGTCGGGATCGACTGGGCGGTCGGCTCCATCCCCGTGATCGGCACGCTCTTCGACGTCGGCTTCAAGGCGAACCGCCGGAACCTCGACCTGCTGCACGAGCATCTGGAGGAGCGGCTGGCCCAGGCCCGGAGCGTCTGACCGGGCTCGAAGGGGCGGCGGCTCCCGCCGCCCGCACATCATGATTTCGCGCCGCACAATCTTGTGCGCCGCCTACTGGCCTTCCGCGCGCAAATCGGCGACAGTGGCGTTACAACCGCTGGCGTGAACGCGGCAAGGACCAATGGTATGATCACCCTCTACAGCTGGGCGTCCCCCAACGGGCACAAGGTCTCGATCCTGCTCGAGGAGCTGGGCCTGTCCTACAAGGTGCGGAAGATCGACGTGCTCGCCGGCGAGCACCGGCAGCCCGACTATCTCGCCGTCAGCCCGATCGGCAAGATCCCGGCCCTGATCGAGGACCTGCCCGGCGGCCGCAAGCGGCGGCTGTTCGGCTCCGGCCCCATCCTGATCCATTTCGCGGAGCGCACGCGGCGCCTGCTGCCCGAAACGGCCGAGGCGAAGGGGGAGGCGATGAACTGGCTGATGCTGGGCATCAGCGACCTCGCGCCCGCCGCGGCGAACCTGTTCCGGTTCGGCGTGCGCGCGCCGGAAAAGATCCCCTACGCCATCGACTACTTCAAGAGTGAGCTGGCGCGCTGCTACGACGCCATGGAGGCGCGGCTGGCCGGCTCCGAATATCTCGCCGAGGATTATTCCATCGCCGACATCGCCTGCTTCCCCTTCGTCGCCGCCTCCGCCGCGGCCGACATGGAGATGTTCGAGCGCTACCCGAACCTGAAACGCTGGCACGACGTCATTGCCGAACGGCCGGCGGTCAAGCGCGGCATGGCCGTGCCCGAATAACGCCGCCCACCAAGAGCCAGCAAGCGAAAGCGCCGATCCCACCATGCCCGTCCTGAACCGAATCGCCGAGTTCCACGCCGACATGACCGCGTGGCGGCGCGACATCCACGCCCATCCGGAACTGGGGTTCGAGGAGCACCGCACCTCCGAACTGGTCGCCGCCAGGCTGGCCGAGTTCGGGGTGGAGGTGCATCGCGGCATCGCCGGCACCGGCGTCGTCGGCACCCTGCGCGGCCAGGGCCAGGGCAAGCGCGCCATCGGCCTGCGCGCCGACATGGACGCCCTGCCGATGCCGGAGGCGAACAGCTTCGAATACGCCTCGCAGAATCCCGGCAAGATGCACGCCTGCGGCCATGACGGCCACACGGCCATGCTGCTGGGTGCCGCCCGCTACCTGGCGGAGACGCGCAACTTCGACGGCACGGTCCATTTCATCTTCCAGCCGGCCGAGGAAGGGCGCGGCGGCGGCGAGCGGATGATCCAGGAGGGGCTGTTCGAGCGGTTCGACTGCGAGCAGGTCTACGGCATGCACAACTGGCCGGAGCTGCCGGCCAACAGCATCGCCGTCCATCCCGGCCCGGTGATGGCCGCCGCCGACCAGTTCACCGTCTTCGTCGACGGCCAGGGCGGCCATGCCGCCATGCCGCACCGGACCGTGGACCCGGTCCTGGTCGCCTCGCACATCGTCACCGCGGCGCAGAGCCTGGTGAGCCGCAGCACCGACCCGGCGGACAGCGCGGTGCTGTCCATCACCTGGATCGAGGCCGGCACGACCTACAACGTCATCCCCGACCATGCCCGCCTGCACGGCACCGTACGGACCTTCACCGACGAGGCGCGCGAGCGCATCCCCGCCCAGTTCGAGCGGCTGGTGACCAGCGTCGCCGAGGCCTTCGGCGCCAAGGCGACGCTGCAGTACCGGCGCGGCTACCCGTCCACCGTCAACACGGCGGCCGAGGCCGAACGCGCCGCCGAGGTGGCGGCCAAGGTGGTGGGGCAGGACCGGGTCGTCTGGGACCCGGCCCCGAGCATGGCGGCGGAGGATTTCGGCTACATGCTGCGGCAGCGGCCGGGTTGCTACGTCTGGCTCGGCCACGGGGGCGAGCGCGGGCCGGCCTGCCGCCTGCACAACCCCAACTACGACTTCAACGACGACATCCTCCCCACCGGCGCCAGCTTCTGGGCGACGCTGGTTGAGACCCTCCTGCCCCGGAGCGCCTGACCTCATGACCACGCCCCCCATGACCATGCCGCGCCGCACGCCCGCCCTCCTGCCCACGCTCCTGCTGGGCGCCGCCCTCGCGCTCGGCGCCTGCCAGACCAGCGGGGACGGGCAGCCCGTCTCGGGCAACCTGCTGCCGGCGGACGGCGAGTCCTGGCAGGGCGCCACCAGCAAGGCGGTCGAGCGCGCCCAGCTCCTCGCCCGCACGCCGGAGGAGTGGGAGGAGCTGTGGGCCCGCGTCGGCGAACCGGCCCCCCACCCCCTGCCCGCCGGCCGCATGGCCGCCGCCCTCTTCCTGGGCACCCGCGACACCGCCGGCTTCAGCGTCGCCATCGACAGCGCCGTGAGGAAGGGCGAGGACCTCGTGATCGGCTACCACGAACAGGTCCCCGGCCCCGCCCAGGCCGTCGCCCAGATGCAGACCAGCCCCTACGCCATCCGCCTGCTGCCCACGATGGACGGGCGCGCGGTGTTCAAGCGGGTGGAGTGAGGCCAGCGGGCCAAGAGGCCTGAGGACTTTTTGAAAGTGGCCAAGCCATGAGCGAATGCATCATTCATGTACCCCTTCCAGCCGCCGTCTTCGACGAGGTGGTGCTTCAGGCCGAGCGCAGTGGATTGACCCCGGAACAGTGGATGCTCGCGGCGGCACGGCAGCGCCTGAGCACCCACAGCGATGTCGAGGAATTCAAGGCACGGAAGGCCGCGGGTGCTACCGGCAAGACGATGGCCGCGATCCTTGCCAGGGTTCCGAACGGACCGCCCGTCGAAGGCGACGCCTTGCCGGACGAGCTGAAGGAACGCTACGGAAACCTCTCGCAGGAAGCCGGCTGAACCCTACCGCCGCACCACCGCGCGCGGGTCCAGCGCGTCCTGGAGGCCGTCGCCGAGCAGGTTGACGGCGATCACGGTGAGGAAGATCAGCAGGCCCGGCCAGACCGCCAGCATCGGCGCGGTGGAGACGAGGTCCTGCGCGCCGGTCAGCATGTTGCCCCAGGAGGGCAGCGGGGGCTGGATGCCGAGGCCGAGGAAGCTCAGCACCGATTCCAGCAGGATCACGTTGCCGACCGTCAGGGTGGTCGCCACCACGGCCGGGGCGGCGACGTTGGGCAGGATGTGGGACAGCATGATGCGCCGGCCGCTCGCCCCCAGCGCCACGGCGGCCAGCGCGTAGTCGCGCCGGCGGGCGGACAGGGTGGCGCCGCGCACCAGCCGGGCCACGGTGGTCCAGCCGAACAGCGAAACCAGCAGCACGATGCGCAGCAGGCTGGCGTTCTCCGCCCCGGCGACCTCCGGCGGGATGCCGAGCCGCGCCGGGTCGATGGCGGCGAGCACGATCAGCAGCGGCAGCAGCGGCAGCGCGATCAGCCCGTCGGTCAGCCGCATCAGCAGCGCGTCGAGCCGCCCGCCATGGTAGCCGGCCAGCAGCCCGACCGCCGTGCCGACCAGGGCGGAGGCCAGCGCCGCGGCCAGCCCGACGAAGAGCGACACCCGCCCGCCGTAGAGCAGCCGCACCAGCACGTCGCGCCCCAGCTCGTCCGTGCCGAGCGGGTGCTCCGCCGAGGGCGGGGCGAAGCGGTCGAGCAGGCTGATGGCCGTCCGGTCCACCCCCAGCGCCGCCTCCACCAGGGGAGCGGCGAGCGAAGCCATGGCGAGCGCCAGCAGCAGGAGGGCGCTGAGGACCGCCAGCGGGCTCCGGAGAAAACGGCGGAGGAAACCGCCGCTCAAGACCCGCCGTCCCGGAAGGTGATGCGGGGATCGAGTGCCGCGTAAGCGACGTCGGCGGCCAAGTTCCCGGCAAGCGTGGTAAGGGTGGCGAGCAGCAGCGCCACCAGCGCCACGTTCAGGTCGTTGCCCATGATGCTGTCGTAGATCAGCTTGCCCATGCCGGGCCAGGCGAACATCGTCTCGATCACCAGCGCGCCGGAGAAGAGCGAGCCGAACTCCAGCGCGACGACCGTCACGATGGGGATCAGCGCGTTGCGCAGCCCATGGCGCCAGACCACGCTCCGTTCCGGCAGCCCCTTGGCGCGGGCCGTGCGGATGTAGTCCTGCCGCAGCTCGCCCAGCATGGCGGCGCGGACGTAGCGGGTGTAGCCGCCCACGCTCGCCAGCGTCAGGGTCAGCACCGGCAGCACCAGATGCGGCAGCCGGGCGAGCCACCCCTCCTCCCCCACCGGCCCGAGGCCGGAGGCCGGCAGCCATTGCAGCTGCACCGCGAAGAGCAGGATCAGCAGCAGCGCCAGCCAGAAGGGCGGCACCGAGATGCCGGCGAAGCAGAGCAGGTTGATCGCCCCGTCGGCGGCGGAGCGCGGGTGCCGGGCGGCGTATACGCCGAGCGGCAGCGCAATGGCGACGGACAGGACCAGCGTCAGCCCCAGCAGCAGCAGCGTGTTGCCCAGCCGGGGCAGCAGCACCTCCATCACCGGCTGCGAGAAGAGCCGCGAATGGCCGAGGTCGCCGCCGAGCGCCGCCACCAGCCAGTTCGCGTAGCGCGTCAGCAAGGGCTGGTCGAGCCCGTGCAGCGCCCGCAGCCGGGCGGCGTCCTCCGGTGTGGCGCGCGGGTTGCCGGCCAGCATCAGGTCCACCGGGTCGCCCGGCATCAGCCCCATCAGCAGCGTGATGGCGAAGCTCATCAGCGCCAGCACGGCGAGCGCCTGCAACAGGCGGGAGGCGAGGAAGCGGGTCATGCGGCTAGCGCCCGTCCCCCTTCGTCACTGTTTTGCCTTCCAGTTCTCGATCCACAGCGTCGAGGGGTCCTGGTGGCCGGTCGGCACCACCCCCTCCAGCCAGGGCGGCAGGATGTAGCCCTCCGCCCGGAAGAAGAGCGGCAGGTTCGGCAGGTCCTCCGCGTAGATGCGCTGAAGCTCGGCCCAGAGCGCGCGGTTGGCGTCCGGCTCGCAGACATGCTCCAGATCCTCGATCACGCGGTCCATCGCCGGGTTGCGGTAGCCGGGGAAGTTCTGGCCGGCCCAGCCGTTCTCCGCCGTCGGGATCATGCCGGAATGCAGGATGGTGCGCGGGATGTTCTCCGGCGCGCTGATCCAGGCGAAGAGCGCCATGCCCTTGAAGCGGCGCTCCCGCAGGGTCTGGCCGAACAGGACGCGGGGCGGTTCGTTGACGATGCGGGCCTCGATCCCGGCTTGGCGCCACTGCGACTGGAGCACCTGCTGGACCAGCTCGCGCGAGCGGTTGCCGGCGGTGGTCATGATCTCCAGCGTCAGCCGCTCGCCCCGGGCGTTGTGGCGGATGCCGCCGCGCATCTGGTTCCAGCCGGCCTCGTCCAGCAGCTTCGCCGCCGCCGCCGGGTCGTAGCCGTAGGTCGGGTAGCCCGGCACATGGACGCGGTCGAGCGGGTTGATCTCGTTGTGGGCAACCGGCTGGCGCCCGCCGAAGAGCTGCTTGTTGATCGTCTCCCGGTCGATGGCGTGCAGCAGGGCCTTGCGCACCCGCAGGTCGGCCAGGACCGGGTTGTCGAAGTTCAGGTCGATGTGCTCGAAGAACAGGCCGGGCTTGTAGGTGATGGCGTAGCGCGCGGCGTTGCGCTTCTCGAAGGCCAGAACCTGGTCGAGCGGCAACCCCGCCTCGCCGGGGATCATGTCGAGCTGGCCGGCGAGCAGGTTCGCCTCCAGCGCCGCCGTGTTCTCCACCGCCCGCACGACCACGCGCCTGAAGGGCGGCGGCGGCCCCCACCAGCCGGGGTTCGGCTCCAGCACCACATGGCTGCCGGACTCGACGCTCGCGATCCGGTAGGGGCCGGCGTAGAGGCCGGGGTTGGTCGTGTTCGTCTCGTAGGCGGAGCGGGTGCGGTAGGCGGCGGGGTCGGCCTCGAAGACCGGCCGCTCGATGTGTTCGGGCAGCAGGGCGAAGTCGTTCAGCGACTGATAGTCGCAGACCGGCTTGTCGCGGTGGACCGTGAAGGTGCGCTCGTCCCGCACCTCGATGGCGACGATGTCGCGGCTGTAGAGGTCGGTGTTGGAATAGCCGTTCTGCGGGTGCTTCCCCACCTCCCAGGTGAAGAGCACATCCCGGGTGGTCACCGGCCGGCCGTCGCCCCAGGCCGCCTTGGGGTTGATCGTGTAGGTGGCCCGGACGCCCTTGGAGCCGTCGGGCCGCGTCTCGTAGGCGGCGGTGCCCTTCTCGACCGACGGAAGCTCCGTGCAGAGCAGGCAGGTGAGCTTCCAGTCCGCGTCGTAGGCGGTCAGCGGCCGGCGCGCCATGCCCAGAATGTAGCTCTTGGCCATCATGGCCTCGATCGACGGATGCCAGTTCGAGGGGAACTGGTTGATCCCGATGACCAGCTCGTCCTTCGCGGCGAGCGCCGGGCCGGCGGTGAGGCCAGACTGCGTCAGGACGGACAGCGCCAGCACGGGCGCCGCAAGCGCGGCCAGTCGGAGTCGCATCAAGGCATCGCCTCCCCTTCGGTCATGAGCCTGTCAAACTATGGGGGCCGCCATGGCTCCGGTCCAGCCCGGAACCGCTTGACCGGGCGGCGCGGGCGCGGTGCATCCTTGGTGGAAACCACGGAAGAGGAGCCGTGCGCGATGGCCGGAAGCGTGACGACGACGCGCGAGGGGGCGGCGGCCACCCTGCATCTCAGCAACCCCGGCCGGCTGAACGCCTTCGACAAGCCGATGTGGCACGGGCTGATCGGCGCCCTGCGCGGCCTCGCCGAGGACGACGGCGTGCGCGTGGTGGTGCTGCGCGGGGACGGAGGCAAGGCCTTCAGCCCCGGCGCCGACATCGCGGAATTCGAGGCGGAGCGCAACAGCCCCGAACAGGGCCGGGCCTATGGCGAGCTGATGGACGAGGGGCTGGCCCTGCTTCGCACCCTGCCCCAGCCGACCCTGGCGGCGATCCAGGGGGCCTGCTGCGGGATCGGGCTGGCGGTCGCGCTGGCCTGCGACCTGCGGGTCTGCACGGCGGACAGCCGCTTCGGGGTTCCGGTCAGCCGGCTCGGCGTGTCGATGGGGCCGACGGAGCTGGCGCTGGTGGCGGAGGTCGCGGGCGGCCCGGCGGCGCTGGAGATCCTGCTGGAGGGCCGGATCTTCGGCGCGCCGGAGGCGAAGGACAAGCGGCTGGTCCACCGCATCGTCGCCGAGGCCGACTTCGAGGCCGAGGTAGGGGCGACGGTGGAGCGCGTCGCCGCCGGGGCGCCGCTCGCCGCCCGGCTGCACAAGCGCTACGTCCGCCGCCTCGCCGACCCCGCCCCGCTCACCGAGGCGGAGATCGCGGACTGCTACCGCTGCTTCGGCACGGAGGATTTCCGCGAGGGCTACCGGGCCTTCCTGGAAAAGCGCAGGCCCGTGTTCCGGGGCCGGTAGGCTTTGCCTACTCCGCCGCCTCCGCGGCGGGCTGCGGCGACGGGCGCGGGCGGTGCAGCAGGTACATGCCGCCCCCCAGCAGCAGCCCCCAGAAGGCGGAGCCGATGCCGAACAGCGACAGGCCCGACGCCGTGACCAGCAGCGTCATCACGGCGGGCGTGCGGTACTCCTCCGACTGGACGGCGCCGAGCATGGCCGAGCCGAAGGCGCCGATCAGGGCGAGGCCGGCCACCGCCTCGATCAGGATCGGCGGGGACTGGGTGACCACGGTGGCGGTGACCGCCGCCAGCCCGGTGAGGAGCAGATGGCCGACCCCGCACATCGCCGCCGCCTGCCAGCGGCGCGCCGGGTTGGGATCGGCGTCCGGCCCGGCGCAGATCGCCGCCGTGATGGCCGCGAAGTTGACCGCCGGGGAGCCGAAGAGCGCGGCGATGGACGAGGCCGCCCCGGTCACCAGGAAGGGCGGGCCGACCCGCGGATGAAAGCCGTAGCTCGCCAGCACCGTCAGGCCGGGGATGTTCTGCGAGGCCATGGTGACGATGAAGAGCGGCACCGACAGGCCGATCACCGTTTCCAGCGTGAAGACCGGCGCCACGAAGGTCAGGCGCGGCCAGAGGTCGGCGGGCAGCGCCTGCCCCGGCGCGTCGAGCATCATGGCGCCGAGCGCCACGAGGACTGCCGCCGGCACGGCGTAGAGCCGCGCGAAGCGCCCCACCACCACCCAGGTCGCCAGCACCAGAAGCGCCGTTTCCGGCACCTTGGTGACCGCGACGAAGGGCGCCAGGCACAGCTTCAGCAGGATGCCCGCCAGCATGGCGCTGGCGAGCGGCTTCGGGATCGCGGCGACCCAGCGGCCGAGCGGCGTCCAGAAACCCGCCAGCATGATCAGCAGGCCGGTCACGATGAAGGCCCCGACCGCAGCCGGGAAGCCACCCTCGATCGGCCCCGTGGTGGCGAGCAGCGCCACGCCCGGCGTGGTCCAGGCGATGCTGATCGGCAGGCGGCTGCGCCAGCTCAGCAGGATCGCCGACAGGCCCAGCGCGATGCCGATCGCCACGAGGCCGGAGGTGATCTGCTCCCGGTTTGCACCCGCCCCGGCGATGCCCTGCACCACCAGCGCCACGGAGCTGGCGTAACCGACCAAGGCCGCGAGCAGCCCCGCGGCGAAGGCGCTCGGCGAGAAGCCGGTAGCCGGGCTGTCCGGCGTGGAAGGCGCTGATGTCGTCATGGCGTGGTCCCGCCGTCTTCGTGATTGAGCCCTGTCGGCATCCTTGTTAGATTGGATCCAATATCCGCGCAAGAGGCTTCGCACATGACCACCGACCTGACCCGCCTGGTCGAAACGACGCGGCCGCGTTTCCGCACGGCGACGGAGTTCGTGGAGGCGACCCTGCGGGCGGCGATCCTGGACGGGGTGCTGGCCGCGGGCGCGCCGCTGCGGCAGGAGGAGCTGGCCGCCGCCTTCGGCGTCAGCCGCATGCCCGTGCGCGAGGCGCTGCGCCAGCTGGAGGCGACGGCCCTAGTGGAGTTCCACCCGCACCGCGGGGCTGTGGTGGCGGAGATCTCGGCGGAAGACGCCGCCGACATCAGCGCCATCCGTGCCGCCATCGAGCCGCAGGCCCTGCGCCTGTCGCTGCCGCATCTGGAAAAGGCCGATTTCGACCGCGCCGCCGAACTGATCGCGGAGATGGACGCGGAAAAGGATTTCGGCCGTATGGGTGAGCTGAACCGGCGCCTGCACATGACGCTCTACGCGCGGGCGGGCCGCCCCCGGCTGCTGACGCTGGTGGAGCAGCATCTGGCGGCGGCCGACCGCTACCTCCGCTTCCAGTTCACGGCGCTGGGTTACCACCCGCAGAGCCAGGACGAGCATTACGCCCTGCTCGGCGCCTGCCGGGCCGGCGAGCTGGAGCAGGCCTGCCAGCTGCTGACCGAACATGTGCTGTACGCCGAGACGCGCCTCACCGCCTTCCTGCGCGAGCGCGAGACCACGGCGCAGGACTGAAGGCGGGTGACGGGCCGGCGCATGGCTGGGCCGTGATCCCGACGGTTTCCAGCTCGCGTCCACGCCCCATAGTTTGTGGTGACGCATTCCCTTAAGCCTTCGGATTTCCGTCTTCATGGCCGCGCCCCCGGAACGCTTACCCCCAGAACGCCTGGCCCAGGACCGCTCGTCGCGCACCATCCCGCTGATCGTCGCCGTCGCCCTGTTCATGGAGGCGCTCGATTCCACGGTGATCGCCACCGTGCTGCCGCAGATCGCCCAGTCCATGGGCGAGGACCCGCTGCGGCTCAGCATGGCGATGACCTCCTACCTGCTGGCATTGGCGGTGTTCCTGCCGGCCAGCGGCTGGGTCGCCGACCGGTTCGGCGCGCGCACGGTCTTCGCCTCGGCCATCGTCGTGTTCCTGGCCGGGTCGGTGCTCTGCGGCCTGTCGCAAAGCCTGTTGCAGCTGGTGGGCGCGCGCATCGTGCAGGGCATCGGCGGCGCCATGATGGTGCCGGTCGGGCGGCTGATCCTGCTGCGCTCGGTGCCGAGGGACCAGCTGGTGGCCGCGATCAGCCGCATGGCGGTGCCGGCCTTGATCGGCCCGGCGGTGGGGCCGGTGGTCGGCGGCTTCATCGCGACCTATGCCTCCTGGCGCTGGATCTTCTACATCAACGTCCCCATCGGGCTGATCGGGCTGGTCCTGGTCCTGCGGCTGATTCCTAATGTCCGGGTGGAGGAGCGCACGCCCTTCGACGGGCGCGGCTTCCTTCTGGCAGCGCTGGCGCTGGCCGCCACCCTGTTCGGGGTGGAGAATCTGGGGCATGGCGTCCTGCCGGGCTGGGCCGTGGCGGCGGTGCTGGCGACCGCCCTGCTGGCCGCACTGCTCTATGTACGGCACGCGCGCCGCCACCCGAGGCCGCTGCTCGACCTGTCGCTGCTGCGCTTCCAGACCTACCGGGCGTCGGTCACCAGTGGGACTCTGTTCCGCATCGGCATCGGTGCCTCCTCGCTGTTGGTGCCGCTGCTGCTCCAGCTGGGGTTCGGCTTCACGGCCTTCGAGGCGGGCAGCCTCACCTTCGCCGGGGCGGCGGGCGCCATCCTCATGAAGGTGGCGGCGGGGCCGGTGCTGCGCCGTTTCGGCTTCCGCCGCGTGCTGATCGTGAACGGGCTGCTCAGTGGCTTGGTCCTGATGGGCCACGCCCTGCTGCGGCCGGACACGCCGCACCTGCTCATCATCGGGGTGCTGCTGCTGGCGGGTTTCCTGCGGTCCCTGCAATTCACGGGCATCAACACGCTGGCCTACGCCGAGGTGCCGCAGCCGCGCATGAGCGGCGCCAACGCGCTGGCGAGCGTGATGCAGCAGCTCTCGCTCAGCCTCGGCGTGGCGGCCGGCGCTGTCATGCTGCACCTGACCCATGTCTGGAGCGGCCGGGCGGCGATCGGGTCGGCCCAGCTGTCGGCGGCCGACTTCGTGCCCGCCTTCCTGATCCTGGGGGTGCTGTCCTGGCTGTCGGTCCTGTTCTACCGCGGCCTGCCGCCCGGCGCCGGCGACGAGGTCAGCGGCCACCGCAGCCGCCGCAAGCGGCAGACCGCAGTCCCCCCGCCCGAGATGATGGACGCGGCGGACTGACGCCCCGGTAGCGGCCTCGCGCAGCCACGGCGGAGTCGCAGCGCCTTATATGCTGCACCGCTCCCAAGCCCCGTTTCCACGCCGCCGGACGCTTGTGCAAAGCCGGTGAAACGGGTGCGAAACGGTCCAAAAGGCCGGCTTAGCCAAAATATCTGATCAATGTTGCCTATTTTTCGTGCCAACGGCTTCGGTTGCGCGTGCGTTCTTCCCGTCTGCCCGTTATAAACATGCATAGCGGCCATGCGCCGACCAAATAATGACCGATGAGCGCGCGGTCCTCCCCGGGAGCGCCGCGTGCGGGACAGGAAGAATGGACTGGGACAAGCTTCGCGTCTTCCATGCCGTGGCCGAGGCCGGAAGTTTCACCCACGCCGGTGAGACGCTGAACCTCAGCCAATCGGCGGTCAGCCGGCAGATCAGCGCGCTGGAGGAGAGCCTCGGCGTGCCGCTGTTCCACCGGCACGCGCGCGGGCTGATCCTGACCGAACAGGGCGAACTGCTGCACCGGACCGCCCGCGACGTCTTCGCCAAGCTCTCCATGACCGAGGCGATGCTGACGGAAAGCCGCGAGCACGCCAAGGGCCCCCTGCGGGTCACCACCACCATCGCCTTCGGCTCGACCTGGCTGACGCCGCGCATCAGCGAGTTCATGTCGATCTACCCGGACATCCAGCTGACGCTGCTGTTCGACGACAACGAGCTGGACCTCGCCATGCGCGAGGCGGACATCGCCATCCGCATGAACACCCCGCGCCAGCCGGACCTGATCCAGCGGCACCTGATGACGATCCGCTTCCACCTCTACGCCCACCAGAGCTACCTGAAGAAGCGCGGCACCCCAAAGGCCGTGGCCGAGCTGGATTCGCACGACCTCATCAGCTACCCGCCGGATGCCCGCGCGCCGATCAGCAACGTGAACTGGATCACCGAGCTGCTGGAATCCTCGGGCAGCGCGCGCAAGCCGGTGCTCCAGGTGAACAACATGTACGCGATCTACCGCGCCGTGGAGACGGGGCTGGGCGTCGGCTCCCTGCCCGACTTCCTGGTCGGCGACAGCAAGGAGCTGGTCCGCGTCCTGCCCGAGCTGAGCGGCCCGAAGGTCGACGCCTATTTCGTCTATGCCGAGGAGCTGCGCCATTCCAAGCGCATTGCGGTCTTCCGCGACTTCCTCGTCCGCAAGGTCGCCGAGACCCCCTTCTGACGCTTCGGATGGCCGCCCGGCCGGGGCAGCAACACGCCCCGGCCGGTCAAAGCGCAGGCAACCGGCCAGATCGTCGCACCCCCGAACCATTTCTGCCAAACCCTTGTTTTTCAAGGCCTTGAAAGCCATGCGCGCCTTGCATGGTAGCTGCATGGAATTGTGAGTGGATTAAGTCGCGCCAAATGATCAAATTTTGGCCGTTGGCTGCTGCGACGCAGCACTCAGCAGTTTCATCCCGGAATCGCTCCCGGGATTGGGTCGTAGGACCCAGCGTCTCCCAGACGTGAAGCCTCCCTGTTCAACTCGCCGGCAGCCCAATGGGTTAGCCGGCGTTTTTTTTGGCGGTGAGTACAACGGCACGCATCCTCGTGCTGAGTTCTTATCCACCTGCTGTGCCCAGATGCACTTATCGGAAGCAGCATTCCCTCCTGCCGCCACGCAAGCGCTTCTTTGGGCTGCTGAGCGCTTTGAGCGCCTGTCGTAAATGCCATGCCGTCCCGCTGCCGACCCCGTTCTTCCGGAACCAGCAGCTTCCAGCCGACCAATGTTCAAGTGACCAGTTCCGTCGTTTCGGCCATGCTTCGAAAGGCGCATGCCGGCGCACAGAACAAAGAACAGAGGCAGGACATGATGTGGAAATTCGCGAAGCTGGGGTTCCTGACCGGGGCCGGCATGAGCGTCCTGCGGTTGATCGCGACCGCCCTGTTCGGCGAAGGCCTGACCCGTGCGGAGATCGCACCGGCCATCGCGATTCCGGTCGTGATGCTGGTGCTGGGCGCCATGCTGGACTTCGCCCTGTCCCGGCGCACGCGGGGGAAATGAGAACGCCCGGTCCAGCCGTCGCCGCCCCGCGGCGGATTGGACCGCGGTTCGGCTCCCTGGACACAACTCCACCCACCACTTCCGCGCAAAGCCCATTGCCAAACCCCTGTCTTTTCCGCCATGCATATGCATGCGCGGCTGCGCCGGCGGATGGCCGGGGCGTCTTGACGGGATGGGGTGGATGGCACGAGGCAGGCGGAAGAACAACGCGGCGCCCGAGGAGGATGAGGGCGGACCGGACGCGGTCGATGTGCATGTCGGCGCGCGGATCAGGCTGCGCCGCACGCTGCTGGGCATGAACCAGACGCGGCTCGCCGAGGCGGTCGGGCTCACCTTCCAGCAGATCCAGAAGTACGAGAAGGGATCGAACCGGGTTTCCTCCTCGAAGCTCTGGCAGTTCAGCCGCGCCCTGCATGTGCCGGTGTCCTTCTTCTTCGACGACCTGCCCGACGATCTCCGGGCGCGGGCCGGCCTTGCGCCGGCGGGATTGCCGTCCGGCGCGCCGGACGCGGACGCGGCGCCCGCCGCCGAATCGGAAATGGACGTGATGAACCGGCGCGAGACGCTGGAGCTGATGAAGGCCTTCTCGCGGATCGACGATCCCGCCGCACGCCAGCGCCTGTTCGAGATGTTCAAGACGATCGGCGACGCGCTCGCCGCCCGCCGGGATTGACGTCCGCCAAGGAGTGACGGCGGCAAAGATTGACGCCGGCTCTGGCACTCCCCATGCTCCTGGGCATGTGCGGACGCTTTGCCATACACACCAACGCAAGCACGATCCTGGAACGGACGGGGGCCAAGGGGCCCGCGCCGGAGTTTGGGGCGCGCTACAACGCGGCCCCGACGCAGAGCCTGCCCGTTGTCCGGCGCCACCCCGACAGCGGGGACCGGGTGCTCGGGCTCCTGCGCTGGGGGCTGGTGCCGGTCTGGGCGAAGGACGCGGGCATCGGCGCCAAGATGATCAACGCGCGCGCGGAATCCCTGTCCGAAAAGCCGGCTTTCCGGAACGCGTTGCGCAAGCGGCGCTGCCTCGTCCCCTTCGACGCCTATTATGAATGGCGCAAGGACGGCACGGCCAAGATCCCCTACGCCATCGGAACCGACAGCAACGGCGTGGACGCCTTCGCCGGGCTGTGGGAGGGCTGGAAGGATCCGGCGACAGGGGACTGGCTGCACAGCTTCACCATCGTCACCACCACGGCGAACGAGGCGACCAGCCACATCCACGAGCGCATGCCGGTGATCCTGCCGCCCGACCGCTGGGGCGCCTGGCTGGGCGAGGAGGAGGCCGGGCCCGCCGAACTCCAGGACATGCTGGCCCCCTACCCGGCGGCGCACATGCGCGTGTGGCCGGTGGGCAAGGATGTCGGGAACGTGCGCAACGACCGCCCCGACCTGATCGACGCCATCCAGAGCGGGCCGGCGATCAACCCGGCCTGAGCCCTTTCCTACCGCTCCCCGTCCCCCTTCAGCCGAGCGCGGCCGTTCCCAGCGAGGCCGAGAAGGCGACCAGGACCAGCGCCGCCCCACGCTGCACGGTGCGCGGCTGGATCGGGCTGCGCGGCCCCGACAGAAGGGAGCCGAAGGCGATCCAGGCCAGGGCGATGGGCAGGAGGGTCGCCGCGAACAGCCCCACGGCCTGGGCGAAGGCGGCCCCCTCCCGGAAGGCGGCGGGCGGGAAGACCGCCACCGCGAAGAGGAGCGCCTTCGGGTTCAGCAACGTCGCGGCGAAGACCCGCCACGGCCCGAGCGCGCCGGGCGCCGGTTCCCCCGCCTGCCGCCACAGCCCACGGGCGACGTTCAGCAGATAGGCCGCGCAGGCCAGCTTCAGGGCGGGCTTCAGCCAGGGCAGCCCGGCCGACAGCGGCTCCAGGAACAGGCCCCAGCCGGCGATGGCCAGCAGATAGCCGCACAGCTCCGCCGGCACCAGCGGCAGCGACGCGCGGACGCCCGCCCGCAGGCCCGAGGCCGCGAGCAGCGTGTTGGTCGGCCCCGGCGTCGCGAGGATCGCGGCGATGGCCGGCAAGAAGAAGAGCGTCTCGATCATGGGGACAGGCTTAGGCGAAGGATCCGGCCTCCGCCTTGATCAGCGTCAAGCCACCCTACCCCATCACCCCCATCTGCCAGCCGAAGAAGACCGCCAGCGCCGCGACGATGGTCAGCAGCTGGCGGCCCGTGAGGGCGCAGACGAGGATGGCGGCGATGGCGCCGGCGAGCTGCGGGTTGTCCACCGACAGCTCCAGCCCCTGCCCCCGGGGCGACAGGATCATGGGCATGATGATCGCGGTCAGCACGGTCACCGGGACGAAGCCCAGCGCCTCCTTCAAAAGTGGCGGGAAGGAGACGCGGTCTCCGGCGACGAAGAGCGAGGCCTTGATGAAGACCGTCACCGCCGCCATGCCCAGAATCATGATCGTGTAAGTCATGCCGTGCGCTCCCGGGTGAGGCCGCCCGCGCGCCAGCGCGACAGGGCGAGCCCCACGGCCACGCCCGCGATGACCGCCGCCATCAGCCCCAGCTTGTAGGGCAGGTCCTGCCCCAGGAAGGCGGTCGTGCCCGCCGCCAGCGCCGCGGCGAAGCGCGGCAGATTGGCGAGCTGCGGGACGACGATGGCGATGAAGGTCGCGACCATCGCGAAGTCCAGCCCCAGCGACTGAAGCTGGGGGAAGGCCGCCCCGAACAGCAGCCCCACCAGCGTCCAGAGCTGCCAGTTGCCGTACATGGCGAGTGCCGAGCCCAGGAAATACCAATGCCCCATCGGCGCGCGGGGATGGCGTGCGTAATGGCCGCTCATCACCGCGAAGGTCTCGTCGGTCATCAGGAAGCCCAGCAGCCAGCGCCAGCGCGCCGGCAGATGCGCCACGTGCGGCAAAAGCGCGGCACCGTAGAGCATGTGCCGCAGGTTCACGATGAAGGTGGTCAGCCAGATCACCGCCAGACCCGCATGGCCGGCGACCAGCCCCAGTGCGATGAACTGGCTGGACCCGGCATAGACGGTCAGCGACATCATCTGCCCCTGCCAGGCAGCGAGCGGGCTTGCCGCCACCAGCGTGCCGAAGATGACGCCGAAGGGGGCGGCCCCCACCAGCATCGGCAGCGTGTCGCGGGCGCCGGCCGCGAGGCTGGCACCCTTCGTCGGTCCCGAATGCGGGCTGTCCATCGTTCCCTCTCCTGCGCCCCTCCCAAGGCGCGCGACCTTAGCGCCGGGGGATGCTCCCCGCCAAGAGGCTTGCTCCCGCCCTCCTCGCATCGTCGCGCTTGAGGATCGCCGGTTTCCTGCGCACCATCGAAACGGGAGGGCCGAGGCCGCCCCCGCCCCGACGCAGCAGCCCGACACAGTGGAGCCCCCATGGACCTCGTCATACTCGTGGCCGTCGCGCTGGCCCTGGTCGTGCTCGTCGTTCTGACCAGCGTGCGCATCGTCCCCCAGGGATCAACCTTCATCGTGGAGCGGCTGGGCCGCTACCAGGAAACGCTGATGCCGGGCTTCAACGTCATCGTGCCGCTCATCAGCTCCGTGCGAGCCCGCATGGACATGCGGGAGACGGTGGTGGACGTACCGTCCCAGAGCGTGATCACCAAGGACAACGCCGCCGTCACCGCCGATGGCGTGCTCTTCTTCCAGGTGATGGACCCGAAGAAGGCGACCTACGAGGTCAACGACCTTCAGCGCGCGATCCAGACGCTCTCCATGACCACGCTCCGCACGGTCATGGGATCGATGGACCTGGACGAGCTGCTGAGCCAGCGCGAGACGATCAACGCCGCCCTGCTGCGCGCGGTGGACGAGGCGACGGCCTCCTGGGGCGTGCGCGTCACCCGCATCGAGCTGCGCGACATCACCCCGCCCGCGGACATCGTCCAGGCCATGGGCCGGCAGCTCAAGGCCGAGCGCGACCGCCGCGCCCAGATCCTGGAGGCGGACGCCGACAAGGAAAGCCAGATCCGCATCGCCCAGGGCAAGCTGGAGGCCGCCAAGCTGGAGGCGGAGGCGCGCGAGCGTCTGGCCGAGGCGGAGGCCAAGGCGACGCGCCTCGTGTCGGAGGCGGTGGCCCAGGGATCGAGCCAGGCGCTCGGCTACTTCCTCGGCCAGAAATACATGGAGGCGCTGAAGGCCTTCGCCGACTCGCCCAACCAGAAGACCATGGTGCTGCCCGTGGAGATGGCCGGCGTCGCCGGGGCGCTCGCCGGGCTGGGCGAGATCGTCCGCGGCGCCACGCCCGCCGTTCCCCCCGCCCCCGCGGCGCCGAGGCCCGGCCCCTGGTCCTCCCCCGGCCCGGCGGAGGGCTGAGCCCATGTCCCCGCTGCTCTGGGCCGCCCTCGGCGCCGGCCTCGTCGCGCTCGAACTGGTGGTGCCCGGCCTGTTCCTGGTCTGGTTCGGGGGTGCGGCCCTGGTCACCGGGCTTGCGGCCTACCTGTCCGGCGGCTGGCCGCTGTTCCAGGAACTGGCGCTCTTCACCCTGCTCTCGGCCGCCGCGATCGGCTTCGCCATCGCCCGCGCGCGGCGGAACCCGCCGGGGGCCGACCCGACGGGAATCAACGACCGCGCGGGCCAGCTCGTCGGCCGCCGCGCGACGCTCGGCGAGCCGATCCACAACGGGCGCGGGCGGCTCTTCGTCGGCGACACGCTGTGGCAGGTCGAAGGGCCGGACCGCCCGGCCGGCACGCCGGTGCGCATCACCGGCCACAAGGGCATGGTCCTGACGGTCGAGGCCGTCACGGCGGAAGAGTAATTCCCATCAGGGGTCGGCGGCGCGGGCGGCGGCGGACAGCCGGTCGCGGAGCCACTGATTCCCGGGTTCGCGGTCGTGGGACGCGTGCCAGACCATCCCCACCGGCTGTAGCGGAAGGTCGAATGGGATCGGGCTGGTCTGAAGGCCGAAGGTCGCGGCGCAGAGCAGCGCCGTCCGCCGGCAGAGCAGCGCGATGGCCTCGGTCTCGCGCAGCAGGTAGGGCACGGCGAGCACGTGCGGCGTCTGGAACAGCACCTGCCGGCGGATGCCCTGCTCCGCCAGGGCGCGGTCCAGCGCCTGCGACGCACCGTCGGTGGACTGGACGGTGATGTGCGGCAGCCGGAGGAAGTCGTCCCGGCCGACCGGCGCGCTCAAGCCCGTCCGCGCCGCGTCGAACAGGCAGAGATACCCATCCGCCGGGGCCAGCGCGCGTCGCTTGTGATGCGCCGCCCCGTCGCTGAAGCTTCCGACCGCCACATCCATCCGTCCCTCGTCCAGCGCCCGCAGCATGGAGTCGGGCGCTTCCGTCCGCACGCTGAACCGCACCCCCGGCGCTTCCGCCCGCACCAGCGCGAGCAGCTTCGGCGCGAGGGCGATCTCCAGGCTCGGCGAGATGCCGATGGTGAACAGCCGGTCCGATTGGGCCGCGTCGAACCGGGTGGCCGCGATCACCGAGGATTGCAGCTCCGCCAGGATCGCCCGGACGCTGGCGCTCAATTGCAGGGCGCGCGGCGTCGGCCGCATCTCCGTGCCGGAGCGGACCAGGAGGTCGTCGGCGAAGAGCTGGCGCAGGCGCCTCAGGCTGTGACTCATGGCCGGCTGGCCAACCCCGACCTTCCGCGCCGCGCGCGTGACGTGCCCTTCCGTGACGAGGGCGTCGAAGGCGACCAGCAGGTTCAGGTCGATCCGGGCGAGATTGACGTGGTCGATTGCCATGACGCGCACCATCGATTTCGTTCACGGCCCACCATCCCCTACGCTCCCCACCGCGTCAAAACGAAAGGAGCCCGGGGCATGATCATCCGTTGGGACCGCCCGGCGGGCGGCGCGGGAGAGATGGCATGGGCGAGCTGACCGGGGTGCTGGCGGCGGTACTCTCAAGCGCGCTCGGGGGAACCGCCGTCGTCGCGACCCGCTATGTCGTGAAGGCGACTGATCCCCTGACCCTCGCGGCGCTCCGCTTCGGGCTGGGCTTCCTCCTCCTGCTCCCGCTCGCGCTCTGGAGCCGGGAGCGCTGGCCGGGCCGTGGGGACTGGGCCGGGGTCGCCGGGCTGGGGCTCCTGTTCTTCGCCCTCTTCCCTGTCCTGTTCAACGCGTCGCTCGCCTTCACGACGGCGGCGCGGGGTGCGCTTGCCCTCTCGACGCTGCCGCTGCTCACCATGACGGTCGCGGCGGTCCTTGGCGCGGAGCCGCTGACGGCACGGAAATCGGCGGGAGTCGTGATCGCCACGGCGGGGGTGGCCTTCGCGCTGGCATCCGGGGAGCCGGACGGCTTGGCGGCGGCACCCGCCGGGGCTTGGCGGGGAGATATGCTGATGGTCGGGGCGGCGCTTTGCATGGCGCTCTACAACATCGGGTCGAGGCCCTTCATCACGCGAAGCGGGCCGTTGCGCTTCACGGCCCTGGCGATGGTCTCGGGCACGGCCGCGCTGGTGGGCATCGCCGCCTTTCGGGGCTCCTTTTCCGCGCTCGCGGCGTTCGACGGCGCCCAGTGGTCGGCGACGCTCTATCTCGGGGCGGTCGGGGGAGCGCTGATCTTCTTCCTGTGGGCCTTCGCCCTGAAACGGACCACTCCGACGCGCGTCGCGGTCTCCGTGACCGTCAACCCGGTCACCGCGTCGCTCCTGGGTTCGGCGATCCTGGGCGAGCCGGTGAGCCTCCAGCTGTTCGCCGGCCTGCTTGCCGTCGTCCTCGGGATCTGGATCGCCGTGACGAAGGCGCCGGACCGGCCCTGAAGCATGGCCGCCCTGCCGGGCGTCAGTCCTTCGCGGCGGCGTCCGCCGCCGGCGTCAGGTAGCGCAAGGGCTCCAGCGCGCCGTTGCGCACCAGGCGGTCGATGCGGCCCAGCGCGCGGCCCAGCGAGACGCGCAGATGCTCCTCCAGCCGTTCGGCGGCCTCCTCGGACCGGCCGGCCTCCAGCGCGCGGACGATGTCCAGATGCTCCTCGATGAAAGGATCGGACTGGAAGGCGGCGCTGGTTGCCTCGTAGAGAACGGAGTTGGTGATGAGCAGCGCGTGGTAATGCTGCAGCGTCTCCAGCAGAGTCGCGTTGTCGCCGTGGGACAGCAGCTCCACGTGCATCCGCTGCTCCAGCCGGTCGAGTTCCCGCGGCGGCACCTGGTCCGGCCGCTCGCGCGCCGCCTCCAGCTCGGCGCGCATCGCCGCCAAAAGCGCGCGCGGAACATGGCGTGCCGCCTTGCGCAGGGCCACCGGCTCCAGGATGCGGCGCATCTCGTACAGCTCGCCGGCGCGGTCGCGCGTCAGGGCCGGGAGGTACCAGCGCGAACGGCTGTCCTTGCGGATGATGCCGACATGCTCCAGCCGCGCCAGCACCTCGCGCGCGACGGTGCGGCTGACCCCGTAATGGAGGGCGAGTTCGGTCTCGACGATCCGCCAGCGCCCGAAGGCGGCGCGCACGGTCGCCTGGCGGGAGACGTCCTGGTAGATGCCGGCCCAGCTCGCCGCCGCCGTCAGCCTCTGCCCGGCCGGTGCCGCGTCCGGAGCCGCGTTCGGCAACAGGCCCGGCACCGGCGCGCCGTCCGCGACGACGTAGCTGCGGCGGTTCTCCGACCGGCGGACGAGGCCCGCCCGCTCCAGCCTCTGGAGCGCCGCGCGGACGGGCGCGCGGCTGACGCCGAACTCCTCGGCCAGCGTCACCTCGAACAGGGGAGCGCCCGCTTCGAGATGGCCGGCGGCGACGCGCCGCTCGATCTCCGACGCGACCTGCTCGTGCAGGCGGGGGCTGCGCCCCGCCGCCGGTCCCGGAGCCTGGCTTTTCGACGCTTCGCCTTCCATCCCCGTCCGCGCTGTTGAGGGTGCCGGAGGGAAAGTCTAGTCCAAGCCCCGCCCCGCCGCATCAGCTTTGGGTGGAAAATTCCATGCCCCGGTATGATGCCTCAGAAGCGGTTGAACAGCAGGTTCGGCACGTAGAGGACGACCTGCGGCGCCAGGATGAGGAGGAGCGTCACCACGGAAACCGCGATGAAGAAGGGTACGGACTCCCGCGTGTACTCGCCCAGGGGGCATTTCAGGACCGAGCAGACCGCGTACATGGCCGCCCCGACCGGCGGGGTGAAGTTGCCGATGGTCGCGGCGATGATGAAGATGATCCCGAAATGCACGGGGTCGCCGCCCAGGTTCAGCACCACCGGCAGGAAGATCGGCGTCAGCATGATGACCAGCACCGTCCCGTCCACGACGAAGCCGGCGATCAGCACGAACAGCACGATCAGCGCGATGACGCCGTTCAGGTTCTCGGTGACGCCTGTGATGCCCTCGGCGATCAGCTCGGGCACGCGCTCCAGAACGATGCCGTAGCTGAAGATCGCCGACAGGGCGATCAGGAACATCACGGCACCCACATCGGCCAGGCTGCCCTCCAGCGCCTCGATGAAGCTCGCCCTGCGCAGCTTACGATAGACCAGCAGCCCGATGAGCACGGCGTAGACCACCGCGAAGGCGCCGATCTCCGACGGGGTGAAGACGCCCATGCGCAGGCCGAGCAACAGGAAGACCGGGAAGAGCAGCGCCCAGATGCCACCCCGGAAGGCGCCGGCGATCTCGCGGGCCGGCAGGCGGGTGCGCCGCTCCGGCTCGTAGCCGCGCATGCGGGCGGTGATCGAGACGGTGACGCCGAGTGCCACCCACAGCAGCAGGGCCGGCACGAATCCCGCCGCGAAGAGCCGGCCGATGGAGACCTGGCCGATGGTGCCGTAGAGGATCATGCCGATGCCCGGCGGGATGACCGGCGTCAGCACCGACCCGAAGGCGATGATGCCCGCCGCGAAGCCCTTGGTCATGCCGCGCTTCATCATGCCGTCGCCGAGCATGCGCGCCTGCATCGCCGCGTCGGCGATGGCCGATCCCGACACGCCGCCCATCAGCGCCGACAGCGCGATGGACACCTGGGCCAGCCCGCCCTTCCAGCGCCCGGTGATGACCGAGGCGAGGTTGAGCAGCTGTTCGGTGATGCCGGACTTGTTCATGAAGTTGCCGGCGATGATGAAGAGCGGGATGGCCAGCAGCGCGAAGTTCTGCGTCTGCGAGATCGTGACCTGCACCGGGATGGTGAAGGGCAGGTCCGGGTTCTGCAGGAAGAACAGCGCGCCGGAGATACCGATGGCGAAGGCCACGGGCATGCCCATCAGGACGAAGACGGCGAATCCGATGGCAACCAGCAGCATCACGCGTTCTCCGTCTTCAAGCCGCCCTCGTGCAGCCCCGCCCCACCCTGGAACTCCCGCCGCATCTTGCCGATGCAGGTGATCAGCAGCAGGGCCGCACCCACCGGCAGGCTCATGGTCACCCAGCTGTAGCTGATCTCCGGGATGCCCTGGAAGCTGCGCGCCCGGCTGGTCCAGGACAGCCAGACCCCGGCGACGATCAGGAAGACCAGGAACAGCGCGATGATCGCGTGGTTGAGCGTCGCGACCGCGCGGCGCACCCCCGGCGAGGCGCGGGCGGTCAGCAGGTCGATGGACATCAGGCTGTCGCGCCGCCAGGCGATGTCGGCGCACAGGAAGCAGGCCCAGGCGAACAGGCAGGTGGCGACGTCGTTCGCCCAATTGATCGGGTAATGCATCAGGCGGGCGACGCCGCCGCAGAATATCAGCACGACCATCAGGACCAGGAAGAGGCCCGCGACGACGGCCTCCGCCTTGCACAGATATCGATAGAAGCTCGTCATTTCGCGCTCCCTTCGCGGTTCTCTCCCCGGTCCCGGCGGGTGTTTACTTGCCGATTTCCTTGTAGACGGCGGCCTTGGCGTCGCTGAGGTTCAGCTTCTTGTAGGCCTGCTCGCCCGCCGTGCGGAAGGCGGCGAGGTCCACGTCCTTGACGATGGTCATGCCGCGCGAGGTGATCTGCTCCTTGGTCTTGGCCTCCAGCTCCTGGATGTTGCGGGAGGTTTCCTCGCCGGCCTTCGTGCATTCCTCGACCAGCGCCGTCTGGTAGTCCTTGGGCAGCTTGTTGAAGAAGGCGGCGCTGATCACCTCGAAGTTGATCAGGGTGATGTGCTTGGTCTCGTTGGCGTATTGCAGCACTTCGTAGAAGCGGCCGCCGGGAATGTTGTTGTAGACCAGCTCGACCCCGTCGATGGCCTGCTGCTGGAGGGCGGGATACATGTCGCCGAAGGGCATCGCCACCGGCGAGGCGCCGAGCGCGCGGATGGATTCCTGCCAGATCGGGGCCGGCGGCGTGCGGACGCGCATCCCGCTGAGGTCCTGCGGGGTCTTGATCGGCTTGTTCGTGAAGAAATGCCGGGCGCCCTGGACCCAGTTGAAGCAGACGACCTTCAGCCCGTGCTTCTCCGCCAGCTCCTCCTGCCACTTCACCATGGTCGGGGCCTGGGCCAGCTTGCCGACCTCATCGAGCGTCTCGACGAAATAGGGGCCGTTCACGACGGCGAGGCCGGGGACGTAGGTGCCGAGCCGCGCCGCGTCCGTGTTCTGGCCGACGTTGGCGCCCTGGCGCATCTGCTCGATGATGTCCTCCTCCACGCCCAGTTGGGCGCTGTGGAAGACGTCGATGCGAAGGCCGCCCTTGGTGCGCTCCTCGACGCGCTTGGCCCAGTTGACGAAGCCCTTGTGGAAGGGCTCGTTCGGGGCGAGCACGTGGTTGAAGCGCAGGGTGAACTTCTCCTGCGCCTGGGCCGCCCCGCCGGCAGCGGCCAGCAGGCCGAGCGCCGCGCAGACGGAGAGGAGAGTGTTGCCGAACCGTGCCATGATCCGCTCCTTTTCAAGAACTCGCGTTTTCAAGAACTCGCGTTGTGGGGTCGATGCGGTCGGAGGAACCGCCGGTCACCGGCCGGCCATGGCCGTGTCGAGGCGCCGTGTGGTCATGCTTCCTCCCTGAAGGCCGGCCTCTCCCCCTCCGGCGGACCGGGCGGGGAAAGGTGCGGGCTTCCTTGCATGTCCGGCGCGGTTGCTCCGCGCCTGAGGTCTTCTTGCAACCGGCCCTCAGCCCTTCGGGCTGGGGACCTGAAGGCCGTAGCGCTGCCCGAGCTGGGCGAAGGCCTCCACCGTCGTCGGGTCGATGGGGATGCCCTGTTGCCGGCGGTGGTCGGCTTCCGCCCATTCGCGGTCGCCGGGGGCCATGACGGTCTTGCCCGGCAGGGTGCGCGAGCCGCGCAGCCGCTCCAGGTAGCGGGCCATGCCGCCCTGGAACTCCGCCTTGGTCAGGAAGGCCTCCGGCCGGATCGCCATGACGAAGGCGCCCATGCCGCGCGGGGTGCTCATGTCCGGGCCGGGCATCGGCAGGATGTCGAAGCTCAGCTTCATGCCGGTCAGAACGGCGCTCAGGATCTCCACCATGCCGGCGAGTCCGGCGCCCTTGAAGCCGATCTCGCCGCCGAGCGGGGCCAGCATTTCCGCCTTCTCGGGGTCGGTCGTGTCCACGCCGTTCTCGTCCGACGCCACGCCCGCCGGCAGGGTCCGGCCGAGGCTGCGGTAGAGCTGCACGCGGTTGTAGGGCACGGCGCTGGTCGCCATGTCGAACAGCCAGGGACGCTCGCCCTCCACGGGCACGCCGACGGCGATGGGGTTGGTGCCGTGGAAGCGCTCGGCCCCGTCATGCAGCCGCATGAAGCTGTCGGAATTGCAGAAGGCCATGCCGATGCAGCCGGCTTCCGCTGCGGCCAGCGCGTAGGCGCCCGCCGGTCCGAAATGCGAGTTGTTGCGCACGGCGACCGCGCCGATGCCGAAGGTCCCCGCCAGCTCGACCGCCTTCTCCTGCGCCCGGTAGGCGCCGAGTGCCCCGTGCGCGTCGTCGGCGTCCAGCGTGGCGACGGCGCCGAACTCCGTGACGAAGCGCAGGTTCGGGCGCGGGTTGACCCGCCCTTGCGTCATCACCGTCACGTAATGCATCAGCAGCCGCACGCCGTGGCTGTCCACCCCCAGGCTGGAGCCGTGCATCATCGCGCGAGTCGCGGCGTCCGCCGTCGCCTGGTCCGCCCCTGCCGCCAGGAACACCGCACGGCAGAAGGAGTCGAGTGCGGCGGCGTCGTAACGCAGCACGTTGGGTGGGGAGGATTGCGGCTTTTCGGTTCCGGTCACAGCGTCTGGCCTCCGTCGATAACGAGTGTGTGTCCCGTCATGAAACCCGATTCGGCGCCGGACAGGAAGACGGCCGCGGCGGCCATCTCCTCCACCGTGCCGAGCCGCCCCATCGGCTGGCGCGCGATGAACTGGGCGCGCATCGCCTCGGGATCGGGGCTCGCCTGGATGCGGTCCTCCAGCGAGGGCGAATGGGTCGTGCCCGGGCAGAGCGCGTTGCAGCGGACGCCCGACCCGATGAAGTCGCGGGCCACCGCCTTGGTCAGCCCGATCACCGCCGCCTTGGCGGTTCCGTAGGCGGCGCGGTTCGGCACGCCCGTCAGGCTGGAGGCGACCGAGGCGACGTTGACGATCGCCCCGCTCCGCCGCTCCAGCATGCCCGGCAGCGCCGCCCGGATGGTGTGGTACATCGAGGTGACGTTCTGGTCGAGGCTGCGTGCCCAATCCTCCGGCGAGCAGTCCAGGATGGTCCCGTTCTGGACCCAGCCGGCGCCGTTGACGAGGATGTCGAGCGCCCCGGCCGCCGCGACGGCGCGGGCCACCGCCGGGCCGTCGGTGACGTCCAGCGCCACGGGCGTGATCGCCGGATCGAGTCCGGGCAGATCCTCCATCTTGGACAGGGTGCGGCTCGCGGCGACGACCGACGCGCCCTCCGCCGCGAAGGCCAGCGCGATGGCCCGCCCAATGCCCTGCCCCGCCCCGGTGACGAAGGCGCGCTTTCCCGCAAGCCTGCCCGCCATGATCCGCCCTTCCGCCGCCTCAATCGATGTTCAATGTATACACTACACATTGTCGGTTTTTGCGGCAACGGGAATCCGGCCCCAGACTTCGCCATTCGGAACTTCGGGGCACAAAAGCCACGAACCCGGCGGTGCTCACCGCCGGGCTCATGGTTTGTGTTCAGAATTTTTGTTCGGAAGCCGAAGGGCCGGGAGGTCAGGAGGCCCGGCGCAGCCCTTGCACCGGGAGCGCCGCGCGGCGCACCGTGGCGGCTGCGATGAAGGGCAGGATCTCGCCCTTGGCAGGCCGGCAGGGCTCGGTGCCGTCCAGAGCCCATTTGTAGGCGGCGGCGACCGCCGCCCGGTCACGGCCGTCGCCCGCGAAGACCCGCAACCCTGCGGACAGGCCCCGGTCCAGCGCGGCGCGTTCCAGCGCGGCGCTCTGCGGCAGCCCATGGACGATCAGCGAGCAGCGGGCGCCTTCCGCCCGCTTCAGGACGGCGAAGAGTGCCGCAACATGCGGGGAGTGGACATGACCGGCCTCCGTCCCCCGGAGATCGACGATAAGGTTGCACCGGCGCCCCGACGCGATGAAGCCGCCCGCGGCGTCCTCCAGCAGGGCGGACAGCCGGCCCGCCTCGGCGACCGATAGATCCCTGTGCAGGACGGTGTGAAGGCCCCATTCCTTGACGGACATCGAGAAGCTTTCCATCGCGCATCCCCTCCGGCGGTGTTGCGTGGGCGACGCCCGCCGACGCGGCCATCCCCGTTCCAGGAAGCAGGATAGGACGCAATCTTTAACAGTTCGTTTCACTGATTATGTTTGAATCCTGACATCCACGTTACGCCCGCCTTACAGCCCATTCATCTCCCTGTCGGGCTCGTGCGCTCCCGCTCATGAACGGAACGGCCGCCAAACGGAAGCGGGACAGAAAATTTGTTTGGGACTCCAGCAATTTGCCCTTGCATCAAAAGCCGGACGGCGTTAGCTTGTCTTCAGCGGCCCAAGGCTAGGGAGGAAACGTCCAACAAGGACGTGCTGCGCAACAGCAGCGACAAAGAAACAAGAAAACGGCCCGCACGGATATGCAGCCCCTTCCCCAGGAAGGCGGGCTGTTTATCTGTTTGCGCATGGCGCGATTGGCGGCTTTGCCGGTCATGCCGGTCATGCCGGTGCGAAACGCCCCGGCACACCCCGTTCGACAAACCCCCGCAACCGATCAGTAGTAGGGATCGCTCAGCCCCTCGGCGGCGAAGCTCTCCCGCACGGCCGGGCGCTCCAGGATGCGGGCGAGGTAAGGGCCGAAATTGACCCGGCCGCGGGCCGGCCGGGCCATGAAGCGGGTCCAGCGCGCCAGCATGAAAAGGAAGGCGTCGGCCACGCCGTAGCGGCCTCCCACCAGATAGTCCTTCCCGGCGAGTTCCTGGTCCAGCCGGTCGAAATGCGCGGCGATGCGCGCCTCCGCCCCGGCCTTGAAGGCGGCCTCCGCCTCGGCACCCGACACGTAGCGCTGCGGGTAGAAGTACAGCAGCATGTCGGCTTGTACGGTGTTCGTCAGATGAACCAGCCACTTGTAGAGGTCTGCCCGCTCGGGCGTGCCGGGCGCCGGCGCCAGCCCGGCGTCCGGATGCCGGTCGGCGAGATGCAGGCAGATCGCCGCCGCCTCGTACAGAACCAGGTCGCCGTCCAGCAGCGTTGGCACGCGCCCGTTCGGGTTCAGCGCCAGATAGCCGGGCTCCTTGTGCTCGCCGCGTTGCCGGTCGAGCATCCTCAGTTCGAAGGGCGCGCCGATCTCGCGCAGCAGGATGTGGGGCGCCATGGCGGCGCTGCTGGGCATGGCGTAGAGCGTGTACAAGGCCGGCCTCCTCCCTGGTTCGGGGCCGTCCTCCCGACGCCCCTCCCCACCGGATAGCCCGGCGGCGGCACCCCGTCCAGAGCGGCCTTGCGGGCGCCGGCCCAAGTGGCCCGGACGCCACGGCGCATAGCCGCAATGCTCCCGGCGAAGCTTTGTCGGGCGAAGCCGGCGGGGTTATGGTTGATGACGGCCGCCCGAAGAAGTCCGTTCGACGAGAACAAGTCACGCGGCGAAGCCGGCTGGAACAGAACGGGGCGAAACAATCATGACTGGCGTGAACGATCTGACGGCCACCGCGGCCGGCAACTCCGCGGCGAGCCGCGACAAGGCCTATTTCCTGCACCCCTACACGAATCTCGACCTGCACGAGACGCAGGGGCCGATGATCATCGACCGGGGCCAGGGCATCCGCGTCTACGACGACGCCGGCAAGGAATACATCGAGGGCATGGCCAGCCTGTGGTGCGCCTCGCTCGGCTGGGGCGAGGAGCGGCTGGTCGAGGCGGCGGCGCGGCAGATGCGCAAGCTGGCCACATATCACACCTTCACCCACAAGTCGCACGAGCCTGGCATCGACCTCGCCGAGGCGCTGATCAGGCTGGCGCCGGTGCCGATGTCGAAGGTGTTCTTCGCCAATTCCGGTTCGGAGGCGAACGACACCGCCGTCAAGCTGATCTGGTACTACAACAACGCGCTCGGCCGCCCCGAGAAGAAGAAGATCCTCTCCCGGATCAAGGCCTATCACGGCGTCACCGTCGCCTCGGCCAGCCTCACCGGGCTGCCGAACAACCACCGCGACTTCGACCTGCCGATCGCGCGCATCATGCATGTGGACTGCCCGCACCATTACCGCTTCGCCGAGCCGGGCGAGAGCGAAGAGGATTTCGCCACCCGCCTCGCCGCCAACCTGGAAGCCACCATCCTGGCCGAGGGGCCGGACACGGTGGCCGCCATGTTCGCGGAGCCGGTCATGGGGGCCGGCGGCGTCATCGTGCCGCCGGCGACCTACATGGCGAAGGTCCAGGCGGTGCTGAAGAAGTACGACGTGCTGCTGATCGCCGACGAGGTCATCTGCGGCTTCGGGCGCACCGGCCGCTTCTGGGGCTCCCAGACCATGGACATGCAGCCGGACATCCTGACCTGCGCCAAGCAGCTGTCGGCCGGCTACCTGCCGATCTCCGCCGTGATGGTCAATGAGAAGATCTACCAGGCCTGCCTGGACGAGAGCCGCAAGATCGGCACCTTCGGCCACGGCTACACCTACTCCGCCCACCCCGTGGCGGCGGCGGTGGCGCTTGAGACGCTGAAGATCTACGAGGAGCGCGACATAGTGTCCCACGTCGGCTCCGTGGCGCCGGTCTTCCAGCGCCGGCTCAAGGCGCTGGGGGCCCATCCGCTGGTCGGGGAGGCGCGCGGCATCGGCCTCGTGGGTGCGGTCGAGATCGTCGCCGACAAGGCCGGCAAGACGCCCTTCGATCCGCCCGGCCGGGCCGGCGCCGTGGTCAATTCCCTGTGCCAGGAGAACGGGTTGATCGCCCGCGCCATGGGCGACGCGGTGGCGCTCTGCCCGCCGCTGATCGCGACGGAGAGCGACGTGGAGGACATGTTCGACCGGCTCGGCCGCGCGCTGGACGCCGCCCTTCCCGTGCTGAAGCCGTAAGCTCCCGCGGGTGCGGCCGGATGAGAAAAGCGGTCCGGCCGCACCCCTGATTTCGATCAATGCCGGGTGGAAACCCACATGCGATCATGCCATCTTCCGAAGGCCGGCGAGCCATCGGCCGAAAGGCCGTAGGCCCCTTGGCCGGCATCGGTAAAGCCGAAGGACAGGACGCGCCGCACGGCCCTTCCGCGGGCCGGAAGCACCCGCGCAGCATCGCGAACGGACAGAGCCATGGATTACGAGAACTTCTTCCGCACCCAGATCGCCGCCCTCAAGAACGAGGGCCGATACCGGGTGTTCGCCAACCTGGAACGCCGGGCGGGAAGTTTTCCGAAGGCCGTCTGCCGCGACTGCACTGGCGCCGAACGCGAGGTGACCGTCTGGTGCTCCAACGACTATCTCGGCATGGGCCAGCACGAGGCGGTGCTCTCGGCGATGCACCGGGCGCTGGACGAGGTCGGGGCCGGGGCCGGCGGCACGCGCAACATCTCCGGCACCAACAACTACCATGTGCTGCTGGAGCGCGAACTGGCCGAGCTGCACGGCAAGGAGGGGGCGCTCCTCTTCACGTCCGGCTACGTGTCCAACGACGCGACGCTGACCACGCTGGGCAAGATCCTGCCGGGCTGCGTCATCCTGTCGGACGCGCTGAACCACAATTCCATGATCACGGGCATCCGCAACAGCGGCGCCGAGAAGCACATCTTCCGCCACAACGACCCCAAGCATCTGGACGAGCTGCTGTCGCAGATCTCGCCGGACCGGCCCAAGGTCGTGGCCTTCGAGAGCGTCTATTCGATGGACGGGGACATCGCGCCCATCCACGACATCTGCGACGTCGCGGAGAAGCACGGCGCGCTGACCTACATCGACGAGGTCCACGCGGTCGGCATGTACGGCGCCCAGGGCGGCGGCGTTTCCGAGCGTGACGGCGCGGCGGACCGGCTGACGATCATCGAGGGGACGCTGGGCAAGGCCTTCGGCGTGCAGGGCGGCTACATCACCGGCTCGAACGCGCTGATCGACTGCATCCGCAGCTTCGCGGCCGGCTTCATCTTCTCGACCTCGCTGTCGCCGGTGCTCGCCGCCGGCGCGCTGGCCAGCGTCCGCCACCTGCGCAACAGCCAGGCGGAGCGCGAGCGCCATCAGGAGCGCGCCGCGACGCTGAAGCGCATGCTGGGCGAGGCGGGGCTGCCGGTCATGCCGTCGGTCAGCCACATCGTGCCGGTGATGGTCGGCGACCCGCGCCGCTGCAAACAGGCCACGGACGAGCTGATGGAGCGCCACGGCATCTACGTGCAGCCCATCAACTACCCGACCGTGCCGCGCGGCACGGAGCGGCTGCGCTTCACGCCGACCCCGCTGCACGGCGACGCCGAGATGGCGCGCCTCGTGGACGCGCTCCTCGACGTCTGGAGCCGGCTGGACCTGCGGCTGGCGGCCTGAACCTCCCGCCGCACTTGGCCCCTTCTTACTTGGACGAGTCCGGCTTCGGGTTGGCGGACGCGTCGTCGGCCGGCTTGATCTGGGTGCGGTCGCCCGGATCGACGCGGTACAGCCGGTCGTTCTCGCCGGGGTCGTTCGACGGCTCCTCCGCCGTCTGCGGACGCTCGCGGTCCTCGTTCAGCGACTCTTGCGTCTTGGCGTTGGTGGAGGCGGTGCCGTTGTCCGAGGACCCCATGCGGTTGCCCTGGCCCGGCGGCGGGGTGTAGTTCGGGTCGGCGGGCGACGCCAGCCGGTCGCCGGACGGCCCGCCATGCTGTTCGCCCACACCCTTTTCCGCTCCCCGGTAGCCGTCCATGCCCGTCCCATGGGTGTCCTCCGGCGCGGTCCGCTGCACGGGGGCCTGCTGGGCCTCCAGCTGGCCCTGGCTCTGGGCCAGCGCGGCCGGCGCGAGGCCCAGCGCCATGACGGCGGCGATCGCGGCAAGCTTGGTCACGGTGGTCTCCCTTCGATTCTTGTCGAGATGACGTCTCCCCCGAAACAACAGCCCCCGCCCGCCCGCGTTCCCGCTTCCGCCGCCGGCCCCATCCATCCGTGCCTTTCAGCCATCTGGACTAAGGCGCCCCGACGCCTTACCTTCAGCGGACGGAATCGTCATGCCCCGCCGCCAGGCGGGCGGCGCCGGAAGGGAGTCCACCATGTACCGCGACAATTCGCTGATGCCGAAGGAGGCCGTCCGCCTCGCCGTTCTGGGGACGCTGATCCAGAACGGGCCGCAGCGCTACGCCGACCTGGCCTCCTCGGTCCGCCATTTCCTCGACCGCATCGCCGGCCCGTCGCTCGACCTCATGGGCACCTCGCTGGAGATGCTGCGCTATGAGGGGCTGATCGAGGCGCTGGACGGCACGGGCATGGAAGACAACGCCCTGCTCCACGCCACCCCGCCCGGTCGGACGGAGTTCGACACGCTGATGCGCGCCAACGTGCGCGCGCCCTCGGCCGACGGTCTGAACAAGCTCGTGATCGGCTTGAAGCTGCGCTTTCTGCATCTTCTCGACACCGAGGCGCAGAAGGACCAGATCGACCATCTGGCCTCGCTGCACGAGACGGAGCTGGCCCGGCTCGGCGACCTGAAGCGCACCGAGGCCAAGGCGGAGGCCGAAGGTCATTTCACCGAATGGCTGGAGCATGACATCGCCCAGGCCGAGCAGCGGCTCGCCTGGTTCAACAGCCTGCTGGCGCGGATCTGAGGACACGGCGTCAAACAAGGGAATGACCGCCGCCTCCGGAAAGATTTCTTAACAGGTTGTGGGTAGCCTTGGGAGTACATCCCTCCCGAAAGCGCCAACCCGGATCCGCCCATGACCGTGCTCGCCTCGCCCGACGATTTGGAAGCGCAACTCCGCATCGAGTTCGTCGATGACGCGCGAGACCGACTGGAGACGATGAACCGGGCGGTGAGCGACGCCGAGAAGGGCCTGCGCGCCGACGCGGAGGTCCTCGGCCTGCTCCGGCTCGAGACGCACAACCTCAAGGGCATGGGCACGTCCTTCGGCTTCCCGGCCGTCAGCCTCGTGGCGCACCGGCTGGAGGACTATCTCGCCGGCGTTCCCCGGCTCGACGACCGCAAGCTGGCCGACCTGCACATCTTCCTCGATCGCATCGCCCAGCTGGTCGACCGGGCGGAGCAGCCGCAGCTCGCCGAAACCAACCAGATCATCCGCGCCCTGCCCGTCCGCTACCAGTTCGAGGTGACGGACGTCGAGATCCGCAACGTCGAAATCATGCTGGTCACGCCGTCCAAGGTGGTCGCCCGCAAGCTCGGCACGGAGATGGCGGCCTGCGGCTACCGCACCGTGACGGTCGGCGACCCGATCGAGTCGATCAGCCTCGCCGTCCGGGTGCCACCGGACATGGTGATCGCCTCGATGGTGATGGACGGGCTGTCGGGTCTCGACCTCATCCGCGGCCTGCGTGCCATGAGCGTCACCCGCGACGTGCCGATGGCGCTGCTGACCTCGCTGAACCTCGACAACCCCGCCCTGAAGGAAATCCCGCCGGGCGTGTCCGTCATCCGCACCGGCGAGCATTTCGGCGAGGATTTCGCGGCCGTGGTCGCCAAGCACAATCTCGGCTGAGGCGCCGCTTCCGTCACGGCGGACCTTGCAACGACAACGTCGCCACGACGCCATCGCCATGAAAAAGGGGGAGCCTCGCGGCTCCCCCTCTTCGTTTCCGGCCCTGCCCTGCCGGTCAGGCGGCGCGGACGGTGGCGAGGAAGTTGCCGACCTCGGCCTTCAGCCGCTCGGCCTCCTCGGCGAGGCTGTTGGCGGTGCCCAGCACCTGGGTGGCGGCGGAGCCGGTCTCGGTCGCGGCCTGGGTCACGCCGGTGATGTTGAGGTTGACCTCCTCCGCCCCGCGCGCCGCCTGGGCGACGTTGCCGGAGATCTCGCCGGTCGCGGCGTTCTGCTCCTCGATGGCCGCGGCGATGCCCGTCGCGATCTCGTTCAGCTCGCCGATCGTCCGGCCGATGTTCGCGATCGCTCCCTGCACGCCGCCGGTCGCCCCCTGGATCTCCTTCACCTTGGACTGGATCTCCTCGGTCGCCTTCGCGGTCTGATTGGCCAGCGCCTTGACCTCGCTGGCGACGACGGCGAAGCCCTTGCCGGCCTCGCCGGCGCGCGCCGCCTCGATGGTGGCGTTCAGCGCCAGCAGGTTCGTCTGGCCGGCGATGGAGTTGATCAGCCCGACCACCTCACCGATCTGATAGGCGGCATCGACGAGGCCCTGCATGCTGCTCTGCGTCCGTTCGGCCTCCCGCACGGCCTCGCCGCTGATGCGGGTCTGGGTGGAGACCTGACGGCCGATCTCCAGGATGGAGGCGGCCAGCTCCTCGGTCGCGGCGGCGACCGTCTGCACGTTGGCCGAGGACTGCTCCGACGCGGCGGCGACGGCGGTCGCCTGGCTGCTCGCCTGGGCGGCGGAAGAGGACAGCGACGTCGCCGCACCCTGCATCTGCGTCGCGGATGCGGCCACCGTTTGCACGATCCCTTGGACGCTGTGCTCGAAGTTCGCCGCGAGCTGCGCCAGTTCGGCCTTGCGCTGCGCTTCGGCCCGCGCTTTCTGCTCCTCCTGCTCATGCTGGAGGCGCTGCATCTCGATCCCGTTGTCCTTGAAGACCTGGAGCGAGCGGGCGAGCGAACCGACCTCGTCCTTGCGGTCGCAGCCCTGGACGGCGGTGTCGAGGTCGCCCTGGGCGAGTTGCCCCATCGCGGCCGTGATGCCCGTCAGCGGCCGGGCGATGAGCCGGACGACGATCAGCAGCGTCAGCCCCAGCCCGAGCAGGAGGCCCGTGACGGAGGTGATCAGCACGGCATCCCTGGTGTCGACCGCCATCGCCCCGGTGCGCTCGACCATCTCCGCCATGTTCTTCCGGTTCGCATCGACGCGCTGCTCGATGAACTCCACGGCCTTGCGGCGGGCGGGACCGGCCTCTTCGGCGCTGATCCTGAAGGCTTCCTCGAGCCGGTTCTGCAAGCCGACCGCGATGACCTTGTCCGCCGCGGCGAAGTAGGCGCCGAGCAGCGTCTGAAGGGTGCGCGCCGTCTCCCGGCGCTGGTCCGTGTTCGCGGTCGCCCCGAGCGTTGCGATGATCGCCTCCGCCGAGGTCCGCGCTTCGCGGAACTGGTCGGCGTAGGCCCGCATCTCGCTGTCGCGGGTCTCGAGGATGACGTTCTTCTCCGCGACCGTCGCGGCGTTGAGTTGGCGGCCGACGTCCAGCATCTGCGCCCGGCGTTCGGCGACCATGCTGACGGCTTCGCGCGTCACATCGTCAAGGGCGGAGACCCGCGTCACGGCCGTCCAGGCGATCACGCCGACGACGGCGGCCAGGAGGGCGACCGGAAACAGGATCTTCGTGAGCAGGCGTTGATTGACGAACCAGCGGATCAAGGGCGCCCTCCATGGTTGCGGCGCTCCGCCGACACGGCATATGCCATGAGCAGAGCTACGCCTTGTTTCATATAACCCTAGCATGACACCCGCACCCTGATCGCCCTTGATTTGTATCAAATACCGACTTTTTCTTTTCATGGTGGAAGGGAAACCTCACACCCCTCCACCTCACCCTCAAAGTTTTTCTCGTCGTACGACAGACGAGGGCAAGGAACCGTCGGCATCGCGGCAATCTTCGAACGACCGCCTGCACCGCATAGTGCGCGCGTTCTGGAGCCGAACCGACGCACGGCGAAATGAAAAAGGGGAGCCCTTCGGCTCCCCCCTTCCTCACGGTCCTATACGATTTTCATGACGTCCCGACCTGTGGTCAGGACTTCCGCGCCCCGTGGCGCGGGGGGCGGGGCGCGGGGCCGCAGTCGCGGCCCTGTACCAGGTTCGGAGGTCGGAATTTTCCGAACCCGGTCTTAACTGGCAGTGCGTCAGGCGGCGCGGATGCGCGTGAGGAAGGCATCGACCTCGCCGCTCAGAGTGTCGGCGTCCTTGCGCAGCAGGTCGGCGGCCTGCAGGACCTCCTCGGCGATGGCCCCGGTCTCCGTGGCGCCCTGGGTGACGTCGCCGATGGTGCGGTTGACGCGCTCGGTTCCCGTCGCCGCTTCCTGGACGTTGCGTGCGATCTCCTCCGTCGAGGCGGCCTGTTCCTCGACGGCTGCGGCGACGTTGGTGACGATGGCGTTGATCCGGGTGATGGTGTTGCCGACGCTGCCGATCGCCTGGGCGGAGTCGCGCGCGGCCTGCTGCATGGCGGCGATCTGGCTGGAGATCTCCTCGGTCGCCTTGGCGGTCTGGTTCGCGAGGTTCTTCACCTCGCTGGCGACGACGGCGAAGCCCTTGCCGGCCTCGCCCGCGCGCGCCGCCTCGATGGTTGCGTTCAGCGCCAGCAGGTTCGTCTGGCTGGCGATGTTGTGGATCAGGCTGACGACCTCGTCGATGCGCTTGGCCGCCTCGACGAGCCCGCTGACCGTCGCGTTGGTCCGCTCCGCCTCGACAACGGCTGAGCTGGCGATCTGCGAGGATTGGCTGACGTTGCGCGCGATCTCGGAAATGGAGGCGGTGAGCTGCTCGGCTGCGGCGGCCACGGTCTGCACGTTCATGGAGGCCTGCGCGGCGGCGCCGCTCACCTCCTCCGACTGGCGGCTGGTGGTCTCCGCGATCTGCGTCATGCGCTGGGCGTTGCCCTGCATCTGGCTGGTGGCCGAGGCCGTGTTCTGGATGACGGACTTGATGCTGCCTTCCAGATCCTCGGCAATCCGGTGCGCGATCTTGCGCTTGCTCTCGGCTTCGGCCGTCGCGTAGGTCTCCAGCAGCAGCTCCAGGTCGAGCCACACCACCTTGCTGAGCGCCCGGCGCAGCGCCGCCTTTTCCTCCGCCTCGCGGCGCCCGAACAGGCCCCGTGCGGGAGCGTCGAGCTGAAGTTCCTCGATCACACCCCTCATGACGATGGAGTGGCAGATCGACACGGCGTAGGCCGGAACCCCATGCTCGTAGAAAGCCCTGGCGAGCCGGTTCGCGGACTCCAGGAAGGCATCGTCCAGCTTGCCCGACGCGGCGAGAACCCAATGCCGGACGCGGACGGCGTGCACCGAGGGGATGCGCAGCGTCGCCTGGATCTCCGGCCAATCGGAAAAGCGCTCATGCCAGGATTCGATGAGAGCGGGCAGCCGCTTCTCGGCAAAGTCCCTGTGCCGCGCCAGCAGCTGGAGATCGGCCTCGCTCACCTGGAACACGGAAAGGCGCTTGTTCGTCATGTCGGCAGCGGACCGGTCCACCATGGAATTCCCCCGAAATAAGCCTGTTGCCAAAGCGCGCGGCAGGCAACGCCGGCAGCTTACCCCCCTTTACGGGGGTGCCAATGATTTGGATCAAATTTTTGCGAAAAGAAATGATTATTATTCCGGGCGGTATGACGTTTTTGTTGCCTTACTTCACGAATTATTTCGAAATGGATAGAACAAAACGCCCGTAACTTGAGGTTGGTGGCACGAAGCGGTTTTGCGCCCAATTAGAAGGAGCGCATCGCTGAATGATCAAGTCATTGCATTTCTGCGGTGAAGCGTCTTTCCGCTCCATGTTTTGCCTCTTCATACGCGGGCATGAACCTGCCGGCGCCGAACCGGCGGGCAAGAAAGGCCCGCAAGAAAAAAGGCCGCGACACATCGCGGCCTGTCCATTCTGAAGCCCGTGCCTCAACAACCCGCGCCGGGAGGCTTCCCGCCGGACCGGAGCCTCACTCCGGATGGCGCAGCACCCGCTCGCGCAGTTGCACGATGCGGCTCTTGAGTTCGCGCGCCTCGTCCATGTCACCGTCGAAGGCCTCGCGGAACCAGTCGGGAATGCAGCCCGCCCGGCAGTGGAGTTCCCGGCCTTTGTCGGTCAGCCGTACCCGCACCTGCCGTTCGTCGCTGGGATCGCGGGAGCGCTGGACGTAGCCGGCGGCCTCCAGCCGCTTCAGCAGGGGCGTCAGCGTGCTGGATTCCAGGAACAGCTTCTCGCCGATGCCGCCCACCGTCTGGTCGTCCTTGCCCCACAGCACGACCATGACGAGATACTGCGGGTAGGTCAGCCCCATCTGGTCCAGCATCGGTTTGGTGGCGCGGTTGATGGCGTGCGCCGTCGAGTGGATGGCGAAACACAGAAACTCATCGAGTCTCAGGGAATCGTCGGCCATGTCTGAAGTCCCTCCACCCCGCCGGCCATGACCGGCTGCACTGAATCGCACGCGACATAATGGTCCATGCCGTTATCGCACGACCGGAGCGCCCGCGCCACCGCAGTTTTCCCGTCACGCGCGACATGGTCTCCGCACCGCACCCTGGTCTCACCCGTGCGGACGCGAACCCATGCTCATCAACCTGAAGTTTGCGGAGTCGTTCCGCCGGGCCGGCGGCGCCCCGCCGACGTCGGACGCTCAGAACAGGTGCTGGCCGCCGGTGATGAAGATCTCGGTTCCGTTGACGTATTGCGAGTCCGGGCCGCAGAGGTAATAGACGACCGCCGCCACATCCTCCGGCGTGCCCATGCGCTTCATGGGGATGCGGGGGATGAGCACGTCGTATTCCGGACCGGTCATGGCGGTCTCGATCTCGCCGGGCGCCACGGCGTTGACGCGCACGCCGATCTCCGCGAACTCCACCGCCATCTCGCGGGTCAGGCCCGACAGGGCCGCCTTGCTGGTGGAGTAGGCGGAACCGGCGAAGGGGTGGACGGCGTGGCCGGCGATGGAGGTGACGTTGACGATGGCCCCCTTCCCCCTGGCGAGCGGTGCGGCCAGCCCGCGCGACAGCACCAGCGGCGCGAAGAAGTTCAGCTCGAACACCCGGTACCAGCCGGCGATGTCGCCGTTCAGGCAGCCGAGCCGCTCCTTGATCGGGGTCTTGGGCGAGATGCCCGCGTTGTTGACCAGCCCGTGTAGGGGCTCGCCCTCAAGCGCGCGCAGGGCCTCCTCGACGAAATTGGCGCGGCTGGCCGGGTCGGAGAGGTCGGCCGGGATGTGGTGCGTCCAGTTGGGGTCGCGCCGGCAATGGGCCGGCACGTCCTCCCGCGAGCAGGAGATGACCCGCCAGCCTTCCGCGCTGAAGCGCTGGACGGTGGCGTGTCCGATGCCCCGGCTGGCGCCGGTCAGGATGACGGTCTTGCGATGCGGCATGATGGCGCATGCTAGCGCGCCGGCGCCGTCCGCGCCAGCGCGTACCGGTTGAAGCGCCCCGTTGACCAACGCCTCGGCGCGCCCAACCTTCTGGAACCCACCGCTCCGTTCCGGGCCGCCGGAGGGAGCCGTTCCGGGAAAGGGCTCCGCAAGAGGGCCGGGTTCACTTGGGAGGATGCCGATGGGAGGGATGCCGATGCTGCCGAGACTGCTCGCCCTTCTGCTTCTCGCGGGCTGCGCCTCGGCCGGTCCGGGGCTGGCGAGCACGCACGCGCCCGCCGGGAACGAGCCGGACGCGCAGGAGGCATCCTGCGTCGCGCCGGGCCTCTGGGCCGACGCCGACGGCAAGCCGGTCGATGGCGGCGCCCTGCTCCGGCGTGCGGCCTCGGCCCCGGCCGTTCTTCTGGGCGAACAGCATGACAGCCCCGAACACCACCGCTGGCAGCTTCACACGCTGGCGGCCATCCACGCGCTGAACCCGAAGCTCGCCGTCGGGCTGGAGATGCTGCCCCGCCGCGTCCAGCCGGCGCTCGACCGCTGGAGCGCGGGGGTCACGGACGAATCGCGGTTCCTGAAGGAGAGCGACTGGGCCAGGCTCTGGGGTTTCGACCCGCAGCTCTACCTGCCGATCCTCCATTTCGCCCGTATGAACCGGCTGCCGCTGGTGGCGCTGAACGTCGAACGCTCGCTGGTGGCGCGCACCGGGAAGGAGGGATGGTCCGCCATCCCCGCCGCCGAGCGGGAGGGGGTCGGCGACCCCGCCCCACCGCCACGGGACTATCTGGACCGGCTCTCCACCATCATGGCCCAGCACGGCAGCGACACCAGCGAGGAGCGCTTCCGCCGTTTCGTCGAGGCGCAGAGCGTCTGGGACCGCGCCATGGCCGAGCGAATCGCCGCCACCCATCGGGAGACGGGGCGCACCGTCGTCGCCATCCTCGGCATGGGCCATGTGGAGAACCGCCACGGCGTGCCGCATCAACTGGCGGCGCTGGGCGTGCCCGACTCCCTGGCGCTGCTGCCCTGGGATGAGGACCGGCCCTGCGACGAGCTGAACGGGCGGGTGGCCGACGCCGTGTTCGGGGTGGAGCAGTTCGGCGGGACCAGCCCCTCGGGCCCCCGCCTCGGCATCGTCGTGGAGATGGAGGAAGGCGGTTTGCGCGTCCAGTCGGTCCAGCAGGACGGCATCGGCGCCGCCGCCGGGCTCGCCCCCGGCGACCTCGTCACCGCCGCCGCCGGCACGCCTCTGCGCCAAGCAACCGACCTGACGGAGGTGCTGGACCGCCAGGCGCCCGGCACCTGGCTGCCGCTGACCGTCCTGCGCGACCAGGACAGCCGCGAACTGGTCGCGAAATTCCCGGCACGGTGAGGGCTGCCGAATGGTTCAGGGGAGACCGGTCACAGCATCCGGTCCCACAGGGCCAGCCGGTCCGGGGTGGGGTTGACGGCGGGGGCGTAGTCGCTGCGCCCCCGGCGGTCCCGGTGCTCGCGCAAGGCCCATCGCACGGTCGGGAAGGCCAGCTCCTCCCAGGGGATCTCCTCCCAGCGGAAGAGCGCCACCTCCTCGCTCTCCGGGCCGGGCGCCACGTCGGGCGACAGAAGGCGCGCGCGGTAGATGAGCTGAACCTGACTGATCCGCGGGATGTCGTAGACGGCCAGCAGCGAGTCGATTTCGATGCGCGCCCGCGCCTCCTCCCAGGCCTCGCGGGCCGCACCCTCCATGCTGCTCTCCCGCTCCTCCATGTAGCCGGCGGGAAGGGTCCAGAAGCCCAGGCGCGGCTCGATGGCGCGGCGGCACAGCAGGATGCGCTCCTCCCCGTCTGGCCCGGCCCAGCTCGCGACCGAGCCGACGACGATCAGCGGGTTCCGGTAGGCGATGTAGCCGCAGTCCGGGCAGGTCAGCCGCTCGCGGTCCTCGCCGGGCGGAACGGTCAGGACGCGCGGTCCGTGCTGGGGCAAATCGTCGGACATGCCCTTGGGTATGGCGCAGAGGACCGTTGCGGGCAAGCGCGGAAAGTGGATAGGACGGAGCATCTGCGCCCGCCGGTTCCGTTCCCGGCCCGTTCCTATTCGCCTTTCGTTCTCGCCGTCCGTTCCTGTAGACTCCCCCTCCGACACACAGGAGCACAAGCACGGCTATGGCTGGCATGAGCATGCAGTTCGCGTTCGACGGCCTGTCGCTAGCGGTGGGCGCGCTGGTCGGCGCGCTGCTGGCGGCGCTGGTCCTGCGCGGCCTCGCGGCGCGGCGGGAGGACGAGGCGACGGCGATCCGCGCCGACCTCGCCGCCCGGCTCGACGTCGCCGAGCGCATCGAGTACGAGCTGCGCGACGGCATCGAGGAGCGCGACCACCAGATCGCCCGCATGCAGGGCGAGCTGTCGAACCTGCGCGAGCGCGGGGCGGAGCTGACCGCCACCCTCCACAAGGAGCGCGCCGCCACGGCGGAGAAGCTGGCCGTGCTGGAGCAGGCGCAGACCCTGCTGGCGGACAGCTTCAAGGCCCTGTCGGCGGAAGCCCTGCGCCACAACAACCAGAGCTTCCTCGACCTCGCCAAGGAAACCCTGTCGAGCTTCCAGGAGCAGGCGAAGGGCGATCTCGACAAGCGGCAGGCGGCCATCTCGGAGATCGTCGCCCCGGTGCGCCAGTCGCTGGAGAAGATGGACGGCCAGATCCAGGAGATGGAGCGCAGCCGCGCCGGCGCCTACGAGGGGCTGAAGCAGCAGGTGCTCTCCCTCCTCCAGACGCAGACGGAGCTGCGCACCGAAACCGGCAACCTCGTGCGCGCCCTGCGCACCCCGGCGGCGCGCGGCCGCTGGGGCGAGATCCAGCTGCGCCGGGTCTGCGAGATGGCCGGCATGCTCGACCATTGCGACTTCTATGAACAGACCAGCGTGGAGGCCGCCGGCGGCCGGCTCCGCCCCGACCTGACCGTGAAGCTGCCCGGCGGCAAGACCATCGTGGTGGACGCCAAGACGCCGCTGGACGGCTATCTCGACGGCATCCAGGGGGCGGAGGAGACGGTCCGCCAGGACGGGCTGGCCCGCCACGCCCGCCATGTGCGCGAGCACATGCGCCAGCTCGGCGCCAAGGCCTATTGGGACCAGTTCGAGGACACGCCGGAGTTCGTCGTGCTGTTCCTGCCCGGCGAGAACTTCTTCTCCGCCGCGCTGGAGCAGGACCCGACCCTGATCGAGGCCGGCATCGACCACCGCGTGATCCTCGCCACCCCCACCACCCTCATCGCCCTGTTGCGCGCGGTCGCCTACGGCTGGCGGCAGGAGCGGCTGGCCGACAACGCCCGCGAGATCAGCGGCCTCGGGTCCGAACTCTACAAGCGGCTCTGCGACCTCGGCGGCCACATGGAGCGGCTGGGCGGCCAGTTGGAAAAGGCGGTGAGCTGCTACAACGGCGCCGTCGGCAGCCTGGAATCCCGCGTCCTGGTCAGCGCCCGCCGCTTCCGCGACCTCGACATCGGGCCGGAGGGGCTGGACATTCCCCTGCTGGAACCGCTCGACCAGGCCCCCCGCCAGATCCAGGCCCCGGAGCTGCGCGCGCGGGCCGGGGTGTCGTGAGGTTAGCGTGCTGTCGGAACGGCGCATGCTGTTTCACAGCAACCTATTGAGAATACGACACTTTTTTGTCATCCCCGCGGACGCGGGGATCTAGGGTTTCCAACGGGTTCGCTTTGGGAGGGACTGGATTCCCGCTTTCGCGGGAATGACGGCTAAGCTGTTGTTTTCTATAAAATAGCCATACAGGCTTTATGGCTTGTCACCCCCTTCCTTGACCTGCCGCCCGGCGCTCCATATTTTGGACCCTCGATTCCCCACATTCACCCTTCGAGCACCCATGGCCGTCCTGGACATCCTCATTGCGCCGCATCCCGTTCTGAAGACGAAGGCGAAGCCCGTCGAGAAGGTCGATGCGCGCATCGCCAAGCTGATGGACGACATGGTGGACACCATGTACGCCGCCAACGGCATCGGGCTGGCGGCCCCGCAGATCGGCCTGTCGGAGCGGGTCATCGTCGTGGACGTGCACGAAAAGGACGAGAAGCCGAACCCGATCCGGCTCGCCAACCCGGAGATCGTCTGGGCGTCGGAGGATCGCGCGCCCTGCGAGGAGGGCTGCCTGTCCATCCCCGAACTCTACGCCGAGGTGGTGCGCCCCAAGGCCGTGCGCGTCCGGTACCTGGACGAGAAGAACCAGCCGCGCGAGATCGAGGCCGACGGCATGCTGGCGACCTGCCTCCAGCACGAGATAGACCATCTCGACGGCGTGCTCTTCGTCGATCACCTGTCCACGCTGAAGCGCGGCATGATCATGCGCAAGCTGCAGAAGCAGCAGCGCCAGAAGACCTCGGCCTGACGCGCAGTCATATCATGAGCCCGCTTCGCCTGATCTTCATGGGCACGCCCGACTTCGCGGTGCCCAGCCTGAACGCTCTGGTCGAGGCCGGGCACGAGGTCGTCTGCGTCTACAGCCAGCCGCCGCGCCCCGCCGGGCGCGGCCAGCAGGTGCAGAAGTCGCCCGTCCACCGCTTCGCCGAGGAGCGCGGCATCCCCGTGCGCACGCCGAAGTCCCTGCGCAACGCGGAGGCCCAGGCCGAGTTCGCCGAACTGAAGGCCGACGCCGCGGTGGTCGCCGCCTATGGGCTGATCCTGCCGCAGCCGGTGCTGGACGCCCCGCGGCTGGGCTGCCTGAACGTGCACGGCTCCCTGCTGCCGCGCTGGCGCGGCGCCGCACCCATCCAGCGCGCCATCCTGGCGGGCGATGATGAGACCGGCATCACCATCATGCAGATGGACGTCGGGCTCGACACCGGGGCCATGCTGCTGAAGGAAGCGGTGCCGATTACCCCTGCCACGACCGCTTCGTCCCTGCATGACGAGCTGGCGGCGCTGGGTGCGCGCATGATCGTGGAGGCGCTGGACGGGATCGCCGCCGGGCGGCTGACGGCGGAGCCGCAGCCCGAGGAGGGCGTCACCTACGCCGCCAAGCTGACGCGCGAGGACGGGCGGCTCGACTGGACCCAGCCGGCATCCTACGTCGAGCGGCAGGTGCGCGCGCTGACGCCCTGGCCGGGCTGCTGGTTCGACGCGCCGAAAGCCGAGGGCACCGAACGCATCAAGGTGCTGAAGGCGGAGCTTGCGCCGGATGCCCGCACCGCCGCGCCCGGCACGGTGCTGGACGACCGGCTGACCATCGCCTGCGCCGGGGGTGCGGTGCGGCTCACCAGCGTGCAGCGGCCGGGCAAGGGGCCGGTGGACGGGGCCGCCTTCCTGCGCGGCTTCGACCTGCCGCCGGGCTCCAGGCTCGACGGCGCTGCCTGACCATGCAGCGCTGGAAACTGACGATCGAGTATGACGGCCGGCCCTTCGCCGGCTGGCAGCGGCAGGACAACGCGCCCTCCGTGCAGCAGGCGATGGAAGAGGCGATCGAGCGGCTGTCGGGGTCGCCCGTGCGCGTTCACACCTCCGGCCGCACGGACGCGGGCGTCCACGCTCTCGGGCAGGTCTGCCACTTCGACCTGGAAAAACCCTTCACCGGCGACAAGCTGCGCGACGCGCTGAACTTCCACCTGCGCCCGAACCCCATATCGGTGCTGCTGGCCGAGCCGGCTGCCGGGGACTTCCACGCGCGCATGAGCTGCCTCGGCCGCTCCTATCTCTTCCGCATCCTCGACCGCCGCGCCCCGCCCGCCCTGGATCTGGGCCGGGTCTGGCACGTGCCGCGCCGGCTGGACGCCGGGCGGATGCATGAGGCGGCGCAGGTGCTGGTCGGTCGCCACGACTTCTCCAGCTTCCGCGCCTCGCTCTGCCAGGCGAACTCCCCGGTCAAGACGCTGGACCGGCTGGACGTGGAACGCGTGGGTGAGGAGATCCACATCCACGCCGCCGCCCGTTCCTTCCTGCATCACCAGGTGCGCAACATGGTCGGCACGCTGGAATTCGTCGGCAACGGCAAATGGACGGCAGAGGACGTCCGCGCCGCGCTGGAAGCCCGCGACCGCGCCAAAGGCGGCCCGACCTGCCCGCCGGACGGGCTATACTTCGTCGGCGCGCGCTACTGATCGCGCACTCGCGCGGAAAAACTTAATCCCACAACGGACCCAAAACGAACGAGGGGGCCTTCCGGCCCCCTCGCCTTTGATCACTGCAGTTCGCGCACGTCGGTCAGGTGGCCGGTCACCGCCGCCGCCGCGGCCATGGCCGGGCTGAGCAGGTGGGTGCGGCCGCCGCGGCCCTGGCGCCCCTCGAAGTTGCGGTTCGAGGTGGAGGCGCAGCGCTCGCCCGGCTCCAGCCGGTCGGCGTTCATCGCCAGGCACATGGAGCAGCCCGGCTCGCGCCATTCGAAGCCGGCCTCGCGGAAGATCGCGTCCAGCCCTTCCTGCTCCGCCTGCTCCTTGACGAGGCCCGAGCCGGGGACGACCAGCGCCCGCACGCCGTCGGCGACCTTGCGCCCCTTGGCGATGGTCGCGGCGGCGCGCAGATCCTCGATGCGGCCGTTGGTGCAGGAGCCGATGAAGACGGTGTCGACGGACACGGTGTTCAGCGGCTGGCCCGCCTCCAAGCCCATGTAGGCGAGCGCGCGCTCGACGGCGGCGCGCTTGCCGGGATCGGCGACCTCGGCCGGGTTCGGCACGTTGGCGGTGACCGGCAGCACGTCCTCCGGGCTGGTGCCCCAGGTGACCTGCGGGACGATGTCGGCGGCGTTCAGCACGACGGTCTTGTCGTAGAAGGCGCCCTCGTCCGACGGCAGCGTCTTCCAGTAGGCGACGGCCTGCTCCCAGGCGCCGGCCTTGGGCGCCAGCGCGCGGCCCTTCACATACTCGAAGGTGGTCTCGTCCGGCGCGATCAGGCCGGCGCGGGCGCCGCCCTCGATCGACATGTTGCAGACGGTCATGCGGCCTTCCATGGACAGGCCGCGGATCGCCTCGCCGGCGTATTCGATGACGTAGCCGGTGCCGCCGGCCGTGCCGATCTTGCCGATGATCGCCAGCACGATGTCCTTGGCGGTGCAGCCGGCCGGCAGCGGCCCGTCCACGCGCACCAGCATGTTCTTGGCCGGCTTCTGGATCAGCGTCTGGGTCGCCAGCACATGCTCGACCTCGGACGTGCCGATGCCGAAGGCCAGCGCGCCGAAGGCGCCGTGGGTGGAGGTGTGGCTGTCGCCGCAGACGATGGTGGTGCCGGGCAGCGTGAAGCCCTGCTCCGGACCGACGATGTGCACGATGCCCTGGCGGACGTCGTCCATCGCGAAGTAGCGGACGCCGAAGTCACGCGCGTTCCGGTCCAGCGTCTCGACCTGGACGCGGCTCTCCTCGTCGGCGATGCCCTGCGAGCGGTCGGTCGTGGGCACGTTGTGGTCCGGCACGGCGAGCGTCTGTTCGGGGCGGCGCACCTGGCGGCCGGCCATGCGAAGCCCTTCGAAGGCCTGCGGGCTGGTCACCTCATGCACGAGGTGCCGGTCGATGTAGAGAATGCAGGTGCCGTCCTCCTGGCGGTGGACGACGTGGCTGTCCCAGATCTTGTCGAACAGAGTGCGCGGCTTGGACATCTCGACTTCTCTCTCGCAGGCGACCTATGCCGTTGGCGTGCCGCCCTTACCAAAAAGGGGTGCGGTTCAGGGGCCGCACAATAGCGTTGTGTCGCGCGCGGGACAAGCTTGGCTAAGCCTGTTCCGCAGCAAGCCTCTCATGCGCAACATTATGAGCTAAGCTTCCGTTCGGCGGTGGCTCTTGCCCAGCAGGGCGTACCCAAATCCAGAGCCCGTACCCATACAGGCCGAGAAATGGCAAGTCCCTGAAAATCCACCATTTTCCGTCATCCCCGCGAAAGCGCATGGGCGCTAACTTTCACGGCTGACTGACTGAAGCAAGCCTCCGACCACCCCTCCACCGTCATCCCCGCGGACGCGGGGATCCAGAGTTTCCAAAGGGTTCGCTACGGGAAGGACTGGATTCCCGCTTACGCGGGAATGACGGTGGAGGGAGGTTGCAGGCTTCGGCAAAACGGGCCGATCTGCAAAAGTTAGCGCCTGAGCGCGTCCGCGGGGATGACGGATAAGGCAATGTTCTCCCTACAAGCACTGCCTGAGAAGCACTGCCTGAGAAGCACTGCCTGAGAAGCACTGCCTGACCAAGGGCTTCCACCGTGTCCAAGCTTGGCCCCAGAACGCCGAAAGCCCACCCGGACATGCCGGGCGGGCCTTCGAAGCTTCGCAACCGAAAAGGGGCCGGAGATTACTCCGCGGCGGCCGCCTTCGACGGGCGCGGCTTGATGCCGCGGCCGGTGGTGCGCTCGGCGATGCGGGCCGACTTGCCGCGCAGGTCGCGCAGGTAGTACAGCTTGGCGCGGCGGACGGCGCCCTTGCGCACCAGCTCGATCGACTCGAGCTTCGGCGAGTAGAGCGGGAAGAGGCGCTCGACGCCCTCGCCGTAGCTGATCTTGCGGACCGTGAACGAGCTGTTCACGCCGGCGTTGCGGCGGGCGATGACGACGCCCTCATAGGCCTGGACGCGCTCGCGCGTGCCTTCGACGACCTTCACGTTCACGCGGACGGTGTCGCCCGGCGAGAATTCGGGAATCGTCTTGCCACCGAGGGCCTTCTCGATCTGCTCCTGCTCGAGCGTCTGCAACAGGTTCATGACACTAACCCCTTTTCTTCGGTGCGCCTCGCGGCGGACCGTCACTCCGGTTCCGGGCCGCGCCGGCGGCCCCTTTTCTCAACTACGCGACCCTCGGCCGTCCTGCCCGCCTCGTAAGCGGACCACAGGTCGGGCCGGCGGGCCCGTGTGATCCGCTCCGCCTGGGCGAGCCGCCAGGCACGAACCTTCTCGTGGTGGCCGGACATCAGGACGTCCGGCACCTTTCGCTCCACACCCAGCCCATCGTTCCAGACGGCGGGCCGCGTGTAGTGGGGATATTCGAGCAATCCCCGTTCGAAACTCTCTTCGCCCGCCGTCTCCACGTTGCCCATGACGCCGGGGAGCAAGCGCACCACGGCGTCGATCAGGCAGAGCGCGGCGGGCTCGCCGCCGGACAGCACGAAATCCCCGAGGCTGACCTCCTCGAGTCCGTGCGCTTCCAGCACCCGTTCATCGACCCCTTCGTACCGGCCGCAGAGCAACGTGACCACGGGGGTCTCCGCCAGCTCCTTGACCAGCGCCTGGTCCAGCACCCGGCCGCGCGGCGACAGGTAGATCGCCCGGCCGCGCCCCGGTGTGCCCGGAAGCCCGGCCGTCGCGGTCAGGGCCGCGTCCAGCACGTCGGGCCGCATCACCATGCCGGCCCCGCCACCGAAGGGGGAGTCGTCAACGGAGCGGTGTTTATCGCGCGCAAACTCCCGAATGTCCACTGATTCCAGTGCCCAGACTCCATTTTCCAACGCCTTCCCCGCGAGGCTTTGACCAAGCGGACCCGGAAACATCTCCGGGAACAGCGTCAGGACCTTGACCGTCCAGGCGAGCGGACCGGCGGCACCGTGATTCACGGCCGCTCCCCTTCCGCGGAATCATCCTCCCCGTCCTCCTCGCCCTCGCGCGCCTCGATGACGGCGGGGAGATCGACCACGACGCGGCCTTTCCCCACCTCCACCACCGGCACGCAGGCGCGGGTGAAGGGAAGCATCTCCAGCGGCCCCTGCTCCGTGCGGACCTCCAGCACGTCGCCGGCCCCGAAATCGTGGACCGCCTTGATCGTGCCGTAGAGGGTGCCGTCGGCGAGTTCCGCGCGCAGCCCGATCAGGTCCGCGTGGTAGAACTCCTCCTCGTCCTCCGTCTCCGGCAGGGCGGAGCGGTCGACGTAGAGCAGAAGCCCGGCCAGCGCCTGCGCCTGCTCACGGGTGGAGATGCCCTCCACCCGGACCAGGAACAGGTCCTTGGCCTTGCCCTGGAGCGTCAGGCGGAAGGCCCGCGCCCCGGTTTCGTCGGACAGCGGGCCGTAGGAGGCGACCGCCGCCGGATCCTCGGTGAAGCTCTTCAGCTTCGCGAGGCCCCGGACGCCGTGCGATCCCACGAACTGGCCCACGCAGACTTTGGCATTCATGGCTGGATGCTCGCGGCCATCCGGGGCGGGCGAACCGCCCCGTCAGGCTCAGCCCTCGGCGCCGGCCTCGGCGGCCTTGGCGCGGGCGGCTTCCTCGGCCTTCAGGCGCTCCTGCGCCTTGGCCTTCGGAGCGGACTTCTTCGGGGTCTCGCGGATGGCCGGCTTCTCCATGAGGCCGGCGTTCGCGAAGAACAGCACGACGCGGTCGGTCGGGACGCCGCCGACGGACAGCCAGTGCTTGGCGCGCTCGGTGTCGAGCACGATGCGCTGCTCATGCTCGCGCGGCAGCATCGGGTTGTAGGTGCCGATCTTCTCGATGAAGCGGCCATCGCGCGGGCTGCGCGAGTCGGCGACGACGATCGAGTAGAACGGGCGCTTCTTCGCGCCGCCGCGAGCCAGACGGATCTTCAGAGCCATGGGACGAACTGCTTTCCTAGGTGGTGTTGAAACTGTGCGCGCTTTCACGCGGTGGTGTGGCGGGCGGGGCCCGGTGCGGGCGCCCTCCCGGTGAAACTGTCGAAACCGCCGTGGGACCGCCGCATCAGCGCGGTCCCTTGAGGCCGGGGAAGCCCTTCAGGCCCGGCGGCAGCAGGCCGCCGAGGCCCTGGCGCATCAGCCCCTTCTTCCCGAGCTTCTGCACCTGCTTCATCATGCCGCGCATGTCCTCGAACTGCTTCAGCAGCTTGTTGACGTCCTGCACCGTGGTGCCGGAGCCGGCGGCGATGCGCTTGCGGCGCGAGGCCTTGATCAGCTCGGGGCGCTTGCGCTCCTCCTTGGTCATGGAGGAGATGATCGCTTCCTGGCGTTTCAGGATGCTCTCGTCGACGTTGGCGCCCTTGAGCTGTTCCTTGATCTTGCCGATGCCCGGCAGCATGCCCATCAGGCCGGACATGCCGCCCATCTTGCGGATCTGCCGGAACTGGGAGGCCATGTCGTCGAGGTCGAAGCCCTTGCCCTGCTCGATCTTGCGGGCGAGCTTCTCGGCCTCGTCCTTGTCGATGTTCTCGACGGCCTTCTCGACCAGGCTGACCACGTCGCCCATGCCGAGGATGCGGCCGGCGATGCGGTCGGGGTGGAAGGGCTCCAGCGCGTCGATCTTCTCGCCCATGCCCAGCAGCTTGATGGGCTTGCCGGTGATCTGGCGCATCGACAGGGCCGCACCGCCGCGCGCGTCGCCGTCGACGCGGGTCAGCATGATGCCGGTGATGCCGACCTTGTCGTTGAAGTTGGTGGCGACCGTCACCGCGTCCTGGCCGGTCATGGCGTCGGCGACCAGCAGCGTCTCCGCCGGGCGGGTCGCGTCGCGCACGGCGGCGACCTCGGCCATCAGCTCCTCGTCGATGGAGAGCCGGCCGGCGGTGTCGAGCATGACGACGTCGTAGCCGCCGAGACGTCCCGCCTCCATGGCGCGCCGGGCGATGACGACCGGGTCCTGACCGGGGACGATGGGCAGCGTGTCCACGCCGGTCTGCTCGCCCAGCACCTTGAGCTGTTCCTGCGCCGCCGGGCGGCGCACGTCCAGCGAGGCCATCAGGACCTTCTTGCGGTCCTTGGTCTTGAGGCGGAGCGCGATCTTGGCGGTGCTGGTGGTCTTGCCCGAACCCTGGAGGCCGACCATCAGGACCGGCACGGGGGCGGCGGCGCGGAGGTTGATCTCCTCGCCCTCGCCCAGCATCTCCACGAGGCAGTCGTGGACGATCTTGATGACCTGCTGGCCCGGCGTGATGGAGCGCAGCACCTCCTGCCCGACCGCGCGCTCCTTCACCTGGGCCACGAACTGCTTGACCACGGGCAGGGCGACGTCGGCTTCGAGCAGGGCCACGCGCACTTCGCGCAGGGCGGCGGAGACATCCTCCTCGCTCAGCGCGCCGCGGCGGCGCAGCTTGTCGAAGATGTCGCCGAGACGTCCGGTCAGGCCTTCGAACATGGGTTGCGGTCCTTCAAATCCTGTTCCGGCAGCGGCCCAAGCACGATCGAGCCAGTGCGCGACACTCGCGGACTGGCGGAGAGGCCCCGGTCCAACCGGGGGCCCTGATCGATCGGCTCGACTGATGCAGGTCGGCGGACCATACGGAGGACATACCCCGGAGTCAACAGCCGCTTTCATCGCGGCCGCAGCCTGCCCTGGATTTCCGGCCGTTTCGCGCCGTTGGCGAAACGCCGGTCAACCGCACGCAGGGGAGTGTTGCGCAAAGGACGCAGGAATGCGAACCCGCAACGCGCGATACAAGCGGCCGTGGCTTGACCCATGGCTTCACACGTGGCTTTGCTGCATCATGGTAGGCTCATCAACAAAGGGCACCGGCATGTCGTCCGCGCAAGGCTTCGGTTCCAACTCGCCGCGCACCAAGTTGACGCAGAGCCAGCTCAACCTCGTGCTCGCCCGGCATGAGGCCTTCCGCAAGAGCCTGCCGGGAGGCGCGCGCGCGAACCTGAAGCTGCGCGACCTGTCGCACCTGGACCTCTCGGGCATGGACCTCGCCGAAGCCGACCTGTCGGGGGCCAAGCTGTTCAGCGCGCGGCTGACCGGGACGTCGCTCGCCAACGCCATCCTCTACGCGGCCGACCTGCGGCTGGCGAACCTGGAGGGGGCCGACCTGCGGCGCGCCGACCTGCGCGGCGCCTGCCTGCGCGGCGCCGTGCTGAACGACGCGGTGATGAGCGAGGCCGACCTGCGCGACGGCACGCTGCTGCACTATTCCCCCGGCGGCGAGATCAGCCAGCACCAGTTCGACGATTCGGTCCTGACCTCCGAGCTGACGGCCGCGACGGCGCGCGGCGTGGACCTGTCCCGCGCCAAGCTCGCCAGCGCCTTCGTCATGCAGACGGACCTGACGGATTCGATCCTGCGCGGCGCCAAATTCATGCGGGCCAACCTGACCAACTCCAACCTGACCGGCGCCGACCTGACGGGGGCCGACCTGTCGGAGGCCAACATGTCCGGCACCAAACTGTCGGGCGCGCTGCTGGCCGGCGCCACCATCGCGCGGGCGAACTTCGCCGGCGCCAACCTGATCGGCGCCATCCTCGACGCGGCCCAGGTCGCGTCGGGCAACCTCGCCGGCGCCGTCATGGCCAAGACCATGGCGAACCCCGACGAGGATTTGCGGGACCTGCTGGTCGAGCACCTGAAATGGATCGACAGCGGCGGCAAGGAGGGGCAGCGCGCCGACCTCTCGACCGTGGACCTGTCGGGCCGGGCGCTGGAGGGCATCAATCTCTCCGCCGCGATCCTGCATTGCATCGCGCTGCGCGGGGCCAGCCTCGCCGGATCGACGCTGGCCATCGCCGACATGTCGCTGGCCGACCTGCGCGACGTGAACTTCACCAAGGCCGACCTGCGCGGCATCAATTTCGAGCGGGCGACGCTGACCGGCGCCGATCTGACCGGCGCGCTGCTGAGCCCCGTCCACATCCAGACGATGAGCGGCCATGTCTGGCGCGCCAACCTTCAGCGCGCGCGGCTCGGCAAGGCCATCCTGCGCGGCGCCGACCTCGCCAAGGTGAATCTGTCCGGCGCCGACCTGAGCGGGGCCGACCTGACCGGCGCCAACCTGCGCGAGGCCGACCTGACCGGCACCGACTTCACCGGGGCGATCCTCGACAGCACGATCCTGGAGAACGCCAACGGTGCGACCGCCATCGGGCTGGAGCTGACGCCGGGCTGAGCCGGCGCCGTCTCCTCATCCTCTCACTTTCCGGCCATCACTTTCCCGTTGGCGCCATCGCCGGCTTGCCCGGCAGCCGTTCCAGAAGGCCGGTGATGAAGGCCTCCTCGGTCTTTCCGGACATGGCGGCGAAGCCCTGGAGCATCTGGCCGCCGTAGCTGAAGACGTTGGTCAGGTCGATGCGCCAGACGCCGCCCTCGCGCACGAAGTCGGCCGGGACCATGGCCGGCCGGTTGTCCACCAGCAGGATGGCCGAGGCGCGGTCGCCACGCACCCGCACGGGTCCCAGCGCGCTGCGCGCGATAGCGTTCGGGCCGAGCCAGCCGTTCTTCATCGCATGGTCGGCGAGGTCGCCGAGCGTCATGCGCCGCAGCTCGGCCGGGGACACGTAGCGGCGCAGACCCATGACCGCGAACTTCTCGCCGGGGTCGAGGCCGTCGATCCGCGTGGCGGGGTTGCGGGCGGCGGCCTGGACCTTCTCCAGCTTTGCGACCGAGGCCTCGGACAGCAGCGGCACCACGGCGCTGCCGCGCTTGGCCGCCAGCGCCTTGCGCGCCGTCTCGAAGGTGGCGGTCACCTGCCGCTCCTCCGGGCTCGGCGCCTCGGGGGCCGCGAGCGCGGGCGAGGCCGTCAGCGGCGCCAGGGCCGGGACGGCGGCAAGCGCCAGGGAAAGGCTGAGAAACAGCGAACGGGAGAGGGAGCGCATGGACCATTCCGCGTGAGGGGCGGCGTCAGTCCTTCCCCTCGATCCCGAAGAATTCGAGCTGCCAGCGCATCTCGTCGTCGGACATCGGGTAGGCGACGCCATCACGAGCATTAAGCGCCGTTTTCGGCGGAATTTGGGCGACGCGCAATTGCACCTGCCGGGCGAAGCGCATGGACAGCCCCGCCCGCCACACCAGCGCGGTCACGGCGCGCGCCGCGTGGGTGCCGATGATGCGGTCGACGATGGGCAGGGGAACGGTCGACAGCTCGGCCAGCGCCGCCAGCACGAAGGCGCGGTCGCCCTCGTCGAGCGCCCCCTCCACCAGCTTCTCCGTCAGCTTGCCTTCCTTGTTCAGGCGGCGGGCGCGGTCGGCGGGGCGCTCCGCGGGCTCCTCCCGCCCGGCCGGCTCGTCCTCGCCGATGTCCAGGACCGGGCGCCCCCGCCCGTCGGTGCCGCGCTTGCCGACCCGCTCGCGGACGGCGTCGGCGAGCGCGCGAGCCGCCGACGGGTCGAGGTCCGGCCGCTCCTGGAGGACCTTCAGCAGGTTGTCGGCGACGAAGCTCGCCAGCCGCGCCATCGCGCGCGCCGGCAGCCGCGGGCGGCGCACCAACGGGGCGTGCCAGGGCTCGTGACGGGGCGCCTGGTCGAGGATGCGGTCAAGCGTCTCCTCGCGGATCTGGGCGGACGGGTTGCCGAGCAGCGCCGTCACCGCCGCCTCATCGTCGGCGCGCGCGATGGCGTCGGCGAGGGCCGGCGACACCGTCCGCCGGCGCGCGATGGCCGACATGGTGCCCGCGACCGGCCCCATCATGATGATATCGAGCAGATCCTCCTCGGTGAGGATCGGCGAATGCTCCAGCACCGGGGCGCAGACCGACAGCTCCACGTCGCGGGCGAGCCCGTTGATCAGGGCGTGCGGCGCGCCGGGCAGGTCCTTCAGCGCCTCGGCCAGGATGCAGCGGATCTCCGTGGCCTGGTCGCGGGCCAGCGTGTCCAGGCATTCCAGCGTCATGCGCTCGATCTGCGAGGCCTGGTCGGCCGTCAGGTCGGGCAGAAGCTTGGCGATCTTCCGCGCGACGGCGCCGCGCACCGACAGCTCCCGGTCCTTGACGAGCAGCAGGTCGGCCTGGCGCGGCGTGCCGGTGTTGGTGGCGATGGCCCGGCGCACCTCGGCGGCGGCGTCGGCGGCGAGGTAGTAGAGCAGCTCCGGCCGGGTCTCGGGATGCTCGGCGACGCGGCGGCGGACCGCCGGGTCGGCGCTCTGCACCATCCGCTTGGCGGCCTCGTAATCGGTGGGGTCGAGCGCCTCGGAACGCTGCGTCATGGCGCCGGCTCCGCCTCGGCCGCCCCGAAGGCCGCCACAACGGCCGCTTGGTCCGCGCCGCCGCGTCCGGCCGCTCTCTCCCCGATGGGAGCCGCCATGGCGTAGCTGCCCTTGCCGCGCCCCTTGGCGGCGTACATGGCGACGTCGGCGCGGTCCGTCAGTTCCTGCGCCGTCTCGCCGCGGCCGGGATGGTGCACGGCAATGCCGATGGAGAGGCCGAGCGGCTTGTCCGGGCTGGCGGACAGGTGGTGCAGGCGCCGGATGCCGGACAGCAGCCGCTCGGCGACCGTCGCCGCGCGCTGCTCGTCCGTGCGGCCGAGCCACAGCACGAATTCGTCGCCACCGAGCCGCCCCGGCAGGTCGCCCGGCCGGGTTCCGGTGGTCAGGAGGTTGCCGATGGCCTTCAGCACCGTGTCGCCCTGCTGGTGGCCGTGCAGGTCGTTGACCGCCTTGAAGTTGTCGAGGTCCACGTAGAGCAGCGCCGAGGCGCCGGTCTCAGGCCGGGCGAGCGCCTCCTCCAGCCGCTCGAAGAAGGTGCGGCGGTTGAACAGGCCGGTCAGCCCGTCGCGCTCCGACAGGCGCCGCAGCCGTTCCTGGTAGGCGAGATGCGCCTGAGCGATGCCGATATGGGCGGCCACGCCGGAGATCAGGTCGCGATCCTCCTCGTTCCAGGGATCGGCGTCGTCGCCGCGCCAGACCAGCACGGCGCCGTTCACCGCCTGGCGGTATTCGGTCCGCGCGCCGAGCAGCCGCGTGCGGTCGAGCATGGTGGACAGCGGCTCCCCGGCCGCGGCGATGGCGTCCAGCGTCGGCTCCAGCCCGCCGTCCGTCAGCGCGGGCGGGGTGTCCACCCCGAATTCGGCGGCCGTCCGCAGGGCGCCGTCCGGCCCGCCAGCGAGATAGATCCGGCAGCCGTCGGCGCCGAGCGCCCGCATCGTCTCCGCCGCGGCGACCCGCAGCGCCTCCGCCGCGTCCACCCGGTCGCGCAGGGTGTGGACGATGTGGGCGAGCAGCTTTTCCCGGTTGCGCACGCGGGACAGTTCGGCCGCGCGCAGCGCCGGCTCGGTCACGTCGCGGCACACGCCGCGCGCCCCGGCCCAGGCGCCGTCCGGGCCGAACAGCGGCAGGGCCGAGGCCACGACGCAGGCCGGCTGCCCGTCGCGGCGCTTCAGCCACAGCTCCGCCTGGTCGATCGGGCGGCGCGTGTCGAAGGGCAGCGGCAGGTCGCCCCATTCGTCGATGGCGAGGTCGCGCGGGTCACGCCCGATCAGCGCCTCCGGTCCGAAGCCCAGCGCGCCCTTGGGCGTCACGAAGACGAACCGGCCGTCCGGCCCGGTTTCCCAGGCGAAGTCGCTGGAGACCTCGACCAAGTCCTTGTAGCGCTGGCGCGACTCGGTGAGCGTCTGGCGAAGCTGGCGCTCCAGCGTGGCGTCGCGGCCCAGCAGCAGGGCGCCGCCCCCGGCCAGCGGCACCGCCGCCCATTCGACCACCATCGGGCCGCGCGCCGCCTCGACTGGGACCGAACGCAGCCCGGGGACCACGCTGGACGACAGGATCCAGCCCCGCAGTTCCCCGATGAGGCCCGCGTCGCCCTGGATCAGCTCCTCCGCGGCGGCGTTGGCGCCGGCCAGCGTGCCGTCGGCGGCCAGACGCAGCGCCGGCCCCGGATAGGCGGCGGTTATGTCCGGCAGCTCCGCCGTTGCGGACGCGTCGGCGGAAGACCCGGGAGAGGAGGAGGATGGGACCACGGCAAAACCAGTCGCTGCGTATCCGGACGGATACAACTAAAATACTATAGTTTTGCGTCGATCTTTTCAATCCGCCAGAGAAGCCCAACGCGCACCGGCCGCCGCCGACGCGGGCGGTGTGGCGAAAAGGCCATCCGCGCCGGTGCGCGACGGCGGCGAATGCGGCTTGCCGGGCCGGGGCCGCTGCACCATTGTCAGGTCATGACCCTACCGCATCCCTCGCCCGGCGACATCGACGTCTGGATCTTCGATCTCGACAACACGCTCTACCCCGCCTCCTGCAACCTGTTCGCCCAGGTGGACCGGCGCATCGGGGAGTTCATCGCCGGCCATTTCGGCATCCCCTACGAGGAAGCGCGCGCCATGCAGAAGCGCTTCTTCCGGGAGCACGGCACGACCCTGCGCGGCCTGATGGTCGAGCATGACGTCGATCCGGTGCCGTTCCTCGACTATGTGCACGACATCGACGTGACGCCGGTCGCCCCCTCCCCCGTCCTTGCCGCGGCGCTGGACCGGCTGCCGGGCCGCAAGATCATCTACACCAACGGCTCCGTGCAGCACGCCGCCAACGTCACCGCCCGGCTCGGCATCGCCGGGCGATTCGACGCGGTGTTCGGCATCGTCGAGGCCGGCTACATCCCCAAGCCCGACCCGCGCCCCTACGACATGCTGGTGGCCCAGGAGGCAATCGACCCCAGCCGCGCCGTCATGGTGGAGGACATCGCCCGCAACCTCGCCCCGGCCCACGCGCTGGGCATGAAGACCGTCTGGGTGAAGACGGAGGCGGACTGGGCGCGCCCGGACCGGGGTGGTGTGGGCACCGGCAGCCACATCGACTACGAGGTGGACGACCTCGTCGCCTGGCTGGACGGGCTGACAAGGGGCATGACTTGACAGAAAGCAGCCCGGAGCGGCGTTGCGCGGTTACGACTCCAAAATCGTAAGCGGCTTTGTTCTAATGTTGACGTGCTGTGAGGACCAATCCTATCCCGCGCCCGCTCAACGGCAGGCGCTCTGACATGCAGCTGAATCGCTGGTACAGGCCCCCTTTCAGGCAACACAAGGGGGCTTTTGCGTTGGCCCCCATCTTCGTCGTTTAAGGGGAGCATTTTGCTCCCCTTATTCTCCTGCCAATCAGTTCAGCGCGAGCATTTTGATCAAATTCGGCAAACCTGCGCCTTGCATGTACGGATCGCGCCGAAGATCGGTGCAGCCATCCAATAAAATGCGTTTCACCCGGTCCGGGTAGCCAATGAATTCTCGTCGGCGGCTCAAGAATGCCGCAATGATGCCGGAGACATGCGGCGTCGCCATGCTGGTCCCACTCATTTCGATGTAGAGCGCGTCACGGTCGGGAGGGTTTTGAGGATCTAGGCCGCCAGGAAGAAACCAATCATGTCGCGCGGAAATAATCCGTTCACCGGGCGCAACGACGTCAGGCTTACGGCGACCATCGGCAGTCGGACCGCGCGAGGAAAAGTAGGAAATTCCATAGGTATGGGGATTGGATTTGTGAACCGATCCGATGGCGATCGCCTCTTCCAGATTGGCCGGATCTCCTATGGAAATGTCCATGTTCGCCTGAATAATGCCATTCTGCCCACGCAGAAAAGCGAAACCCTCATTTCCGGCGGCCACACATACCAAAACTCCCTGCCCCCAAAGGCGGCGTAATTCTTGACAGAGCGGTGTGTGTCCCGTTCCGAAAACAGAAGGGTCGAAATTCCCTCCCAGGCTTAGGTTCACTCCATGGACGGCCATTCCCCCGGAGCGTTCATTCAAAGAAGAAATGGTATCAAGCGCTTTGATGATCCATGCGTCCTGGCCGTTACCATCATCATCCAGAACTTTGAACCCCAGCAACCGGCATTGCGGAGCCATTCCGGCGTAGGTGAGACGGCCCTCGCGCGGATCATTGACGTCTAGACTTCCGGCAATAATGCCAGCCACGTGGGTTCCATGACCATTACCGTCGAGAGCATCGAAACGGGAGTCACCTGGGTTTAAGCGCACGGGATCACCTGGAGTTGTGCAATCATACTGTGCAATTATGTTCTCAGCGGCTTGGAAGTGCGGGTGATCCGCCCGGATTCCGGTATCAAGCACAGCCCATGTTATTCCACGCCCGTCAGCACCGTATCCCATATTCGCGGGCCGGGCTTGAACGGTGTGGGTCGACTCAGCGATCAAAGCCCGTTTCTGAGAGTTGCGCCAGATGCCCCCTATCTTTAGGTCCCGAAAAGAGGAGCGTAAGCTTTCCACCTCGAGGCGCGTGAGCTTCGCCGAAACGTAACGGCGCATTCGGTCGACTTCTGCTTCATCTTTATCAACGCTCTGATGCTTGAGCATATCATAGATATTTTCTACAATTCTGTCCCCGGCGACTTCGAGGTCGACTGCCTCAGGCTCTCTGGACGGGACCGTGCCCGCCAATTGAATGAGCACGGGATGGCGGTCCTGCCGCTGGCTATTTTCAAGCCGCTCGACCAAATCACTCGCGATCACGAAAGGAGCGACCATTTGCCCGAAGGCACTGCCGGTGGCATGACGGACGGCGGCGCGGACTTCATTAATCCGTAAATATCCGGTGCCGGAATGAGGATGTTCCGGGCTATCCGGATTGGGAAGTATCAGATCCTCTACGGTACCGCCGTCAAATTCGCCATCAAGTTTTGGGTCGATGGCTACGATGTCAGATCTGTCAGCGACATTAACCCACCGCCGTACGCACGCCGGGAATTCGAGTTTGCCGTCATTCCAATCCCGCAGACGGTCCTGAACCTCAGCGATGCCAAGCGGCGATCCAATGGTTACGAAAAGTTCGACTGGAAACTGGCGAGGATCGAGCCGGCGCAAGACCTCGTATGCGATCAGCGAGCCCTGGCTATGGGCCACGACCACGAACGGACCTCCGCCAGTCGCCAATCGATCAACCAAGCTTTGCGCCATGGCCGCTTTGCGGTCATCGACATACAGGAAATCATGCACATCGCGCAGGAAGGCTCGGGTAAGTTTGGGAGCAATGAACCGGCGCAACCATTCAAAGGGAAGAACTCTCGTCCTAATCTGCCCTTGCACCGGCACGTTACCGCCGTTGAGCATTTGGTCCGCGATTGACTCCAACGTTCTTTTGTGGGCCGCCTCATCTTCGGCAAGCGCCTCAATCTCTCTCGCAATCGCCGTTTCTTCATCGCCCCTTTCACCGCGCGCTAAGGCCATGATTGCATGTGTGGAGATTTCGTCGTCATCTACGCGCGTGTGATCCGGCGTGCCGCAGGTCGCGTCTTCGGGTGTCGGGTAGTAACTGCGGTTCACCCAGTAGGCGAGGCGTGTCCTGTCACCCATGGGATGTCCGAACAGCGCAGTGTCCCATTGGCACTTCAGAACGGATTCCGGCGGCTTGTTTCCAATTCCGTGAATGTAGACAATTGTTTTCGCTGCGCGGGTTCCGATCGCCGTCGGCGCATCATTACCGACACTCCATGGCACAATGGAAAATTCCGGCCGAGAGGCGGAGCCGACGTCGTCTCGGTCATTGCCGGTTTTGTCCGTCGGTGAAACAGGTTTTACGGCAACGCGCGGGCTTTTTGAACTGCTCTTCTTGCGTCCGGCCATCGGGATCGTCCCTCCACTTTTTGTTGAACGGCTTTTTCAGATTCGCAAAAATCTTTCCAAGTTTCCGCCTGATGCCGAGGCATTTCGGTCGACGGAGGTGTCCAGAAGATAAGTTGCACTAGCCCTATGACTCCAACTGTATGGATAAAGCGATCGGGTGCCGAATCATATTGTTACACTTTTAGTTTCCTTATTGTATTAATATATCAATAACACTCGCATCGGCAGAGATATATATTAAAATAGCGCAACGTCGGTACTACTCAAAGGGCGTCTTTTAACAATCTTCATACTTATTTAATCTATATAATTCTAACGATTTATCTCAATGCAGCATTTACGGAGACGACTTTCTTTTCTATTATAAAGATAATCAGGACCACTCGCGTCATCTAAACGAAGTCAGCATTTACTGACATCGCACAATTTATGGAATTTTCTCTAATTCTTTACGCCCCATCAGGCACCCTGTTATTTCCAATACCACCAGCTTTCCTGATATATGGAAACGCTTGGGCGGCAGAAGGTCAACTGAATTTTACAAACAAAAAGCTGCACTATATTAAGCCGCATCTTACCATACAAGTATATGCGTTCGACGCAACAGAACACCACCTCCCTTTACCTCACCTCATACAGCCTTTGCCCGCTCGGCCCCGCTAATATTCAGAAGACACTCCCAAATACGGCGGCCGCTTCGCACCACACTCGCGCCAAAGCGCCAATTCAAAAAATGGCTTCCAATCATCCTTACTTCTAAAAAAGAGAGAATTATGAGGGAAGACAGGCACGAGCTTTCTTGACCTTTCCTGCTATCCTGCGCGCCTTTTCCCCACGCAGTTGGATTACATACATGTTGACAAGAGCATCTACGAACAACGGGACATCCTCCGATGGTTAAGAAACATTATCATGCACTTGCGTCCCCATGCCCGAACGAGCGGCGTTGACAAGCCACGGCGGGCCGTCCCATCTTCCGGCCTCGCATTTCGTCCGTGTTGCCAGCCGAACGGGTATAGCCATGAGCCACGCCAGCCTCGAATCCGCCATCAACGCCGCGTGGGAGACCCGCGATACGCTCAACGCCCAGACCACCGGCGCCGCGCGCGACGCGGTGGAGCAGGCGCTGGCCGGCCTCGACGCCGGCGAGTTCCGCGTCGCCGAGAAGGGTCCCGAGGGCTGGGTCGTGAACCAGTGGCTGAAGAAGGCCGTCCTGCTGTCCTTCCGCCTCTACCCGAACGAGACGATCCCCGGCGGCCCCGGCAGCAGCAGCTGGTACGACAAAGTGGCGCCGAAGTTCGAGGGCTGGGACGACGCCCGCTTCCAGGCCGCCGGCTTCCGCGCCGTGCCGGGCGCCGTCGTGCGCCGCACCGCCTTCATCGCGCCGAGCGTCGTGCTGATGCCGAGCTTCGTGAATGTCGGCGCCTATGTGGACCGCAACACGATGGTGGACACCTGGGTCACCGTCGGCTCCTGCGCGCAGATCGGCAAGAACGTCCACCTGTCGGGCGGCGTCGGCATCGGCGGCGTGCTGGAGCCGCTCCAGGCCAACCCGGTCATCATCGAGGACGACTGCTTCATCGGCGCCCGTTCGGAGATCGTCGAGGGCGTGATCGTCGAGCAGGGCTCGGTCGTGTCGATGGGCTGCTACATCGGCGCCTCGACCAAGATCATCGACCGCCACACCGGCGAGGTCTTCATCGGCCGCATCCCCGCCTATTCGGTCGTGGTGCCGGGCAGCCTGCCGGGCAAGCCGCTGCCGGACGGCACGCCGGGGCCGAGCCTCTACTGCTGCGTGATCATCAAGCGCGTGGACGAGAAGACCCGCTCCAAGACCTCCATCAACGAACTGCTGCGCGACTGAGGCCATGGCGATCGACCCCGTCGCGCTCGCCCAGGACCTCATCCGCTGCCCGAGCGTGACGCCGGCCGACGCCGGCGCGCTCGGGCGGCTGGAGGCCGTCCTCACGGGGATGGGCTTCGCCTGCCACCGCCTGCGCTTCGAGGAGCCGGGCACGGAGCCGGTGGAGAACCTCTACGCGCGGCTGGGCGACTCAGGCCCGAACCTCTGCTTCGCCGGCCACACCGACGTGGTCCCGCCCGGCGATCCGCGGAGCTGGTCGGTGGAGCCCTTCGGCGGGATCGTCGCGGGCGGCCGGCTCTACGGCCGGGGCACGGTGGACATGAAGGGCGCCGTCGCGGCCTTCGCCGCCGCCGTGTCCCGCCAGCTGGAGGAGCATGGCCGGCCCGCCGGCTCCATCAGCTTCCTCATCACCGGGGACGAGGAAGGGGTCGCGATCAACGGCACCCGCAAGGTGCTGGCCTGGCTGAAGGAGCGCGGCGAGACGCTCGACGCCTGCGTCGTGGGGGAGCCGACCAACCCGAAGGCGCTCGGCGACATGATCAAGATCGGCCGCCGCGGCAGCCTGACCGGTCATCTGACCGTGCACGGCGCGCAGGGCCACGTCGCCTACCCGCATCTGGCCGACAACCCCCTGCCCCGGCTGGTGCGCATGCTGGCCGCCATCACCGAAGAGCCGCTGGACGGGGGCACGGAGCATTTCCAGCCCTCCACCCTGGCGCTGACGACCATCGACGTCGGCAACGGGGCCACCAACGTGATCCCGGCGCAGGGCAAGGCCACCTTCAACATCCGCTTCAACGACGCCCACACGGCGGCGGGGCTGGAGGCGTGGCTGCGCGCGAAGTTCGACGCGGTTGGCGGCTCCTACGACCTGCGCATGCACCTGTCCGGCGACAGCTTCGTGACCCCGCCCGGCCCGCTGACCGAACTGGTGGCCGACGCGGTCGAGGAGGTCACCGGCCGGCGGCCCGAATATTCCACCACCGGCGGCACCTCGGACGCGCGCTTCATCAAGGATTTCTGCCCGGTGGTGGAGCTGGGCCTCGTCGGCCAGACCATGCACAAGGTGGACGAGCATGTGGCGCTGGACGACCTGCGCCGGCTGACCGACATTTACGCGGCGATCCTGCGCGATGCCTTCGGCAGGATCGCCTGATGCCCGCCCTTTCCTTCCGGTGACCCCTTCATGCTGACCGCCCGGGACGTGGTTCGTTCGGTGTTCGGCGCCTACCGTCTGGCGCTCTTCGACCCGGGGGGGCTGGACAGCATGGACCGGACGCCGGAGGGGGCTCTGCGCTCCTTCTACGCGGCGGTCATCGTGCTGCCGGCCTACGCGCTGATGCTGGCGATCCGCCTGTGGCCGGCCGTGGGGAACACGCCATTCCTCAACATCGTGGTGGTCGAAGGCATCGCCTATGTGGTGAGCTGGACGGCCTTCCCGGTGCTGATGCACCTGCTGACCGGGCTGATCGACCGGTCACCGCGCTATCCCGGCTTCATCTGCGCCTACAACTGGTCGTCGGTCGTGCAGATGGCGGTATACCTGCCCGTCGTGGTGCTGTCGGCCACGGGCCTGCTGCCGGAGGGGCTGGCGGAGGGGCTGGTGTTCGGCGTCATGATGGCGATGCTGACCTACCAATGGTTCGTGATGCGCACCGCGCTGGAGGTCAGCGGCCTCCAGGCGGCCGGCTTCGTGATGGTGGACCTGTTCCTGTCGGCGACGATCAGCGGCTACGCCGACGGGCTTCTCTGACGGTACCCTTGCGGCCCCGGATGAAACTCCGCGCATTCGCGCCGAATTTCGCGTAATCCCGAAAAAACACCTTTTATCCCGGAATGCCGGTTACCGAATCGCCGCCCCGCTTGTTTATCCCCGGTGCATTGCGAAAGGGTTCGGCATGGCGGCGGGCAGCACGGCAAGGGATGGCGGGAACCCGTTCGCGGCGATGGACGCCGAGACGCTTACCCGGTCCTTCGCCGACCGGGTGCGGGAAGCCATCACCCGCGACGAGCTGAGGCTGGCCTACCAGCCCCAGGCGGACACGGAAACCGGCCGGCTGGCCGGGTTCGAGGCGCTGGCGCGCTGGCGCCTGTCGGACGGCACCGTCATCCCGCCGGACGTCTTCATACCCATGGCCGAGTCGAACGCGGCGATCCACGTGCTCGGCGAATGGGCACTGCGCCGCGCCTGCGAGACGGCGGCCGGCTGGATGCGCGACGGCACCGCCGACGTGCCCGTCGCCGTCAACCTCTCGCCCCGCCAGCTCGACGTTCCCGGCTTCGCCCGCACGGTGCTGGGGGTGCTGGCCGAGACCGGCCTGCCCGCCGACCGGCTGAAGCTGGAACTGACGGAGACCGCCGCCTACGACCACAGCGCCGAGGCGCGCGAGACGCTGACCCAGCTCCGCGGGGCCGGCGTGCGGCTGGTGCTGGACGATTTCGGGACGGGCTATTCCTCGCTGGCGCTGCTGCGCCGGGTGCCCTTGGAGGCGCTGAAGATCGACAAGATCTTCGTCAAGGACATGGTGGAGAACCGCGACGCCGCCGCCATCGTGCAGGCGGTCATCGGGCTGGCCCACGCGCTGGGGCTCCAGGTGATCGCCGAAGGGGTGGAGACGCCCGAGCAGCGGAGCTTCCTGCGCGCCTACCGTTGCGACCGCATCCAGGGCTACCTGCTGTCTCCGGCGCTGCCGCCCGAAGAGGTCCCCGGCTTCCTCTCTCGGACCTTCAGCGCACTTGGCAACGCGCCGGGCGGCGCGTCCATCAGCGCGCCTGGCGGCGTTCCGCCGACAGGCGGATGACGCGCTGCGTCTGGTCCCATTCCGTCAGCTCGCCCACCTCCTCGACCGTCGCCCAGACCGCCTCCAGCGCGTCGTCGGCGCAGACCGCCTCCCCCTCCGGGCATTCGGCCGCCACCTCGACGATGGTGTAGTGGTAGTGGACCCGGCCCGTCTCGTCGGGCGTGATGGAGTCGACGACGGTGACCACCTCGGTCGGAACGACCTGGAGGCCGGTCTCCTCCAGCGCCTCGCGCACCGCCGTCTCGAACACCGTCTCCCCCACGGACTGCGCGCCGCCCGGCAGGCTCCAGTGCCCCATCCGCGGCGGACGGCCGCGGCGGATCAGCAGGACGCGGTCGCCGCGCCAGATGATGACGCCCACCCCGACCCAGGGGCGGTCGGGATACTCGCGCGCGGCGCGGTCCGTGACGATGGGCGTGGTCTCGGTCATGGCGTTCCCTCGAATGGCCGTTCGCCCGGACGCTAACCCAAGGGTCGCGCCGCGCGCCAGCGCGGCATGCTCCGCGAGCATGGGTCCCATTCCCTTTCCTATTCTTCGGCATTTCCGCTTCTTTCCGATCCTCCGCCGGACGTATCGTTTCGCGATATCCTCGGGGGAAGGAACGAGCATGAGCAGCACACTCCAGACCGGCGGGAACAAGCCGGCGGCGGCCTGGCGGACGACCGGCTTCGTGATCGCCTGCGGCTGCCTGATCGCGCTGCTCGGTTTCGGGCCGCGCTCCAGCATGGGCTTCTTCATCGGGCCGCTGTCGGCGGAGAACGGCTGGGGCCGCGACGTCTTCGCGCTGGCCGTGGCCATCCAGAACATCCTGTGGGGTGCGGGCGGCCCGATCGCGGGCGCGCTGGCCGACCGTTACGGCCCGGCCCGCGTGCTGGCCGGCGGCGGGCTGCTCTACGCGCTCGGCCTCGTCCTGATGCCGTTGTCCGCCACGCCGGGCATGCTGTATCTGACCGGCGGCGTGCTGATCGGGCTCGGCCTGTCGGCGGCATCCTTCGGCATCGTCATCGCCGGCTTCAGCCGCATCGTCCCGCCGGAGAAGCGCTCCTGGTCGATGGGCATCGCGACCGCCGCCGGGTCGATGGGCCAGTTCCTCTTCGCGCCGCTGAGCCAGGGCTTCATCGCCGCCTATGGCTGGCAGACGGCGCTGATGCTGCTGGGCGCCACGCTGCTTCTGATCCCGCTGCTGGCGGCCTCATTCGCCGGGACGGGCGGGCTCAAGGGCGGCGGGGTGGTCACTGGCGCCGACATCGGTTTCGCCGCCGCGGTCCGCCAAGCCTTCCGGCACCGCAGCTACGTGCTTCTGGTCACGGGCTTCTTCGTCTGCGGCTTCCAGCTCGCCTTCGTCACCGTGCACCTGCCGCCCTACCTGACGGCGGCCGGCATCTCGCCGGGCCTCGCCGCATGGGCGCTGGCGCTGATCGGGCTGTTCAACGTCGTGGGCTCCTACACGGCGGGCGTGCTGGGCAACCGGGTCAGCAAGCGCTACCTGCTCTGCGCCAACTATTTCTTCCGGGGCGTCGCCACCATCCTGTTCATCACGCTGCCGATCACGCCGGTGACGGTGCTGCTCTATTCGGCGGCCATGGGGCTGCTGTGGCTGTCCACCGTGCCGCCGACCTCCGGCCTCGTGGCGCTGATGTTCGGCACGCGCTATCTCGGCATGCTCTACGGCTTCGCCTTCTTCAGCCACCAAGTCGGCGGCTTCCTCGGCGTCTATCTCGGCGGCTACCTGTACGAGCGCACGGGCAATTACGACATCGTCTGGTGGGCCAGCGTCGTGCTCGCCCTGGCCTCGGCCGCCGTGCACTGGCCAATCGAGGAGAAGCCGGCCCCGGCGCTCGCCGCCGGCGAGGCGAAGGCCTGAGCCGCCCGCACGGGAGTTCCGTCATGACCGACGCCCCAGCCCACCCATCCGCCCCCGCACCCAGCCCCGGGCACGGCTTCGCCCTGGCGCTGGGCGGGGCGGTGCTCGCCCTGTGGCTGGGGCTGATGGGCTGGACGCTGAACGAGGCCGCGCTGGAGCGGGAGGCCGGGGGCACGGTACTCGCCGTCTTCCCGCCGGGCACCCCCGACGGGGAGGTCTTCGCCGCCGTGCTGCGCGCCGGCGGCCAGCCGGTCCGCAAGAGCTGGATCTCCTTCGCCTGGGTCGCCAAGGGGGACGAGCCCGGCTTCGTCGGCCGCCTCCAGGAACAGGGCGCGCTGGCCGCCTACGGCGAGATGCCGCTCGGCCCCGCGCTGGGCGGCTGCGCGGTGGTGTCGCTGGACGACGACCGCCCCGCGCGCTTCCGCCCGAACATCTGAACGCTTCCGCCACGCCATGAAAAAGGGCTCCTTCCCCGCCGGGAAGGAGCCCTTGCCGTGAGGCGCTTGCGCCCGGTCAGTACATGTGCTGGCCGCCGTTGATCGACAGGGTGGCGCCGGTGATGAAGCCGGCGTCGTCGGCGACCAGGAACAGCACGCCGCGGGCGATCTCCTCTGCCTTGCCGAGGCGGCCGACGGGGACGCGCGCGACGATCTTCTCCAGCACGTTGGCCGGAACGGCGCGCACCATGTCCGTGTCGATGTAGCCCGGCGCGATGGCGTTCACGGTGATGCCCTTGGCGGCACCCTCCTGGGCGAGCGCCTTGGTGAAGCCGTGGATGCCGGACTTGGCGGCGGCGTAGTTGACCTGGCCGTACTGGCCGGCCTGGCCGTTGATCGAGCCGATGTTGACGATGCGGCCGAAGCCGCGCTCGCGCATGCCCTCGATCACGTTGCGGCTGAGGTTGAAGCAGGAGGTCAGGTTGGTGTCGATGACCTCCTTCCACTGCTGGTGCGACATGCGGTGGATGACGCCGTCGCGGGTGATGCCCGCGTTGTTGACGAGCACGTCGATCGGCCCCAGTTCGGCCGCGATGCGGGCGCAGCCCTCCTTCACCGCCTCGAAGTCGGAGACGTCGAACTTGTAGGCGGCGATGCCCGTGCGCTCCGAGAACTCGCGGGCCTTCTCGTCGTTGCCGCCGTAATTCGCCGCGACCGTGTAGCCGGCGTTCTTCAGCGCGACCGAGATCGCCTCGCCGATGCCGCGCGTTCCTCCGGTGACCAGTGCAACTCGTGCCATTCTTCTTGTCTCCCTGCCGAACCGATTGTTCTAAGAACCGGGGCTTGCCCGCCCCGTTGCGGCCGTTCGCCGTAAAAAAGGCCGTTTCCCCGGAAGGAAACGGCCCGAACCCTTGTCAGCCCCGCTCGACGCAGAGGGCAATGCCCATGCCGCCGCCGATGCACAGGGTGGCGAGACCCTTCTTCGCGTCGCGCCTCTGCATCTCGTACAGCAGCGTCGTCAGCACCCGCGCGCCCGAGGCGCCGATCGGGTGGCCGAGCGCGATGGCGCCGCCGTTGACGTTCACCTTGGCCGGATCCCAGCCCATGTCCTTGTTCACCGACAGCGCCTGGGCGGCGAAGGCCTCGTTCGCCTCGATCAGGTCGAGGTCCTCGACGGACCAGCCGGCCTTCTTCAGCGCGAGGCGCGAGGCCGGGATGGGGCCGGTGCCCATGACCGCCGGATCGACGCCGGCCGTCGCCCAGGACACGATGCGGGCCAGCGGGGTGACGCCGCGCTTGGCGGCGTTGTCGGCCGACATCAGCACCAGGGCGGCGGCGCCGTCGTTGATGCCCGACGCGTTGCCGGCGGTCACCGTGCCTTCCTTGGAGAAGGCCGGGCGCAGCTTCGCCAGCAGTTCCGCCGTGGTGCCGTGCTTGGGATACTCATCGGCGTCCACCACGGTGTCGCCCTTGCGGCCCTTGATGGTGACCGGGACGATCTCGTCCTTGAAGCGGCCGGCCTTCTGGGCGGCCTCGGCCTTCTGCTGGGACCCGGCGGCGAAGGCGTCCTGCTCCTCGCGGGTGAACTGCCATTTCTGGGCTATGTTCTCGGCCGTGGTGCCCATGTGGTAGCCGTGGAAGGCGTCCATCAGCCCGTCGCGGAGCATGGAGTCGAGCATCTCCGCCTGCCCCATCTTCACGCCGCCGCGCAGGTGCATGACGTGGGGGGCGAGGCTCATGCTCTCCTGGCCGCCGACCACCATCACCTCGGCATCGCCTTCGCGGATCGCCTGATGGCCGAGCGCCACCGCGCGCAGGCCGGATCCGCAGAGCTGGTTGATGCCGAAGGCCGTCCGGTCGAAGGGGATGCCGGCGTTGACCGCCGCCTGGCGGGCGGGATTCTGCCCCTGCCCGGCCGTCAGAACCTGACCCAGAATGACTTCCGTCACCTCGGCCGCGTCCGTCTTGGCGCGGCTCAGAGCCTCGCGGATGGCGAGTTCGCCCAGATGGTGGGCGGTGACGGAGCTGAGCGCCCCGTTGAAGGAGCCGATGGGGGTGCGAGCCGCACCGGCGATGACGACCTCAGTCATAAGAGCGCTCCTCAATGACGGATTTATTATGATTTCGATGGATGCGACACTCTTCCTTTACACCTTAAGCGCATGCTTTTGGGCGCGCAAGGCACCCGTCGGACGAGAACTAGTCCGCCGAGCTAAGCCATTCGTATAGGGGCTGCCAGACCTCTTCCTCTGCCCTTGTGCTCACCACCATCCCGATATGCCCGAGGGGCGGGTGGAGCGTCCGCGCTCCGGGGATCGCCCGCGCCAGCGCCAGGGCGGAGGCCGGCGGCACGATCCGGTCCTGCTCGGGGATGAGGGCCAGCGTGGGCAGCGCGAGGCGCCGGGGCTCCACCGGCGCGCCCGCGACCAGCCAGCGGCCCCGCGCCGGACCGTTGCCGCCGTACCATCCCTCCAGCGCTTCGCGCGCCACGGCGGCGGCCAGCGGGACGCCGTCGTTCAGCCAGTCCTCCAACGCCACGAAGGCGCGCGCCTCGGCGCCGTCCGGCGGGAGCCGGGCGAAGCGGCTGAACTTCCGCAGGGCCAGGAGCGGATCAAGTCCTGTGAAAAGGGCCTGGATGGCGTCGGCCGGCATCTCGCCCCAGCCTTCCAGCAGGGGCCGGAAGGGCGCGAAGGCCGCCGCAGCACGGCGTGCCGCCTCGCCATCCCCCGTATGGAAGTCCCAGGGCGTCGCCATGAGAACGAGCGCCGCGACCTGGTCCGGCCGGCGCTGGGCCAGCGCCGTCGTGAGCAGCCCGCCCATGCAGTAGCCGGCCACCGCCACCGGCCCACCGGCCCGCTCCACCGCTGCGGCCAGTGCGCGCTCCAGCCGGCCGGCGACGAGATCGGTCAGGGTGAAGCGCCGCTCCGCCGGGCCGGGCGTGCCCCAGTCCAGCAGCAGCGGCCGGACGTCGCGGGCGGCCAGCCAGCGCATCAGGCTGCGCTCCGCCGAGAGGTCGAGGATGTAGTGGCGGTTCACCAGCGACGGCACGAAGAGCACCGTCCGCGCGCCCGCCCCCCGCTCCCCCGCCGGGCCGGACGGGCCATAGTCGAGCAGGCGGGCGGCCCCCTCCGTCCAGACCTCCGGCGGGTCGGGCAGCGCGCGGCGGTAGGGGTGGCGGCGGTAGCGCTCCATCCCCGTCAGGAAGAGATCGAGCCGGGCGCGGACCTCGCGGTCAAGCGCCCGGCGGAGGGCGTCGGCGTCGGCCCCGAGCGCCTGGTTCCGCAGCGTCTGGCCGCGCTCGCGGAGATGGGGACTCCAGGGCAGCAAGCCGTTCTTCCAGAGCGGCAACGCGGCGATGGAGCCCGGCAAGGCCATCGTCGCCGCCCACAGGTGCAGGGGAAGCGGGCGCGGCCCCATCCGTGCTGCGCTCATCGGACACACCCCCCTGCGGTTCGCCCCCCGCCGCACCCGTGGCCATAAACGCCCCGTGCGGCGGCGTGAAGGCCCCTTCCCCCATCAGGCGGAGGAAGCGCGCCATCCCCTCGGCGGCGGCCGGGTCCGTGGCGGCGGCGGTCAGCTGCTCCTGCCAGAGGTCGAGGAAGCGGCGGGCGAGTTCGTCCGCGGAGGGAGGGTCGGAGTCGCTGGGGTCGGCCATGGCGCTCACTATAGGTCGGGGTCCGGCGCCTTGACCAGATGGCCGTGAAAAGCCCTGAAAGCGTGACGGAACCGCAGCGCAATGAGTGCGGTGCAGCGGAAGGCTGGACAGGTCGCTCGCGTTCGAGTAGTACTATATCCGGAACAATCCGCTGTACCATCCTTCTTGAAAGAATCCTCGATGGCCGACCAGGAAGACCAGAAGTCCGCTCCCATCACCATCAAGAAGTACGCGAACCGTCGGCTCTACAACACGGCCACGAGCAGCTACGTCACGCTCGACCACCTCTGCCAGATGGTGAAGGACGGACTGGACTTCGTGGTGTACGACGCCAAGTCGGGGGAGGACATCACCCGCTCGGTTCTGACGCAGATCATCGTGGAGGAGGAGAGCAAGGGCCAGAACCTGCTGCCCATCAGCTTCCTGCGCCAGCTGATCGGATTCTACGGCGACAACATGCAGTGGATGGTGCCGAAGTACCTGGAACAATCCATGCACGCCTTCTCCCGCAACCAGGAGCAGATGCGCACCTATCTCCAGGGCACGATGGGCGGCATGTTCCCCTTCGGCCGGCTAGAGGAGGTCGGCAAGCAGAACATGGCGCTGTTCGAGCGCACCATGCGGATGTTCACGCCCTTCAACGAAAAGGACGAGAACGGCCAGCCGACCGCCACCTCCGGCGCGGCCGACCCAACGCTCGACGAGCTGCAGCGCAAGGTCGAGGACCTGCAGCGCCAGATCTCCAGCATCACCAAGCCGGTCAAGACCGAGACCGAGTGAGCATCGGGGGCTGTTTCCGCCGGGTCTGATGCTACAGGTCGACCAACGACAACATTCACTCCGTCATCCCCGCGAACGCGCAGAGGCGCTTACGTTCACGGCCAACTGACGGAGGCAAGCTTCCGACCACCCTTTCACCGTCATCCCCGCGGACGCGAGGATCCAGAGCTTCCAACGGGTCCACTATGGGAAGTACTGGATCCCCGCTTTCGCGGGGATGACGGTCAGGTGACTTTCCTCCTTGCAGCTCTCAGCACGCAAACTGCAGGATTTCCTTGCCCCGTAAGGCAAGGCACCTGTCCCTAGACTTGGACCTCCCCCTACGCCCTGAAAAGATGCGGCACGGTGGCGGCTTCCGGGCCGACGCGGGGGTCTTCGGATTCGCGCACCGACATGCCCAGGCACTTGTCGCCGATGATCCAAGCCTGGAGCACGGCGTGGGCGCCCTCGTCGCAGAAGCCCTGCGGGGTTTCCATCCAGAGCGTGCCGCCGGGCCAGTCGGCGTCGCCGCTGTCCGACAGGGTGCGGCCCTGCTCGGTCATGCGCTGTGCCGGGCTGTCCAGCCCGAGGAAGCTGCGGACGGTCACCGATTCGCAGGCACCCAGCCCATCCTCGTCGGAGGCCGCGCGGCACAGGTTGGGGTGCTCCGGGTAGCGTTCCCACAGCAGGGCCAGAAGCCCGTGGTTCGACAGCAGCCAGCACCAGAGCGGCGACAGGACGCTCATCCCGCCGGCGCGCAGGCGGTGCAGGAAAGTCTCCTCGGCCAGCGCCTCCCAGGGATAGATCTTGCCGAGCCAGGAGATCGGCGCGCCCTCGTCGTCGAGGAAGCGGCGCCCCTCCCAGCCGATGCTCTGCAAGGGCAGCAGGTGGGTGGCGATGCCCGCCTCCGCCGCCGTGGCGGAGAGATAGACCAGCTCGCCCTCGCGCACCGGATCGGGGGTGGCGCAGGACAGATGGATGCGGGCGCGGCTGGGCATGCCGCGCGCCAGCTCCTCCCAGCGCTCCACCAGCCCCTCGTGCAGCCCGTTGAACTGGTCGGCGTCGGCGGCCAGCGCCTCGCGCCAGTTGCGCTGCACGATGGCGGCGGCGAACAGCCCTTCCGGCGTGTCGTAGTTGCAGCCCAGCAGCTTGATCGAATCCCGCCCGTCATAGGCCAGATTCAGGCGCCCGACGAGCCCGCCCGCATGCTCGTTCAGCCGCCCGCCGGCCCAGTAATCGGCCCAGGACGCCTCCAGCAGGCGCGCCGCGTCGCCGCGGATGCCGAGCCGCGCGAAGAGCTTGTCCTCCGCCACCGCGCGCACCGTGTCGCGCAGCATGGCGTGCAGCTCGTCGGCGACGCTCTCGATCAGGTCGATCTGATGGGCGGAGAACTCATAACGGACATCCTCCCGCCAGCCCTGGCCGGCGGACATGGCGCGCACGCCGAACGGATATTTCCTCAGGCCCGGGCGCCAGTCGGCCCGCGGCTTCATCGTCACCCTGCGCATGGACGGCTCCCCGCTTCGGCCATCAACCGGAAAAGGGCCGTGCCGGAGCGCGGTCCGGCAGGCGGGCGAAGGGGAAACGCCTGAACGGCGAATCCAGGAAGGGCAGTCCGGGCAATCATCCTCTCCCGTGGGCTTTCGGCGAAGCACCGCTCCGCCCGACGACGCCGGCGCGCGCTTTCGCGGGCGCGGGGCGGCGTACGGCAAGGGCCGGATGATTGCGGCGGCGGCGCGCGAAAACAAGTGCGTTGCGGGCCGCCGCCCGTGATTTCCTGGGGCCAGGACGCGCGAAGGTCAGGCCAGCCTTGCGGCCCCCTGCACGCCCGCGGCGGCGGCGAGCGCCGGCAGACGCCGTGGCTGGGCCGTCAGCGGCGCCCTCGCGGGGCGCCGGGCGGCCCGCTCCGCCGGGGTGGCTGCCGTCCTGTCCTGACGGGCGAGGCCGAGGCGCCGGGCCTGGAGCACGAGGCGCATCACCTCCTCCTCCGACATCGTCCGCCGGGCCGGCCCGGAGGCGAGGCTCGCCGTCTCCTGGAGCGCCACGAGCTCGGCGACGGCCCCGGTCATGCCCTTGGCCCTGGCGGTCAGGGTTGCCTCGTCATGGAGCGAGAGGATGAGCTGCCTCAGTTCGGATTCAGCCGGTTTCGTCATCCTAATCCCCCCGTGTTCGATTCTTGAGCGGGACGCTACCCCTTACGCCATGATGATCCCCCGTTCGGTGGCGTGGGGCTATCCGTGCGGAAGGGTTAGCCCGCGAGGCAAGGGGAACCGCCCGAAGGGCGCCGCCCCGGCTCCGAAGGGCGGCCCCAAGGGGATGGGAACGGCCTCAACGGACCATGAGCACCGGGATGCGGCAGGCGCGGACCATGGCGGTGGTGGTGCTGCCGACGATGAGCTGGCGGATGCGCGAATGGCCGTAGGCGCCCATCACCAGCAGATCCACCCCGTTGCGCGCCGCGTGATCGGGGATCACCTCTTCCGGCTCGCCCGGCAGGATGTCCACCTGCACCCGGTAGCCGGCCTCGCGCAGCCGAGCCGCCGCACCGTCCAGCGCCGGGTTCGCTTCCGCCGGGTTGGCGCCGACCGTCAGGAGGCGGCAGTCCAGCCCGCGCAGCAGCGTCCCCCCGGCGACGGCCTCCACGGCGCGGGTGGCGCTCGCACTGCCATCGAAGGCGATCAGGAAGCGTTCGACCGGCTTGAAGTCGCGCGAGGCGACCAGCACCGGCTTGCGGCTGGCGCGCACCACGCGCTCAAGGTTCGATCCCAGATGCGACTGGGCGAAATCCGCGGCCGAGCCGCGCTTGCCGATGACGGTGAGCCGCGCATCGCCTTCGGCCTCGGCCAGCGCGTCCAGCAGGTCGCCGTTGCGCAGCCGCACCTCGGCCTGCGCGACGCCGGCCGCCTGGACCCGCGCCCGCGCGTCCTCCAGCACGGCGCGTCCGCGCCCCTGCATCAGCTTGGCGCGCCGGGCGTCCATCTCCGCCAACTCGGCCATCAGCCGCTCCGTCTCCCCAGCGTCGAGACTGCCGCTGAGGTCGAGCCCGTGCGGCACGCTGGGGATGTCCCGCCGCCCGATGGCGTGCAGAAGCTCGACCGGGTCGCCGGTCCGCGCCGCCGCCCAGGCGGCGTGGTCGCAGACGCTCGGCGTGTAGGGCGAGCCGTCCACGCAGGCCAGGATCTTCGTCATGTCCATTCCCTCCCTCAATGGCTCATCAGCCGGTCCACGGCGCCGGGCTTGTCATGGATGGCGAGCCGGTCCACCAGCGTGGCGCTCGCCTCGTTGAGCCCGACGACCTCCACCTCGGCGCCTTCCCGGCGGAACTTCAGCACGGCGTCGTCAAGCGCGCCGATGCCCGACAGGTCCCAGATATGGGCGCGGCTGACGTCGATGCGCACCCGCTCCAACGCCTCCCGGTGGTCGAAGGACGCGGCGAACTCGCTCGCCGAGGCGAAGAAGAGCTGCCCCTCCACCACATAGGTGCGCTCCCGACCCTCCGCCGAGAGGGTCGAGCTGACCCGGAAGAGCTGCGCCACCTTGGAGGCGAAGAAGATGCCGGACAGCAGCACGCCGACCAGCACGCCCTGGGCCAGGTTGTGGGTGAAGACCACGACGATGACCGTCGCCAGCATGACCGCCGAGGAGCGTTTCGGGTGGGTCGCCAGCGCCGTCAGCGACGACCAGCTGAAGGTGCCGATGGACACCATGATCATCACCGCGACCAGCGCCGCCATGGGGATGCGGCTGACCCAGTCGCCGAGCACGACGATCAGGAACAGCAGGAAGACGCCCGCGCAGAAGGTGGAGAGGCGCCCGCGCCCGCCCGACTTCACGTTGATGACCGACTGGCCGATCATCGCGCAGCCGGCCATGCCGCCGAGGAAGCCCGTGGCGACGTTGGCGAGCCCCTGCCCCACGCATTCGCGGTTCTTGTCGCTGCCGGTGTCGGTCAGCCCGTCCACGATGGAGGCGGTCATCAGCGATTCCAGCAGACCCACCAGCGCCAGCGTCAACGCGTAGGGCAGCACGATGCTCAGGGTCTCGAAGTTCAGCGGCACGTCCGGGATCAGGAAGACCGGCAGGGTCGAGGGCAGCTCGCCCATGTCGCCGACCGTGCGCAGGTCCAGCCCGAAGGCGAGCGAGAGCGCCGTCAGCACGACGATGCAGACCAGCGGCGAGGGCACGGCCGTGGTGACGCGCGGCAGCAGGTAGATGATCGCCAGCCCGCCCGCGACCATCGCGTAGGTCAGCGGCGGCACGCCGATCAGTTCGGGCAGCTGGGCCATGAAGATGAGGATGGCGAGCGCGTTGACGAAGCCCGTCATCACCGACCGCGACACGAAGCGCATCAGCGCCCCCAGCCGCAGGAAGCCCGCGGCGATCTGGAAGATGCCGGTCACCACGGTCGTCGCGAACAGGTACTGGAGCCCGTGGTCGCGCACCAGCGTGACCAGGACCACCGCCATCGCCGCCGTCGCCGCCGAGATCATGGCGGGCCGGCCGCCGGCGATGGCGGTGATCACGGCGATGGAGAAGGAGGCATAGAGCCCGACCTTCGGGTCCACCCCGGCGATGATCGAAAAGGCGATCGCCTCCGGGATGAGGGCGAGCGCTACGACCAGCCCGGACAGCAGGTCGTTGCGGATGTTGCCGAACCATTCGGCGCGCAGACGGCTCAAATCCATGAGCGGAATTCTCCGGAATAGCCCCACGGCCCAAGTCCGAGCGAGACTCCGGGCGGGGGCATCTTGCAAAAGCGGTTTGATGAAGGAAGCCGGACCGGATCCGGCGGAAAGCGAACGCGACGATCAAACGCCAGCGCACCCGACGCACCCGGCAAACCACGACGTGCCGTTCCCGGATAGGACGGCAGGTGGCGGAAACGGGGTCAGGGCTGGCGGATCAGAGTCACATTGGACTGGTTCGGCTCTCTGTGGTGCGCGGGTTCGGACCCGCGCGGAAGGCGTGCTGCACAGCAGCAACCCTGCGCTCTATAGACCGGGATGGCTGGGGAGGCAAGCCTGGGAAGCCGGAAAACCGGCCCGGAAAAGGACATCAAAATGGACAAGGCCCCAAGGGGACTACCCTTGGGGCCTTGAAGGATGGTGGGCGCGACAGGGATTGAACCTGTGACCCCTACGATGTCAACGTAGTGCTCTCCCGCTGAGCTACGCGCCCATCCGGCCGACCTTGTCCGTCGGCGTGGGCGGGGGTTTACCACCGCCGCACGCTCCGTGCAAGCCTCATCTTTCACTATTTTTCGGGAGCATGAGCGGGGCCTGCGCGGTTGTTACAAGGCCGGTCCGCCATAGGCCGTGACAGGCGGCCCGGGGTCCACTAAATCACTGAAGTCATGGATGCGCATGTCGAAGCCATAGCCGGGTCGGAGCCACCGTTCGAGATCCTGGCCCCGGAGACCCAATCGACCCCGCTGGTGCTGGCCTCGCCGCACAGCGGAGACCGGTATTCGCCCGAGTTCACGGCCTCCTCCCAGCTCGCCGGCCGCGCCCTGCGCAAGTCCGAGGACTGCTTCGTCGACGAGATCTTCGCCGCCGGCCCGCTGCTCGGCGCGCCGCTGATCCGCGCGCTGTTCCCGCGCGCCTTCATGGATGTCAACCGCGAGGCCTACGAACTCGACCCGGAGATGTTCGCGGACAAGCTGCCCGCCTACGTCAACACCCGCTCGCCGCGCGTCGCCGCGGGGCTCGGCACCATCGCGCGCATCGTCGCCAACGGGGAAGAGATCTACCGCGGCAAGCTGCGCTTCGCCGAGGCGGTGGAGCGGATCGAGCGCTACTACACCCCCTACCACGCCGCCCTGCGCGGGCTGATCGACCGGACGCGCGAGGATTTCGGCTACGCGATCCTGCTGGACTGCCACTCCATGCCCTCCTCGGGGCTGGGCCGCAACGACCCGCGCCGCGCCGACATCGTGCTGGGCGACTGCTACGGCACCGCCTGCGCGCCCGCCCTGATCGACACGGCCGAGACCGTGCTGCGCGACCTCGGCTACGCGGTCGGCCGCAACGCGCCCTACGCCGGCGGCTACACCACGCGCCATTACGGCCAGCCGCGCCAGGGCGTCCACGCCCTGCAGATCGAGATCAGCCGCGACCTCTACATGAACGAGGCGACGCTGGAGCGGCTGCCCTTCCTTCCAGTCCTGGCCCGCCACATGGGCGAGCTGATCCGGTCGCTGAACCACCTGTCGCCCGCCGCCCTGCGCAGGGGCTGAAGCACGGCCGAAGCCGGCGCGAGGCCTCCCGATAAAACGGGCAAAGAAACGGGAAAGAAAAAGGCCGTGGCGAGCCACGGCCTTTCAGGTTGGGGAGGAAACGCCCAAGAAGCGCTGCGGCGGCGTTCGCGAAAGAGGCGCGCTCACCGTCGCATTCCAAGATCTGGGGTGTGCGCGCCGTCCATCAAGATTTGCAAAAGCGCGTAAGACGATTCCCGCGTCCGGCGCGGCCAAAGTCATAAGATCCGGCGCCGCCTTCGCCTTGTGCCGGGGCCGGGCACCCCATCCGGTAAGGCCGGACCGGCGGAAGCTTGGCGGGTGGCATCACCGTGTGGAGCACCTACATTAGGAGGAACAATGCCCGCCACCGGTCGTTTCGTGCGGGCAGAAGGCCGGCTCCGGACGGTGCCGCCCGGCCCCTGAAAACTGGAGGTCCCGCACAGTGAGCAGACTGGTCGTCGTTTCCAACCGCGTTGCCCCCATCGATGAAGGAAAGCAGGCGGCCGGAGGACTGGCCGTCGCCGTCCTGGCGGCGCTGAAGAAGACCGGCGGCATCTGGTTCGGCTGGAGCGGCACCGTGGTCGAGGGCGAGTCCCAGTCCGAGCCCAAGCGCACCGACGTCGGGCGCCTCACCTACGCGACCGTCGATCTCGGGCGGCGCGACTTCGAGGAATATTACAACGGCTTCGCCAACCAGACTCTCTGGCCGCTCTTCCACTACCGGCTCGGGCTGATCTCGGTCAGCCGCCGCACGCTGGAGGGCTACCAGCGCGTCAACCGCTATTTCGCCGACCGGCTGGCGCCGCTGCTGAAGCCCGACGACATGGTGTGGGTCCACGACTACCACCTGATCCCCTTCGGCGCGCAGCTCCGCGAGCGCGGCTGCGAGCAGCGCATGGGCTTCTTCCTGCACACGCCGCTGCCGACGCCGGAAGTGCTGATCGTGCTGCCCAACCACCAGGACCTGATCCGCAGCCTGTGCGCCTACGACCTCGTCGGCTTCCACACGGAGGTCGACCTGCGCTGCTTCACCGACTACATCCGCGACTATACGGACGGCGAGGTCTCGGAGGCGCCGGACGGCGGCATGCTGGTCCGCGCCTTCGGCCGCACGCTGGTCGCCAGGGCCTTCCCCATCAGCATCGACACCGCCAACCTGGAAAGCCTCGCCGAGACGGCCTCCCGCTCGCGCCACACCGAGCGGCTGAAGGAAAGCCTGGTCGGCCGGCGGCTGATCATCGGGGTGGACCGGCTGGATTATTCCAAGGGGCTGCCGCAGCGCTTCGAATCCTTCGAGCATCTGCTCGCCAACTACCCGGAGCACTGCAACCGCGTCTCCTTCCTCCAGGTGGCGCCGCCGAGCCGGGAGGACGTGCCCGAATACATCGCCATCCGGCGCGAGCTGTCGGAGCTGTCCGGCCGCATCAACGGCCGCTTCGCCGAGTTCGACTGGGTGCCGATCCGCTACCTGAACAAGAGCTTCGGGCGGCGCGTCCTGGCCGGCTTCTACCGTGTCGCGAACGTCGGGCTGGTCACCCCCCTGCGCGATGGCATGAACCTCGTCGCGAAGGAGTTCGTGGCCTGCCAGAACCCCGACGATCCGGGCGTCCTCGTGCTGTCCTGCTTCGCGGGTGCGGCGCGCGAGATGGGGGAAGCGCTGATCGTCAACCCCTTCGACACGGAGAGCGTCGCCGACGCGCTGCAGCGCGCGCTGACCATGCCGGTCGAGGAACGGCGGGAGCGGCACGCTTCGATGATGCAGACCCTGCGCCGTCATGATATCGGCTGGTGGCGAGAAACCTACGTCGATGCCCTGACCCGAGCGCCCTACAGATGACCGACACAGGCCTGACCGACCCCGGCTCCACCGACCGGGACGACGCGTCGCCCGTCACGCTCGTCGCCGACATCGGCGGCACGAACGCCCGCTTCGGGCTGATCGACGGCCGGGGGGTGCGCGACTCGCGCATCCTGCCCTGCGCCGACTTCCCCTCGCTGGAGGAAGCGGCCCGGGCCTATCTCGCCTTGGCACCCTCGGCCGCCCGGCCCAGGCGCGGCGCCTTCGCCGTCGCCGGCCCGGTGACCGGCGACCGCATCGCGCTCACCAACCTCGTCTGGTCCTTCTCGACGGAGGAGGTGCGGCAAAGGCTGGGGCTGGAGCGGCTGGCCGTCGTCAACGACTTCACGGCGGTGGCGATGAGCGTGCCGCGGCTGGCCCCCGGCGACCTCCGCCAGGTCGGCGAGGGCACGCCCGACGGGGCGGGCGTCGTCGGGGTGCTCGGACCCGGCAGCGGGCTCGGCGTCTCGGGCCTCGTGCCCGGCCCCAACGGCTGGACCGCCCTGTCCGGCGAGGGCGGCCACGTCACCATGGCCCCGATCGACGACCGGGAAAGCGCCGTGCTGGCCCATCTGCGCGGCCGGTTCGAGCATGTCTCGGCCGAGCGCGTGCTGTCCGGCCCCGGCCTCGTGAACCTCTACACGGCACTCTGCGCGCTCGACGGCATCAAGGCCCGGCCGCTCGCCCCCGCCGAGGTGGCGGAGTCCGGTGCGGCGGGCACCGACGCGCAGGCGCGCGAGGCGGTGGAGATGTTCTGCGCCATGCTGGGCACGGTGGCCGGCAACCTCGCGCTCTCGCTGGGGGCGCGCGGCGGCGTCTACATCGCCGGCGGCATCGTGCCGAAGCTGGGCGATCTGTTCACAGGCTCGCGCTTCCGCGAGCGCTTCATGGAGAAGGGCCGGATGCGCGGCTTCCTCGCCCCCATCCCGACCTACGTCGTCACCCACGAGCTGCCGGCCTTCCTGGGCCTCGCCGAGGCGGCGGAACGCTGAGACGCCGGCTCAGCCGGCCAGCCGGGAGGCGGCGAGCTTCAGGTCGGCCAGGAAGGTCGGCTGCTCGGTGAGCTGGCCGCGCAGGATGTAGCTGGGGTGGAAGGTCGGCACGACCTCCACCCCGTCCAGCAGCCGGCAGGGCAGGACCTGCCCGCGCAGCTGCATGATGCCGTTCTGCCCCGTCAGCGCCCAGGTCGGCGTGCGCCCCAGCGCGACGATGACGCGCGGGGCAAATTCCCGAAGCGCGTTCCGGAGCGAGTCGATCTCTCCGGAGAATTCCGCCAGCACCCAGTCCGAGGTGCCGAAGGCCCCCCAGCGCTCGTCGATGGCGCGCCCCTCCTTCCTCGCGCGGGTGCGGGAAGCGAAGAAATGCCCGACCTTGTTGCCCGGCGGCTGGTAGCGGAAGACGTTGCCGATGAAGCAGCGCGCCCGCTCCACCCCCGCCGCCGCGAGATTTTCGTCCAGCAGCTTGCCGCTGCGCCCGACGAAGGGGCGCCCCTGCTTCGCCTCCTCCGCACCCGGCGCCTCGCCGATGATGGCCATGCGCGGGCCGGCGGGGGGATCGGCGGGCACGTTGTAGTCGGCGAAGGGCAGGTCGGCGGCGGTCTCGGTCATGGCGGCGCTTCCGGTGGGGATCGGCAACCCGACAACAGCCGGGCCGCCGCAAGGTTCTCTTGGCCCTCCCTATAGCCAAGCCCGCGCTTGAGCTCAATGGCAGGGCTCAATGGCAGGGCTCAAGCCGGCGCGGGGCCTGAGCCATTTCCCGCCGCCGCCTGTTGAGGAAGCCGAGACATCACACCGATTGGCAACGGAGGATATGGACCATGGCGAGCATTCCGCCGCTGGACCGCGAGATGGCGAGCCGCTACCTGGTGCAGCTGCCGGGCTGGGGCCTGAGGGAGGATCCGGACCGGGTGGAGCGCAGCTTCTCCTTCCCGGACGACGGCATGGTGGAGAACTTCATCGCCCGGCTGGAGGCTTTGTTCCGGAACGAGGGGCACAAGGGCACCATCCGGCGCACCGGAACCGCCTGCACGGTGAGCTTCCGCAGCGAGGCCATCGGAGGCTTGCACGAGAACGACTTCATCATGGCGGCCAAGGTCAACGGGATGGCCGACGAGCCCTACATCCCGGCCTCCGCCTCGATGGGCGACATCTCGCCGACCGCGCGCCGGGCCTAGGCACCCAGACGCGGTCCGCCGGCGCGAGGTCCGCCGGCTCGCGGCGCGAGCCGGGCCGGCCGCCCCGCGAGCCGCTCCACATAGACCCGCGTCAGGTGCCGCAGGATGGTGGGCATGGCGGCCAGCGCCCGGGCGAAATCGTCCTTTCGGATGAGCTCGCAGACGGTGCCCTCCAGCGCCACGGCGGTCGCCAGCCGCGGACGGTCGGTGATCAGGGCCAGCTCCCCGAAGACGCGGCCGGGGCCGAGGATCGCGTCGCCGCCCTCCACCTCCTCGATGCGGACCCGGCCCGACTGGATCAGGTAGGCGGCCGTGCCTTCGTCATGCCTGCGGAAGAAGACGTGGCCGTGGTTGAACAGCCGCCGGTACGCCACCCGGTCGGCGGGGCAGACGGTGCGGACCGGCTCCGCGCCGTCCGCGCGTTCCGGCGTGTCCAGCCCGTAGGTGCGGCGGATCGCGGCGATCAGGCTTTCCAGCAGGTAACGGGTCAGCGGCGGGCATTTGGCCACCATCGCGCGGAAGGTCGCGCGGGACACCTCGATGGCCGTCACCTCGGTCAGCGCGCGCACGGTGGCGCTGCGCGGGCCGTTGTCGAGCAGCGCCATTTCGCCGAGGATCGCGCCCGGCCCGGCGACGCCCAGCACGCGCGCGCCGTCCGGCCCCTCCAGCGAGACCTCCAGCTCCCCCGCCTCCACCATCCAGGCCTGGAAACCGAAATCGCCCTGGCGGATCAGCTCCGTGCCGGCCGGGATGCGCCGGAGCGCCATGCCCGTCCCCTTTTCCATGGCCTCGCTCACGCGTTCCTCTGCCCCTACAGGGACCGGACCGCCTCGACCAGCCGCCCGGCCTCCTCCTCGCTGTTGTAGTAGTGGGGCGAGGCGCGCAGGAGATGGGTCAGGCCGCGCGCGTCCATGTCGAAGCGGGTCGAGGGGGCGGCGGAGACGGAGACGTTGATCCCCTGCCCGCGCAAGGCCTCCTTGACGTCGGCCGGGTTCCGGCCCTCCGCCGTGAAGGTGACGATGGCGCAGGGATCGGCGCCGAGGTCGCGGACCGTCACACCGGGGATGGCGGACAGTTCCCGGCGCAAGGTGGCGGCGAGGCCGAAGGCGCGGTCGCGGATGGTGCCGAGGCCCCAGCCCAGAGCGTAGTCCACGGCGACGCCCAGCCCGATCCGTGCTGCGACGTTGCTTTCCCAGTACTCGAAGCGGCGGGCGTCCGGGCGCATCTCGTAGCGGTCGGCGGCGACCAGGGTGGCGCCGTGCATGTCGAGCAGCGCCGGCTCGATCCGGTCGAGGAGGCTACGCCGCACATAGAGGAAGCCGGTACCGCGCGGCCCGCGCAGGAACTTGCGCCCCGTCGCCGACAGGAAGTCGCAGCCCAGCTCCTCCACGTCCACAGGCATCTGGCCGACCGCCTGGCAGGCGTCGAGCAGATAGGGAATGCCGTGCCGGCGCGCGACCCGGCCGATGGCGGCTGCCGGGTTGACCAGCCCGCCGTTGGTCGGGATCCAGGTGACGGCGATGAGCTTGACCCGCTCGTCGATCATCGCCTCCAGCGCCTCCGCGGATGTCTGGCCATGCTCGTCGTTGGGGATGAGTTCGACCGTGACCCCGCTACGCCGCGCGGTCTGGAGGAAGGGAATGACGTTCGCGGCGTATTCCGACACCGAGGTCAGGATGCGGTCGCCCTCGCGGAAGGCCCCGCTTCCGAAGGCCCCGCTTCCGAAGGCCCCGCTTCCGAAGGCCAAGGCGCCGAAGGCGGCATCCCAGGCGACGGTCGCGCTCTCGACCAGCGCCACCTCGTCCCGCCCGCAGTTCAGCAGCCGGGCGACCGAATCGTAGCAGCCCTCAAGCTTGGCGGCGTTCTGGTCGTGCGCCTCGTAGCCACCGATCCGCGCCTCCAGCTCGAGATGCTCGGCCACCGCCTCCATCACCGGCCGGGGCGGCAGCGCGGCACCGGCGTTGTTGAAATGGGCGACGTACCGGGTGCCCGGCGTGTCGGCGCGGGCAAGCTCCAGGTCGATGGCGGAAGCGGTCGGCACGGGCGTCATCCCCAGAGTTCGGGAGCGGGAGGGTGGACCAGCGCGCCGTCGTAGCGCAGGGCCGGATCGCGATCCTCGGCAAGCAACAGGGGACCGTCAAGGTCGGCGAAGCGCGCGCCCTGGGCCAGCAGAACGGCGGGCGCCATGGCGAGCGAGCTGGCCACCATGCAGCCGACCATGAGGTCGAAGCCCGCCGCTTCGGCCGCCCGCTTCATCAGCAGCGCCTCGGTCAGGCCGCCGGTCTTGTCGAGCTTGACGTTGAGGACGGCGTAAAGACCCTTCAGCCGCTCCACCGAGTCGATCCCGTGGCAGGATTCGTCCGCCCCCAGCGGCACGGGGCTTCGGTATCCCCGCAACTCCTCGTCCCGGCCGGCGGGCAGGGGCTGCTCGATCATCTCGACGCCCAGTTCGGCGAAGGCCGGGGCGAAGCGCTGAAGCTGCTCCAGGGTCCAGGCCTCGTTGGCGTCCACCACCAGCCGGGCGGTCGGGGCCGCCCCGCGCACGGCGCGCACGCGCTCCAGGTCGCCCTCCCCCGTCAGCTTCATCTTCAGCAGCGGGTGCGGCGTGGCGCGGGCGGCCTCGGCCATCGCGGCGGGCTCGTCCACGCTCAGCGTGTAGCAGGTGACCAGCGGCCGGGGCGCCCGCTCCAGACCGGCCAGTTTCCAGGCCGGCCGGCCGGCGCGCTTGGCCTCCAGGTCCCAGAGCGCGCAGTCCAGCGCGTTGCGCGCGGCACCCGGCGCCATGCGGGCGCGCAAGGCCTCGCGGTCCAGCCCGCCCGCGACCGCGCCGGCCATGGATTCCAGCGCCTCGATCACGGCGGGAACGGTCTCGCCGTAGCGGGCGTAGGGCACGCATTCGCCGCGCCCGAGAAGCCCGCCCTCTTCCACTTCGGCCACCACCACCTCGGCGGCGGTCTTGGAGCCTCGGGAAATGCGGAAGGCGCCGCGGATCGGGAAGACCTCGCGGCGCACGGACAGGCGGCGTTGGGACGGCATGGGGAAGACTCCGGCATCGCGGGCGGGCGGGCAGTGTAATCCAACCCGCCGCGATGACCAGAGCCTTGAAGGAGGCCGGAACCGGGTCCGGCTACTTCGGCGGGTCCTGGACGATCACGCCGTACCAGCCCATGCCCTTGTAGGTCTCGTAGCCCGGCGTCAGGGAGAAGCCGACGATCCGCCCGTCGCCATCCGTGTAGTGGCCCATGGCCTGCCCGCCGGTGCGCAGGGGGAAGCTTTCGGTCAGGATGCCACGCTCGTCGGAGGAGGCGATGACGCGGTGGCGCGCGTCGAGCAGCAGGCAGCGGGTGCGCTCGCGCTCGCCGGCCTCCAGCCGGACGCCCTGCACCACGGCGGCGGCCTGGGGCTCCCAGTCGAAGAAGATGCCCAGCACGCCGATGGGCTCGCCGTCGGCGGTGCCGTCGCGGCGGATGGCCGTGGCGTAGGTGCCGACCACCCGGTCGTCGAGGTTCGCGTTGCGGGCGACGTCGCCGACCGTGAACTCGCCACCGCTGCGGGTGGCGAGCGCCTGGCGGAACCAGGGTTCGTTGGCGACCGAGCTGCCGACGGCGCCGCGGTAGCGGTCGGGGCGCCCGGTCGCGATCACCTCACCTCTGGCGTTCGCGATCCAGAGGTCGAGATAGACCGTATAGGATTCGAGGATCACGCCCAGCCGGGAGGAGGCGTGGGCGCGGCGCTCCGGAGTGGGGTCGGCGGCGCAATCGACCACCGCGCTGTCCGTCGCCCACCAGCGCACGTCGCAGGACCGCTCATAGAGGTTGCGGTCGATGATTTCGATCATGTTGAGGGACAGGTCCGCGAGGCGCTTGCCGTACATCTCCTGCACCATCGACCGGCCGGTCGTGGTCAGATGGTCCACGCGCGACACGATCTCCGACCGCAGCTCCTTGGTGATGCTGTTGACCTGGGTGGAGATCTCCGACACCTCGTTCGCCACCACGGCGAAGCCGCGGCCGGCGTCGCCCGCGCGGGCGGCCTCGATCAGCGCGTTCATCGCCAGCATCTTCGTGCGGCGGGTGATGTCCTCGATCAGGGACACCTTCTTGGACGCGACGTCCAGGACGCCACGGGACAGCTCGAACAGGTCGTTGCTCGCCATGCTCATCTCGCGTACCCCCGTACCCATGAAACCAATGTTTACGCTTTTGTAATCAAAAGGCGTGCCAAACGCCCCGGATGGGTTACGGCCGTAGGGAAGACGTGGATTCCCGCCATTTCGCGCTCAACCCTGCGTGTCGGCGGAATGCGAAAAATTACATTAAATTTTCGGAAATGTTGGTTTTCGAAGCAGACTGGCTCCCGTCTGCTCATTTCCTTGCCGTTCGACCGCTCGGACGCCGATTCGGCCATGAGCGGATCCAGGGCGCGCGCATGATAATTTTAAAGAATTCGTAAAGTTTGTTTCATCGCTTCGAGACGGGTCGATTTGCGACACTGCCACCGCCCATTTTCTGAGCATCCGCCTTGCCGGCCTGCTCCCGACCGAGAACCATCAAAGAACGAACCGGCTAGGCGGGCCTTTCCACGGGGTGGAAAGGTACCCCTCATCCCTTGGGTCGGCGTCTATGCAACTTAGGGACCAGCCCACCGCCGGGCCGGCTATGTCCTATTTCCAGTTGTGCCGTTTCACGCCTGTCATTCGGGCGGATAGGGCACCGTCACGACCCGCCCGGCCGGCGGCCGGTCGATCACCGCGCTCATCCCGTCGGGCCAGCGGACCTCCAGCCGTTCGACCTCGTGCACGGGGCCGAGACCGAAATGGGCGACGGGCTCCATCTGGCAGAGATAGCCGGAACCGGCGCAGACCACGCGGCGCTGCGTCCGCCCGCCCGCCGTGCAGGTGACGACCGCGCCGCGCGCCGGGGCGCCGAAGCGGGTCAGGGGAAGCACGCGGATCCAGCCATTGTCGTTTGGCAGCGGGCGGTAGAGGGACAAGGGCGCGCCCGTGCCGGGGGCACCGCCACCATGGGCGCCACCATGGCCGATGACCAGCTCCAGCCGGCCATCGCAATCGATGTCCGCCACGGCGGCGCCGGTGCCCGAAGCCTTGGGCTCCAGCGCATCGCCGATGTCGATTTCCTGCCACTCGTCGTTGCGCCAGCCGAACAGCCGGTTCGGCCCGCCCTCGATGTTGAAGAACAGCTCCTCGTGGCCGTCATTGTCGAAATCGGCGGCGATGACGGTGGCGACGCGGGCCGGCATGGACAGGTCCGGCCCGGCGATGTCCTCGAAGGCGCCGCTGGTCCGCTGGGTGTAGAGGCGCTGCGGCCCGTCCCGGTGCGCGACCAGCAGGTCGAAGCGGCCATCCGCGTCCAGCGCGACGGCGGCGCGCCCGTCGAAGCGGGAATCAGCGATCCCCCGCTCCTCCGCGACATCCTCGAAGGTGCCGTCGCCGAGGTTGCGGAACAGCGCGTTCGGTCCCTCCTCGACGCAGACGAACAGATCCATGCGCTCCGACAGGAGCGGCAGGCAGAGCAGGCCGCGGCCGGCCGCCATGAGGTCGAGTTCCGCCTCCTCCGCCATGTCCACCAGCCGTCCCTTGCGGTTCAGCTCCAGCAGCCGGAGGGGAGCGCCGTCGGTCGCCACGACGAAGCCGTAGCGCCCCTCGCCCATGCGGTCCAGGACGGCCACCGAATGGCCGGCGATCCGGTTGACGGCGCCGGCGTTCTGCGCCTGCGCCAGCAGGTCGATCCAGTGGGCGCCGAAGCCCGCGAAGAGCCGGTCGCCCATCTCCTTGGGACCGCTCGCGACGTCGGAATTGAGGATGTAGAGTTCTTCGCGCCCGTCGCCGTCGATGTCCGCCGCGGCGATGCCGACCGCATGGCCGGTGGGATCGGCCAATTCCGGCCCGGCGATGTCCACCAGCGCGCCATCCCGCCATTTCAGGACGAGGTTGTTGGTGGCGAAGCCCGCCACCACCAGCTCGAACACGCCGTCTCCGTCCAGGTCCGCCACCGCGATGCCGTTGGACAGGCGTGGCCGGTTGCCGGCGATCAGCCGCGAGCAGTCGAGGAACATGCGCTCCGTCTCCTCCCTCACCAGGACAGGCCCCCGTCGGGCGGCCTCCATCCGTTGATACCCCGTCCCGGCCCGGTCGTAAACCCGGACGGACGGAGAGGACGGGCGACGTTCCGGTGCCGGAACGTGTGGGGCGGATGATGGAAGAAAAAACCGGCGGCTCACCGCCGCGACGGGCGGCGGCCGGGGCGGTGCCTTCGCCCCGGCGGGCCGGTGGTCGTCAGCCGCGCTTCTTGATGCCGCCGTTGGTGAGCGCCTTGGAGGCCGGCAGATCGTCGTCCGCGTCGCCCGGCTTGGCGCCGGCCTTGCCGTTTTCCCGGCTCGGCAGCTCGATGTTGACCTCCAGCGTCGAGAAGTCGCCGCCGCGGTCCAGCTTCACCTCGACCTTGTTCTGGTCGATGTCCACATACTTCGCGATCACCGACAGCAGTTCCTGCTGAAGCATCGGAAGATAGTCGGGACCGCTGCGGCCGGCGCGCTCGTGCGCCATGACGATCTGCAGACGTTCCTTGGCCTGGACCGCCGTGGCGCGGGGCGCGGGGCGGAAGAAGTTGAAGATGCTCATGCGCTCCTCCCCAGGAGCCGGCTGAACAGGCCCTTCTTCTGGGGGGACATGAAGCGGTGCTCGACGTCCTCGCCCAGGAAGCGGGCGACGGCGTCGGTGTAGGCCTGGCCGGCGTTCGACGCCTCGTCCAGGATCACCGGCATGCCGACGTTGGACGCGCGCAGCACCGCCTGGCTTTCCGGGATCACGCCGAGCAGCGGGATCGCCAGGATCTCCAGCACGTCGTCCACCTTCAGCATTTCGCCGCGCTCGACGCGGTCCGGGTCGTAGCGGGTCAGCAGCAGCTGCTGGGTGACCGGCTCCAGACCCTGTTCGGCCCGGCGGGAGCGGGAGTTCAGCACGCCGAGGATGCGGTCGCTGTCGCGCACCGACGACACCTCGGGGTTGGTGACGATGATGGCGTGGTCGGCGAAGTAGAGCGACATCAGCGCGCCGCGCTCGATGCCCGCCGGGCTGTCGCAGAGGATGTAATCGAACTCCTGCGCCAGCTCGTTCAGGATGCGCTCGACGCCCTCCTTGGTGAGGGCGTCCTTGTCGCGCGTCTGCGAGGTCGGCAGGATGTAGAGGTTCTCGATGCGCTTGTCCTTGATCAGCGCCTGGTTCAGCTTCGCCTCGCCGTTGATGACGTTGACGAAGTCGAACACGACGCGGCGCTCGCAGCCCATGACCAGGTCGAGGTTGCGCAGGCCCACGTCGAAGTCGATGACGACCGTCTTGAAGCCGCGCAGCGCGAGGCCGGTCGCGAAAGCGGCGGAGGACGTGGTCTTCCCGACGCCGCCCTTGCCGGAGGTCATGACGATGATCTTGCCCAACGAGCCTCTCCCACGTTCCTGATATTTGCCGCCCAGACGGGTGACCATGCCGTTGCCGGCCGAATTCCTTGAAGTCCCGCGGCGTCCCGCGGCGGAGCCCCTACAGCGGAGCCATATGCAGGAAGCCGTCGCGCAGGAAGATCTGCACGGGCTTCTTGCGGATGTCCTCGCCGATGTCCTCGCTGACCCGGTAGAGCCCGGCGACGGACACCACCTCGGCGTCGAGGCTCTGGCAGAAGATGCGGGCGCCGGTCTCGCCCGACACGCCGGCAAGCGCGCGGCCGCGCAGCGCGCCGTAGATGTGGATGTTGCCGTCGGCCAGCACCTCCGCCCCCGGCGACACCGAGGCGGTGATGACGAGGTCGGTCTTCTCCGCGTAGATCTGCTGGCCCGAGCGCACCGGTTCCGTCACCAGCAGCGCCGGCCGGAGCACCGGTTCCGGCGGGGGCACGGCGATGGCCGGGGCGGAGCCCGCGGCGCGCGGGTCGGGGCCCTTGGCCTGCTCCAGCTTCGCCGCGCGGCCGGCCGGCATCGGCGTCAGCCCGGCGGCGAGCGCCGCCTCCTGCACCGGGCGAGGCCCGCCCTGGAAGCCCATGGGCAGGAGATGGTGCGCCCGCACCTGCTGGAGGAAGGCCGCGACGTCGAAGCCCGCATCCTCCGGCAGCTCGTCGAAGTCGACGACCACCGGCGCGTTGCGGAAGAAGTTCGGCGCCTGGCGCACCTTGACGTTCAGCTGCGGGAAGAAATCCGGAGACGTGGGGTCGCTCACCTTCAGCACCATCATGGTGAAGGAGTTGCCCCGCAACTGGAACGGCACGTCCCGTTCGACCGCCTGACCGGCGCTGCTCAAAGCTGCCACCTTACGTTTGTTCCCGCCGCATGATCCGGCCGCATGTTCGGTCGATGTCCGCGCCGTTCCGCACGGTCCCGCGCGGACGACTCGTCCATGCGGGTTCTAGCGGTGCCGGCCCGTCGCATTCAAGTGCTTCACACACTCCCGGAGAGAATAAGCGCAGGTCATAGGATGTTCGTTACGGACGAGCCCGCCGGTTTGGCATGGCGGCATCATCCCTTTGTAAGGAACGATCTTACGAACGGCCCGATTCCCCAGAAGACAAATTACCGAAAGTTTAAGGTTCCGGCAAAAGGTTTCGAGCACCCGGCCGGGTTCGGCCGAACGGATGCCGCCCCTTGTCACGGCCGGCGCGTCCGCGTTGCCACCTGCGGCGGCGCCGCGACATTCCGCGTGAATCTTTGGAGACGCCCGCAATTTCGACGGACGCGGCGCGTTTAGGGGAGTAAGGTTCGTCCTGCGAGGTTCACAACCTGCGAAGAGGTACGCTTGCACCTGTCTTCGTCAAACGCGACACGACCGGCCGACGCGCCCCCACGGGTGCACGCCCCGTTGGGGCTCGGACACCGGAACGCGCGCCTCGCACCGGCAAGCCTCATTCCGGCACGGCTGTCACGAAGCGACAGATCGGACCTCCCTTGCGGGAGGTTTTTTTGTGCCTGGAATCCGCCCAAACCCCATCCGTGAGGAGAGCGACATGGCCAAACGCCAAAGCAAAGGCGGCCTAGCCACGGTTTCGGAGTCGAAGGTGCAGCCCCTGTTCCCGATGGGCGGATGGGATCCCATGGGGATCCCCGGGACGGCGGACGATCACCGCGACCAGAGCTATCTCCGCAAGGTCAAGCCGCAGAACCCCAACCAGCAGGTGCTGATGGAGGCGATCCGGACCCACAACGTGGTCATGGCGCTGGGTCCGGCGGGCACGGGCAAGACCTACCTGGCGATCTCCTCCGCCGTTGAGGCCCTGGAGCAGGGCAAGGTCGACCGCATCGTGCTGTCCCGCCCGGCCATCGAGGCGGGCGAGAGCATCGGCTACCTGCCGGGCGACATGCACGAGAAGATGGCGCCCTTCCTGCGCCCGCTCTACGACGCGCTGAGCGACCGGCTGGGGGCCAAGCGGCTGCGCTCTCTGATGGCCGAGGGCACGATCGAGATCGCGCCGGTCGGCTTCATGCGTGGCCGCACGCTCAACAACGCCTTCGTGGTGATCGACGAGGCGCAGAACTGCACCTACGCGCAGATCAAGATGCTGCTGACCCGGCTCGGCTGGCACTCCACCATGGTGCTCACCGGCGACCCGGACCAGACGGACCTGCTCGACAACCTGTCGGGCCTCGCCGACATCGGCCGCCGGCTGGAGGCGGTGGAGGGCATCGCCGTGGTCCGTCTGACCGAGCGGGACATCGTCCGCCACCCGCTGGTCGCCAGCATGCTGACCGTCCTGTAACCCTCTCGCCAAACACCGCGCGAGCCACGCCCCTCTCCCGCCGGGAGAGGGGCTTCCTTTTGCCGCAGCGCTTTTGCCGCCGCTGGGCACGCCGCGAGGACGGCAGCCTCTTGACCTCCGCCGCGGCCAGCCCCATTCCAGGCGGCATGAAAGCCAGAATCCTCCGCATCGCCGTGGCCATGGCCATCGGCCTCGTGATCGCCGCCGGCATCGCCTGGTGGCAGGTCCAGAACGAACCCCAGCCGAGCCGGACCGCCCGGACGCAGGAAACCCAGACCGCGGTGTCGATCGGCGGACCCTTCACGCTGACCGACCACACCGGCAAGACGGTCACCGACCAGGACTACCAGGGCCAGTACCGCCTCATCTATTTCGGCTACAGCTACTGCCCGGACGTCTGCCCGACGGAGCTGGGCTCGATGGCCCGCGCCATGGAGGTTCTCGGCCCCCTCGGCGACCGTGTCCAGCCGCTCATGATCACCATCGATCCGGAGCGCGACACGGTGTCGCACTTGGCCGAGTATGTCGCCCTCTTCCACCCGCGGATGGTCGGGCTGACGGGCACGCCGGAACAGGTCGCGGCCGTCACGAAGGCCTACCGCGTCTACGCCGCCAAACGCCCGGCCGAGGGCGGAAAAACCGAGGAATATCTGATGGATCACTCGGGTTTCCTCTATCTCATGGGACCGGACGGCGCCTTCATCCGCATCTTCCCGGCGGGCACCACGGGCGACGAGCTGGCGGCGGATCTGCGCGCGCGGCTGGCCGGCTGAGCGGGGCCGCGGCCGGGACGGCGGCCGCGGTCCTATGCCGAAAAGCCGCGCTTTTGCCGGGTTTTATAACGTTTTCAAGCACTTGGAGCTGGGGCTTTGCGACTTGACAGTATTGACCCCTGTCCGTATGGTCTCGCCGCTTTCGCGTGGCTGCGAGCCGATCCGGGGGGATTTGAAGCGAGATGAGCGACGAGGGTCCCCGGCATTCGCTGGAAGAGCTTGACGCCCGGTTGAAGAAGGCGCGAGAAGGTCAGGAAAGCCGTGACGGAGAATCCGGGAAATACCACCGGGTCCCGCAGCGGCCCATGGCCATCGCCTTCCGCATCGGGTCCGAGCTTGTCGCGGCCATGATCGTCGGCGTCGGCGGCGGGCTCCTGCTCGACCGCTGGCTCGGCACGGCGCCTTGGGGACTGATCGTCATGTTCCTGCTGGGCTCCGCGGCCGGAGTACTGAACGTGTACCGGGCCGTCAACGGGCTCGGCATCGCCCCCGGCTACGGCCGGACCCGTGAGGAAGACAACGAGCGCCCCAACGGCGACGCACACTGAGCGAGGACGACCTTGGATCCGCTGCACCAGTTCCAGATCAACCCGATCCTGCAGATCGTGATCGGCGGGTACGACCTGTCCTTCACGAACTCGGCCCTCTTCATGGTCATCGTGGTCGCGGCGATCTACTTCCTGCTGGTGAACGGCATGAAGGGCCGCGCCCTCGTCCCCGGCCGCCTGCAGTCGGCGGCGGAGATGTTCTACGAGTTCGTGGCGAACCTGGTCCGCGACAACGCCGGACACGACGCCCGCCCGTACTTTCCGTTCGTCTTCTCGATCTTCATGTTCGTGCTGTTCGGCAACATGATCGGCATGATCCCCTACACCTTCACCTTCACGAGCCACATCATCGTGACCTTCACGCTGGCTCTGACGGTGTTCGTGTTCGTGACCGTGCTGGCGCTGATCAAGCACGGCATGCACTTCTTCTCCTTCTTCCTGCCGCATGGCGCGCCGCTCTGGCTGGCCCCGATCCTGATCCCGATCGAGGTGATCTCCTACGTCATGCGTCCGGTCAGCCTTTCCATCCGACTGTTCGCCAACATGATGGCGGGCCATACGATGCTGAAGGTCTTCGCCGGCTTCACGGTCCTGATGATCGGCGGCCTGGGCGGCATCGGCATCCTGCCGGGCCTGGTTCCGGTGCTGCTGAACGTCGCCCTGACCGGCTTCGAGTTTCTGGTCGCGTTCCTGCAAGCTTACGTCTTCACGATCCTGACCTGCCTGTACATCCGCGACGCGCTGGAACTGCACTAAGCAGCGCGCCGCCGGACGAGCCTTCACCCATCCCTTCACCCAAGTTAACCACCAAGTTAACGTTCAAAGAGGAAGAGTATCATGGACGCTGAAGCCGCAAAGTTTGTCGGCGCCGGTCTGGCCGTCACCTTCGCCCTCGCCGGCGTCGGCATGGGCATCGGCAACATCTTCTCCACCCTGATCGCCTCGGTTGCCCGCAACCCGGCGGTCCAGCCGAAGGTCTTCCCGATCGGCATTCTGGGCTTCGCGCTGACGGAAGCCGTCGCGCTGTTCGCCCTGCTGATCGCCTTCCTGATCCTGTTCGCCTAAGGCCTGAGCGAACCAAAAAGAACGCTCAAGAACGCGGCGCCGGACTTTCGGGTTTCGGCGCCGCTCCTTTGCCTAAGGGGAAACGATCCATGCCGAACCTGTTGGCCCCGAACCCAATGACGGGTGCACGGCTGGCCCGCTGGTCGGGTGTCGCGGGCTCGACCCTCGCCACGCTGACCGCGTTCGCCGGCACCGTCCTTGCGGCGACGGCGGAACACGCCGCCGATCACGGCGGTGAGCATGCCGGCGGTCTGCCGCAGCTCAATCCCGCCAGCTTCCCGACCCAGATCTTCTGGCTCGCCCTGACTTTCGCGGTCCTCTACTACCTCATGTCCAAGAAGGCGCTTCCGCGCGTGGCCGAGGTGCTCGAGGAACGCCAGGAACGCATCTCCCGCGATCTCGCCAAGGCCGCGGCACTCCGCGACGAGGCCGAGGCCGTGATGGCGTCCGTCGACAAGTCGGTCGCCGATGCCCGCTCGCAGGCCCAGGCGCTGGTCGCCCAGGTCGCCGCCGAGATCGAGGCCAACAACCAGGCCCGGCAGTCGCAGCTTTCCGCGGACCTCGCCGAGCGCCTGCGCCAGGCCGAAGCCCGCATCGCCACCGCCAAGGACGAGGCGCTCGCCAACGTCCGCGCGGCGGCCACCGACATCGCGCAGGACATCGCCTCCAAGCTCGCCGGCGTCGACGCCGATGCCGGCAAGGTCGAGGCCGCCGTCGCTGCCGTCATCGAGGAGCGTCGGTGATGACCGCAGAATTTTGGGTCTTCGTATCCTTCGTCATCTTCGTCGTGCTGGCCTTCCGCAAAGTGTCCTCGCTGATCGCGACGACGCTGGACGGCCGCGCCGCGCGCATCCGCCAGGAACTCGACGAGGCCCAGCGCCTCCGCGAGGACGCGCAGGCCACCCTCGCCTCCTACCAGCGCCGCCAGCGCGACGCCGCCAAGGAAACCGAGACCCTGCTCGCCGGCGCCCGCGAGGATGCCGAGCGCCTGCGTCAGCAGGCCGGCCGTGACCTCGAGGCCGCGCTGAAGCGCCGCGAGGCGCAGGCGCTGGACCGCATCGCCCAGGCGGAAGCCGCGGCGGTCGCCGAGGTCCGCAACCTCACGGTCGACGTGGCGATCGCCGCCAGCCGCCGCATCCTGGAGGCCGGCATCCCCGCCCGCCAGGCCGGCCAGCTGATCGAGCAGTCGATCGCGCAGCTGCCCAAGCACCTGCACTGAGCAGCCCCCGCCTCGGCGGCGATGGTTCCAAGAAAACCCCGGCGCTTGCGCCGGGGTTTTTCTTTTGTCCGGACCCGGACGCAAGCTAAACTCCACTCCGATTGGAAAAGGTTCCGGGGTCATCCCGTGACATTATTCCGGTCTTAACCGGTCTGTAGCGATTCCGCCGGATGTTCGACGGGCAATCGACCTCGCAACCGACAGCGCGCACGGGAGTTGGTGTGGAGCCGCACGGCGTTTTGCCCGCTTCCGGGCAGCAGTCTTCCGGGAACCCGGCGTCCGCGCGACGCGGGGCGTTCGGCCATCTCCGTGATCTCCCGGTGGCGGGACGGGCGGCACTCGGCTTCGGCATCGCCTTCGCCCTGGTCCTCGTCCTGGCCCTCGCCGGGCTGTTCTCCCTCTCGGCCATCGACCGCGAGGTCGGCGCCTTCTCCGCCGTGGCGGACGCCTCCCACGCCGCCGCCGACGTGGACATCGCCCTGCGCGACCTGGAAGTCGCCGTGCGCGACTACATGGACGCGGGCGACCAGGGCAGCCTGGAGGAGACCGCCGAGCGCCGCGCCACTCTGGAACAGCGGCTGGCCGGTCTGGCCGCTCTCGTCACCGCCCCCGCCGACCAGGCCTCGGCCGAGGCAGCGGGCGCGGCGCTGAAGGAGTATTGGGCCGCCTTCGAGCGCATCGTCGCCCTGCGCAGCGAACGCACGCGCCTGACCGGAGCGGTGGTCGAGCCGCTGGTCGCAAGCATCCGCGACCGGCTCGCCAAGCTCAAGGACGCGGGCGGCGTCGATTCGGCCGCACTCGCCGGCGACGCCACCATTTCCGTCCTGCTGATGCGCGACCACCTGATCCGCTACGTGGAAGCGCGCGATCCCGCCGATTCGGAGCGCATGCGCGTCGAACTCGACGCCGCGCGCAACCGGCTGGCGGAGATGAACCGCTATCTGTGGGTGCCGGGCACGCGCCAGCTCATCGACGAGGTGGCCGCCATGCTGAACGAGGCGGTGGGCGTGCTCGACCGCGTCGAGGAGCTGGTGGTCGAGGAGGAGGTCCAGCGCGGCGACGCGCTCTCCACCGGCGCCGACGCCGTCTCCGCGAAGGCTGCCGAGATCCGCCGCCGCACCCAGGCGCTGGCCGGATCGCTGCGCCGGGGCCTGGACGCCGGCACCGCGGGCTACGGCACGCTCGCCCTGTGGGTCGGCGGGCTGGTCCTGCTGACCGGACTGCTGGCCGTCTGGCTGCTCCACCGCAGCGTCGCCCGCCCGGTGAAGGCCATGACCCGGGCCATCACCCTGCTGTCCCAGGGGCGGACGGCGGTGGATCTGCCGGCCGTCGCCGGGACGGACGAGATCGCCGGCCTCGCCCATGCCCTCGCCGGCCTGCGGGACAGCAACCAGGAGACGGACCGGCTGCGCCAGGAGGCGCAGGAGCTGCACGACCGGCTGCGCGCCGAGAAGAAGCGGCTGGAGGTCTCCGACCAGGCCAAGTCCGACTTCCTCGTCAACATGGGGCAGGAGCTGCATGCCCCGCTCAACCGGATCATCCATTCCAGCCAGACGCTGATGAGCGAGCTGCACCGGATGGGCGCCGGCGAGCTGGCCAACGACGCGGAGATGATCCAGTGGACGGGCGAACAGCTCGTCACGATGGTCGATTCCATGCTGGACTACGCGCGGATCGAGGCGGGCGGCATGGACGTCTGCCTCCAGGACTTCGACGTGAACCGGCTGCTGGTCGAGGTGCGGGAGCGCGCCCTGCCCCAGGCCGACCTGCACGGCAACAGCCTGTCGGTCAAGGCCCCGGCCGGGCTGGGACTGATGAACACCGACTTCACGAAGGTCCGCCAGGCGCTGCTCAACCTGCTGGACAACGCCTGCAAATACACCCGCGAGGGCGAGGTCACCCTGTCGGCCGAGCGGGTCGAGCGCGACGGGCTGGCCCAGATGCGCTTCACCGTGGCCGACACCGGCCCCGGCTTCCCGCCGGGCCAGACGCGCCAGCTCTTCCAGCCCTTCGTGCGCGGCGCCGCGGCGGACGGGGACGGCGGCAACGGCGGGCGTTCGCGCGGCGCCGGCCTCGGCCTGACGCTGGTCGGCCATTTCACCGCCATGCTCGGCGGCCTCGTTGAGGTATCGAGCGACACCGGCGCCGGCACCCGCGTCACCCTGACCATCCCCGTCCGCTACGACAGCGCCGAGGTGGACCGCCTGCTCCGCTCCGGCGAGGAGACCACCTCCACGAAGGACAGCGCCCGCCGCGTCCTGACCGTCACGCCGCCCCGCCCGGTGGCGCAGATCGCGGGGTGAGCTTTTGAGGCGGGCAGGGTTTGCACGCCCCCAATCAGAACTGGTCAAGAAAACAACAACTTACACGTCATCCCCGCGAAAGCGGGGATCCAGAGTTCACCAAAACAGCACTTCGTGCTGAGTTCTGGATTCCCGCTTTCGCGGGAATGACGGCAGAGGCTTGCGTTACGAACACTTACCACAACGCAAATGTTCGTTCCTGTATGAATCCCTCACGCCCCGCGCGGGCGTGCCACGTCGTTTTCGCCGCCATCGTCCGGCACCTGCCCGTATTTCATCGCCCGCATCTTCTCGCCCGCCCGCGCGACCTCCTCCGGGGACAGCAGGTTCGGCTCGCCGAGCTGGAGGGAGAAGATGTACTGCCGGGCGAGCGTCTCCACCTCCACCGCCAGGGCCAGCGTGCCCTTGGGAGACGTGCCCAGCACGATCATGCCGTGGTTGGCGAGCAGGCAGGCAAGCCGGCCTTCCAGGGCCGCGACCGCGTGGTCGGACAAGGCCTGAGTGCCGAAGGTCGCGTAGGGCGCGCAGCGGATCGAATCGCCACCGGCCAGCGCGATCATGTAGTGGAAGCTCGGGATGCCGCGCCCATGGACCGCCAGCGCCGTCGCGAAGGTCGGGTGGGCGTGCAGCACCACCTCCACGTCCGGGCGGGCGGCGAGGATGTCGCGGTGGAAGCGCCATTCGGAGGAAGGCTGGCGGCTGCCAAGATAGGTGCCGTCGAAGCCCATCTCCACGATGTCCTCCGGCCGCATCTCGTCATAGGGAAGGCTGGTCGGCGTGATCAGGAAACCGTTGCCGGTCCGGATCGACAGATTGCCGGACATGCCCTGGTTCAGGTGCGTCCGGTTCATGCCGAGGCAGGTGTCGATGACCGCCTGGCGCAGCTCGGGATGGGTGGGTTCGGTCATCGGTCCTCGTCTCAGCCCGGCTTGTGAGCGGCGAGCAGCCGCTCGGCCTCCTCCAGGTCCTCGGGGCGGTTGGTGTTGAAGAAGGGGTCGATCGGATCGGTTCCGAAATCGACGAAGGCCAGCCGATGCCGCGCGGTCCAGACATCGACCTTGCGCACCCCCTCCTCCATGGCCCGGCGGAGATCATCGGCGAGCCGGACCGGCCACAGCCCGAACACCGGATGGTCGCGCCCGCCGGATCGCGCGCAGACCAGATCCGCCCCTTCCGCCTTCGCCACGGCCCGCATGCGGGCGACGAGATCGCCGGGAAGGAAGGGCGCGTCGGTGGCGAAGCTCGCCACCCATTCCGCATCCGGAACATTCGCCTTCGCCCATTCCAGCCCGGTCAGCACGCCGGCGAGCGGGCCTGCGTAGCCCTCCACCACATCCGCCGCGACGGGCAGGCCGAAGCCGGCGAAACGCGCCGGGTCGCCGTTGGCGTTCAGAACCAGCGCGTCCACCTGCGGCCGGGCCACGGCGACGATGCGCTCCAGGATCGTGCGCCCGCCGAGCGTCCGCAGGCTCTTGTCGCCGCCACCCATGCGCCGCGACAGCCCGCCCGCCAGCAGCACCCCGGCGATCCTGCCCTGCCCCACGTCAGTCATCGTCCCGGCTGCCCTTCCGCTGATGCTCCGTGCCCTCTTCCGCCGTGGCGGAAAGATCGGCGTCGTAGACGAGCCGGTCCGTTCCGGCCAGCGCCAGGAAGCGCTTGCCCTTGGCGCGCCCGACCAGCGTCAGGTTCGCCTGCCGCGCGAGGCTCACCCCCCAGGCGGTGAAGCCGGAGCGGGAGATCACGATGGGCAGCCGCATCTGCACCGACTTGATCACCATCTCGCTGGTCAGACGGCCGGTCGTGTAGAAGATCTTGTCGTCCGGTGTCACCTCGTTCAGGTGCATGTATCCGGCGATCTTGTCCACCGCGTTGTGGCGGCCGACATCCTCCATGTAGACCAGCGGCCGGTCCTCCCGGCACAGCACGCAGCCGTGGATGGCGCCGGCCTCCAGGTAGAGGCTCGGGGTCAGGTTGATCTTCTTCGACAGGGCGTAGATCCAGGAGGTGTGGAGCCGCGCCGTCTCCGCCAGCCGGATCGATTCGAAGCTCTCCATCACGTCGCCGAAGGCCGTCCCCTGGGCGCAGCCAGAGGTCAGCGTCTTCTTCTTGAGCTTTTCCTCGTAGTTGGTCTTGCGCTCGGTGCGGACGACGACGGTGTCCGTCTCCTCGTCGAAGTCGATGCCTGTGATGTGGTCGTCCGGCTTCAGCATGTTCTGGTTCAGCAGATAGCCGACCGCCAGATACTCCGGATAGTCGGCGATCGTCATCATGGTGACGATCTCCTGCCCGTTCAGGTACAGCGTCAGCGGGCGCTCCACCGTCACCGACGCCTCGACCGCGCGCCCGTCCTGGTCCAGGCCCGACACGCGCTCGGTCAGCCTGGGATTGGCCGGATCCGGCCTGATGATGAATTCCGTCTGGTCCATGGGCACAGAGTGATGACCTTCCGCGGCACGAACAAGAGGGAGCCGCCCCCTCCCCCGGCTTTTTCCATTTGGGTCGGTCATCGGCGCTTCGCAGCCACGAAAGTGGGGCCGCCACCACCATTCACCCGCTTCCCCTCCGAAAGAGCCGGTCGAACGGACGGCCGGAACCCCGATATTTCAACGGGCTGCGCAGCTTTGGTTAAGAAGGGCTTTGGTTGAGAAAGCCCGCGGGAAGGGATGTGCCGATGAAGATCAATGGCCGCACGGTGCTCGTCTGCGACTGTGCCCACAGCATGCCCCTGGATGGCGCCGCGCTGGACACGGATGGTGGGCGGGATGGTGGCCTGAGGGTGCACCACCAGCTCTGCCGCGCCCAGCTGGACCGGTTCGAGGCGAGCCTTGCGGCGGGCGAGCCGCTGCTGGTCGCCTGCACGCAGGAAGCGCCGCTCTTCACCGAGCTGGCCGCCGAGGCGGTCGAGGGCACCGACCGGGAAAGCGACCTTGCCTTCACCAACATCCGTGAGCGCGCGGGCTGGTCTGAGGAGGCGCCACTCGCCGGGCCGAAGATCGCCGCCCTGCTGGCGGAGGCGGCGCTGGACGTGCCGCCGTCCGGCACCGTGCTGATGAAGTCGGAGGGCGTGTGCCTCGTCTACGGCACGGACGAGCGCGCCATCGAGGCCGCGCGCACCCTGTCGTCCCGGCTCGACGTGACGGTCCTGCTGAAGGACCCGAAGGACATCCTGCCGCCGCGCGTCATGGAGGTTCCCGTCTTCCGGGGGCGGCTGCGCTCCGCCCAGGGATGGCTCGGCAACTTCGACATCGTCGTGGACGACTACGCCCCCGCCCTGCCCGCCTCCCGCACGGCACTCGCCTTCGAAGCGCCGCGCATGGGAGCGCAGTCGCGCTGCGACATCATTCTCGACCTCACGGGCGGCACGCCGCTCTTCCCCGCGCACGGCAAGCGCGACGGCTACCTGCGGCCGGACCCCGACAGCCCGGCCGCCGTCGCCAAGGCGCTGTTCGAGGCGGCGGACCTCGTCGGCGAGTTCGAGAAGCCGCGCTACATCGACTACAAGGCCGATCTCTGCGCCCATTCGCGCAACCGCAAGACCGGCTGCACCCGCTGCCTTGAGGTCTGCCCGACCGGCGCCATCACGCCGGACCGCGACCATGTCGCCATCGACCCGCATGTCTGCGCGGGCTGCGGCTCCTGCGCGTCCGTCTGCCCGACGGGCGCCAGCAGCTACGCCCTGCCGCCGGCCCGCACCGTCTATGAGCGGCTGCGCACGCTGCTCTCCACCTACGCCAAGGCCGGCGGGACGGAGCCCGTGCTGCTGGTCCATGATTCGCGGCACGGCGATGATCTGGTCGCGCTGATGGCGCGCTTCGGCCGCGGGCTGCCCGCCCGCGTGCTGCCCTTCGCGGTGAACGAGGTCACCCAGATCGGCTTCGACGTCTTCGCCACGGCGCTGGCCTATGGGGCGACGCAGGTCCGGGTCCTGACCGGGCCGGGCAACGCGGGCGAGACGGCCGGCCTCGCCGGGCAGATCGGGCTGGCGGAGACGGCGCTGGCCGGGCTCGGCTACGGCTCGGGCCGCGTGTCGATCATCGACGCCGCCGACCCCGACGCGGTCGAGGCGGAGCTGTGGGGCCTGCCGCTCCTGACGGGTCCGCTGCCCGGCCTGTTCCTGCCGATGGGGAACAAGCGGACCGTCACGCTGCTGGCCCTGCGCCATCTGCAGAAGGCCGCCCCCGCCCCGCTGGAGGTGTTGCCACTCGCCGCCGGCGCGCCCTTCGGCCGGGTCGAGGTGAATGTCGAGGGCTGCACGCTGTGCCTGGCCTGCGTCGGCGCCTGCCCGACCGGCGCGCTCCAGGACAATCCGGACAAGCCGATGCTCTCCTTCGCGCAGGACGCCTGCGTGCAGTGCGGCATCTGCAAGAACACTTGCCCGGAGCGCGTCATCTCCCTGGTGCCGGAGATCGACTTCCGTGACAGCGCGCGTGGCGCCCGCACCATCAAGGAGGAGGAACCCTTCTGCTGCACCGCCTGCGGCAAGGCCTTCGCCACCCAGGCCTCCATCCGCAAGATCGAGACGGCGCTGGCCGGCAAGCATTCCATGTTCGCCACACCGGAGGCGATCAACCGCTTGCGCATGTGCGACGACTGCCGCGTCCGCGACCAGTTCGCCAAGGGGGACAACCCGCTGACCGGCGGCGTGCGGCCACTGACCCGCACCACCGAAGACTTCCTGCGCGAGCGGGAAATGAGGGCGCGGCTCCAGCCGGAAATGGAAAATGGAGACGATTGAGGGGCAAACCGGTCCGGCCTTCCTATATACTGCGGTCGATGGGCCCGGAGCCATGCCGGGCGGGCCGCTGGGGAGAGCAAGCCTATGACCGCCGCATCGACGACCGAATCCGGCGCGCTGGCGCCGCTGGTCGATCCGTTCGGCCGCACGGTGAACTATCTGCGCGTGTCGGTCACGGACCGCTGCGACCTCCGCTGCGTCTACTGCATGGCGGAGGACATGACCTTCCTGCCCAAGGCGGAGGTGCTGACCTTGGAGGAGCTGGACCGGGTCTGCACGGCCTTCGTCCGGCTCGGCACCCGCAAGCTGCGGCTGACCGGCGGCGAGCCGCTGGTCCGCAAGGGCATCGGGGAGCTGATCGGGTCGCTCGGCCGTCACGTCAAGTCGGGCGCTCTCGACGAGCTGACGCTGACCACCAACGGCACCATGCTGACCAAATACGCCGGGCTCCTGTCCGAGTCGGGCGTGCGCCGGATCAACGTGTCGATGGACACGCTGGACCCGCACAAGTTCCAGGCGATCACCCGCTGGGGCAGCCTGCCCAAGGTGCTGGCCGGGCTCGACGCCGCGCGGGAGGCCGGGCTTCAGGTCAAGATCAACGCCGTGGCGCTGAAGGGCGTCAACGACGACGAGTTCCACCGGATGGTGGAATGGTGCGGGGAGAAGGGCTTCGACCTCACCTTCATCGAGGTCATGCCGATGGGCGAGATCGGCGACAGCGCCCGGCTCGACCAGTATCTGCCCCTGTCGCTGGTCCGCGCCGAGCTGCGCAAGCGCTGGACGCTGGACGAGATCGACTACCGCACCGGCGGCCCCGCCCGCTATGTCCGCGTCCGGGAGACCGGCCACCGCATCGGCTTCATCACGCCGCTGACGCACAATTTCTGCGAAAGCTGCAACCGCGTCCGCCTGACCTGCACCGGCACCCTCTACATGTGCCTGGGCCAGGAGGACGCCGCCGACCTGCGCGCGCCCATGCGCATGAGCGATGACGACGAGCTGCTGGTCCAGGCGGTGCGCGAGGCCATCACCCGCAAGCCCAAGGGGCACGACTTCATCATCGACCGCCGGAACTCCGGCCCCGCCGTCCCCCGCCACATGAGCGTGACGGGGGGGTGATTTTCCGCGGTAAGTTTCGGCACCAACAGGGTTTTTCCGTCATCCCCGCGAAAGCGGGGATCCAGAACGCTGCGGAGCGAACGCTGAGCAAAGGCGCTGGACCCCCGCTTTCGCGGGGGTGACGGCTAAGTGGTTGCAGCGCGTTTGAGCGCGATAGCACCGGCCTGCGAACAAGCCGTACCGTGTCACGCCTCCACGCCCGCCAGCGCGCAGATGTGCGCCCATTCCTCGTCGGTGACGGGGCAGACGGACAGGCGGGACTGGCGGACGAGCGCCATGGTCTGGAGCAGCGGGTCGGCCTTGATCTGCTTCAGCGTGACGGGCGTCTTCACCGGGGCGACGGCCCTCACGTCCACCATGCCGAAGCGGCCGGCCTCGTCGCTGGGGTCAGGGTAGTATTCGCGCGCGATCTCGACGACCCCGACGATCTCCAGCCCCTCGTTCGAGTGGTAGAAGAAGGCGCGGTCGCCGATCTTCATGGCCTTCAGGTTGTTGGATGCCTGGTGGTTGCGCACGCCGTCCCAATGGGTGGTGCCGTCGGCGACCATGCGCTCCCACGAATATTTGAAGGGCTCCGACTTCACGAGCCAACGGGCCATGGTCCTGCGGTTCCCTTCGGTCAGGCCTTGGGGAAGACGCGGCGCCAGGGCCGGATCTCGACCGTTTCGAACAGGCCGGCCTTGGCGTAGGGGTCGTTCGCGGCGATCTCCTGCGCCGCGGCGCCGTCGGCGCACTCCACGATCAGCAGGCTGCCGACCATGCCCTGCCCGTCCTCGGTCAGCAGCGGGCCGGCGGCGACGAGACGGTCGCCGAGCGACTCCAGATAGGCCAGGTGGGTCGGGCGGTTGCCGGCGCGCACCTCGGCCGAGCCGGGCTTGTCGGTGCAGTGGAACATGTAGAGCATGACGTCTCCTCAACCTCGGGGCTTCGAGGCGCGGAGCCTAGCGCAAGCCGGCCGGTCGCGGAAGGCGGCTCAGTAGCCCTCCTCCCGGAAGGGGCGGGCCAGCAGCCCGTCGATGGTCTCGTCCAGCCCGGCGCCCCGGTTGAGGATGGCGTCCACCGCCCCGCAGAGCGGCATGTCCACCCCGAGCCTGCGGGCGAGCCCGACCACGGCCGACGCCGTGTAGACGCCCTCCGCCACCGAGCGCCGGCCAGCCTGGATCTCCGCCAGCGTCCGCCCATGCCCCAGCGCCACGCCCAGCGACATGTTGCGCGATTGCAGGCTGGAGCAGGTCAGGGTCAGGTCGCCGAGGCCGGACAGCCCCATCAGCGTCTCCGGCCGTCCGCCGAGCGCCAGAGCCAGCCGGCTGATCTCAGCCAGCCCGCGCGTGATGAGGGCGGCGCGCGCGTTGTCGCCGAGTTTCCGCCCCTCCACCACGCCGCAGGCGATGGCCAGCACGTTCTTGACCGCACCCCCGACCTGCGCGCCCACGACGTCGTCGGACAGGTAGGGGCGGAAGGTGCGGCTGCCCAGCGCCTCCACCAGGGCGCCACCGACGGACGCGTCGCGCGCCGCCAGCGTGACCGCCGTCGGCAGGCCGCGCGCCACCTCCGCCGCGAAGGTCGGGCCGGAGAGGATGGCCACCGGCGTGCCGGACGGCAGGGCCGAGGCCGCCGCCTCGCTCATCAGCGCGTGGGTGTCCAGCTCGATCCCCTTGGCGCAGATCACCACCGGTGTTTCGGGTGGCAGATAGGGCGCGAGGTTGCCGCAGGCGAAGCGCAGGTGCTGGGCCGGCGTCACCAGCAGCAGCGCGTCGCAATCCGCCGCCTCCGCCAGATCGCCGGTCGCGCGAAGCGCCTCCGGCAGGGTCACGCCGGGAAGGTAGTCGCGGTTCTCGCGGGTTCCGCGGATGGCCTCGACCACCGCGGGCTCCCGCGCCCAGAGCGTCGTCTCGCGCCCGGCGCGCAGGGCCGCCAGCGCCAGCGCCGTGCCCCAGGCGCCGCCGCCGACGACGCCGATCCGCTGATAGGTTGTGGAGCGGTTCTGATCCATGGACATCCTCGTTGCGCCACCCTGCCTCATCACGCCGCCCCGCTAGGCCTTCACGCCCGACCCCACGCCCTTCCGGCCAATGGCCGGGGCGGCGGAGGGGTCGAGCGGCCAGCGGGGACGCGGGGCGAAGTTCAGCGAATCGGTCTCGCCCAGGCGCAGGCGTTCCAGCCCCGCCCAGGCGATCATCGCCGCGTTGTCGGTGCAGAGGTTCAGCGGCGGCGCCACGAAGGGCATGGCCTCGGCGGCGGCCAGGTCCGACAGGCGCGCGCGCAAGGTCTTGTTCGCCGCCACGCCGCCCGCCACGACGAGGGCGCCACCCCCGGGGTGCGCCTCCTTGAACAGGCGGATGGCGCGGGCGCAGCGGTCGGCCATCACCTCGGCCACCGTTCTCTGGAAGGCGGCGGCGAGGTCGGCCTGGTCCGCCTCCGACAGGGGCCGCGGCAGCTCCTCCACATGGCGGCGGACGGCGGTCTTCAGCCCGGAGAAGGAGAAGTCGCAGCCCGGACGGCCGATCATCGGGCGCGGCAGCTCGAAGCGGCCGGGGTCCGTGGCGCGGCCGGCCGCCTTCTCCACAAGCGGCCCTCCGGGGTAGCCGAGGCCGAGCAGCTTGGCCGTCTTGTCGAAGGCCTCCCCCACCGCGTCGTCGATGGTGGTGCCGAGCCGGCGGTACCGGCCCACGCCTTCGACCACGAGGAGCTGGCAGTGGCCGCCGGAGACCAGCAGCAGCAGGTAGGGGAAGGGAACGTCATCGGTCAGCCGGGCGGTGAGGGCGTGGCCTTCCAGATGGTTCACGGCGACGAAGGGCAGCCCGCGCGCGGCGGAGATCGCCTTGGCGGTCATGACGCCGACGATGACCCCGCCGATCAGCCCCGGCCCGCCGGTCGCGGCCACCGCGTCCAGATCGCCGAAGCCGACGCCGGCCTCCTCCATCGCGCGGCGGACCAGCCCGTCCAGATGCTCCAGATGGGCGCGCGCGGCGATTTCCGGGACCACCCCGCCATAGGGGGTGTGGTCGTCCAGCTGCGACAGCACGACGTTCGCGCGGATCTCCCGCCCGTCCGTGACCACGGCCGCCGCCGTCTCGTCGCAGCTCGTCTCGATTCCAAGGACTATCATGGCCGCCAAACTAGCCGTCTCGGGCCTTCCGGTATAGGGTTTCCGCCATGAACAAGGACGTTCCCGATCACGACGCCAGCATCCTCTATTACGACGGCGACTACCCGTCGCTGGAGATCGGCGAGCCGGACGCCGGCGACGTGGCGGCACTCGCCCGGCTCGGCATACTGGGCGATGTTGCTTTCTACAAGGAACGGGCGGCGGCAGACGGCGGGCCGGTGCTGGAGATCGGCTGCGGCACGGGGCGCCTGACCATCCCGCTCGCCCGCGCCGGGCACGAGGTCTGGGCGGTGGACGTGTCCGACGCCATGCTCGCCCAGCTCCGTGCCAAGCTCGCGGCCGAGCCGGAGGCGGTGCGCGCCCGTGTCCATGCGGTGCGCGCGGACGCGGCCTCGCTGGACCTGCCGGCGCGGGACTTCCGGCTCGCCGCCGTCCCCTTCAACGTGCTGATGCTGATCCCCGATTTCCAGGCGCAACGGTCGACGCTGGCCTCGGCCGCAGCGCATCTGGCGCCGGGCGGGCGGCTGGCGCTGGACGTCATGAACCCGCTGACCCTGCCGATGGACGAGGACGCCTCGGCCGCCCCTTCCACACCCCGCCGCAACCCGCGCACCGGCAACCAGTATGTCCGGCGCTCCCGCTGCTCCCGCCTCGACGAGCGGCAGCGCCAGCGCATCCACGGCTGGTACGAGGAGCTGCTGCCGGACGGCCGGATCGAAATGAGCGAGTTTTCCTATCACTGGCGCATGATCTTCCGCTACGAGCTGGAATTGATGATCGAAGCGGCGGGCCTCGCCGTGGAAAGCGTCGCCGGCGACTTCGAAGGGGCTCCCTGGACGGTGGACAGCCGGCGGATCGTGGCCACGGCCATAAAGAAGTGATCCAGGTCATGAATGCGGCGAAAGACGCGCGCGGCGTTGCCCCGGCGGCGCGGATGGCCTAGAAACTTCGCCCCATGACACACCCGCTCCGCATCGGCACGCGCGGCAGCCCCCTGGCGCTGGCGCAGGCCCACGAGACCCGCGGCCGGCTGATCGCCGCCCATCCCCATCTGGCCGAGCCCGGCGCCATCGAGATCGTGGTGCTGAAGACGACCGGCGACCGCATCCAGGACCGCACCCTGGCCGAGGCCGGCGGCAAGGGCCTCTTCACCAAGGAGCTGGAGGAGGCGCTGTTCGACGGCCGCGCCGACCTCGCCGTCCATTCCATGAAGGACGTGCCGACCTGGCTGCCGGAGGGGCTGGAGATCTCCACCCTCCTCCCGCGCGAGGATCCGCGCGATGCCTTCTTCAGCCGCGAGGGCAAGCGGCTGGACGATCTGCCCGCCGGCTCGGTCATCGGCACCGCCGGCCTGCGCCGTCAGGCGCAGATCCTGGAGCGCCGCCCCGACCTGACGGTCGTGCCCTTCCGCGGCAACGTGCAGACCCGCCTCGCCAAGCTCGACGCCGGGGAGGTGGACGCCACGCTTCTGGCGCTGGCCGGCCTGCGCCGGCTCGGCCTGACCGAGCGCATCACCCAGGTCTTCGAGCCCGAGGAGATGCTGCCCGCCGTCGCCCAGGGCGCCATCGGGATCGAGATCCGCACGGACGACGCCGCCACCCGCGCCCTGCTGGCCCCGCTGCACTGCGCGGAGACGGCCTCGCGCGTGGCGGCGGAACGGGCGCTGCTGGCGGTGCTCGACGGCTCCTGCCGGACGCCGATCGCGGCGATGGCGACGCTGTCGGGCGACCGCCTGTCGTTGCGCGCCAAGGTGCTGTCGCACGACGGCCGGCAGGTCTTCCACGCCGAGCGGGAGGGTCCGATCGCCGACGCGGCCCTTCTCGGCGCCGAGGCGGGATCGGAGATCAAGTCCGTCCTGCCCCCGAACTTCTTCCAGGCCTGAGGCCCGCGGCGCCCATGGAAAGCGAGCGGCGCCCGCGGATCCTGGTGACCCGCCCGGCGGAGGACGCGGCCCCGCTCGCCGAAAAGTTGCGGTCCCGCGGCTACGAGGTGGCGCTGGAGCCAATGCTGGAAATGGTCTGGCTCGACGGACCGGAACCGGACCTGACCGGGGTCCAGGCCCTGCTCTTCACCAGCGCCAACGGCGTGCGCGCCTATGCGAAACGTACGGATCGACGCGACCGCCCGGCCTATGCCGTGGGTGATTCCACCGCCGCCGCCGCCCGCGCCATCGGCTTCGAGCGTGTGGAGAGCGCGTCGGGCGACGTGTACGCGCTGGCCGATCTGGTCCGGCGGCGCTGTGCCCCCGCTGCCGGCGGTCTGCTGCACGTGGCCGGCAGCAAGGTGGCGGGGGACCTCGCCGGCCTTCTGGGGCAGGCCGGATTTTCCGTGAGGCGGGAAACCCTGTACGAGGCCGTGGCCGCGACACGCCTCAGCGCGTTAACCTCCGAGGTACTGCGTACGGGTTCGGTGGAGGCCGCACTGTTTTTCTCTCCCCGTACCGCACGTTCCTTTGTTACGCTGTTGGGGGAGGCGGAGCTGGCCGGCTGTTGTCGTACGGTGGACGCCCTCTGCCTCAGTCCCGCGGTCGCGGATGCTGCACGTGCGTACGGCGCCTTGGGAGTGGTGCCGTGGAGGAGCGTACGGGCCGCGTCGCGGCCGGACCAGGACGGCCTGCTCGACCTGCTGGCGGCGCCCTAGCCGCGGCCGGGCGGGAGGGCCGAAGGCGCGTTCACGGCGTTCAAGAAAAACAGCGACCAAGAAGGCACACCAATGACCTCTCGCCAAGGCCCCGACAACGAGTCGACCCCCAACGGCCAGACACCGTCGGACCAGACGCCCAATTCCGGCAGCAACGCTTCCGGCCACGCCGCCGTCGAGCGCATCATCGAACGCTTCGGCGGCATCCGCCCGATGGCGTCCAAGCTGGACATTCCCGTCACCACCGTGCAGGGCTGGAAGAAGCGCGGGGCCATCCCGGTCGCGCGCCACGCCGACCTGCGGACCGCCGCCACCCGGCACAAGCTGCTGCTGGACGACGCCGACCTGACCGCCGCGACCCCCGCCGACGAGCAGGGCGCCGACACGCTGTTCGGCGACACGCCCGGCAGCGACACGATCATGGGCAACACGGTCATCTCCCCGGCGGACGTGGTCGCGACGCCCGAGTCCGGATCCGCCGACACCATCACGGGTGCCACCGGCGGCCCGGCCGGCTCCGGCGCGGACATGATCGGCACCGGCGAGAGCACGGCGGAAAGCACGGCGGCCACCGCCGGCACCACCGCCGCCCGCAGCTACGACCCGCCCGCCTCCGTCGCGAAGCACCGGCCCGAGCCGCGCCGTTCCGGCTCCGGCTTCGCGACGGCCGTGTCCCTGCTGGCGCTGATCGTCGGCGGCGCCGCCCTGTCGGAGCCCTGGTGGGGACCGCGCGTGCCCGGCTGGCCGCACGCCGGCCAGACGCAGACCGCCACGGCTCAGCCGGCGCCTGCCCAGACCGACCCGGCCGTCGCCGACCAGATCCGCCAGCTCAACGAGCGCATCGCCCAGCTCGAGCAGCGCCCGGTCCCGGCTCCGGCCGCGGGCGGCGACGCCGCTTCCACGGTCCCGGCGGTGGACACCCAGGCCCTGACCGGCCGGATCGATGCGCTGGAGCAGCGCCTCGCCTCGGTGGGCAGCGGCGACACGGCCGCCGCCCCGGCCCAGCCGGCCCCGCCGCCGGTGGATATCGCCCCGCTCGAGCAGAGCCTGGCGCAGCTCACCAGCCGCCTCGACGGGCTGGAGCAGCGCGGCAGCCAGCAGAGCGAACAGCAGCAGCGGGTCGCCGAGCTGACCCAGCGCCTGTCCGGGCTGGAGCAGCAGCTCTCCCAGGTCGGCCAGAACGCCAGCGCCGCCCAGGGCCTCCAGCAGGAGGTCGGGACGCTCAAGGAGCAGCTCGCCTCCGTGAACAAGACGGTGGAGGAGCGCAGCAACTCCGCCGCCGCGGCCCAGGCGATGGTGCTGGCGGCCGGCCAGCTCCGCAACACGCTGGCCGCCGGCCAGCCCTTCCAGTCGGACCTCCAGGCCGTGCGCTCGCTCGGCATCGGCGACCCGCAGATCACCCAGCCGCTCGACACGCTGGCGCCCTACGCCGCCAAGGGCATCCCGACCGAGCCGCAGCTGGCCGAACGCTTCGAGCCGCTGGCCGCCGAGATCGTCCGCGCCGACGACAAGGGCGATCCGCGCGACTGGCTCGACCAGGTCAAGGGCACGCTGGCAACCCTCGTGACCGTCCGCCAGGAAGGCGGCGGGGTGGTCGGCACCAGCACGGGCGCCATCGTCGCCCGCGCGGAAGCCGCGATCCAGAAGGGCGACATCCCCGGCGCCGTGCAGGAGCTGTCCGGCCTCCAGGGTCCGGCGGCGGCGGCGGCGGCCCCCTGGCTCGAGGACGCCAAGGCGCGGCTTGCCGCCAACCAGGCGACCCGGCAGCTCTCCAGCCGCGCCATCGCCCTGATGGGCAACGCGGCCGGCGCCACCAGCGGAAACGGAGCCGCGCAATGAGCCGCGCCATTTGGTTCCTGATCAAGGTCGCGATCATCGTCGCGGCCGCGATCTGGCTGGTCGAGCATCCGGGCTCGGTCAGCGTCAACTGGCAGGGCTATGTCGTCGAGACGAGCTTCACCATGGCCGTCATCATCGGCCTGGTGGCGCTCGGCGTCGCCGCCCTGCTCTACCGGCTCTACCGCGCCGTCCGCGGCGCCCCGACCCGGGTGCGCCGCTACAGCCGCACCCGCCGGCGCGAGCGCGGCTACAAGGCGCTGACCCAGGGCATGGTGGCGGTCGCCGCCGGCGACCCCTCCACCGCCCGCAAGATGGCCCGGCGCGCCGACGGCCTGCTGAACGAGCCGCCGCTCACCATGCTGCTGTCGGCCCAGGCCGCCCAGCTCCAGGGCGACGACCAGGCGGCCAAGCAGTATTTCACGGCCATGCTCGACCGGCCGGACACGGCCTTCCTCGGGCTGCGCGGCCTGCTCACCCAGGCGATCCGCTCGGGCGACCGGGTGGAGGCGCTCCAGCTCGCCCGCCGGGCGCAGGCGATCCAGCCCAACACGCCCTGGCTGCTCTCCACGCTCTATGACCTGGAGGCCCGGTCGGGCGACTGGGCCGCGGCGGAGGGCACGCTTCAGCAGGCCATGCACGCCAAAGCCATCCCGGCCGCCGAGGGACGCCACCACCGCGCCGCCCTGCTGCTGGAGCGCAGCTTCGAGGCGGAACGGCGCGGGCGCGCCGATTCGGCCCTGTCCCACGCCCAGGCGGCGCACGACCTCGTGCCCGGCTTCGTGCCGGCCGCGGTCCGGGTCGCCCGGCTGCTCATCGCCGCCGGCCGTACCAAGCCGGCGACCAAGGCGCTGGAGCGCGCCTGGCGCGAGACCCCGCACCCGGACCTGTCCGACGTCTACCGGGACCTCGTGCCCGGCGAGGCGCCGCTGACCCGCGTGAAGCGGTTCGAGCGGCTGCTGAACGTGGCGCCGAACCATGTCGAGGGGCATCTGGCTCTCGCCCGCGCGTCGCTGGACGCGCAGCTCTGGGGCGAGGCGCGGGCGCACCTGAACAAGGCGCTGGAGCTTCGGCCCTCCCGCCGCGCCTACCAGCTCCTGGCCGAGCTGGAGCGCAGCGAGCACAAGAACGACGAGGCCGCCACAGCCTGGATCGCCAAGGCCGCTTCGGCCGAGCCCGACCCGGCCTGGACCTGCACGGCCTGCGGCGCCGCCACCCATGTCTGGAGCGGGCTCTGCCCCCATTGCGGCAGCTTCGACAGCCTGACCTGGAAGGCGCCGGCCCCGGCGGTCGCCCTGACGCTGCCGGAGCAGCCGAGGGTCCTGGGCGGCCTGCCCGACCTGTCTCCCGGCACGCCGGCCGCCTCGCCATCACCGGCGGGATAGCCCACCGGACCGGACAGCGAAGCATGGCAGAGGCCCCTTCCACAGCCCGTGGAAGGGGCCTTCTTCATTTGTGTATAAAGGGTTTCGCAAGACTCCCCCTCGTAGAAGGGGGATGCCTACAGGGCCATTCACCCGCAAGGGGCGACCGGGGCCGGAACGGGCGGAGGCGATGGACGACAGCGTTGAACATGCAGCCGCCGGCACGGGTGGGGCGGGCGGCGATCCGGCGCTGGCGGCGGCGGTCGTGGCCGGCGCGCTCGACGGCATCCTGACGGTGGACGCGGACGGGCGGCTGGTGGAATTCAACCCTGCGGCCGAACGCACGCTGGGCTGGCGCCGCGAAGAGGTGCTGGGGCGGCGCCCGGAAGGGTTGATCCTCGCCGACGGCGCACGGCTCGACCAGGGGGACCGGCTGGGACGCCGGCTGGAGGTCGAGGCCCTGCGCCGCGACGGCACGCGCTTTCCGGCCGAGCTGTCGGTGACGGAGACCCGTGTCGGCGCCACCCTCTTCCGCACCGCGACCCTGCGCGACATTACCGACCGCCGGAGCGCCGAGCGCGCCCTGCTGGAGGCCAAGGCCCGCGCCGAACACGCGGTGCAGGCCAAGAGCACCTTCCTCGCCAACATGAGCCACGAGCTGCGCACGCCGCTCAACGCCATCATCGGCTTCTCCGAGATCCTCCGGCATCAGCTCCTCGGCCCGCTGGGGGAGGCGAAATACGCGGAGTTCGCCGCCGACATGCACGAAAGCGGCAATCTGCTGCTGGGCATCATCAACGACGTGCTCGACATGGCCCGCATCGAGGCGGGCGAGATGACCCTGACGCGGGAGAGCATCGACATCGGGGCGGTGGTCCGCTCCTGCCTGCAGATGGTCCGCGACCGCGCCGCCAAGGGCGAGGTGACGCTGATCGACGAGACCGGCCCCCTGCCGGTCGGGCTGCTGGCCGACCGGGTCGCGGTGATGAAGATCCTGCTGAACCTGGTCTCCAACGCCGTGAAGTTCACGCCGCCCGGCGGCAGCGCGCGGGTGGGAGCCGCGCTGGACCGCTCCGGTGCCGTGGTGCTGACCGTCGCCGACACCGGCATCGGCATCCCGGAAGAGGCGCTGGAGCGCGTGTTCGAGCCCTTCCAGCAGGCGGACATGAGCGCCACCCGCACGCATGAGGGTCCCGGCCTCGGCCTGACCATCACCCGCGCCCTGGTCGAGCTGCATGGCGGCAGCATCAGGCTGGAGAGCCGGTCCGGCACGGGAACGACCGCGACCGTCCGATTCCCCCCGGCGGCCGAGCCCTGACCGGCGCCGCCGCATGGAACAGCCCCCGCCGTCCATTCCGGCCCGGCTTCCCGTTCCACTTCCGGGGCCGCCGAAACCGGCGCCCCGCTGGCAGGCCCTCCGCCGCCGGATGTCTGGGCGCCCCGCCCTCGTGCTCGCCGTCCTGGCGCCCCTGCCGGCCATGGCGCTGCTGCTGGGCCTCCTCGCCTCCTCCGCCCTGAGGGAGGCCGGGGAACGCCGCCTCGGGGACGCGGCGGACGCGCTGGCGCGGAGCGTCGAGCGGGACATCGCCGAGGTCGGGGCGGCGCTGGAGACGGCGGTGCTCCTCACCGGCTTTCCCGCCGATCCGGGGCGCTTTCAAGAAGTGGCGCGCCGCTTGCGCGACGGGCGTCCGGGCTGGCGCGCGGTCTTCCTGGCCACCGCCTACGGGCGCGTGACGGCCGGCAGCGACGGCGTTCCCACGGCACCGCCGCCCTACGCCGCCGCCGTGCGCGCGGCCATCCTGGAGGGGCGCATCACCGTTTCGGGCCGGCTGGGCGCGGAAGGCGCCGCGTCGGTCGCGGTGGCGCTTCCCCTGCGGCGCGACGGCATGGTGGAGGCCGTGGTCGGCGCCATCATCGAGCTGGAGGACTGGCCCCGTCTTCCCCGGCCGGAGGGCTGGAGCGCCGTCCTCACCGACGAGGAGGGGCTGAGGCTCGCCGGGGCAGGGCCGGGCGAGGGATCACCGGCGATGGCGGCCCTCGCCGCCCGGCGTCCGGTGGCGGGCGGCTGGACCGTCTCGGTCGAGGCGCCGGAGGCGCCGGGCGGGATCTGGCCGGCCGCCGCCGCCACTCTGGCCGCCGGCCTGGCGTTGGCCGGCATCGCCCTGGCACGTCTTCTTCGCCGCTGGTGAGGGCGCGGGAATCGCGTATCATCGCCCCTGCCGGAACGGCGCGGGCGGCTTGAAGGAGTTGCGGTTTTTACCCAAATCTCCGACGCCTGCCCGTGCGGCACGGCGGAACCGGTGAGAGGCAGCGAATGACGAAGTGGGTGGGAACGGCGGGCCTGCGGGTCCTGATGGCGGCCGTGGTTGCGGGCGGCGTGGCGATGGCGCCCACGACGATCCCGGCGCAGGCGGCCCTTCCCGCAGCCGGTGCGACGACCATCGCGCCGCTGCTGAACCAGGTGACGCCGGCCGTGGTCAACATCGCGGTGCTGTCCCAGGCGCCGCAGGCCGACAACCCGCTGCTGCGGGATCCCTTCTTCCGCCGCTTCTTCAACGTCCCCGAACAGCGCGCGCGGCCGCAGGTCAGCGCCGGGTCGGGCGTGATCATCGACGCGCGTCGCGGCTACGTCGTCACCAACAACCATGTGGTGGAGAACGCGCGGGAGATCATGGTCACGCTGAAGGACCGCCGCCAGATCCGCGCGAAGCTGGTCGGGCGCGATCCCGCGACCGACATCGCGCTGCTGCAGATCCAGGCGGACCGGCTGACGGCCCTGCCCATGGGCGATTCGGACGCGCTCCAGGTCGGCGACTTCGTGGTCGCCATCGGCAACCCGTTCGGGCTGGGCCAGACGGTGACCTCGGGCATCGTCTCGGCGCTCGGGCGCGGCGGGCTGAAGCCGGAAGGCTACGAGGACTACATCCAGACCGACGCCTCCATCAACCCCGGCAACTCGGGCGGCGCGCTCGTCGCCTTCAACGGTCAGCTCATCGGCATCAACACCGCCATCATCAGCCCGGCCGGTGCCTCGGCGGGCATCGGCTTCGCGGTGCCGGTCACCATCGTGCGCGCGGTGGTGGACCAGCTATTGGAGTATGGCGAGGTGCGGCGCGGCCGGCTCGGCGTCGCCATCCAGGATCTCACGCCCGACCTCGCGGAAAGCATGAACCTGCTGGACATCGAAGGGGCCGTGATCGCCAAGGTGGAGCCGGGCTCGCCGGCCGACCGCGCCGGCATGCGCAGCGGCGACGTGGTGGTCGCCGTGGACGGCCGCCCGGTCCGCAGCGGCACCGACCTGCGCAACCGCATCGGGCTGATGCGCGTCGGCACCCCTGCCCAGCTCACCGTGCTGCGTGATGGCCGGGAGCGCACGCTGAACATCCGCACGGCGAGCTAGGACCCGAATTGGCCTCTCCTCCTCCCCGCCGGCCGGCTCCCGCCGCGCCGCAGCCGAGCGCCGCCCAGCGCCAGCGCGAGATCGCCAAGCTGCTCATCCGGCTGGACGCCATGCTGAAGCAGGCGAGCGAACTGGCCACGGCGGCGCGCGAGCGGGTCTCGGTCGGCGGGCTGACCCGTTACCGCGCCTTCACCAAGCAGGTCCGCGACTTCTTCGCGCTCGCCGCCGTGACCCAGGAACGGCTGGACGCGGCGCCGGCGGAGATGGGGGAGATGACCGCCACCCTGACCACCGCGCTGGAGCGCATGCACGCGCGCATGGTGGTGCTGTTCGTGGAGGCGAGCGCCCTGTTCTTCACGGGCTTCGCGCGCGTGAAGGCGCTGCCCATCGGCACGCACGAGATCTGCGGGCTGGAGCTGCGCGGCCTGATCGAGATCCGGAAATTCCTGGACGACCCGCTCTACGACGGCGAGCGCGGGCAGAAGCTGCGCGACGACGCCGACCGTATCGCCGACCTGATGCGGGTGGTGATGAACCGCATTCCCCCGCTGCCGGATTTCGGCGACGCACCGAGCGTCGGGCCGAAGGGGACGGTCAACAAGCCCTTGCGGACGCCCCGGCGGACGGTGGACCGCCCGCCGCCTCCGGTGCCCAGGAATGGAGCGGCCGCGGGGATTTCGGCGGGAATGACGGCGGATCCGGCGTCATCGCAGCCGGTCCGTCGGCCACAGCCCCCGGCCATGCCGCAGCCGCCCGCCCGCCCCGCCCTGCCTCCGGAGGCGCCGCCCGCCCCCGATCCCCGCCTCGAAGTCCGCACCCTGTCGCTGGACGATCTGGAGGACGAGGAAGACGGGGATGGCGGAGCGAACGGCGCTCAGTAGCGCCGGTCGCTGGTCAGGGCGCCGACGGCGGCACCGGCGGCACCGCCGATCAGCCCGCCCGTGACAGCGCTGCCGCCGGTCAGCGCGCCCAGAGTCGCGCCGCCGGCCGCCCCGATGGCCCCGCCGCTCAGCGTCCGCTGTTCGGTGTGGCTCATGTTGGAGCAGCCGGCCAGAAGAACGGCCCCGAACAGGGCCGCGCTCATCGTCTTCAGCATGGAATTACCCGCGATCAGGTTCTTATCGTTAGGGCGCCGGCTCGTTGGCCGCCACCGCGCGCATGATCGCCGGTTGAGCCGAGGTGCGTTTGTGATGATTCCGAGACATGCCGGGATGACAGCTCGTGTTTTCGGCATAGCCCAATCGATGGAGTTCGCCTGTTCATCCGACCCCCGGCACCCCGAGGAACGCACGAAAGAGTTGTTGCGCCTTCCGACAATCGAACCCTATACAGAATCAATCGCACACGATCCGGCACTCCGCTTCCCAAACGGCGGGGCCGGCATGACCGGCAAGCGGACGATGGACAACACGACGCGCCAAAGAACGCTGGAGTATTTCGAGCGGCTCGGTCTCGACAAGGTGCGGCTTTACGTCGCCATTGACTGCGAGCGCTACCTCGGCGATTGGCAGGTGCGCGAACTGGCCGACCAATGGATCGCCAGCAAGGACGACGAAGCCCGCCGGCGCCCGCTGTGGCGGAGGCTGCTGGGGCGGCGGTGAGGGGGTTCCGCCGCGTTGGGTGCTCAAGAGAAGAATGCTGATCCGTCGCGCTGGGAAAGCGCACGGCGCAAGCTTTGACAGCCGTTTTCTCCCTCTCCCCTCCCTGTCCCCGGAGGGGAGAGGGGAATACCGCCCCTCACGCAGCGCCGGCGACGCGCATGGCCTTGCGCAGGTCGTTGGGCGAGACCGGCTTGAGGAGAAGGCGGTAGCCGTTGTCCTCGGCCTCGCGCAGACGCTCGGGCGCGGTGTCGCCGGTCAGGATGATGCCGGGGACGTTGTTGCCGATCAGCTGCTGGACACCGTTCAGAGCCTCCGGCCCGGTGCGGCCCTGCTGGAGCTGGTAGTCGGCCAGCAGAAGCTGCGGCCGCCGGCCGTCGGCGCGCAGCCGCTCCAGCGCCTGCTCGCCCGAGCGGGCGGTGAGTACGTCGAACCCCCAGCCTTCCAGCATGGTCTTGAGGCCGAGCAGAATGATCGCCTCGTCGTCGATCACCAGCACCAGCCCCTTGGAGCCGGAGGCGGCCGGTTCCGCCGTCGGCGCGGGAAGCGCGACGCGGGCTGGGGCGGGTTTCGGCACCGCCCTCACCGCGCCCAGGGCGGCGGCGACACCCGTGGCCGCCGGAGCGATGCCCCGCGGTCCGCCGGCCGCCTTCACCGCCTCCGCCAGCGCGGTGACCGAGGCGCCGCCGGCCGGCCGGGGCGCCGCATGCCGGGCGGAGCCGACGCGCGGCAGCTCCAGCGTGAAGGCCGAGCCGCTGCCGACCCGCGAGCGCACGGCGATGCGGTGGCCGAGAAGCTGCGACAGCCGCTTGACGATGGCGAGGCCCAGCCCCAGGCCGCGCTCCCCGCCGCGCTCGCCGATCTGGGTGAACTCCTCGAAGATCTCGTCCATGCGGTCCGGCGGGATGCCGACGCCGCTGTCGCAGACCTCGACCCGCACCGTGCCGGCCCGGTGGCGGCAGCCGATGAGGATGCGGCCCTCCCGGGTGTAGCGCAGCGCGTTTTCGATGAAGTTGCGCAGGATGCGCTCCAGCAGCACCGGGTCGCTGCGCACCCAGGCCCTCGTCGGGATCGCCCGCAGGGACAGTCCCTTCTGGCGGGCGCGCGGCTCATACTCGGCGACGAGGCGGCCGAGCACCTGGTTCACCCGGATGTCGGCGAGGTTGACCTCCATCTTGCCGGATTCGAGCCGCGACATGTCGAGCAGCCCGTCCAGCAGCCCCTTCAGCGCGTCGAGCGACTGGCGCATGCGGTCGAGCATGGGCTGGGCGGGATGCCCCTGGATCCGCTCGGCCAGGGCGGCGGCGAAGAGATAGAGCGACTGGACCGGCTGGCGAAGGTCGTGGCTCGCCACGGCGAGGAACTTCGACTTGGCGCTGGCGGCCCGTTCGGCCTCCTCGCGCGCCCCTTGCAGTTCGGCCTCGGCGCGCTTGCGGTCGGTCACGTCCACGGCGGCGCAGGTCACGCCGACGATGGTGCCGCGGGGGTCGCGCAGGGGATCGACCGTCAGGTCGAAGAAGAGGGTCTCGCTGCCATGGTGGAGGGCGATCTCCTCCCGCGCGCCCTGACCGGTCTCCAGCACGCCACGCTTGATGTCCTCGACGCGCTCGGCGTCCTCGGCCCGCTCGAACAGCTCGCGGTCGGTCCGGCCGATGACCTCGGCGACCGTGTAGCCCAGCACCGGGCCGTGGATCCAGCTGTAGCGCAGCTCGCGGTCCTGGTTGAAGACCACGACGCGCGAGTTGCGCAGCGCCGTCTGGAACCGCTCCGTCGTGACGCTCAGGCTGCGCTCGCGAGCCTCCAGCGCCTCGGCCATGGCGTCGAAGGCGCGGCCGAGCTGGACAAGTTCGGGGCTGGCGGCGCGCAGGTCGGCGCGCGCGGCGGACCGGCCGGCGGTCCAGTCTTGGGCGGCCCGCGCCAGCGCCTCGACCGGCCGGCGCAGGAACAGCGTTCCGCCGAACCAGGCGGCGAGCACCGCGACCAGGAAGCCGGCGACGGCCAGGGCCAGCTCGATGCGGGCGGCCCGCTCGATGCCCTGCATCGCCAGGGCGCGGTCGATGGACACGCTCACGAACAGGTCGCGCACGCCCTCGGTCGGGGGCGACCAGGCGACCACATGCTCCCGCCCCTGCCGGTCCTTCAGATGGACGATCCCGCCGACGCGGCTGGCGAGAAGCTGGAGCAGGGATTCGGGAAGGCGGTCGCCCCGGTTGAACCTGCCCTGCGGAAAGGCGGCCAGCACGGTTCCCTTGCGGTCGGCGACGGTCAAGCTGGCGCCGGGGGGCAGTTCGCCCGCGGAGAAGCGGCCGGACAGGGAGGGCAGCGGCAGGGCCATGGCGACGACGCCCGCGGTTTCGCCGTCGGCGCCGGCGAAGGGCGTGGCGAAGGGCAGGAAGGCGGGGCCGTCCTTGTCCTCGGCGGCGGACCGGCCCGGCGGCGTCCATTCCCCGACGACGAAGTCCCCCTCGTCGAGCGCGCGCCGGACATAGCCGTAGCCGGCGACCGAGCCGCCCGCGAGGTCCGGGTCGGCGCTGCACAGCACCTGGCCGTCCCGGCCGGCGGCCAGCACCGTCCGGTGCGAGGGGGAGCGGCGGGCGAGCCGTTCCAGATAAGCCTGGCAGGCCGCGCCGTCACCGTCGCGCAGGGGCGCCGCCTCGGCCAGGCCCGCCAGGGTCAGCCGCGCCTCCTCGACCAGATGCGCCTCCTCCGCCTCCACGAAGCCGAGCAGGCGAGTCGCCTGCGCTTCCAGCGCGCGCTCGCGCTCGGCGCGGATCTGGAAGACGCCGTAGGCCTGGATGCCGACGGCCGGGAGGACGGCGATCAGAACAAGAAGGAAGAGGCGGGCCGGGAGGGTCATGGGCGTGCAAAAGCCTCGTGAGAGGCGACGTACCGGCGGGACCCACGCGAGCCCACGGCGCCGCCGCCCCGATTACTAAGTCCGCCATGGTTAATTCACGGTTAATTCTGTGACCAACTCGCTCGGCGCGGAAGAGTTAGGCCGAAGCGTGGCCTTCACCACGAAAGATAAACTCTGTGGCAATTGCCATGAAGCTCCACCTTATCTTTGCGGATAATTTTATCTTTCCACTGAACGATCAATCAAAAACCGCCGGCCTCAAGCCGGCGAAGGGAAAGGCGGCGGGAACAGGCCGCTCTCCTCCTTGTTGATGAGGCACCATGACCATGCCCTTCCGCACGCCCCCCCGCCTCACCAACCCCGACGGCGCGCCGCGCCGCGTCGGCGTCGAGCTGGAATTCGCGAACCTGGACGCGCCGACAACGGCGGCGCTGGTGCGCGAGCTGTATGGGGGCACGGTTGAGGTCGAGGACCCGCACCGCTGCGCCGTGCGCGGGACCCGCCTCGGCGACTTCGCGGTGGAGCTGGACATGCGCGCGGCCCACCCGGACAAGAAGGAAGTGGACGCGAACGGCGAATCCGTCCTGCCCGGCCGGCTGGACCAGCTCCGCGACAGCCTGCGCCCCCTGCTGGGCAGCATCGGCAGCTTGGTCATGCCCTTCGAGATCGCCGCCCCGCCCGTGCCCATCGGGCAGCTGGCCGAGCTGGAGCCGCTGATCGCCGGCCTGCGCGCGCGTGGCGCCGAGGGGACCGACGCCAGCCCGCTCTTCGCCTTCGGCCTCCATTTCAACCCGGAGGTGGCGAGCTTCGATGCCGATTACCTGCTGGACCACCTGAAATCCTTCCTGGTGCTGGCACCCTGGCTGCGCAACGAGATCCGCGTCGATCCGACGCGCCGGCTGTCGGGCTTCATCGCCGCCTTCCCGGTGGAATACGCGGCCAAGGTGGTCGATCCGGCCTACCGGCCCGACCGCCGGACGCTGATCGCCGACTATCTGGAGGCCAACCCGTCGCGCAACCGGGAGCTGGACCTGTTCCCGCTTTTCGCGCACATCGACCGGGAGATCTTGTTCGCCAAGGTCAAGGATCCGCATGTGAGGCCGCGCCCGACCTTCCATTACCGGCTGCCCAACGCGCGGCTCGGCGATCCCGGCTGGTCGCTCGCCGAGGACTGGAACCGCTGGGTCATGGTGGAGGAGCTGGCCGCCGACCGCGAGCGGCTGGACCGGCTGGGCGCCGCCTACCGTGACCTCGCGGCGCGGCGCGGCCTCGACGGCTGGGCGGACGAGGCCGGCCGGGAGCTGGCACAGCTCCGGCGGGCGGGCTGATCCGGTGGCCTCGGTCCTGACCTCCGCCCGGCCGCTGGTCGGCGTCACGGCCTCGGTCCACGGCAGCCGCGTCGCCTGGTGGGCCAACCGGCTGGCGCTCTGGCGCGCCGGCGCCCGCGCCGTGCGCATCACCGCCGACAGCCCCTACCCCATCGACGAGCTGGACGGGTTGGTGGTCGGCGGCGGCGACGACATCGACGCCTCGCTCTACGGCGAGGCCGCCCGCCCGCACATCCGCATCGACCCGCAGCGCGACCGGCTGGAGCTGAACGCGCTGGACTGCGCGGAGAAACGCCGCCTGCCGGTGCTCGGCATCTGCCGCGGCTCGCAGATGATCAACGTCCACCGAGGCGGCACGCTGCACATGGACATCCACGAGGTCTACGAGGAGGCCCAGCGCATGCGCACGGTGCTGCCGCGCAAGCGCATCCGCATCGAGCCGGACAGCCGCCTCTACGGCATCCTCGGCATCGGCGAGTGCCGGGTGAACGCCCTGCACCACCAGTCGGTGAACCGGCTCGGCGACGGGCTGCGCACCGTCGCGCGCGAGCGGTCCGGCGTCGTCCAGGGCATCGAGTCGGCGAACCACCCCTTCCTGATCGGGGTCCAGTGGCACCCCGAGTATCTCGTGGCCGACGAGCGCCAGCAGGGGCTGTTCCGCACGCTGGTGGACGCCTCGGCCGGCCATCCCGCCCTGGTTGCCGCGTAAGGGATGGGGAACATGCAAGCGCCCATGGGGTTCTTCGGAGGTGAACCGCCGCGCTTTCGTCCGGCGGACGGAGACACGCCTCCCATGAGCGAACTGCACGCGCCGAAGCCGGAAGAAGCAACGCCGGAGGGCGACTTAAGGGCCGCCCCGGACTCCGCCTCCGCCGAGGGGCCGCTGCTGCGGCCGGGCGACACCTGCTGGCGGGTCGAGCGGGCGCAGCGCATCGCCTTCCTGGTGGACGGGGACGCCTTCTTCCGTGCGGTGCGCGGCGCCCTGCATCGCGCGCGCCACTCCGTCCTGATCGTCGGCTGGGACATCGACCCGCGCATGCGGCTGACCCCGGACGATCCCGAGACGCTGGGCCAGATGCTGGCGCGGCTGACGGCGGAAAGGCCGGCCTTGCGCATCCACGCGCTGCGCTGGAACATGCCCTTCCCCATCATGCTGGAGCATCCGCACGGCCCCTTCGAGAGGCTGGACCGGGAGACCGGCCCGCGCCTCGCCCTGCGGCTCGACGACGAGCTGCCGATCGGCGCCGCCCAGCACCAGAAGCTCGTCGTGGTGGACGACGCCCTGGCCTTCTGCGGCGGCATCGACCTCGCCGGCGACCGCTGGGACACGCCGGAACACCGCGACCACGATCCGCGCCGCCGCTGGCCGACCGGCGACCCCTACGCGCCGCGTCACGACGTGATGATGGCGGTGGACGGCCCGGCCGCCCGCGCCGTCGGCGATCTCGCGCGCGACCGCTGGCTGCGCGCCACGGGAGAAATCCTGCCCCCCGCCCCCCCAGGCGCCGATCCCTGGCCGGAGGAGGCGGTCCCCGACCTGCACGCACCCGGCGCGGGGGTGCGCGTCGGCATCGCCCGGACCCTGCCGGGCAAGCCCGATGCCGCCGACCCGCTCGACCAGCCGGTGCGCGAGAGCGAGGCGCTCTACTTCGCGGCCATCGAGGCGGCCCGGAAGGTCATCTACGTCGAGAACCAGTATTTCGCCTCGGCCCGCATCGCCGAGGCGCTGGCCCGCCGGCTCGCCGAGCCGGACGGGCCGGAGGTGGTCGTCGTGCTGTCCCAGGAAAGCCCGAGCTGGTTCGACCGCATGGCCATGGACACGCCGCGCGCGGTGGTGCTGCGCCAGCTCCAGGACTGCAACCATCATGGCCGGCTGCGCACCCTGACGCCCCTGACCGAGGAGGGGGCGAGCGTCATCGTCCATTCCAAGGTCATGGTGGTGGACGACTGGTTCCTGCGCATCGGCTCCTCCAACCTGAACAACCGCTCCATGGGCTACGACACGGAGTGCGACCTGGGGCTGGAAGCGGATGCCGGCGACGAGAGGGCGCGCGCCGCCATCCCCGCCTTCCGCGACCGGCTGCTGGCCGAGCATATGGGAGTGGAGCCGGAGGCGCTGGCGCGGGCCATCGCCGAGGAGGGCAGCCTCGTCGCCGCCCTCGACCGGCTGGCAAAGCCGAGCGGCCGCCGCCTCGCCCCGCTGCCGGAAGCGGACCCGAGCCTCACCGAGCAGGCCTTCGCCGCCCTGCGCATCGCCGACCCCGACCGGCCGGAGGAGGCCTGGGCGGTCTGGAAGCGCGTCCAGCTCGACCGAAAGCCGGACCCCTCGCTGGTCCGCGCGGCGGGTGCGGCCCTGCTGACCACGGGCATCGTCGCGGGCGCCTTCATGCTGGCCCGCCTGCTCGCCGCCCCCGTCCCGCCGCGCAAGCCGCGCCGCTCCGTGCGGGCGGATGCTGTGGACACCGGCGACGGGGAGTCCAAGCCGCGCGTGCGCGTGCGGGCACGGGCCGGCACGCGGGTGGGCGCCGGGGAGTGATCTCCCGAGGGGCTATGGCTTGCATAGGTTCCGCACAGCGGTAAGCCCCTGAAGAGACGGAACTTTTCCGTCATCCCCGCGTCCGCGGGGATGACGGGGGAAGGGTGGTCGGGAAGCTTGCTTCAGTCGGTCAGGCGTGAAAGTTAGCGCTTATGCGCTTTCGCGGGGGTGACGGTTAAGTGGTCGCTTGCTCAGGCAATGCCCGGTTGTGAGGTATCTGCAAGCAAGCTCCAAGGAGGCGACAAATGCTCCGTTCGCCCCGCCAGCGGAACGCCGCGAATTGACACAGGCCTCACCTGGCTTTTGGTAAATTGCGGTTAACCATGAAAGCCTAGCCTGCGCCGTCTCACCTGAACGGCAACCGGCATCCTCATGGAAACCCTCACCACCCGCGGCCTCGCCGCCGGGATCACGCGGCTGTACGGCACCTTCTGGACCCACACGGCGGGCTGCCGCCCGCTGGTGCTGCTGTTCCTGTCCATGCTGTTCGTGGCGCAGGCGCTGCGGCTCGCCATCCCCTACTTCTTCGGAGAGGCGGTGAACGCGTTGCAGGACAGCGCCGCGCAGGACCTCCCGACGGCCGGCTGGTACGTCGCCGCCATGATGGCGGCGGCACTCGCGGCCTGGGTGCTGCACGGGCCGGGGCGGGTGATGGAGCGCTTCACCGCACTGGCCGTGCGCGGGCGCTTCGCCGACGCGCTCTACGCGCGGCTGATGACGCTGCCGCTCGCCTGGCATGACCGCAACCATTCCGGCGGCACGGTTCAGCGCATCAACAAGGCGACGGACGCGCTGTTCGGCTTCTCGCAGAACCAGTTCATCTATCTTCAGAACCTGATCAACCTCGTCGGTCCCATCGCGGCACTGTTCTTCATCTCGGCGGGCACGGGCGGAGCGGCTCTGGCCGGCTACACGCTGGTGGCCTTCCTCCTGGTGCATTTCGACCGGACCATGGTCCGGCTCCTGCGCGAGGAGCACGGCCGGCACCGCCGCTACGTCTCGGTCCTGTCGGACTGCGTCGGCAACGTCTCGACCGTGCTGACCCTGCGCCTCCAAGCGGCGACCCGGCGTGTGCTGGGCGAACGGCTCGACCATCTGTTCGAGCCCCTGCGCTGCCACATCGTGGTGAACGAGGCGAAATGGTGCGCCATCGACCTGCTGAACAACGCGCTGCGTTGCGGGCTGGTGGTGCTCTACGCCTGGCTCGCCTGGCGCGAGGGCGGGCTGGTGCCGCTCGGCACCGCCGTCATGGTGCACCAGTATTCGCAGCAGATCGGCACGGTCGTCACCTCCATGGCGACGCACTGGCAGGAGCTGGTCCGCTTCCAGGCCGACGTCGGGGAGGCCGACGCCATCCTGGATGCCGCACCCCGCGCCGGGGCCGGGGCCGCCGTCCCGGCGGACTGGCGGGAGATCCGGGTCGAGGATCTGTCCTTCCACCACGCCGCGGCCGGCGGCGACCGGCGCAAGATCCCCTCGCTGGACGGCGTCTCGCTGACCCTGCGGCGCGGCCAGCGCGTCGCCCTGATCGGCGAGAGCGGGTCGGGCAAGAGCACGCTGCTGCGCGTGCTGGCCGGGCTCTACGCGGCCGACCGGGTGCGGATCGCCGTGGACGGAGTCGCCATGCCGGAGCTGGCCGACCTCGGCTCGGCCGCGACGCTGGTCCCGCAGGAGCCGCAGATCTTCGACAGCAGCGTGCGGCAGAACATCACCATGGGCATCGCCTACCCCGACGGGGAGCTGGTGCGCGCCTGCCGCCTCGCCCAGCTCGGCCCGGTGCTGGAGACGCTGCCCTCCGGGCTCGACACCCCCATCGCGGAGGGCGGCGTGAACCTGTCGGGCGGGCAGCGCCAGAGGCTGGCGCTGGCGCGCGGCATCCTCGCCTCCCGCGATTCCGGCCTCGTCATGCTGGACGAGCCAACCAGCAGCGTCGATCCGGCGACGGAACTGCGCATCTACGACGCGCTGCTCGCCGAGTTCGGGGAAGCCTGCGTGGTCTCCGCCATCCACCGCCTGCACCTGCTGCGGCACTTCGACCTCGTGGTGCTGATGGAACGCGGGCGTGTGGTGGACAGCGGCGGCATGGACGAGCTTCTGGCCCGCCAGCCCCTGTTCCGCGCGATGTGGAGCAACTACCACGGTGCCCATCACGGCCTGCATGGGGGCGCCGTCACGGCGGCGGAGTGACCCCCGGACAATGAAAAAGGGTGGCGGAGCGCCGAGGCGCGCCGCCACCCTTTTTCGCCTTTACGCCCGTCAGGCTCAGTAACGGTTTTCCGCCACCGTCCCCGGCTCGGAGATGACGATCTCCACGCGGCGGTTCTGCTGGCGGCCCGCGTCGGTCGAGTTGGAGGCCACGGGCTGGGCCGAGCCGAAGCCCTGCGTCACGATGCGGTTCGGCTGGACCCCGGCCAGCACCAGTGCGTCGCGCACGGACTGGGCGCGGCGCTCCGACAGGGCGAGGTTGGTCGCCGAGGAGCCGGTGGAGTCGGTGTAGCCCTCGATCCGGATCGTGCGGTTCGGGTTCTGCTGCATGAACTGGGCGAGGCGGTCGATGCGCTGCTGCGCGCCCGGCGACAGCTCGGCCCGGCCGGTGGCGAAGAGCACGTCGCCCAGCGTCATGACGAGGCCGCGCTCGGTCCGCTGCGCCTGAAGCTCGCGGAGCTGCTGCTCCAGCTGGACGTTGCGCGCCTGGAGGCGGTAGGTGTCGGCGTTGGAGACGACGGTCTGCGCGCCCTTCAGCTCGGCCGTGTCGCGGGCGACCTGCACCCGGCCGGCGGCCAGCGCCGCAAGATGGTCCACCTCGGCGGTGGCGCCCTCCTCAGCCTGGAGCGCCTCGGCGCGGCGCAGGGTTTCCTCGGCGCGGCGCAGCTCCAGCGGCGCGTTGCCGGCGACCTGCGGGTCGCTCGCCGCGACAGCGTAGGCTTGGCGCGCCTGGGTCAGCGCGGTGCTGGTGGTCGGGCCGGCGCAGCCGGCCAGGGCGGCGGACAGCAGGCCGAGCGCCACGGCCCCGCGGTACAGCGGCTTCCTCATGGCTGCACCCCCTGGTAGCCACGGTTCGAGTTCCAGCTCGTGGAGCCGGCGGGGGCCGGCTGGACAGGCATCGGCGCCGCGTAAGGCGAGGCGGAGGTGCCGCCCATCGAGCCGCCCATGGAGCCACTCATCGAACCGCCGGACGAGCCGCTGCCCATCGTGCTTCCGTAGGAGGACGCCGTCCCGCCGTAAGAGGGCGCCATGCTGGAACCGCTCATCGTGCTGGCCGGACCGGTCTGGCGCACGGCGGAGGCGGCTTCCTGGGTCACCGCGGCCTGGGCGCGCACGGTGGCCAGTTCGGCCTCGACCTGGGCCTGCTCGGCGAGGCGCCGTGCGCGCTCGTTCTCCTCGTCGCGCACGGCGGCCTGCGCGGCGGCCAGCTTGTCGCGCGCCGACTGAAGCTCGACGGGGGCGTACTGAAGGGCACCGGCACGTTCGGCGGCCATCACGGCCTCGCTGGAGGCGCCGAGCTGCGCGGTCGGGGCCGGGGTGCCGGCACAGGCGGCGAGACCGAACACCGCCGCGAGGGCGAGCGTGCGCGGTCCCGGGGCCAGGGGACGAAGGGGCATCATGGCTGGACGATTCCCTTTGGTTGGTGGGTTACGACATTCGTTTACAGCCCAGAGGGCCGGTTGCCTGCCCAACCGGGCATCTGCCGGAATGGTTCCCAGCCGACACCGTCCCCGGGCTTGATCATGGCCGCCTCACCCAGCGGTTCGCCGTACCCTCCGCCCGGCCCGGCGAAGAGCAGCCGGTCGAAGGACCCCGGCGCCGGCGGCGCCCAGTCCTGCCGCATCCGCGCCACCAGCCATGGCGCCACGCGCTTCTCCCCGGCCTCGGCGCGGGCCAGCAGGCGCCGCACCAGAACCTCGTCCGGCGTGTCGAAGACGATCCCCACCCGCTCCCACCCCTCCGGCAGGCGGCCGAGGATGCGGCGCCGCGCCTTCTCCGTCAGGTTGGTGTTGTCCACCACGAGATGGACGCCCAACGCGACGGCCTCGGCCAAGCGGCGGCGGAACTCCTTGTCGGCGGGCCTGGAGAAGGCGCGCCACGCCTCGTGGTAGGCGACGCCGTTTGCCGCCGCCATCTCCTCCAGCACGTCGTCGCGCGCCACCGCGCGGGCGGCGCCGCGTTCCGCGACGAAACGCCGGCGCCAGCGCGTCTTGCCGCTGCCCGGCAGCCCGATCAGCACATGAACGGTCGGCATCCGGGCACCTCCCCGGCCGGCGCCGCGGGACGATGCCCCGGCGGCGCTGTTTCCCACAGTGAGACGGCCCAAACGGGACACGCCAAGGAGGACGACATGGACGAACGAAACACGCCGGACAAGGCCGAGGGCAACGACACGCCGGCCCCCGGCCCGAATTCCGGGATTCAGGTGCCGCAGAACGGCATCGAGCAGTCGCTGCGCGAAGCCGCCGAACGGCTCAAGAGCGACGAGTCGAAGAGCGGGGACCTGCCGCCCGCCCACTGAAGTCTTTCTTTTGGAAGGGCTTTCCCCGGGGCGGAACCGCTCATGAAAAAAGCCCTTCTCCCCCGCCGGGGAGAAGGGCTTTCGCTTGGCCTCAGGGCTGTCCCGCCGTCAGAGACCGGAGACCGAGACGGCTTCCATTCCCTTCTCGCCCTGGCGGACGGACATGCGCACCCGCTGGCCATCGTCCAGGCCGGACAGGCCGGAGCGCTCCAGGGCGCGGACATGCACGAACACGTCGCGGCCGCCGTCGTCCGGCGCGATGAAGCCGAAGCCCTTGGTGGCGTTGAACCACTTCACCGTGCCCTCGATCTCCTTGGTCGGACCGGCATCGGCACCACGGCGCGGCGCCGCGCCGAAGCCGCCGCGATCACCCCCACGGTCGTTGCCACGGTCCCCATAGCCGCGGTCCTCGCGGCCGCCGAACCCACGGTCGCCGCCACGGTCATTGCCCCGATCCCCGAAGCCACGCGCGCCGAAACCGCCACGGTCCCCGAACCCGCGGTCACCGCCGCGATCGGCGTAATTGCGCTCGCCGCCACGGTCGCCCTGGCCCCGGTCGTCGCGCCCGCCGAAGCCGCGCTCCGCGCGCTGGCGCGGCGGGGCGGCGGTGGAGGTGTCCACCGAATGCAGTGTGCCGACCTGGTTGCCCTTGCGGCCCTCGATGATGTCCACGACGACGGTGGCGCCGTCCGGAAGGCTGTCATGCCCCGCCGCGCCGACGATGGAGCCGGGAATGAGGGCGTCGGGCGAGCCGTCCACCGGCTGGACGAAGCCGAAGCCTCGGTTGGTGTCGAACCACTTCACCCGCGCCTGGACCTGGGTGGCGAGGACGTTGGGCTGACGGTAAACATGGGAACGGGGCGTGTCACGGTTCATGGGAACGCTGGACTCCAGAACAAAAAGGCGGCGCCCGCATCGGCGGGCCCGCCCCAGAAATCGCCCGTTGCCGGACCCAAGACAAGAGATGTTTCAATGAAAGCGGCCCGGTTTCGTGGATCCCATCCCTTTTTGCAACCGCCTCGCTCGCGCCTGCGTTACGCGCCGCCGGCCCCTACAGCCGGTCCGGCACGGGTGGCCGTTCGGTCGGCGGGACGGGGATGGGAGCCGGCGGCTCCTCGATGGGCGGACGGGCCGGATCGCCCGGCACCTCCTCCGGGTCCATGTCGGGGTCCATTCCGGGCGGCATCGTCGGCGTCTCCACCGGCGGGACCGGCGGATAGGGGCTCATGCCGCGCGGGCTTTCCCAGGTGATATCCGGCGCCATCAGCCGCCTCCCGCCCCACCGGGCATCCGGCGCGACAGGTTCAGCGCGCGTTCGAGGTTGCCGAGGCACTGCGCCTCGTCGCCGCGCTGGGCGGCCTCGCGCGCGGCGGTGACGAGGGAATCCACCTGCGCGGTCTGGGCGGCACTCGCCATGGCGTCGCCGGTGGCGCCCCCGCCGCCTGTCGCGCCGCTGTCGGCACCGATGCCGGGTGCCGTGGGCATGTTGCTGGTGCCGGCGGCCGGCGGCTCGATCACCGGACCGGCGGCCGCACCATCGGCCATGGCCGGGGGCGCGATCACGCCGCCGGAATCGGCGAGGCTTTCGGAGGTGACGGCGCCCGAGCCGCCGTCTGCGGAGGGCTGGCCGCCCGGACCGGAGGAGCCGGCCGTGCCCTCGGGCACGCCTTCCAGCGCCGAGGGCGGCATGGTCGGCGGAGGGCTGGCCGAGAGATCGTGGTTCGCGGCGAACCGCTCGATCAGTTCGGCGCAGGATTGCGCCGAGGCCGGGGCCGCGGCGAGAAGCACCGCCAGCCCGGCCGCCAGTGCCGGGCCAGCGCCCTTGCCGGCCCAAGAACTCTTCGATGCCATCGCGTGAAGCCTCCTCCCGGTTGAACCGCGCGCGGGCGGCGCGATTTCCTGTCCTGGTTTCAACGGATGGCGGCGGCGGCGGTTCCCGCCGGCCACCCTCCGGGCGGCGGTCGACCCCGGTTCGGCGGCGGCGTTTTTGGGGCCACGCTGCGCAAGGGGGATGCCTTTTCGCGCCTTCCGGCTGTTTAAGGCGGCGAAGCGAACCGAGCGATCGCGCGCACAAGGCGGCGATCGCCCCCAGAAAAGGCGAGCACGGACCCGACGATGAACAGCATGACGCCGTCCCCCCAGGCGCCCTCGCCTGAACACGAGCACAGCCAGGGCAACGCCACCGTCACACCGGAGGCCGAAGCCTTCTACACCGAGGGGCTGAAGCTCCTGAAGGAGTCGCAGATCCCCTTCCTGCTCGGCGGCACCTACGCCGTCAGCGCCTACACGGGCATCTGCCGGCCGACCAAGGACATCGACATCTTCTGCCGGGGCGGCGATTTCCTGCGGGTGCTGACCTTCTTCCAGGACCGCGGCTTCGAGACGGAGATCGAGGACGAGCGCTGGATCGGCAAGGTCAAGCACGGGCCGCATTTCTTCGACGTGATCTTCAACTCGGCCGTGGCGATCAACCCGGTGAACGACCGCTGGTTCGAGGAGTCGCACCACGCCATCGTCTGCGGCATCGACGTGCAGCTCATTCCGCCGACGGAGATCGTCTTCTCCAAGTCCTTCGTGCAGATGCGCCACAAGTACGACGGGCCGGACGTCGCGCACCTGATCCTCAAGCAGCACCAGCACATCGACTGGAAGCGCCTGCTCGCGCACATGGAGCAGTATTGGGAAGTGCTGCTGATGCAGGTCCTGAACTTCCGCTTCATCTACCCGACCGAGCGCGACTGCATTCCCGAATGGCTGATGCAGGAGTTGCTGGATCGGCTGTCGGAGCGCGCCAAGCTGCCGCTGCCGCAGACCCGCATCTGCCGCGGCCGGCTGTTCTCGCGCGAGGATTACCTGATCGACGTGGCCGAATGGGGCTTCGCCGACGTGGTGGGCGAGGAAGGGCGGAGCCGCTGAAGGCGGGCGCGGGCATGACAATCGAAGGAAGGATACATGGCTGACGAGACGCTGACCGTCGCCGCCATCGGCGACATCCATGTGGGGGAGACCTCCGTCAACCCCTACCGCGAGCTGTTCCGGGAGATCGCCGACCGCGCGGACGTGCTGGTGCTGGCCGGGGATCTGACCAACCACGGCAAGCCGGCGGAGGCCGAGATCCTGGCGCAGGACCTGATCGGCATCGGCATGCCGGTGGTCGCCGTGCTCGGCAACCACGACCATGAATGCGGCCCCACCGAGGACATGCAGCGCATCCTGGAGCAGGCCGGCGTCCGCTTCCTCGACGGCACGCCCCAGGTGATCAAGGGCGTCGGCTTCGCCGGGGTGAAGGGCTTCGGCGGCGGCTTCGAGAACATGATGCTGGACGCCTTCGGCGAGTCCGCCATCAAGCAGTTCGTCCACGAGGCGGTGAACGAGGCCATGCATCTGGAGAGCGCGCTCCGCCAGCTTGACGCCGAACGGGTCCTGGCCGTGCTGCATTACGCCCCCATCGCCGCGACGATCGAAGGCGAGCCGAAGGAGATCTACCCGTTCCTCGGCTCCTCCCGCCTGGCGGAGACCATCGACCGCTTCCCCAACGTCCGGGCCGTCGTGCACGGCCACGCCCATCACGGCTTCTACGCGGGCCGGACGCCGCGCGGCACCCCGGTCTACAACGTCGCCAAGACCATCGAGAAGGAGTCCGGCCGCCCCTACGCCCTGCTCCAGATCTGACGCCCCTCGCACCGGCGGGACCGGCTCTCTCCGCCGGGCCTGCTCCTCCGCCGGGCACTCTGCAAGCGTGTCCGCCGGCCTTCCATTTCATCCCTGAAACCGAACGCCTCCAGGTGTCCGCTCTGCAACAAAGTATTAACCCCTGAGGTTTACAACCAGAAAGGAGATATGTAAAACCTCATAGCTCGATCAGCAGAGCACGGCGGAGAGCGGACAGACATGGCACAGGCGGCAGGTTTCAGCGACGCCCAGGCTTCCAGCGTGCGCGGATTGACCAGGATCTATGAATGGTCGCTCTACGGATTGTTCGCTCTGCTGCCGGCGGCGGTGATCGGCTACCTGCATTTCTACCAGGATCCGGGCCTTAAATTCGCCGACCACGGCTTCCACGAGGTCGCCATCGGGCTTTCGATCCTGCTGTCGAGCTTCGTCGCCTATGTGACCTTCCGTTGCTACGGCAGCTCGGGCGAGCCGTTCCTGAAATGGCTGGCGCTGGCCTTCATCGGCTTCGCCATCGTCTACGCGCCGCACGGAATCCTGACGCGCGCGTCGCACCACAACATGTTCCTGTTCCTGCTGTACGGCCCGGCCTCGCGGCTGGTCATGGCGGCCTTCCTGTTCCGGGGCCTGCTCGAGTATGGCAAGCCCGCCCACGCCGAGGCGGAGCGCGGCCGCTCCTGGCTGTCCTGGATCGCCGGGCTGCTGGTCGTGGACGTGCTGGTCTTCGCGGTCGCCATGTCCCCCATCGCCAGCCACCCGGCGGTGCGGCTCAGCATGGAATACGGCGCGCTGGGGCTCGGGCTCGCCGGCATCGCCATGATGCTGGCCCGGCGCATCCGCTCGCCGCTGATGACCTTCTACATCCTCGCGGTCGCCTGCTTCGTGCAGTCCTCGGCCGCTTTCGTCATCGCCAAGCCCTGGAACCATCTCTGGTGGATCGCCCACGCGATCTTCGCGGGCGGCTTCTTTCTGCTGAGCTTCGGCGTCGTGCGCGCCTTCCACACCACCCGCTCCTTCAGCGGCGTCTACAGCCAGGAGGAGATGATGGAGCATCTCGCCACGGCCAAGACGGCGGCGGAGGAGTCGCTGGAGCAGCTCCGGACCATGCAGGCCTCGCTGATCGAGGCGGAGAAGATGGCGGCGCTGGGCGGGCTGGTGGCCGGCGTAGCGCATGAGATCAACACGCCCGTGGGCATCATCCTGACGGCCGCCTCGCATCTGGAGGCGGAGACCGGCAAGGTGTCGGCCCGCTACGCCGACGGCGAGCTCAGCGGTGACGAGCTGGAGGGCTATTTCGACAGTGCCCAGCAGGCCGCCCGCCTGCTGCTGGTGAACAGCCAACGCGCCGCCGACCTGATCCAGAGCTTCAAGCGCGTCGCGGTGGACCAGACCGCCAACGACCGCCGGGTCTTCGACCTGAAGGACTATCTGGACGAGATCCTGCTGAGCCTGCGCCCCAACCTGCGCCGGACGCCCCACGCCATCACCGTCGATTGCCCGGCCGGGCTGATCGTGGACAGCACGCCGGGTGCGCTGTCCCACTGCGTCACCAACCTGATCGCCAACTCGCTCATCCACGCCTACGAGGAGGGGACGACGGGCAACCTGCGCATCGCGGTGACCCAGCCCGAGCCGGGCACGGTCGAGCTGGTCTACAGCGACGACGGCAAGGGCATCCCCGCCGAGCACCAGCCCCGCGTCTTCGAGCCCTTCTTCACGACCCGGCGCAGCGCCGGCGGCTCGGGCCTCGGGCTGCACGTCGTCTACAACGCGGTCGTCACCTCGTTGAAGGGGACCATCCAGCTCAGGAGCGAGGAAGGCCGGGGTGCCGCCTTCACCCTGCGCTTCCCCAGGAGCCTCGGCCCGAGGACGGCGGCGGAGTCCGCGCCGGCCCTGGTCCAGGCCGCACAGTAAGGACGGAGGCGGCGATGGTTTCCCTGGAACGGAGTGCCGATGCGATGGAAACGGCCCTGGCCTCGAACGCGAATGCCGCCCCGGCGGCACCGGCACGCAAGCCACTGAAGCTGGCGGGCCCGGCGCGCGGCGGCGCCGGGCGTGGCAGCCCGTCGGGCGCGCGCTACGACGAGAGCCCCTGGACCATCCTGGTCGTCGACGACGAGCCGGAGGTTCACGCCATGACCCGGCTCGTCCTGTCCAAGCTGCGCTTCCGCGAGCGCGGCGTGCAGATCCTCAGCGCCCATTCCGCCGCCGAGGCGCGCGGCATCCTGGCGATGCGCCCGGACGTCGCCGTCATCCTGCTCGACGTCGTGATGGAGACGGACGACGCCGGCCTGAAGTTCGCCCGGGAGATCCGGGAGGACATGCGCAACGAGGCCGTCCGCATCGTGCTGCGGACCGGCCAGCCGGGTCAGGCGCCGGAAGAGGACGTGATCGTCTCCTACGACATCAACGACTACAAGGCGAAGACCGAGCTGACCGCCCAGAAGCTCTTCACCACGGTGGTCACGGCGCTGCGCTCCTACGGGCACATCCGCGCGCTGGAGGCCAACCGCCAGGGTCTGGAGCGCATCATCGACAGCTCGTCGGAGCTGCTGACCCTGCATTCCATGCGGGAGTTCGCGACCGGCGTGCTGACCCAGCTCAGCGCCTTCCTGGGCTGCGCGCCCAACGGCATCCTCTGCGCCCGCAACACAGGAACCGAGGCGGGCGCCGCCCTGCGGGTGCTGGCCGCCATCGGCGATTTCGAATGCTGCCTCGGCGCCGACGGCGGCCGGGACGGGGATGGGCCGCTGTCCCCCGCTGTCAGCGCGCTGGTCTCCCGCGCCCTGGAAAGCCGGGCCACCCATTTCGACGAGCACCACACCGTGCTCTACATCCCCAGCCGCGACGGCGAGGGGACGGCCGTGCTGATCTGCTCGCCGGAGACGCTGACCAACGTGGACCGCCAGCTCCTGGAGCTGTTCGCCTCGAAGATCTCCATCGGCTTCGAGAACGTCATGCTCTACGACCGCATGGAAGAGTTGGTCGCCAAGCGGACGCGCGAGCTGGAGCACGCCAACCGCGAGCTGGAGCGGCTGGTCACGCTCGACCCGCTGACCGGCGCCCGCAACCGCCGCTGCCTCATGGAGCGCGCCGCGGGGGAAATGGCCCGCGCGCAGCGCCAGGGCCGCGCCTTCTCCGTGCTCGCCATCGACCTCGACCATTTCAAGGACATCAACGACGCCCACGGCCACGCCGCGGGCGACACCGTGCTGAAGTGCTTCGTGAAGCGCGCCTCGGCGATCCTCCGGCCCTCGGACCTGATCGGGCGCACCGGTGGGGAGGAGTTCGTGATTTTGCTGCCGGAAGCGTCCCGTGACGACGCGCTCGCCATCGCCGAGCGGATCCGCGCCGCCCTGGCCACCATGCCGGTCCAGACGGGCGAAGGGCCGGTCACCGTGACCGCCAGCTTCGGCATCGCCGTCTTCGGCGCCGACGGCACCAGCCCGGAGCAGCTCATGAACCGCGCCGACCGCCGCCTCTACGTCGCCAAGCACGCCGGCCGCAACCAGGTGGTCGCCATGGACGACGCCTTCGCGGCTTGAAGCCGGGGGGATTTCGGACCGTTTCCTTACCCGCGCGACGGTCTCATGCCCGAACTGGCAGTGGGACCATGGCGCAGTCCCGGCGATTCGAACAGGTCGATCACCTCGGGTGCGATGAACAGCCGGTCGCGCCCGGCAGCCCCGGCGGCCTCGACGATGCCGAGTTCCGCCAGGGAACGGACGGCGGTGTTGAGGCTAGTGTAGGTGCCTTTGCCCAAGCCGGCCAGTGCGTCGCGAACGGTGAAGGCGGGTTTCGTGAGCACCCAGGGAACGAGGTCATGGACGGCGCTGTGGCCGCGCAAGCTCTTGGTCGCCTGCCGCCAGCGGTCATGAAGCTGGCCCAGCCTCTCCAGACGCATCAGGTTCCTGGCCGCCGTCTGTTCCACCAGCGAGAGGAAGACCCTCGCCCAGGCGGCGATGTCCCCCGTGCGGCGCGCCCGTTTCAGCGCCTCGATGTAGATTTCCTTGTTGCCGTGGACCGCCTCGCCCAGGAAGCAGCAGGCCGTTGTGGTCGCGCCTTTGGCATGGACCACCAATGGCACGAGCAGGCGTCCCACGCGGCCGTTGCCGTCGCCCACGGGGTGGATGTGTTCGAACATCCAATGCGACAGCGCCTGACGCACGAGTTCCGGGCCGCCCTCCGCCATCGTGAAGTCCTTCCACTCGGCCAGGCTGTCCTGGAGAGTCGCCGGTGCCGTGTAATAAAAAAAGCCGGTTGCCGTCTCCGCATCCAGGGTCGCGTTCACGTGGGTTTTCCACTGCCCGGCCTGGGCGGCCGCATAGGGGTCCCGGACGGCCTCGAAAAGACGGCGGTGGATCGAAAGAACCGCCTCGCGGGGATCGGGCATCTTTCCCTGAAGCTCGTCGAAGGCATCGGCACTCCCGGCGACGGCCTGCGCATCCTCCGGATCGCGTGCGCGCTGCAGGGACGTCTGGAACTCCAGAAGGTCCGTGAAGGTGGTCGTCGCACCCTCGGCACCGGAGGAGTGGACGGCGTCGAGCCGCGCGAACAGCTTTCCCACCACGCCGGAAACCGGGAAGCCCATCAAGGCACGATCCAGGGATTCGACGGCGTGGCGAGCCCTCTCCAGCACCTCCCACACCTCGTCGATGACGGGCATGGCGGGCACCGGTGGCCGGTAGCAGGACAGGATACGCCCGCCCTCCGCCTCGAACGCCTCATAGGTGCCGAAAGCTTGCATGGGATCCGGGCTTATTAAAGTTTTCTCCGGAAAGCTATAATAGCGCCCGACTCCATGCAAGTTTCCGCCCCTGCCCTGCCTAACGGTTCACGATCGCCTACCGGTTCACGATCAGCGCCACGCCCAGCACGGCCACGGCGGCGCCGGCCCAGGCGCCGGCGCCCGGGGGCTTGCGGGTCAGCGCCCATTGCAGGGGCAGGACGAGGATCGGGCTTGTCGCCGACAGGGTGGCGACCACGCCGGCCTTGCCGTAGGCGAGGCCGAGGAGAAGCAGCGTCGTGCCGAGCCCGAGCCCGAGAAAGCCGTTGATCACGATGGGCAGCAGCACGCGGGGCTGAAGGGCCGCGCTGGGGATCAGGGTCTGGCCGGGCAGAAGCCCCATCGCGACCATCATCAGGGCCGCCGTGCCGACACGCACGGCCGAGGCCGCGACCGGATCGACGCCCGAGGCCATCACCGGCTTGGCGATGATCGAGCCGACCGCCTGGCAGAGCGCCGCGGCGAGGCAGATCGCCACCCCGACGGCGAGCTTGCCGCGCACCGTCTCCCAGTCGTGGGTGGGGGCGGCGGAGGCGCGGAAGAAGACCGCCAGCATCACGCCTGCCGTGACCAGCGCGATGCCCGCCGCGGTCCAGGTCCCCAGCCCCTCCCCCAGCACGAACCAGCCGAGCAGCGCCGTCAGCGGCGCGTTGGTCGAATAGACCACCGTGTTGCGGCGGGGGCCGAGCCGGCCCAGCGCCAGGAAGAGCGCCGTGTCGCCCAGCACAATGCCGACGGCCGCCGACAGGGCCAGCAGCGCCGCCGCATGGACGTCCATCGTCGCCCAGCCGCCGAGCAGCGTCGCCGCCAGCACCAGCCCGACCGCCACGATGCACATGCGCAGCCGGTTGAAGGCCAGCGCGCCGATGGCGCGGACCGGGCCAACGGCGATGAAGCCCCCGATCGCCCAGCAAAGGGCGGCACCGAGCGCGGCGAGACTGGCGAGCATGATGGCGGGACTGCACAACAATTGAGCGGGCGCGCACCCTACGCGACACGGATGCCGCGCGCCACCCCGCCGTGCTCCCGGTCACGCCATCGGAGGGGAATGGAACGGGCGGACAGGCGCCCGCCCCGGGATGCCGCCGCCTATTCCCCTGAGTCCCCGCCCGAATCGGAGCCGTCCGAAGCCGACTCCGACGCCTGGTCGGGGCCGCGTCCCCCGGCGGCGCCGGACCCGCCCTGGGACACGCCGCTGTCGCCGGTCCAGTCGTCGGTGATCATGGCCTGGGCGCGGCTGATCTCCTCGACCTCCTCACGGGTCGGAGGCTTCGGCACATGGGCCTGCTCGTTTTCCTTGTCCGTTTCCATGCTCGGCTCCTTGTTCTGGTGGTGTCCTGATCGACGCCGTCCTCATGGAAACAGGCCGCGCGGCGCGTCGTTGCCGCGCGCCTACGACCTGGGGCCGCTTGACAGACCGGAAGGCCGGGCCGGATCATTCGTCCAGACCTTTCCCAGCGCCATGATTCCAAACGGGAATCCGCCCGTGCCGGAATCGCCGGACACCGGGATCTTCAGGGAGACACGGCCCGATGCTCACCCCCCGCCGCCTTCTGGGTGCCGCCGTCATCGCGCTCGGCACCGCCCTTGCCGCCGGCCCGCTGCCGGCGCTCGCCGCCACGCCGAAGGACACGCTGGTGATGGCCTGGCAGTTCGACGACATCATCAGCCTCGACCCGGCGGAGATCTTCGAGTTCTCCGGCGCCGAATACAGCTCCCAGATCTACGACCGGCTGATCGCCTTCGACCCCAAGGACGTGTCGCGCCTGCTGCCCGCCGTGGCGGAGAGCTGGTCGGTATCGGACGACGGCAAGACCTTCACCTTCAAGATCCGCGACGGCATCACCTTCCATTCCGGCAACCCGCTGACCGCAGAGGACGCGGCCTGGTCGCTCCAGCGCGTGGTGAAGCTGAACAAGTCGCCCGCCTTCATCCTCGGCCAGTTCGGCCTGACGGCGGAGAACGTGGACCAGAAGATCCGGGCCACCGACCCGCGCACGCTGGTGATGGAGACGGACAAGGCCTACGCGCCGACCTTCGTCTATTACTGCCTGACCGCCGGCGTCGCCTCCGTCCTCGATTCCAAGCTGGTGAAGAGCAAGGAGGCCAACGGCGACCTCGGCTACAACTGGCTGAAGACCAACTCCGCCGGCTCCGGCCCCTTCAGCCTGCGCCAGTGGAAGGCGGCCGAGCTGCTGATGCTCGACGCCAACCCGAAATACTGGCAGGGCGCCCCGGCGATGAAGCGCGTCCTGATCCGCCACATCCCCGAACCGGCGACCCAGCGGCTGCTGCTGGAAAAGGGCGACGTGGACGTGGCCCGCAACCTGAAGCCCGAGCAGTTCGAGCCCCTGCGCTCCAGCGACTCCATCCGGATCGAGGAGGCGCCCAAGGGCACGGTCTGGTATTTCGGCCTGAACCAGAAGAACGAAATCCTGTCCAAGCCCGAGGTGCGGCAGGCGATGAAGCACCTCGTCGATTACGACGGGATGCGCAAGACCATCATGAACGGCCTCGGCACCACGCATCAGGCCTTCCTGCCCATCGGATTCCTGGGTGCTCTGGGCGACACGCCCTATGCCTACGACCCGCAGAAGGCCAAGGAGCTGCTGACCAAGGCCGGCTACCCGAACGGCTTCACCATCCGGCTGGACGTGCAGAACACCTCCCCGAGCCTGGACATGGCCCAGGCCATTCAGGGCAGCGCCGCGGCCGGCGGCGTGCGGATCGAGCTGGTGCCCGGCGACGGCAAGCAGGTGCTGACCAAGTACCGCGCCCGCAACCACGAATTGCTGCTCTACCGCTGGGGCGCCGACTACCAGGATCCGCACACCAACGCCGACGCCTTCGCCTCCAACCCCGACAATTCCGACGAGGGCAAGGTCAAGTCGCTCGCCTGGCGCAACGCCTGGGACATCCCGGACCTGACGAAGAAGACCGCGGCCGCCGTGATGGAGCGCGACGCCGAAAAGCGCGCGGCCCTCTACGCCGACCTCCAGCGCGAGGTCATGGAGACCTCGCCCTACGTCGTCATGTTCCAGCAGACCGAGGTGATCGCCCGGCGCAGCGACGTGACCGGCCTGATCTGGGGTCCGAACTTCGACACGAACTACTATTGGAAGGCGAAGAAGGATTAGGGCGGCGAGACGCAGAGTATTTCTTGTCCCTTTCCCCTGAGGGTGTATAGCGCTCGACCATGTCGCGAAGCAGCAGCTAAAGGAAAAACACCCACTTTTCCGTCACCCCCGCGAAAGCGGGGGTCCAGAACTCCCCAGAAGCCCCCTGCGGAACTTCTGGATCCCCGCGTCCGCGGGGATGACGGAAAAATGGTCATCTTTCATTAAGTTGCAGCAGAACAGCGTGTTCGGATGCCGTAGTTACCGGGGCGAGGGTTATTCCTTTCCTTTTGCCAGAGTTTGCCTTGCGAAGACTCCTCCTCCGCGCCATCGGCCTGCTCGTCTCCGTCGCACTGACGGTGCTGGGACTGCTGCTGGTCACCTTCCTGATCGGGCGGGTGGTGCCGATCGACCCCGTGCTGGCGGTGCTGGGCGACCGGGCGATGCCGGACGTGTATGAGCGCGTGCGGATCGAGATGGGTCTGGACCAGCCGCTCTGGTGGCAGTTCGCCGTCTATGTCGGCGACGTGCTGCGTGGCGACCTGGGCCAGTCGGTGCTGACCTCCCGCCCGGTGCTGGAGGACATACTGCGCGTCTTCCCGGCGACGCTGGAGCTGGCGACGGCGGCGGTGATCCTCGGCGTGGCCCTGGGCATCCCGGCGGGGGTGATGGCGGCCGTCCACCAGGGGCGCTGGCCGGACCATCTGATCCGCGTCCTGGGGCTGATCGGCCATTCCGTGCCGGTCTTCTGGCTGGGGCTGGTCGGGCTGCTGGTCTTCTACGCCCGGCTGGACCTGGCGCCGGGGCCGGGGCGGCTCGACGTCTTCTACGAGGGGCTGGTCGAGCCGGTGACGGGCGTGGTGACGGTGGACGCGCTGCTGGCCGGCGAGACGGAGATCTTCTGGAACGCGCTCCATCACCTGATGCTGCCAGCGGCGATCCTCGGCTATTACAGCGTCGCCTACATCGCGCGCATGACCCGCAGCTTCATGCTGGACCAGCTCCGCCAGGAATACATCACCACCGCCCGCGTGAAGGGGCTGTCGGAGGCGCGCGTGGTCTGGCGCCACGCGCTGGGCAACATCGCCGTGCCGCTGACCACGGTGGTGGCCCTGTCCTACGCCACGCTGCTGGAGGGGTCGGTGCTGACGGAAACCGTCTTCGCCTGGCCGGGGCTGGGGCTCTACATCACCAGCTCCCTGCTGAGCGCTGACATGAACGCGGTGCTGGGCGGCACGCTGGTGGTGGGCGGGGTCTTCATCGGGCTGAACCTGCTGTCCGACCTGCTCTACCGCATCCTGGACCCGAGGGCGAAATGAGCGCCAACCCCAACGGCGGCTCCCTGGCGGGCTGGCTCACCGCCGACACCCCGCGCTCCCGTGCCCAGGCGCGGCTCGGCCGCCTCTACCGGGGCTGGCAAGGCTTCACCCGCAACGGCCTCGCCATGCTGGGACTCGCCATCGTGCTGGGGCTGGTGCTGATGGCGGCGTTGGCGCCCTGGCTCGCCCCCTATGACCCCTACCAGCAGGATCTCGGCCGCCGGCTGATCCCACCGGGGGCGGCGCACTGGCTGGGCACCGACGCCTTCGGGCGGGACATCCTGTCGCGCATCCTGCACGGCTCGCGCCTGACGCTGTACATCGTGGCGCTGGTGACCGTCACCGCACCCATCGCCGGGCTGGCGATCGGGACGGTGTCCGGCTATTTCGGCGGCTGGGTGGACGCGGCGCTGATGCGGATCACCGACATAGCGCTCGCCTTCCCGAAGCTGATCCTGGCGCTCGCCTTCGTGTCGGCGCTCGGGCCGGGGATCGAGAGCGCCATCATCGCCATCGCCATCACCAGCTGGCCGGCCTACGCCCGCATCGCGCGGGCCGAGACACTGACCATCCGGCACAGCGACTTCATCCAGGCGGCACGGCTGCAAGGGGCGTCCAGCGCGCGCATCATCCTGGGGCATGTGGTGCCACTCTGCTCTTCCTCCCTGATCGTGCGGGTGACGCTGGACATGGCGGGCATCATCCTGACCGCCGCCGGCCTCGGCTTCCTCGGGCTCGGCGCGCAGCCGCCCCTGCCGGAATGGGGTGCGATGATCGCCGCCGGGCGGCAGTATGTGCTGGACCAATGGTGGGTCGCGACCATGCCCGGCATCGCCATCTTCATCGTCAGCCTGGGCTTCAACCTGCTGGGCGACGGCCTGCGCGACGTGCTGGACCCGAAAAGCCGATGACGCCCAAGTCGATGACCCCTTCCGACCAAAGCCCCCTGCTGCGCGTCGAGAACCTGCGCGTCGCCTTCCCAACCCCGACGGGGCCGTTCGAGGCGGTGCGCGGCGTGTCCTTCGCCATGGGGCGGGAGAAGCTGGGCATCGTCGGCGAGTCCGGCTCCGGCAAGTCGCTCACCGGCCGCTCCATCCTGCGGCTGGTGCCCAGCCCCGGCACGGTCACCGCCGACCGCATGGAGTTCGAGGGGGAGGAGCTGACGGCCCTGCCCGAGACGCGCCTGCGCGCGATCCGCGGGCGGCGCATATCCATGGTCATGCAGGACCCGAAATTCTCGCTCAACCCGGTGATGACCGTCGGCCGCCAGATCGCCGAGGCCTACCGCGTCCACCACCGGGCCGGGTCGGGCGAGGCGCGGCGCCGCGCGCTGGAGATGCTGGAGGCCGTGCGCATCCGCGACCCGGAGCGCGTCTACGGCCTCTACCCGCACGAGGTGTCGGGCGGGATGGGCCAGCGCATCATGATCGCCATGATGCTGATCCCCGGCCCCGCCCTGCTGATCGCCGACGAGCCGACCTCCGCGCTCGACGTCACGGTCCAGATGCAGGTTCTGGTGATCCTGGACGAGCTGTGCGGCCGGCAGGGCATGGGGCTGGTCTTCATCAGCCACGACCTGAATCTCGTCGCCTCCTTCTGCGACCGGGTGCTGATCATGTATGCCGGCCGCGTGGTGGAGAGCTGCCGCGCCGCCGACCTCCACAAGGCCACCCACCCCTACACGCGCGGCCTGCTCGACAGCCTGCCCCGGCTGGAGGAGCGGCGCGCCGAACTGCCCGTCCTTGCCCGCGACCCGCGCTGGCTGGAGGATGGCCGATGACGGGAGACCCCATGATCGAGGTGCGGGACCTGCGGGTGAGCTTCGGCGAGGTCGCCGCCGTGCAAGGGGTGAGTTTCCGCGTGGAGGCCGGCGAGAGCTTCGGGCTGGTCGGCGAGTCCGGCTCCGGCAAGTCCACCGTGCTGCGCGCGCTCGCCGGCCTCAACCCGGACTGGACGGGCGAGCTGCGGGTGGAGGGCCGGGCGCAGGGGCGGCGGCGCGACAAGGGCTTCTTCAAGAGCTGCCAGATGGTCTTCCAGGATCCCTATGGGTCGCTCCACCCGCGCCACACCATCGACCGCATCCTGGCCGAGCCGGTCGCCATCCACCGGATGGGCGATGCCGACGCCCGCATCGAACGGGCGCTGGCCGAAGTGGGGCTGGGATCGCAGTTCCGCTACCGCTACCCGCACCAGCTCTCCGGCGGGCAGCGCCAGCGCGTCGCCATCGCCCGCGCGCTGATCCTGGAGCCGAATATCCTGCTGCTGGACGAGCCGACCTCGGCGCTCGACGTGTCGGTGCAGGCGGAGATCCTGAACCTGCTGACCCGCCTGCGGGCGGAGCGCGGCCTGACCTATGTGCTGGTCAGCCACAACCTCGCCGTCGTCGCCCACATGTGCGGCCGGCTGGCGGTGATGAACCGCGGCCGGCTGGTCGAGGAGCTGGACGCCGAGGCCCTTCGGCGCGGCGAGGCGCGGGAGGACTACACGCGCCAGCTCCTGCGCGCCAGCCGGGGCTACGACCGGGCGGCGGCGGAGGCCTTCCGGGACTTCGCGTAGCGCCGCGCTACTCCCCCGGCCGCACCACGCAGAGCTTGGTCGGGCTGGTCTTGGCGTCGCATTTGCAGCCGGCGATGGCGGCGTTGATGACGTCCGGCGTCAGCCCGTGCGCGCCGGGGGCGATGGACACGGCGACGCCGCTGACCGACAGCAGGGGGAAACGGCGCGTGTTGCCGTAGCGGTCCTTAGCGAGGAAACCGCCCTCCTCCCGCATCTTCGGATCGTAAAGGCTTTCGGCGTCGGAGCGGAACAGCGCCAGCAGTTCGGCCACGCGCCCCAGCACCTCGGCCTCGTCGCCGTCGCTGACGCCCAGGAAGAAGTCGTCGCCGCCGATGTGGCCGGCGAAACCCTTTCCGACGGCGGCCCAGGCCTTCAGCCGCTCGGCGAACATCAGGATGGCGCGGTCGCCCTGGCGGAAGCCGAAATGGTCGTTGAAGGGCTTGAAGTTGTCGAAGTCCAGATAGACCAGCAGGTGCGAACAGGACCGGTCCTGGAGGGCCTGTTCGATGTGGCGGACGATGGCGGCGTTGCCGGGCAGACGGGTCAGCGGGTTCTGGTCGGCGGCCATGGCGAGGTTGCGCTCGTGCACCAGCCGGACCAGCGCCGCCGAGCTGAGGAAGCCCGCATACTCCCCGCCCTCGATGATGATGATCCCGTCGGCCGCCTCTTCCGCCGAAAAGGCCTCGATCACCCGGTCGAGCGGGGTGGAAATGTCGCAGACCGGCCCCTTGTAGACGAGGTGCTTGAGCGTGTCGCCGATGCCCCGGTTGCGCAGCAGCTCGCTGCCGAAACGGGAATAGACGAAGCGCTTCAGGTCGCGCTCGCGGATCAGCCCCAGCGGGCGGCGGTGGCCGTCCACCACCGGGGCGACGGGCGGGCTGTCGTCGTCGCGGAAATAGTCCAGCAGCTCCGTCTTGCGCGAGTCCACGGGCAGCGGCGGCAGGCGTTCGATCACCTCGGACAGGCGGTGCGCCTCGGTCTTCTGGCGGCGGTCCCGGTGGTTCAGGTCCTCCACCACCGAAAAACGCCCGGGCAGCTCGGTGAAGTCCAGCCGGGGCTTGCAGATCAGGTAGCCTTGCGCGAAGTCGCAGCCGAGGTCGCGGCAGGTGTAGAATTCCTTCTCCGTCTCGATCCCCTCGGCGATGATGAGGATGCCGAGCGTGTGGGCGTAGCCGACCAGCGAATGGGCGATGGCCCGCTTGCGCATGTCGCGGTCGATGCCGGCGATGAAGAAGCGGTCGATCTTCACATAGTCGGGCTTGGCCTCGTACAGCAGGCGCAGGCCCGCGTAGCCGACTCCGAAATCGTCCAGCGCCACGCCCAGCCCCGCCGCGCGGTAACGCTCGATGGCCTGCTCCACCCCGTCCGCCGTCAGGTCGCTGCGCTCGGAGATCTCCAGGTTGATGCCGAGCCCGTCCCGGTGCAGCCCGGCGAGCAGAGCGTCCGAGCCGGGCTGGCCGACCAGCCGGGCGTCGATGTTCAGGAACAGCTTGCCGCCCCGCCAGCCCTCCAGCGCGCGGTAGGCCTCCACCGCCTTGTCGTGGAGCGCCGCCTCCACCGCCGGCAGGACGCCCTCCGCGAAGGCCCCGTCCAGGAACTCGTGCGGGTTCTGGTAGGGTATGCCGAGCAGCGACATGCGGTCGAAGCCGCGCAGCAGCGCCTCCACCCCGTGGCAGCGGCCGGTGCGCATCTGCACCACCGGCTGGAAGGCGTATTCCAGCAGCTCCAGCATGTGCCGCCAGCGCGCGGGAAGCACGGGACGGCGCCCGCCGGGCGCGGCGTCCTCGCCCTCCTCGTCGGGGTCCAGGGCCCGCATCAACAGTCCGTTCATCATGGCCATACCCGTGCTTGGACAGGAGGCGCGACACGGTCCGGCACCGCATGACGCGACTTTCTTCCAAACTTATAACAAATTTGTTTTTCGCTTTCATGACAGCTGCGGGACCGGAATCCCATGTCCCTCTTCCGGCTGTCCCCAAAGCGTTTCTCGTCCGCGCCCCGGCTTTTGCGCTATAGGAGGGGCCGCCTTGCGGAGCTTCGATTCCGGAGCGTTGGTCCGGAGCCTTGAGGGAGTAGGAATGAGGGTTGCCATCGACATGGGAGCGACCGGGCCGGGAAGCCCGGCGACGCTCGACCTGGAGGAGCTGCTGGCGACCCGCCTGCTGGTGCAGGGCAATTCCGGCTCGGGCAAGTCGCACCTGCTGCGCCGGCTGATCGAGCAGAGCGCCAAATGGGTGCAGCAGGCCGTCATCGATCCCGAAGGCGACTTCGTCACGCTGGCCGAGGCCTTCGGCCATGTCGTGGTGGACGCCGCCGAGCACACGGAGGCCGCGCTTCAGAGCGTGGCCGCCCGCGTGCGCCAGCACCGCGTCTCCGTCGTCCTGAACCTGGAAGGGCTGGACATGGAGATGCAGATGCGCCACGCCGCCGCCTTCCTGGGCGGGCTGTTCGACGCCGACCGCGACTACTGGTACCCGATGCTGGTGGTGGTGGACGAGGCGCAGCTCTTCGCGCCGTCAGCCGCCGGCGAGGTGTCGGACGAGGCGCGCAAGGCCTCGCTCGGCGCCATGACCAACCTGATGTGCCGTGGCCGCAAGCGCGGGCTGGCCGGCGTCATCGCCACCCAGCGCCTCGCCAAGCTCGCCAAGAACGTGGCGGCGGAGGCCTCCAACTTCCTGATGGGCCGGACCTTCCTCGACATCGACATGGCACGCGCCGCCGACCTGCTGGGCATGGAGCGCAAGACGGCGGAGATGTTCCGCGACCTGGAGCGCGGCCATTTCATCGCGCTCGGCCCGGCCATCTCGCGCCGCCCGCTCCCCCTGCGCATCGGCCATGTCCAGACCAGCGGCCGGGCCGGCAGCCCAAAGCTGATGCCGCTGCCCGAGACGCCGGTGGAGGACGCCCGCGAGCTGATCTTCACGCCGGGCGAGGAGGAGCCGGCGCGCTTCCCCACCCGCCGCCCCTCGACCTCCGCCAGCACCGAGCTGCTGATGCAGCTCGCCCGCTCCCGCCCGGCCATGGCGGAACGGACGCCGGACCCGGAGGAGGCCACGCCGGACGGGCCGAGCGAGGAGGAGCGGGAGGCCGCCCGCCAAGCCGCCGCCGAGCGCGCGGCGCAGTACGACGAGGTGGTGCGGGAGGTGGCGACCGAGCCGGAGGCCGCCTACCAGCCGGTCGCCGTGCTCTACCAGAATTTCCTGGTGCGCTGCCGGGGCCGCGAGCTGGAGGGCGAGGCGGTGGAACTGCCGGCCTTCCGCCGCAAGCTGGCCGCCGCCCGCGCCGGGGCCGGGGTGGCGACGGAGGAAAGCCCGGACTGGGCGAAGGCCACGGAGGTCGCCGCCACCCTGCCGGAGGACATCCAGGTGGTGTTCCTGATGCTGGCCCGCGCCGCACTGGAACACGCCCCCTGCCCGTCCGACGCCGAGGTGGCGCGGGCCTGCGGCAGCCGTTCGCGCGGGCGCGCCCGCCGGCTGCTGACCTACATGGAGCAGAAGGGTTTCGTCACGACCCGCAACGGGCTCGGCAACACCCGCAGCATCGCCCTGCCCGCGCTCGGCTGGGAAACGGCGCTCGGCGACCCCAACGCCGAGGAGGGGCCGGAGACGGGCGACCTGTTCGCCGTGGCGTAGCGCCTGATGACCGGGGCCTGATCTTCGGGGAATAAGAGAAACCGCCGCCGCGACAGGTGCATGACAGCTTCCCCTGGCAGTATCGTCCGCCAGTCCTACAGTCCGAGGGGGAAACGTCATGGCATCCGGGTTTTCGAAGCTGCTCGTCGCGGCGGCTTTCATGGCAGGCAGCGTCACAGCACTTCCTGCGGCGGCCGAGCTGAAAAGTGTCGAGATTATCGCGCCGGCCGGCCCCGGCGGCGGCTACGACCAGCACGCGCGCGCCATGCAGCAGGTGCTGCAGAACGAGAAGCTGGCATCCAAGGTCCAGGTGGTCAACGTGCCGGGTGCCGGCGGCACCATCGGCCTCAGCCAGTTCGTGACCGGCCGCAAGCGCGATACCGGCCTGATCATCTCCGGCCTCGGCATGGTGGGGGCGGTGCTGACCAACAACTCCCCCGTCACGCTCGACCAGGTAACGCCGCTCGCCCGGCTGACCGGCGAGTACCAGGCGCTGGTCGTGGCGGCGGATTCGCCCATCAAGTCGGTGGCCGACCTCGTCGCGAAGTTCAAGGCCGACCCAGGCTCCGTCTCCATGGGCGGTTTCGCCGCCGGCAGCCCGGACCACATCCTCTACGGCATGATCGTCAAGGCCATCGGCGGCGACGTGAGCAAGATGAACTTCATCGCGGCGGGGGCCGGCGGCGAGATGCTGGCGGCGGTGATGGGCGGCCATCTCACGGTCGGCGCCGGCGGCTACAACGAGTTCGCCTCCCAGATCCAGGCGGGCAAGCTGCGCGCCATCGCCGTTTCCTCCGCCACCCGCCTGCCGGGCATCGACGTGCCGACCCTGAAGGAGCAGGGCGTGGATGTGGAGCTGGTGAACTGGCGCTCCGTGATGGCCCAGGGCGGCCTGAAGCCGGCCGAGCGCAAGGAGCTGGACGCCGCCATGGGCCGGATGGTCCAGAGCGCGGAATGGAAGCAGATCCTGAAGGAGCGCGGCTGGGTGGACGCCTACCTGCCGTCCGACCAGTTCGCCGCCTTCGTCAAGGACCAGCAGTCGGTGATCAAGGCCACCCTGACCGACCTCGGCCTGCTGAAGTAAATGCTTCGACGAACAAGGCCCCGTCCATCATGGGCGGGGCCTTGTCCTTGCCGTCAGGCGGCGAGCAGCCACAGCCCCTGGCCGAGATAGATGGTCCCGGTGACGAGGACCAGCCGCCGGCTCCAGGCGCGGAACTGGTCGTCGGTCATGCGGTCCAGCACCCGGCGGGACAGGTTGGTGCCCAGCACCGCCATGGCGACGCAGAGCAGCAGGACGGCCGGCGGCACCGCGTTGGCGTCGGACGCCAGCACGATCGCGCCGAAATAGACCGACTTGAACAGGTGGCCGAAGACCTGGATCGTCGCCTTGGTCGCGACGACGCTCTGCCGGGTCAGGCCGGACTTCACGAAGAAGACGTCGAGCAGCGGGCCGGAAATGCCGGCGACGAGCTGGATGCCCATGCACAACACCCCGGCGATGACCGGGTGCCCGCGCCTGGTCACGTCCGGCGCCCAGCGGGCCGGCACCGCGAGCGCCATGTAGGGCGACAGCCCCAGCACGATCAGCGACACCGCCTTGTCCGGCACCAGGGCGAGCAGCGCGAAGACCGCCACCGCCACGGCGCCACCCAGGGCATATTGGGCCACGATGCTCCACACCACATGGCTGCGCCACAGCCAGGCGCGCCAGCCGTTCGCGGCCATCTGTGTGACGCCGTGCAGCATCATGGCGGCGCTGACCGGCAGCAAGGTCAGCAGCAGCCCCATCAGCACCATGCCGCCGGCCATGCCGAACAGGCCGGACAGGAAGGAGGTCGCGAGAACGGTGACGCCCAGGGCCGTCACCATCGGCAAGGTCAGCATACCCACCACTCAAGTTTCGTAAGTCTGCAAGCGATGCTGGCATGGCATACGCTTGCGCCGCAAACGGCATTGCCTGATGCTGACCCTCAGGAAATGTCGGGCTGAACCGGAGACGCGCCGATGCGCCGCCTGCCCTCCCTGAACGGCTTGCGCGCCTTCGAGGCGGCGGCCCGCCACGGCAGCTTCACGGGCGCCGCAGGCGAGCTGAACGTCACGCCGGCGGCGGTCAGCCGCATGGTCCGGCTGCTGGAGGAGCGGCTGGGCTTCCCCCTGTTCGAGCGCCAGCCCAACGCGCTGGCGCTGACCGAGCGCGGCCGCGCCCTGCGGCCCGGCCTGACCGAGGCCTTCGACGCCATGGCGCGCAACGTGGAGAGGGTGACGGCGATGCGCGCCGGGCGGGTCCTGACCATCGGCGTCGGGGCCACCTTCGCCGTGCGCTGGCTGATCCCCCGCCTGTCGGGCTTCCACACGGCGCATCCCGAGGTGGAGGTGCGCATCGCGACCGGCGGGGGCGGAAACCCGATCCGCGAGGACTGGACCTGCGCCGTGCTGCTGGGAGACGGCCAATGGCCGGGCTACGAGGCCGAGCCCCTCTTCACCGCCGGCATGCTGCCGGTCTGCGCCCCCGCCCTGGCGCGGGAGCTGCGGCGGCCGGAGGATCTGCTGGCGGCGACGCGCCTTTCCGTCTCCCACTGGTCGGACGACTGGCCCCGCTGGTTCGCCGCCGCCGGCCTGCCGCAGCCCGCCTCCGCCGGCCTGAGCTTCGGCAGCCACGCCATGGCCTTGCAGGCGGCGATCGACGGGGTCGGGGTGGCGCTGGGGGTGGAGACCTACATCGCGGACGACGTGGCGGCGGGCCGGCTGGTGGCGCTCTTCCCGCCGCCCGTGCCGCTGGGCCGCGCCTGGTACCTCGTCTCCCGCCCCGCCCGTCAGCAGGATCCGGGGTTCAAGGAGTTCCGGGACTGGCTGCGGAGCAGCGCCGCGGAGGCTTGAGCCCCGCCGCTCACATCCGCCCCTCACATCTGTCCCTCAGGCCCGCCGCGCCATCAGCCCCGACGCGGAATGCAGCACGGCGTGCAGGGCGAAGCCGATGAACATCAGCCCCGACGCCCGCACGATCCAGATCTCGTACCGGCGGTAGAAGCGCCGGACCGTCCCGGTGCCGGTCACGGCGACCAGGATCAGATAGGCGGTGAAGGAACCCAGGCAGGCCGCGAGCACCAGGGCCGGGAAGCCGGCCCAGCTGAGGTCGGCGGCGTGGCTGGTCAGCAGGGCCGCGAAGGTGGCGACGGCGACCGGATAGCCCTTGGGGTTGGTCAGACCGAACAGGAGGCCGCGCACCACCGGCCGGCGCACCTCCAGCACCATCTCGCCGCCCTCGCGCGGCTTGGCGGTGACCGCCCCCCAGCCCAGCCAGAACAGGTAGCCGGCGCAGAGCAGCCCCAGCAGGTCGAAGACCACCGAGCCGACGGACTGCGCGCCGATGATGGCGACCAGCGCCAGCGAGGTCCAGAGCGCGTCGCCCAGCAGATGGCCGCTCACGAAGCCGATGCCGGCCCCCCGCCCCTGGTTGGCGGAGATACCGAACAGCGCCAGCACCGCCGGGCCGGGTGCAATGCCGTAGACGAAGCCGGCGAAGGCCGAGGCGAGGATCAGGGTTCCGGTCATGACGCGCTCATCTCCCGTGCCGGGCGAGGAAGCCGGCGATTGCCTCGGACACGACTTCGTCGGGCGTGTGCAGGGGGGCGAGGCCGAGCAGGACCGGCCAGAACAGCGCCTCCTTGATCGCGCCGAGGAACTGCTGGGCGGCCAGCGTCGGGTTGGCGACCGACAGGCGCCCCGCCGCAGCTTCCCCCGCCAGCCATTCGGACAGGCGGTCGACCGCCGGCTCCTTGCCCGCCTGGAAATAGATCTTCGTGATCTCGGGGAAGCGGGCGTTCTCCGCGATCACCAGCCGGATCAGCGCCCGGAGGCGCGGGTTTCCGGTGTGGGCAAGAATGGCCCGCGCGAAGGCGGCCAGCGCCTCCTCCGCCGGCTGGCCGGGGCGCAGGACGCCATCCGTCCCGTGCAGGGCGCCGTACATCCCTTCCACCACCGCGCGGAACAGGTCCTCCTTGCTGGGGAAGTGGTTGTAGACGGTGCGCTTGGAGGCGCCGGCCTCGGCGGCGATGCGGTCCATGCTGGTGGCGCCGTAGCCGGCCTCCAGCAGCAGCCGCTCCGCCGCGGCGACGATGTCCGCCCGCTTCCGGTCGGTGAGGCGCCGGGGCGCGGCGCTGGTCTCGGACATGCTCTTCCCGATTCCCCTGGACAGTCTGGTCCGCAAAATCTACACTGCACAGTGCAGTTTACATTTGTCGGAACGCCGGAGGATAGCATGGAACAGCGGTTTTTGGGCATGCCGGGAGACGGTGCGGGCCTGTCCGTCTCGGCCATCGGGCTCGGCTGCATGGGCATGTCGGAATTCTACGGCCCCGCCGACGAGGCCGAATCCCTCGCGACGCTGACGGCGGCGGTGGAGGAGCACGGCATCACCCTGCTCGACACGGCCGACATGTACGGCGAGGGCCACAACGAGGATCTGCTCGGCCGCTTCCTGCGCGGCCGGCGGAACCGCGTCCGGATCGCGACGAAGTTCGGCATCAAGCGGACGGACGGCGACACGGCGGGACGCTACGTCCGCGTGATCGACAGTTCGCCCGCCTACCTGCGCACCGCCGTGGAGGCGTCGCTGCGGCGGCTCGGGGTGGAGACGATCGACCTCTACTACGCGCACCGCCTGAACCCGGAGGTGCCGGTGGAGGACACGGTAGGCGCGCTGGCCGAACTGGTCGGCGCCGGCAAGATCCGCCACATCGGCCTGTGCGAGGTGAAGGCCGACACGCTGCGCCGCGCCCACGCCGTTCACCCCATCGCGGCGGTGCAGACCGAATATTCCCTGTGGAGCCGCGACCCGGAGACCGGCGTGCTGCCCGCCTGCCGCGAGCTGGGCGTCGGCTTCGTCGCCTACTCGCCCCTCGGCCGCGGCTTCCTGACCGGGGCGGTGACTGACACCGGGCAGCTGGCGGAGGACGACTTCCGCCGCATCAACCCGCGCTTCCAGGGCGAAGCCTTCGCGGCCAACCTCCGCCTCGCCGAGGCGGTCCGGGGGATCGCGGCGGAGGCCGGATGCAGCCCGGCCCAGCTCAGCCTCGCCTGGCTGCTGCACCAGGATCCCGGCATCGTCCCGATCCCCGGAACCAAGCGCCGCACCTACCTCGCCGACAACGCCGGCGCGCCGTCGGTGCAGTTGTCGCCGGAGGTTCTGGCGCGGCTGGACGCCCTCTTCGCGCCGGGCTCGGTCAGCGGCACGCGCTACCCGGAAGCGGGGATGAAGCTGCTGGACGTGTGAGGGCGGCGGGTTTGGAGCTACGGCTTGCAAGCATTTTGCATTGCAGTAAGCCTTTGGGAAGAAAAGAGGTTTTCCGTCATCCCCGCGAAAGCGGGGATCCAGAACTGCCCGTTACGTGCTGTTTGGGCGAACTCTGGATCCCCGCTTTCGCGCATAGGCGCTAACTTTTGCATGTTCGTTCCCTCGACCGAAGCCCGCGCCATCCCTCCTCGTCATCCCCGCGAAAGCGGGAATCCAGTCCTTTCCGTAGCGAACCCTTTGGAAAATCTGGATCCCCGCGTCCGCGGGGATGACGGTGGAAGGTGGTCGGAACCTTGCTTTGGTCGATCAACCCTCAAAGTTAGCGCCCATGCGCTTTCGCGGGGATGACGGCTAAACTCGTGCCTTCTCTACCAATGCTGCACTGCAAAAGATGTGCAAGCCGCAGGGGTTTGAAGACAGTGGCCACGCCGTACGTGAGCGAACCACGCATCCGGCTCCGCACGACCGGACCTCTTACTCCAGGCTCAGGGACACCCCGCTGGGGGATGATGCGGCTGAAACCCTTTGGGCGCTTGGGCAGCGTTGTGGCCACGGTCGGACTGTAGCTTGCTCTTGGGCCGAGGGCTAGGTCGGACCCGTCGCGATAGCCCGCATCCCGAACGTGACGGGATGCGGGCGCGCCGGAGGCCAACCGTCAGGCCACCACGAAGATCAGCCAGACCAGCACCGGCGCGATGAGCGTGACCAGGGCGCCGTACAGCATGAGCTGCCGGAAGAAGGCGTCGCGGTCGATGCCCTGCGCGTTGGCGAGGACCAGCGCGCCGTTGGTGGAGAAGGGGCTGACGTCCACGATGGTGGAGGAGACGGCCATGGCGGCGATGAAGCCGATGGCGCCGACGCCGGAGTCGCCCTGGAGGAAGGGCACCGCCAGCGGGATCAGGGAACCCAGCACCGCCGTGGAGGAGGCGAAGGCCGAGACGACCGCGCCGATGAAGCAGAGCAGCAGCGCCGCCATCAGCGGCGAGGTCAGGCCGGCGACGCTGTGGCCGACATAGTCGATGGTGCCCATGGTCTGGAGCACGCCGACATAGGTGCTGACGCCGGTGATCAGCACGACCTCCGGCCAGGTGACCTGCCCGACGGCGCGCTTCTGCCGGTTCGGCGCCATCAGCGACAGGGCGAGGCCGATGGTGATGGCGACGAAGCCGATGTCCAGGTTGAAGGCCAGCGTCAGCACGGCGAGCCCGACCAGCCCCGCCAGCGTGGCGATCTGGTAGGGGCGCGACCCGGCGGGCTCGGCGTCGCCGGGCGCTTCCATCACCGTGGGCGTGCCGCCGGCGGTGAGCTTGATCTCCTCCTTCAGGGATTCGGCCTCGGCGTCGCCGTAGCTCTGCGCCCCGGCCTGGGGCGTGGAGATGGCGACGTTGCGTGGGGTGAAGCGCATCGCGCCCACGCTCCCGGCGGGGATAGCGCCGGCGGCACTTCCCGTCTCGGCGCGGCGGCTCAGCAGCGTGCGGCCCCCCAGCACCAGGAACAGCAGGCCGGCGACCGCGAAGTTCACGAAGAAGCTGGCGAGGAAGGTGGTGACGGCGTCGAGCGGCAGGCCGGCGGCGGACACGATGCGGTTTGTGATGCCGCCGTAGATGCTGATCGGCGAAAAGCCACCGGCCTGGGCGCCGTGCACGACCATCAGCCCCATCAGCAGCGGGCTGATCGCGTAGCGCGCGGCGAAGCCCAGCGCGATCGGCGCGATGATGGCGACCGCCGCCGGGCTGACCGCGCCGATGGAGGTCAGCACCGCCGCGATGCCGAACATGATCCAGGGAATGGCGGCGACCCGCCCGCGCACCGCCCGCACGGACAGCCCGACCAGCCAGTTGATCGTGCCGTTGTTCTGGGCGATGGCGAAGAGATAGGTGATGCCGACCAGAGTCAGGAACAGCCCGGCCGGGAAGCCGCCGATGATGTCCTTGGTGGACATGCCGGCCACCAGCGTGCCGACCAGATAGGCGCCGACGAAGGCGAGCACGCCCATGTTGATCGGCAGCACGGTGGCGACCACGAACATGGCCGCCAGCGCGTAGATGGACATGAGTTCGGGCGTCATGGCGTCAGCTCCGGCCATGGGGGGCGGAGACGCGCCGGGCCGGCGCGGACGCGCGGCAGGCGTGATCGGTCATTGGGGTTTCCTCCGGATTTTGTTTTTTATGGTCCCGGCAGGCGGTTCCGCCCGCCGGTCGATCGCGCCTGTTTAGCCCGCCTTGGCGCGGGCGTAGAGATCCTTGTGGGCGTCGCGCAGCAGATTCTTCTGGACCTTGCCCATGGTGTTGCGCGGCAGGTCGTCGGCGAAGAGGATGCGCTTGGGCTGCTTGAACTTCGCGAGGCGGCCTTCCAGGGCCTTCAGGATGGCGCGCTCGTCCAGGTCGGCGCCGGGCTTGCGCACCACCACGGCGGTGACGCCCTCCCCGAAATCGGGATGGGGGACGCCGATCACGGCGCTCTCGACCACGCCGGGCAGGCCGTCGATCTCCGTCTCGACCTCCTTCGGGTAGACGTTGTAGCCGCCGGTGATGACGAGGTCCTTGCCGCGCCCGACGATGTGCAGGTAGCCGCGCGCGTCGATCCTGCCGAGGTCGCCGGTGATGAAGAAGCCGTTCGCGCGCAGCTCGGCGGCGGTCTTCTCCGGCATGCGCCAGTAGCCCTTGAAGACGTTGGGGCCGCGGACCTCGACCATGCCGATCTCGCCCTGCGGCAGGACGGCGCCGGTCTCCGGGTCGGTGACCTGCACCTCCACCCCCGGCAGGGGCAGCCCGACCGTGCCGGCCACCCGGTCGCCCTCGTAGGGGTTCGAGGTGTTCATGTTGGTCTCGGTCATGCCGTAGCGTTCGAGGATGCGGTGGCCGGTGCGCTCCGCCCAGCTCTCGTGCGTCTCGGCCAGCAGCGGGGCCGAACCGGAGATGAAGAGCCGCATGTGAGCCGTCGCCTCGCGGCTCAATCCGGAATGCTGGAGCAGCCGGACGTAGAAGGTCGGCACACCCATCATCACGGTGGCGCGCGGCATCAGCCGCATCATCGCCTCGGCGTCGAAGCGCTGGACGAAGATCATCGAGGATCCGGCCAGCAGCGTGACGTTGGTGGCGACGAACAGCCCGTGGGTGTGGAAGATCGGCAGGGCGTGCAGCAGGACGTCGGCGTCGGTGAAGCGCCATTCCCGCGCCAGCGTGCCGGCGTTGGAGGCGAGATTGCCGTGGCTCAGCATCGCACCCTTGGACCGTCCGGTCGTGCCGGAGGTGTAGAGGATCGCGGCGAGATCGTCCTCCCCCCGTGCCACGTCCTCGAAGCCAGCGTCGCCGAGATTGGCGGCCTCCATCAGCGTGCCGGTGGTGCCATCGGTGCCCAGCGTGTCGGTCCTGGCCCCCAGCCGGGCGGCCAGCGGCTCGATCTCCGCGGCGCGTTCCGGCGCGCAGACCACCAGGCGCGGTTCGGCGTCGCCGATGAAATATTCCAGCTCGGCCAGCGTGTAGGCGGTGTTGAGCGGCAGGTAGACGGCACCGGCCCGCACGCAGGCGAGATAGAGGACGATGGCCTCGGCGCTCTTCTCGACCTGGACGGCGACGCGGTCGCCCGGCTGCACGCCGCGCCCCACCAGCACGTTCGCCATGCGGCCGGACAGGGCCAGCGCCTCGCCATAGGTGAGGCAGGAGCCCTCCTGCCCGTCCAGCGCTGCGGTTTCGATGAAGATGCGGTCGGGGGCGGGCATGCGGGCGCGCATGGCCGCGAAAAGATGGTTCGTCATGTCAGACGGCCTCGGGCTTCGGGTGCGGTTTTTCGGGTGTGGACTGGGAGGGCTTGGCGGACGGTCTGGAAGGCTTCGCGGCCCCCTTGGCCGAGGCTCCGCCGGGCGGCGCGCGCAGCAGCTTGCGCACGGCCGGCGTGGCGACGACCTCCCCGCCCGTGGCGAAGCGCTCGTGGTTCGCCTCGATCTCGTCGAGCTTGTAGAGGTAGTTCACCATCAGCCCATGGGCTTGGCGCAGGCCCTTCTCCGACCGGTCGCCGAGATGGTTGATCTGTTCCAGCCGGGCGCCGTTGCCGAGATGGAAGCGGGCGACCGGGTCGAGCGGCTTCCCGGACCGGCTGCGGGCCTTCAGCATGTACCAGGCCGCCGCCGGCAGCAGGGCGTTGCGCACGGCCCCCTCGCTGTCCGGGCGGCCGGGCCAGGCGGGATCGTCCAACGCGGCGAGGGCCGCCTTGTCCTCCGCCGTCAGCGCCTCCGAAACCTCGGCGGCCCGTTCGGCCCGCAGCCAGGCGGCGAAGCCCGGCACCGGCGACAGGGTCACGAAGGTGTTCAGGCCGGGCATCTCGCGCTTCAGGTCCTCGACCACCTGCTTGATCAGGAAATTGCCGAAGGAAACCCCGCGCAGCCCCTCCTGGCAGTTGGAGATGGAATAGAAGACGGCGGTCGTCGCCTCCTCCGCCGCTATGGGGGTGCGGTCCTCCGCCAGGACCGACGCGATGGCGCCGGGGATCCCGGCGGTCAGCGCGACCTCCACGAAGATCAGCGGCTCGTCCACCAGCTGCGGGTGGAAGAAGGCAAAGCAGCGGCGGTCGGCGGGCTCCAGCCGGCTGCGCAGGTCGTCCCAGCCGCGGATGGCGTGGACCGCCTCGTAGCGGATGATCTTCTGGAGGATGTTGGCCGGGGTGGTCCAGTCGATCCGGCGCAGCACCAGGAAGCCGCGGTTGAACCAGGAGCCGAAAAGATGCAGGAAGTCGGCGTCGAGCGGCTCCAGCTCCGGATGGGCCTTCAGCTCGCCCAGCAGCGCCTCGCGCATGCGGACCAGCGCCTCGGTGCCGGAATGGGCGAGGTTCAGGCGGCGGATGATCTCCTGCCGGCGCGGCTCGGCGGCGTTGTGGAGCGCCAGCAGGGTCTTGGCGTCGGGTGTCGCGCGGTAGGCGTCGATGGCGCGCTCCAGCTTCGGCCGGTCGGGGCCGAAACGCTCGACCAGCATGGTCAGGAAGGCGCGCCGCCCGTCGGCGTCCAGCTTGCGCCAGTGGGCCAGGATCTCATCGGCCAGCGCCACGCCCGAGGCCTCGCCCCGGCCGGACAGCAGCGCGTCGCAGAGCAGTTCGAGATGGATCTGCGCCGGGACCTCCCCGGCCGGGCCGGCCATGCCGTTGCGGCTCAGCAGGGCGCGGCCGCGCTCGGCGATGGAGCCGAGGAGATCGCTGAAGAAGGAGTTGGTGTTGCGCATCATCGCGGCGTTCCTCCTTGGAGAGGCTTGCCGATCGGCAGCCCGTCTTCCATTATAGAAACGCGCTTTGAACGCACCGTCAACATTCTTGTATACACGATTGCGAGGGATCGGCATGCCACGCGTGATACCGGAAGAGACGCGCAAGCGGCTCCGGGACGAGCTGGAGAATGAGATCCTGACGGGCCACATCCCCCCGGGGCAGAAGCTGGACGAGGTCTCCCTGGCGACGCGCTTCGGCGTGTCGCGCACGCCGATCCGCGAGGTGCTCCAGCAGCTCGCCTCCGCCGGGCTGGTGGAGATCCGGCCCCGGCGCGGTGCGGTGGTGGCGCAGCTCGGCCCGGAACAGCTGGTGCAGATGTTCGAGGTGATGGGTGGGCTGGAGGGCATGGCCGGCCGCATGGCCGCGCGCCGCCACACAGAGGAGGACCGCAAGGCATTGCAGCGCATCCAGGACGCCTGCCTGGCCGCCGCGCGCAGCGGCGACACCGACGCCTATTATTACGAGAACGAGCGCTTCCATCAGGCGATCCACGCGGCAAGCCACAACGCGTTCCTGATCGAGCAGTGCACCGCCCTGCACCGCCGGCTGAAGCCCTACCGCCGGCTCCAGCTCCGCCACCGCAACCGCATGGCCAGTTCGCTGGCGGAGCACACGGCGGTGCTGGAGGCCATCCTCGCCCTGGACGGGGACCGGGCCGAGCGGCTGATGCGCGACCATGTGGTCATTCAGGGCGAACGCTTCACCGACTTCATCGCCATGCTGGCGGAAAAGGTGCCGGCGGGCTGAGCCCGCCGGGGAAGGAAAGGTGCCGTGATGCGCGGGACGCCTCAGCTCACGCCGAGATAGCGCCCTGGCTTGTGGTTGATCGCCAGCACCATGTTGACGATGGTCGCCCCCAGCACCGACAGGAGCAGCCGGTCCGCCGGCAGGGTGAAATAGGCGGCGGCCAGGATCACGAGATCGACGGCGAGCTGGAAATAACCGGCGCGGATCCCGAACCGTTCCTGAAGGTAGATCGCCAGGATGTTGATGCCGCCCAGCCCGGTGCGGTGGCGGAACAGCATCAGCAGCCCGGCCCCGAACAGGCCGCCGCCGATCACCGTCGCGTAGACGGGGTCCAGGTGGGTGAAGCCGACCCAGGATTCCGTCAGACGCGCGAACACCGAGACGAGCCCGACCGCGAGGAAGGTGCGCAACGTGAACGCCCAGCCCATGCGCTTCCAGGCGAGCAGGTAGAAGGGCAGGTTGATCAGGAAGAACAGCGTGCCGAACCCGACCTCGCTGACATAGCTCAGCAGCAGGGCCGCTCCCGCGATCCCGCCGGTCAGCAGCACCGTCTTGGTGTAGATCAGCATGCCCAGCGCGATGAACAGCGTGCCGAGCAGCATCGCCATGGCGTCCTCGTAGAGGCGGTGGCGCTCGGTCATCGGCTGAGCGGCTGCGGGCTGAGCGGCTGCGGGCTGCGCGGTTTTCGGCGCGAGGCCGGCGGGGGAAGTCGTGTCGGTCATGGCCCTGGTCCCGGTAACGGTCAGCGGAGCGCGGCGAACTTGGCGATCACGTCCCCGGCCTCGGCGGTCTTCAGCCCGGCGATGTTGATGCGGCCGGAGGTCGGCATGTAGATCGCGTGTTCCGACCGCAGCTTCAGCACCTCGGCCTCCGTCAGCGGCAGCAGGGAGAACATGCCCTCCTGCCCCTCGACGGCGGCCAGCGCCGGCCAGGCGCCCCGCAAGCCCGCCGCCAGCGCGCGGCGAAGGCCCTGGATGCGGGCGCGCATGCCGTTCAGCTCGTCGAGCCAGTCGCGGGTCAGCGCCTCGTCGCCGAGGATCGTCCGCACGACGGCCGCACCATGGTCCGGCGGCATCGAGTAGCTGGTCCGCGCCAGCCCCATCAGGTTGGAACGGGCGAGGTCCGCCGCCGCTTCGGTCGCGGCGACCGCGAAGATGGCGCCCGTCCGCTCGCGGTAGAGGCCGAAGGACTTGGAGGAGGAGACGGCGACCAGCGCCTCCGGCACCGCCGTGACCACGGCGCGCAGGCCGGCGGCATCCTCCTCCACCCCGCGGCCGAAGCCCTGGTAGGCGAGATCGATCAGCGGCGTGACGCCGCGCCGCTCCAGAACGGCGGCGACGGCGGCCCACTGCTCGTCCGACAGGGCCGCACCCGTCGGGTTGTGGCAGCTGCCGTGCAGCAGGGCCACGTCGCCCGGCTGCGCCCGCTCCAGCGCCTCGATCATGCGGTCGAACAGAACCGACTGGCTGGCGGTGTCGAAGAAGGGATGGGAGACGACCTCCAGCCCGGCGGCGGCGAAGATGCCGACGTGGTTCGGCCAGGTCGGCAGCCCGACCAGGATGCGCCTGGCGCCGGCCCGCACCAGCAGGTCGCCCGCCAGCCGCAGCGCGCCGGACCCGCCGGGCGTCTGCACCCCGGCCGCCGCGACGCGGCCGGCGGCGGTTCCGGCGACGAGGCGCCAGAGCCGGTCGAGATAGAGCGTGTCGCCTTCCAGCCCGATGTAGGCCTTGCTGTCCTGGCTCTCCAGCAGGATGCGCTCGGCCGCCTTCACCGCGCGGAAGACGGGGGTGCGCCCCTCCTCGTCGCGGTAGACGCCGACGCCCAGATCGACCTTGTTCGGGCGCTCGTCGCGCTTGTAGAGGCCGATGAGGGCGAGCAGCGCGTCGTCGGGCTGGCGGGAGAGTGTGTCGAACATGGCGGGCCGTCCGGTCTGGTCTGTGAGGATGGGATGATGCGCCGATCCTCCGCGCGCTCCCCCACCGCCGCAAGGTTCAAGAACGCAGGGCGGCGATGAGGACGCGGCTGGAGGATGGCGGGCGGAGGCTCAGGTGATGCCGAAGCGGCGGCGGGCGGAGATCAGTGCGGCGAAGCTGAGGACGGCCAGGAACATCAGGTAATAGCTCGGCGACAGCTTGCTGCCCGTCGCGTCGGTCAGCCAGGTCATCGCCAGCGGCCCCAGCCCCCCGAACAGCGTGACGCCCAGATTGTAGCTGAAGGACAGGCCGGTCGCCCGCGTCGCCCGGGGGAAGAGGTCCGACATCAGGGCGGGCAGAGCGCCGAAATAGACGGACTTCAGCGTCGCCAGCCAGACCACCACCGCGATGATCACCGCCGTGCCCGGCGACAGGGTCAGGAGCAGGAAGCAGGGGTAGAAGGAGACGAACAGCAGCACGGCGGAGATCAGCATCGCCCGCGTGCGGCCGATCCGGTCCGACAGGTGGCCGACATAGGGGGTCAGCACCGTCAGGATCAGCGCGCCCGCGAAGGTGCTGGCGTAGCCGACGGTCGCCGACAGGCCCAGCTGCTTGACCGCGTATGTGGGCATGTAGACCAGCAGGTAGTTCACGGCGGTCGAGATGATCAGGCAGCCGATCGCCACGGCCACCCGCGTCTTCTGGCTGGCGAAGACGGTCGCCACCGCCGCGCGTTCGGACGTCTGGGCGGGCTCCGCCTCGGTGGCCTTCGGCTCGTCGAGATGGCGGCGGATGTAGAGCCCGACCGGCCCGACCAGAAGCCCGAAGGCGAAGGGCAGGCGCCATCCCCAGTCCTGAAGCTGGTCGGCGGGCATCCAGGCGGTCAGCAGGATGCCGAACAGGGCGGCCAGGGCGCCGCTCAGCCCCTGGCTGGCGAATTGCCAGCTCGCGATGTAGCCGCGCCGGTCCGGCGCGTGCTCGACCAGGAAGGCGGTGGCGCTGCCGAACTCGCCGCCGGCGGAGAAGCCCTGGATCAGGCGGGCCACGAGGATGCCGATGGGGGCGAGCAGCCCGATGCTCTCATAGCTCGGCATGAAGGTGATCATGGCCGTGCCGAGCACCATCAGCAGGATGCAGGCGAGCATCGCCGCCTTGCGCCCCACCCGGTCGGCGTAGTTGCCCAGCACCAGCGCGCCCACCGGCCGCGCGACGTAGGAGATCGCGAAGGTGCCGAAGGCAAGCAGCAGCCCGACCGTCTCGTCGGCGGCGGGGAAGAAGGCTTTCGTGAGGTAGAGGGCAAAATAGCCGTAGACCGCGATGTCGTACCATTCCAGGGCGTTGCCGATGGAGGTGGCGACCAGCATCTTGGTGAGGTTGAACGGCTTCGCCCCGGCGGGGGCGTTGGAGGCGGTTGGCGCGGACGTCGCGCCGGCCGTCATTCCAGTGGTCATGTTTCGGTTTTCCCAGACTGTGCCGCCGAGCGGCGCTTTTGGTCGATGCGGTCCTTCCGGCCGTCCCTTTTCCGGGTTCGCTCGTGAAGGAGAGTGCCGCCTGATGGCTTCCCTTGTTCGTGTGACGTTCGTGCCCCTTCCCTGGTCACCGGATCAGGGCACCGGCCCTTCTCCCAACCCATCTCCCAGATCCCAGAACAGGCCGGCCATGAGGCGCAACGCCTCCTCCGCGACCGGAACCAGGAGATGCTCGTCCGGGGCGTGCTGGTTGCAGCCCGGATAGGAGTGCGGGATCCAGAGGGTCGGAAGGCCGAGATCCTCGACGAAGAATTCGTTGGGCAGCGAGCCGCCGAAGTTCGGCAGCAGGGCCACCGGCTTTCCCGTGGTCCGCTCCATGGAGCGCACGGCCCAGCGGACCCAGGGGTTGTCGAGGTCGAGCCGCGTCGCGTTCGACATCACCTCCGCCGTCACCTCGACGTCGCCGAAGCCCCGCGCGGCGAGATGGGCGCGGACCGCCTCGCCGGCGTTGCGGACGTCGGTGCCGACCACGAAGCGGAGCTGGAGCACCGCCTCGGCCCGGCCGGGGATGGCGTTGACCGGCCGCTCGGCGTTGCCCGCGCCAAGGGCCAGCACCTCCAGCGTGTTCCAGCCATAGACGCGCTCCGCCGGGCTCAGGCCCGGCTCGCCCCAGCCGTCATCGACCGCGGGCTCGCCGGGGCCGGGCACGACCGGGATGCCGGCCAGCGCCCGGCGAACGGCCGGCGACAGGGGCGGCGGGCGCAGCCCTTCGACCAGGATGACGCCGTTCCCGTCCACCAGCGCGGCGACGGCGGCGGCGAGCCGCGTCGCCGGGTTCACCAGCAGGCCGCCCCAGTTGCCGGAATGGTGTCCGCCGGGCCGGAGGTCGAGCTTCAGCCGGATGTTGAGGCCGCCGCGCGCGCCGAGGAACAGGGTCGGGCGCTCGGCGGCGACGCGCGGGCCGTCGGAGCTGATCATGACGTCCGCCCGCAGCCGGTCGCGCCGGCTGCGGCAGATCGCCTGAAGCTCGGGCGAGCCGATCTCCTCCCCCATCTCCAGCAGGAGCTTCAGGTTGAAGCCCGCCCTGCCCTGCCGCGCCTCCAGCACGGCGGCGAGGGCGCCGAGGTTGATGGAGTGCTGGCCCTTGTTGTCGGCCGTCCCGCGGCCATAGAGCCGGTCCTCCCGCCGCACGGCCGACCAGGGGGAAAGCCCGTCGGTCCAGCGGCCCTCCATGCCCGGAACCACGTCGCCGTGCCCGTACATCAGCACGGTGGGGAGGGCCGGGTCCTCGATCCGCTCGGCGATGAGGAACAGGTTGCGGCCGTCCTCCGACGCCCGGCAGATCTCGGATTCGAAGCCGAGCCGGGAGAGTGCCGGCGCCATCTCCTCGGCAAGGTAGGCGTGGAGGGGACCGGCGTCGCCGGTGGTGCTGTCCGTGCGGTGTGCGACGCGCCGGTCGAGATCGGCGAGGAAGCGGCCGGAATGCAGGTAGCCGGCGGCGTTGCCGATGGCCGATGAACGCTCCATGAACGGTCTCCGGGCGGGGGAAGCGGGCGCGCGGGAACCCTCACCGGCCCGGCGCCTCCGCCGGGCGGTTTGAAACCGCGCCCATCGCTTTCCATTGATGCTGGGCGATGATCCGCCGCTTTGCGGTTTCTTGACAATTTCAATATTCTCAAACGCGCTTTGACCTTGCGGCAAAGGACGGGACGGCAAAAAGCGTGATAGCGGCTTCTCGATGATCAGCACCTCGTTGCGCTATTTCCTGGAGGTCGCCCGGACCGGGTCGCTGAGCGAGGCCTCGGCGCGGCTGCACGTCACCGTCTCGGCCATCAGCCGGCAGATCGCGAAGCTGGAGGAGCATTTCGGCACGCCGCTGTTCGACCGGCACCCGCGCGGCATGGTGCTGACCCCGCCCGGCGAACTCCTGGCCGACTACGCCCGCCGCAGCGCGCTCGACGCCGAGCGGGTGGCGGCGGAGGTGCGCGAAGGGCTGGGGCTGCGCAAGGCGCCGGTGCGGGTGGCGGCCTCCGACGGGCTGGCGCGCGCCGCGACCGTGGCGCTCCGTGCGTTCCTGGCCGAACGGCCGGACACGCCGGTGGAGCTGACCGTCGCCCCGCAGGAGACGGTCCTGAAGCAGCTCCGCGATGCCGCCATCGACTTGGGCTTGGTCTTCTCCCTGCTGCCGGAAAGCGACCTGCGGATCGAGAAGTCCTGGACGGCCCACACCTGCGCCTTCGTCCGGCGCGGCCACCCGCTGGCGGGACGCGGCAGCGTGACCATGGCCGACCTGCGCGCGGTGAAGCTCGCCCTGCCCAGCCACAACACCATCGCGCGCATCGTCGAGCTGCTGCATGTGGAGGAGCGGGCGGAGGCCGCCGGCATCTTCACCACCAACTCCTTCACCGTGCTCTGCGACTATGTCCGCGCGGAAGGTGCGGTGGGGGTCGCCAGCGACATCGCCGTGCGCAGCCTGGAGGAGGATGGCGGGGACGGTCCCTTCGTCGTGCTGCCCTTCGCGCAGCCCGACCTCCACAAAAGGACCGTCCAGCTCTACGCCCCGACGGAGCGCGGCCTGACGAGCAGCGCCCTGCTGGTGCGCGACGCCATCGTGCAGGCGGTCGATCCGCTGGTGGCGGAGACCCAGTAAAAAGAAAGGGCCGCCCTGCGGGGCGGCCCTTTCTTCAACCTGACGTCCGTTCCGGGAAGGGCTCAGGCCGCCCCGCGGCCGAGCTTCACCAGGAAGGGAACATCCACGCGGTGCAGCTCGGCGCCATTGGACGCCGAGAGCTGCGCCGCCTCGCCACGGGCGCGGCGCAGGCACCAGGCCATCAGGGAGGCCATCAGGCCCTTCCCCGCACCGTCCATCCGCCAGCCGTCCTGAAACGAAACCGTGTTCGCCGCCATCTCCGCACTCCTCGCGCCGATGAGATCCGATGGCTTCAAGGTAGCGACGGAAGGGCGCTCGGACAGCCGCGATTGCTGCATTGCAGCGGACCCGGCGGTGCATAAATTTGTGGGGCCAGCAAAGGGATGCGGAAAGTCGAAGGGGTTTGGGTGGTTTCCCCGTTGAAAAAGACCATCACACGGGCCGCATCACGACAAGTCACTCCGGGACAAACACTGTCTGTTATCCCCGCGAAAGCGGGGGTCCAGAACTCTCCCAAGAGGTGTGTTCTGCGGAGTTCTGGATCCCCGTTTTCACGCTATAGGGTGTACATATCTCTGGATCATCTTTCTCATAGAAAACAGCCACTTAACCGTCACCCCCGCGAAAGCGGGGGTCCAGGACGTTTCCACAGCATTCGTTCTGCGGACTCCTGGATCCCCGCTTTCGCGGGGATGACGGAAAAGCGATTGTCTTTCAACACGTTACCGCTTGGCGAGATAAGTACACTCCATAGCGTTTTCACGGGGATGACGGGTAAGTGCCCGTCTTCTTTCTGACTTCTGCTCTGCGTTGTCTGAGTCAGGAAGCCGTCCAGGCCCCCTGGAGCCCCCCTTACGCCGGCCGCCCCTTGCCAGTCGGCAGGCGCCGCCGTCCCTTGCCGGCCTGCTGGGTGAAGAAGGGCTTGGCCGGCGTCTTCGGCGCGGCACCGGGCTTGCCCGCGGGGGCGCCGCCCTTGGCCTTGCCGGTGCCGGCGGGCTGCCAGGTCGGGATCAGATGCTCCTCGCCGTTCCCGATAAGGTCGGCGCGGCCCATCTCCTTCAACGCCTCGCGCAACAGCGGCCAGTTCTCCGGGTCGTGGTAGCGCAGGAAGGCCTTGTGCAGGCGGCGCTGGCGCAGCCCCTTGGCCGACAGCACGATCTCCGACCCGGCGCGGCGCACCGGCTTCAGAGGGTTGCGCTCGCTGTGGTACATGGCGGTCGCGAGCGACATCGGCGAGGGCAGGAAGGTCTGCACCTGGTCGGCGCGGAAGCCGTTCTTCTTCAGCCAGATGGCGAGGTTCATCATGTCCTCGTCCGTCGTGCCGGGATGGGCGGCGATGAAGTAGGGGATCAGGTACAGCTCCTTCCCCGCCTCCTTGGCCGCCTTGTCGAACATGGCCTTGAAGCTGTCGTAGGCGCCCATGCCGGGCTTCATCATCTTCGACAGCGGGCCTTCCTCGGTGTGCTCCGGCGCGATCTTCAGGTAGCCGCCGACATGGTGGGTCGCCAGTTCCTTGACGTATTCCGGGCTCTTCACCGCGAGGTCGTAACGCAGGCCCGACGCGATGTTGATCTTGCGCACGCCGGGGATGGCGCGCGCCTTGCGGTAGAGCTGGATCAGATCGTCGTGGCTGGTGTCCAGGTTCTTGCAGATGTCCGGATAGACGCAGGAGGGGCGGCGGCACACCTCCTCGATCTTCTTGTCCTTGCAGGCCATGCGGTACATGTTCGCGGTCGGCCCGCCCATGTCCGAGATGACCCCGGTGAAGCCCTCCACCTTGTCGCGGATCTGCTCGATCTCGCGCAGGATCGACTTCTCCGACCGGCTCTGGATGATGCGCCCCTCATGCTCGGTGATGGAGCAGAAGGTGCAGCCGCCGAAGCAGCCCCGCATGATGTTGACCGAGGTGCGGATCATCTCCCAGGCCGGGATGCGCGCCCCGCCATAGGCGGGGTGCGGTGCGCGGGCGTAGGGCAGGTCGTAGACGCCGTCCATCTCCGGCGTGGTCAGGGGGATCGGCGGCGGGCTCAGCCACACCTCCTTGTCGCCGTGGCGCTGGACCAGCGCGCGGGCGTTGCCGGGGTTGGATTCCTGGTGCAGCACGCGCGAGGCCTGGGCGTAGAGCGCCTTGTCCTCGACCACCTGCTCGTAGGCCGGCAGCCGCACGACGGTGGTGGCCGGGTCGCCGCCGCGCGGGGCGAGCACCGTGTCCTCGTCGATGGAGGTCGCGTCCACGACGGTCCAGCCCTCCGGCACGGCATCGCGCACGACGGCGACGCCCCGCAGGTCGTGCATGTCGCGCGGGCGGTCGCCGCGGGCGGCCCGGTGGGCGATGTCCACGATGGCGCGCTCGGCGTTGCCGTAGACCAGCAGGTCGGCCTTGCTGTCCATCAGGACGGAGCGGCGGATCTTCTCGCTCCAGGCGTCGTACTGGGCGATGCGGCGCAAGCTCGCCTCGATGCCGCCGAGCACGATGGGAACGTCCTTGTAGGCCTCGCGGCAGCGCTGCGAATAGACGATCACCGCGCGGTCCGGGCGCTTGCCGCCCTCGTCGTTGGGCGTGTAGCTGTCGTTGTGGCGCAGGCGGCGGTCGGCCGTGTAGCGGTTCACCATGGAGTCCATGTTGCCGCTGGTCACGCCGAAGAACAGGTTGGGCTTGCCCAGCGCCTTGAAGGCCTCGGCGCTGCTCCAGTCCGGCTGGGCGATGATGCCGACGCGGAAGCCCTGCGCCTCCAGCAGCCGGCCGATGATCGCCATGCCGAAGCTGGGATGGTCCACATAGGCGTCGCCCGTCACGACGATGATGTCGCAGCTGTCCCAGCCGAGCTGGTCCATCTCCTCCCGCGACATGGGCAGGAACGGGGCGGTGCCGAAGCGGGCCGCCCAATGCTTGCGGTGGGAGAAGATGTTCTTGGCTTCGAGCATGACGCTCTCCGTTCAGGACCCGTCTTCGGGTTCTGCCTTGCTGTCGTGACGTTCCGGGGCGCGGCCCCGCGCCGTCGTCTCGGCCCTGGGGATTGCGCGGTGTTTTAACGCGTTCGGCCCGCGAATCCTACCCCGGCAAGGGAGGCATGCGCTGAAATGGCAGGAATGGGACCGGAATGAAAAGGACCGCCCGGCGCTGCCGCCCGGCGGTCCCTCATCTCATGGCGCACCACAGATGGGCGCGGGGGCTGGAGGAGTCCAGCCCGCCCGGCCCGAAAAACGACCCGAGAACAGGCCGGCGGATCAGCCGGCCGCCGGGGCGACGCGCAGGATGGCGCCGTCGGACTCGTCGGTCAGCAGGTAGAGCGCGCCGTCCGGCCCCTGCTTGACCGCGCGGATGCGCTGGCCGAGCCCGTCGAACATGCGCTCCTCCCGCACCACGCGCGTGCCGTCCAGCTCCAGCCGCACGACGTTCTTGGTGACCAGCCCGCCGTTCAGCAGGCTGCCCTTCCAGCCGGGGAAAGCGTCGCCGGTGTAGAAGGTCATGCCCGAGGCGCCGATGACCGGGGTCCATTGATGGACCGGCTCCTCCATGCCCGGCGCGCTCGTCTTGCCGGTGCCGACGGGCGTGCCGTTGTAGTTGACGCCGTGGGAGACGACCGGCCAGCCGTAATTCTTGCCGGGCTGCGGCGCGTTGACCTCGTCGCCGCCCTTCGGCCCGTGCTCGTTCACCCAAAGAGCGCCGGTCTGCGGGTGGAGTGCCGCACCCTGCGGGTTGCGGTGGCCGTAGGACCAGATCTCCGGCAGGGCGTTCGGCTGGTTCACGAAGGGATTGTCCTGCGGCACGGAGCCGTCGGGCCGGATGCGGACCACCTTGCCGAGGTGGGAGTTCAGCTGCTGCGACTGGCCGCGGAACTGTTCGTCCGACCGCTCGCCGAGCGCGATGAACAGGTTGCCCTCGCGGTCGAAGACGAGGCGGTTGCCGTAATGCCTGATGCTGTCCACCTTCGGCTTCTGCGAGAAGATGACCGTGAGGCCGGTCAGCGAGCCGCCGTCCTCGGCCAGGGTGCCGCGCGCGACGGCGGTGGAGTTGCCGCCGGGGCCGGGTTCCGAATAGCTGATGTAGACCAGCCGGTTCTGCGCGAAGGCCGGGTCGAGCGCCACGTCGAGCAGCCCGCCCTGCCCGCGCCGGTCGATCTCCGGCAGGCCGCGCAAGGGCTCGGAGAGCTTGCCTTCCGTGGACACCAGCCGCAGGTTGCCCTTGCGCTCGGTCACCAGCATGCGGCCGTCCGGCAGGAAGGCGAGGCCCCAGGGGCGCTCCAGCCCGCCGGCGAAGGTCGTGATCTGGACGGCCGCCTTCTCGGTCTGGAAGGTCTTGTCGACGGGACGGGCGGTGGCGCAGCCCGTGAGGCTGCCGATGGCTGCCGTTCCCGCCACCAGGGCGATCAGGGCGGTGGTCGCGGCCGCGCGGCCGATCATGCGCATGCGTCTTCCCTCCTGTTTCCTCAACGCTGGGCAGGAGATGGGGCCATCCTGTTCAGGCTCAAGCTTGCGGGAACGGCCCCGACAGGCGAAAACAGCCCCCGACCGGCGGCCTTCACGCAGACGTGAAGGCCCCACCCTCCAGATCGAGACCATGCATGCTGATCCTGACGCACAGCGGAAGCTTCCACGCCGACGAGGTCATCGGCCACGCCATCCTCACCCTCGCCCATCCGGGCCAGGAGCTTCGGCTCGAACGCACCCGCGACCCGGCGCGCTGGGCCGAGGCCGACATCGTCTTCGATGTGGGGGGCATCTACGACCCCGCCGTGAAGCGCTACGACCACCACATGACCGACGCCCCCCTGCGCGCGGACGGCACGCCCTACAGCTCCGCCGGCCTGCTCTGGCGTGATTTCGGGCGCGACGCCATCCGCGCCGTGACCGGGTCGGAAAGCGGTGCCGCCGTGGACGCGGTGTGGGGCCGGCTCGATGCCGGGCTGATCCTGCTGACCGACAAGATCGACAACGGGGTGAGCTACCCGACGCCCGACGCGCTCTCCACGCTGATCGGCGACCTCAACGCCTCCTGGGACGAGCCGGACGCCGACGAGATGGAGGCCTTCCTGCGCGCCGCCGCCCTGGCGCGGGAGGCCCTGATCAACCGCATCCGCCGCACCCACGCCGCCGTCAAGGCACGGGCCATGGTCGAGGAGGCGGCGCGGACGGGCTCCGACCCGCGCCTGCTGGAGCTGCCGCAGGGCATGCCCTGGCGCGACGTAGTGCTGGAGCTGGGGCTGCCGGTGCTCTACGCCATCCTGCCGCGCAAGAACGGCCAATGGACGCTGGAATGCGCGCCGGCCGCGCCCAAGAGCTTCGACCTGCGCCGCCCCCTGCCGCAGGCCTGGGCCGGGCTGACCGACGCCGAGCTGCAGCGCGTCACCGGCGTGCCCGACGCCGTCTTCGCCCACCGCAACCTCTTCATGGCCGTGGCCGGCAGCCGCGAGGGCGCCCTGCGGATGGCGGAGCTGGCGCTGGCGTAACGAGGGGCCGGCTTGGCTCAGCGGCCGCCGAACCGCACCGCGTCCGGGCCGCCGGGCAGAGCGAGCTCGCCGGCGCTGGTGGTTTCCAGGTGCCGGCCGCCCGAGCCCACCCTGCCCTCCACGGTGGCGGTGCAGGAGGGCGGCCGGGTGTCGTCCTCGTACTTGCAGTTCTTCAGCAGGAACATCCGGGCGGCCTTGTCGTCCGGGTCGAACTGCATGGTCCAGTCCGTCACCGGATCGACCAGGAGGAACACGCCGCCGGCAGACCCGACCCTTCCCGTCAGGCGCACCTGCCTGCCCTGAAACGCCGCCGGGTCGGCGCCGATCTCGATCATGGGAACCTCCGCCGCAGCCGGCTGGACGGCGGGCTGCAGGACCGGCTTGGGCGTGGCCTTGGCGGAGGGTGCCGGGTTGGACGCCGCGGCGGCCCCGGCCTTGGCGGGAACCAGCTTGCCGCCTTGCAGGGCGAAGATGTGGGTCTTCTTCTTGGACGGGCAGCAGTTCGGGTCCTTCGGCCCATGCTCCAGCATGGTGACCTCGATCCGGCCGTTGCGGATCGCGAGCGCTTCCGTGTGGCCCAGGCCGAGCCCGCCCTCGGCGAGCTTGGTCAGGGCCGCGCCCTTCTCCCGGTAGGCGAGGAGCATCGTGAACACAGCCGTTCCGCCCGTCGATCCGGTCGCGACCACCACACGCTCTGGAACGCCGTCGCCGTCCAGATCGCCGAGGGCGTTCGCAACGACCGCTCCTTCGGCCCAGTCCTGCTGCCGGACGATCTCCTGCGACAGCCGGTCCTCGTCGAAGGCGAGCGCCGGCTGAACCAGGCCGGCCAGAACGGCGGAAACGGAAAGCACCCTGGACAAAACCCTCATTCTCTTCCTCAAATCCGGATTGCGATGGCCCCCAAGGATATCAAGTCCGTCAGAGCTCAAGCCAGAAGAAGAAGCGTAAATGGCTGCTTCCTCCATCGCTTTTCGCATCACGGTTGAGGAAGAGAAAGGCCGGCCGTCAGGTCACCCGCTCGATCGCCACCGCCGTGGCCTCGCCGCCGCCGATGCAGAGCGAGGCGACGCCGCGCGTCTGGCCGGTCTTTTCCAGGGCGGCCAGCAGCGTCACCAGGATGCGGGCGCCCGACGCGCCGATGGGATGGCCGAGCGCGCAGGCGCCGCCATGGATGTTCAGCCGGTCGTGCGGGATGTCCAGCTCGCGCATCGCCGCCATGGCGACCACGGCGAAGGCCTCGTTCAGCTCGAACAGCTCCACGTCGCGGACCGACCAGCCCGCCCGCTCCAGCACCTTGTTGATGGCGCCGACGGGGGCGGTGGTGAACCAGGCCGGAGCCTGGGCGTGGTTGGCGTGGCCGCGGATCTCCGCGAGGATCGGCAGCCCGCGCCGCTCGGCGTTGGAGCGGCTGGTCAGCACCAGCGCCGCCGCCCCGTCGGAGATGGAGGAGGCGTTGGCCGCCGTCACCGTGCCGTCCTTGGCGAAGGCCGGCTTCAGGGTGGGGATCTTCTCCGGGCTGGCCTTCAGCGGCTGCTCGTCCCGCTCCACCGAGGTGTCGCCCTTGCGGCCCTTGACGGTGACCGCCGTGATCTCCCGGTCGAAGCTGCCGTCCTCCACCGCGCGCCGGGCGCGGGCCAGGCTCTCGATGGCGTAGGCGTCCTGGGCATCACGGGTGAACTGGTAGTGCTGGGCGCATTCCTCCGCGAAGGTGCCCATCAGCCGGCCCCGGTCGTAGGCGTCCTCCAGCCCGTCCAGGAACATGTGGTCGAGCACGCGCCCGTGCCCCATTCGGTAGCCGCCCCGCGCGCGGTCCAGCAGGTAGGGGGCGTTCGACATGCTCTCCATGCCGCCGGCCACGATGACCTCCGCGCTGCCCGCCCGGATCATGTCATGGGCGATCATCACCGCCTTCATGCCCGAGCCGCAGACCTTGGAAATAGTGGTGCAGCCGGCGGCCTCCGGGATGCCGGCGCCGAGCGAGGCCTGGCGGGCCGGCGCCTGGCCGAGGCCGGCCGGCAGCACGTTGCCCATGAAGACCTCCTCCACCATCTCCGGCGCCACGCCCGCCCGCTCCAGCGCCGCCCGGATGGCGGCCGATCCGAGTTGGGGTGCGGTCAGCCCCTGAAGCTCGCCCTGGAAGCCGCCCATGGGGGTGCGGGCGGCGCCCGCGATCACGACCGTGTCCTGCGTTGCCCTGTCCTGGGTTGCCGTCTGCTGGGTTGCCATCTGTTTCCTCCGGTTTTCCGTTCGTTGGTCTTTTCTTCGGTGGGCGGGCTTACTTCGGCGCCATGCGGATGGCGCCGTCCAGGCGGATGACCTCGCCGTTCAGCATGGTGTTTTCCATGATGTGCTTCACGAGTGCGGCGTATTCCGACGGGCGCCCGAGGCGCGGCGGAAAGGGCACCATCCGGCCCAGCGACTCCTGCACCTCCGGCGCCATGCCCAGGACCATCGGCGTCTCGAAGATGCCCGGCGCGATGGTCATGACGCGGATGCCGAAGCGGGCCAGCTCCCGCGCCACCGGCAGGGTCATGCCGGCGACGCCGGCCTTGGAGGCGGCGTAGGCCGCCTGCCCGATCTGGCCGTCGAAGGCGGCGACCGAGGCGGTGTTGACGATCACGCCGCGCTCGCCCTCCGCGTTGGGCGTCCCCTTGCTCATGACGTCGGCGGCGAGCCGGATCATGTTGAAGGTGCCGATCAGGTTGATGCCGACCGTGCGGGCGAAGCTGTCCAGCCGGTGCGGGGCCTCGCGGCCGACCACCCGCTCGCCGGGCGCCACGCCGGCGCAGTTGCACAGGCCGTGCAGCGCGCCGAAGCCCTCCACCGCCTCGGCGATGGCGCGCTTGCCCTGCTCCTCGTCGGTCACGTCGGTGGCGACGAAGCGCGCCGCGGCACCGAGGTCGCCGGCCAGAGCCCTGCCGGCCTCCGCGTTCACGTCGGCCAGCACCACCCGGCCGCCGTTTTCCACCAGCATCCGCGCGGTCTGCGCCCCCAAGCCGGACCCACCGCCGGTGACGACGAACACACTGCCATCAAGCTGCACGTCTTTCCTCCAACCCTTAGCAAAAGGATGCGGCGGCCTTCGTCGGGCCGTCCTTGGCCCGTATGGAAGCACAGCTTCGGGAGGAGCGCACCTGCGACGGAAGGCTAGCCCCGCCACCCTTCAGCCCGGCCAACCGGTCGGGCAGGGAACGGACGGCTGATCGGATGGGGCCTTTTCCAGTATGCTCCCTCCACCGAGTTCAAGAAGGAGCGTTCCCATGCGCGCGACACGTCGGCGGCTTCTCTCGACGGGGCTGGCTTCCCTGACGCTGCCTCTGTTCGGCCCGGCGGCGGCCGCTGCGGAGCCGCCGGTGCCGCTGGAGCCGACACGCTCCTGCGGAGGGGAGGAACCCACCATCGCCCAGACCGAGGGCCCCTTTTTCAAGCCCGGCACGCCCGCCCGTCGCGACCTCGCGGGCGACGCGCCGGAGGGCGAGCGGATCACGCTGGCCGGCTTCGTGCTCGACACCGCCTGCAGGCCGGTTCCCGGCGCGCTCGTCGAACTCTGGCACGCCGACGGCGAGGGAGAGTACGACAACCGGGGCTTCCGCTTCCGGGGGCACCAGCTCACCGACGGGGCGGGCCGCTGGTGGTTCGACACCATCGTGCCCGCCTATTATCCGGGCCGCACCCGCCACTATCACGCCAAGGTCCAGAGGCCCGGCGGGCGGCTGCTCACCACCCAGCTCTACTTCCCGGACGAGCCCCGGAACCGCCGGGACGGGCTGTTCGACGAGCGGCTGGTGCTGGCGGTGAGCCGCGCCCCGGAAGGGCCGCTCGGTCGGTTCGACTTCGTCGTCTGAACACCCGCCCGGCAGGAACCCCGCAGGCGGGTGGCGGGTTCTCGGGGCCGGAGGGGCAGCGCGCGGGGCGGTGCGCCGATCGTCAGGGGAACGGCGGATGAGCGCGTGCGGCGGCTGCCATCGCCCGGGGCACTGACCCCATGGGCGTCTTCAATCTTATTTCGATCCTGCTCGCCCTGACGGCGCTCTTCGGGTTCGTCAATCACCGTTGGCTCCGGCTTCCGGGCACCGTGGGCGTGTTCCTGCTCGCCTTCGCCTTCTCCTTCGCGGCGGTCGTGGCCGGCACGCTGGCGCCGTCCATCGACGTCCGTTCCTGGGAGGGGCAGCTCGTCGCCGGCGCGAACCTGCCGGAAACGCTGCTGAACGGGGCGCTTGCCTTCCTGCTCTACGCGGGCGCCGTCGAACAGGACAGCGGGGAGCTGTGGCGGCGGCGCTGGGCGGTGGCGGCGCTCGCCTCGGTGACGGTGCTGATCTCCACGGTGCTGCTCGGCGCCGGCCTGTGGCTGGTCTTCGATGCGCTCGGGCGGGAGGTGCCCTTCATCTGGTGCCTCGTGCTCGGGGCGGCGCTGGCCCCGACCGATCCGGTGGCCGTGCTCGCCGTGCTGGAGCGCGCCGGGCTGCCCGCGGGCCTGCGCGCCGCCATCGCGGGCGAGAGCCTGTTCAACGACGGCGTCGGGGTGGTCCTGTTCACGGCGTTGCTCGGCGTCGCGACCGGCGCCCATGCCGAGTTGGGCGCCGGCGACTTCGCCTGGGACCTGCTGCGGGAGGCGGGAGGCGGCGCGCTGCTCGGGCTGGCGACCGGCTGGCTGGCCTTCCAGGCGAAGAGCCGGACCGAGGACGCCTCGGTCGAGCTGAGCATCTCCCTGGCACTCGCCGCCGCGACCTACAGCCTCGCCCAGCATCTGGAGCTGTCCGGCCCCATCGCCGTGGTCATCGCCGGCCTGCTGATCGGGAACACGGCGGAGCGCCATGTCTCCTCGGAAAGGGCCGGCTTCATCCTGAAGGCCTTCTGGTCGATGGTGGACGCCATCCTGAACGCGATGCTGTTCCTGCTGCTCGGGCTGGAGGCGGTGGCCGTTCTGTCCTGGGACCGGGCGACCATCCTGGCCGCCCTGGCGGCACCGCTGCTCGCGCTCGGCGCCCGCCTGGTCAGCGTGGCGCCGGTAGTGCTGGCGCACCCCCGATACCCGCGCAAGAGCGCCGCCGCCGCCGTGCTGACCTGGGGCGGCGTGCGCGGCGGCATCGCCATCGCGCTGGTCCTGTCGCTGCCGGACAGCCCTCACCGGGACGCGCTCCTGGCGGCCTGCTACAGCATCGTCGCCTTCACCATCCTCGCCCAGAGCCTCACCCTGGAACGGCTGGCGAAGTCGCTTTTCCCCAACGGCTGAGACTCAGCGGCGGGACAACAGCCGGACCTCCGCCTCCAGGTCCCTGATCCTGGCTTCGTAGCTGCCCTTGATGCGCCAGACCACATAGATGACGGCCGCCGCGAGCGCCCCGTCGATGATCATCGAGAGCATCATATGCGCGAAATCGATCAGCACGCTCGCCGCCAGCAGGCAGACCACGATGAACAGCAGCTTTCTGATGGACAAGGCCTTCATTCCGATCCTCGATGACGCTCCGCCCGGCGATCGGGCGAAGGAAGCTTAATCCGGCCAGTGGCCATGTGCCCAGTCCTCGGCGTCGGGGTCGGCGGTGCCCAAGGGCTCCACCTCCGCACCTTCGTCGAGCGCCGCGGCGAGCCAGGGTTCCACGCTGGTCACCGGGGACGACCGGCACCAGCGCCGGCGGCGGGCGTCCCACCGGCAATGGCCCTGGCGCTTCAGAAGCTCGCGCAGTTCCCAGCCCGGCAGGGCCGGGAAGGACAGCTCCAGGCCGCGTTCGCTTTGGCTGACCTCCACGACGGCGCCCTTCCGGGTGGTGTAGCTCAGCCCTTCGTCCAGGACGCGCCGGAGTGCTGCTGCCTGCTCCTCCCGCGCGCGGGCCTCGGCCTCGCGCTGCCGCCGGCCCTCCTCCAGGGCGTCGGCCAGCCAGTCCGGGGCTTCGTCCAAAATTCGGTACCCGGCCCCGCCACGCGGCCCAGGCACTTCCTCCAGCAGGCCGGCATGCACCAGCTCCGGAAGGAGCAGCTTCACCCGGTCGCGGTCACCCCGCCCGGCGAGGATGCGCCGTGCCGCGCAGTCGGCGGCGGTGAAGCGCCCTCCCGCACCCCAGCTCTCATAGACCGCGGTCGCGAGTGCGTGCAGTTCGGCGATCCTGCCCTTCTGCTCGGCGAGCCGGGCGCCGATGATGTCGTTGAAGGGCTGGTCCACCCGGCCCGTCAGGCCGCAGCTCTGGCAGGTCCAGTCGCCGGGGTCGGACAGCAGGATCTGCGGCGCGCACCGCCGCTTCCGGCAGAACTCCTCGCTGCCCGGTTCGGACAGGGATGCCTTGCCCTCCACCAGGGCACGGATGGCGGCGAGGGGCTGCTCGTCGATCTCCCTCAGCCGCGCGGCGAGGTCGGCGGGCAGATGGACGGTCACGCCCTCGCCGTCCTGATCGTCCCGCTGGCCGGCACCCGCGGACAGCCGGGCCTTCAGGACGCGCCGGCGGTCCGGGGCGAACATGGCCAGAACCCGCTCCGCCGTGTAGGACGGGTCGAAGTCATCGTCGAGCGCGCCGGCCAGATCGTCGAAGGTTACCTTGCGCGCCAGCGCCGCGCCGTCGCGGGCGTCGAGGACGCGGCGCGCTTCGGCCAGGATCTCCTCTGTTCCCTCTTCTCCGACAATAGGCTTCTTCGCCATGCCCCGGCCATTCCACCAACCCCACAGCCATTAAAGGCTGGGGGTTCGCGGAAGGTTCCGCAAGGCGAGGCCGGCTTTGTCGCAGCGGGTCAAGGCGATGCCCTTGTGCACCGTTGTGCCGACCGTGCTGGAACTCCGTTTCGCACAACGCCCACCCGGAGGCGGTTTGATAAGCTGGAACAGGAGCTTAGGCTTGCCAGCTCATCCGGTCCGTTGTGCGGTGGGTGCACAATGCAACGCCCCGTCCCTTCGCTTGCGCGGCCTCCGTCCGAACAGGATCGCAATCCTGAACGACAGTGGGCCTCATTACAATCCGGCAGCGTCGGTTGAATGAGGTCGGCGCGCCGCGCGTGACCTCTCCCCTTCGGGCCCGCGTCGGCCCCAACGCAAAAGGCCCAGCTCCGTCAGGAGCTGGGCCTT